>NZ_JAAGKM010000009.1 GCF_019308355.1 Empedobacter falsenii | reverse complement strand
CCAGTAAGAAACTGGGGAGTTATTATTGATCAATTTTTAATCCTATATCAAGAAAGGGTTAGACTCTAAAAAGTAGAACCTAACCCAAGCTTAATTTTTGAACTTACACACTTTAAGAGACAGTCCTAAAAAAACGGCTCAATTTTGAGCCGTTTTTTTGTTATTTTGATTCAATAATCGTAAACTTACTTATTAAGAAATTCATCAATTTCAGTGTGGTTATTCAACCAATCTTTTGCCATTTCGAATGCAGATAAATTTTTGCTTAATTCTAGTGGGTGTTCCTTAAGTAATTTTAAAAATTGTTGATTAATCAAATCAATTGTGTAGCGTTCCGCTTGATTAAGCTGTTGTTTTTCTCGGTTTGATGCGTAATAATTATTTTCATTAATAAAATTGAAATAATCATTGACCAATTCCCAAAGTTCAGGAATTCCTTTTCCGATTAATCCAGAACCGATAATTGATTTTCTTTTCCATTGAGAAGATTTGGTTGGTAAAAATTGCAATGAACGAACAATATCCAATTTTGCATCTTTCACTAATTTTTCTTGAAACGAATCTGATTTATTGACAAAAATTAAATCAGCCATTTCCATAATTCCTCGTTTTATTCCTTGTAAATCATCTCCAGAACCCGGAAGTTGAAGAAATAAGAAGAGATCTGAAATTTCATTTACTAAGGTTTCAGATTGTCCAACACCGACAGTTTCAATCAAAATATTTTCAAACCCTGCTGCTTCGCATAATAAAATTGCTTCATATGTACGTGAGGTAACACCACCTAAAGAACCGTTAGAAGCGCTTGGACGTATATAAGCATTCTCTTCTCGCGATAAGTCCTCCATGCGTGTTTTGTCGCCTAAAATACTTCCTTTTGAAAGGGAACTACTTGGATCAATTGCTAAAATCGCTACTTTTTCACCTTTACTTAGAATATATTTCCCCAAAGATTCGATAAAAGTACTTTTACCAACACCGGGAATTCCTGTAATGGCAATTCTTTTTGAAGTTTTGGAAACAGGTAATAAACTAATGATATGTTGCGCTAATTTCAAATCGTCTAAACGATTGCTTTCGGCTAGTGTAATAGCTCTTGATAAGGCAAAACGATCGCCTTCTTTTATTTTTTGAGCAAGTATTTCGGGGTCAATTTTTCGCATAAGACACAATCTTAGATTAAAGATAAAGTCTTAATTAAGAATAAAAAAATACAATCGAAATTTGTGAATGTATTTTATATAGCTCTTGCATTGATTGGTAT
Source organism: Empedobacter falsenii (assembly GCF_019308355.1). Taxonomy (GTDB): domain Bacteria; phylum Bacteroidota; class Bacteroidia; order Flavobacteriales; family Weeksellaceae; genus Empedobacter; species Empedobacter falsenii_B. The sequence goes on along the minus strand of NZ_JAAGKM010000009.1, from coordinate 81,231 downwards.
AAAAAATAAAACAAATATAATTGTTTATATATTTTAAATTCAATTATATAAACTTCATTAATTCGTAATTATGAATTTTTTTGTTCCTCTTTAATTCTTTTTATAAAAGCAGAAGGAGATTCATTCATGATTTGAGTAAAAGTTGTTGTAAAAGTACTATGAGAAGCAAATCCGCAATCACTTGCTAAATAGCTTACTTTCGTGTTAATGTATTTCGGCTCATTTTGAAGTCGATTGACGATATAATTTACTCTCAATTCATTCAAATAAGAATTAAATTGCTTTTGACGATGAGTTTTAATGATTTCAGAAAGATATTTTGTATTCGTTCCAAATTGTTTTGATAATGAAGCAAGGTTAATATCTTTCTTAGTAAAGCCTTTATTCTTCTCAAATAACTCTAATTTTCGAAGTAAGTCATTCTCGGTTTTAGATGAAATGCTAAGGTTATTCGTTGGTTTTTCTTCAATCATAACCTCTGTTGGTGGAGTTGGAGAAATGATTTTATTTGTAACCTCTTCTTTGATTGGTTCAGAAGGAATTTCTTTAATCTCTTTTACAGAACTTATTTCTTCGACAGAAATCTCAGTTGATTGTTTAGTTTTTTTGGAAACAAAGTAAATAATTAATCCTAAGATAATTATCGCTGAAATTAATAATAAAATGATTAACCAAGTTTCCATTTTTTGTAAAATTTATATTCCGAATTAATAAAATAAAACCAATTGATAATCATTAAAATAATTGATTTTCAATGATTATACTATTTGTAAAAATACTCCGAAATTTTGAAATAAAAAAGGCTAACTTTTAAGAGTTAGCCTTTTTTTTGAAATTCATCTTTGCTTGGAGAACAACCACAGCCTTTTGAGCATCCGCCTCCTTTTGAACTAAATGAGTTTCTAATTAATTTTACAACATACCAAACTGCAAATCCGAAAAGGAAAGCGATAAAAATATATTGTATCCAAATATTGTCCATACTATTATTTTAAAAAATGATATGCAATAAATGCAACTACATATGCCAAACCTGTCATAAACCCTGTCTGAATCAATGTCCATTTCCAAGAATTTGTTTCGCGTTTTACGATCGCAATTGTACTCATACATTGCATTGCGAATGCATAAAATAACAACAATGAAACTCCTGTAGCGAGGTTATATGCTGGTTCTCCTGTGTTTTGGTTGATCTCATTTTTCATACGATGAAGTAAACGATCTTTTTGACCATTGTCCTCTACATCAACTTCTCCTAAACTGTAAACCGTTGACATTGTTCCGACAAAAACTTCACGCGCAGCGAATGACGAAATCAAACCAATTCCCATCTTCCAATCGTATCCTAATGGCTCTACAACTGGCTCTATAACTGAACCTAATCTACCCAAATAAGAATGTTCTAATTTATAAGAAGCAATTTCATTTGCTAAATCTTCTTCATTCATTTTTGGATGATGAGCAGTTACAATTTCTTCTGCATTTCTGAATTGTTCTCCAGGTCCGAAAGTTCCTAAAACCCAAAGAATAATCGAAATTGCAAATATGATTTTACCCGCATCAACTAAAAATCCTAACGTTTTTTCCCAAACATTAATTCCAACATTTTTCCAATCAGGAAGTTTGTACGTTGGCATTTCTAAAATTAGGTAACTTTTATGTTTTGCTTTAATGATTAAATTCAATAAAATAGCACTTCCTAATGCGCCTAAAACACCTAAAATGTACATCACAAATAACGCCAAAGCTTGGTAACTTAATCCAAAAATATGTTCGTCGGGAATTACTAAAGCAATTAAAACGATGTAAATTGGTAAACGAGCCGAACACGTCATAAAAGGCGTTACAAGTATCGTTAATAGACGCTCTTTGTCATTTTCGATATTACGTGCAGACATGATTGCAGGAACGGCACAGGCAACTCCAGAAATTAACGGAACAACACTTTTTCCGCTTAATCCAAATGGTTTTAACCATCTGTCCATTAAATAAACCACGCGGCTCATGTAGCCCGTTTCTTCCATTATTGAAATGAATAAAAACAAAATGGCAATTTGCGGAACGAAAACGGCAATCCCTTCTATACCTGGGATTATTGCACCTCCAATGATTTCGTTGATAGGTCCTTCAGGTATTAAACTAATTGCTTTTTCGTCGATCCAACCAAATAAATCTTCGACCATTGTCATTAATGGTGCAGACCACGCATAAACAGCTTGAAAGATTAATAATAAAATTCCTAAAAAGATGATGTATCCAAAAACTGGATGAATCAATGTTTTATCAATTTTATCGGTTAAGGTTTCATTTCCGTCAAAATTATATGAAATAATATCGTTTAATTTTTCCTCTAAAATTTTATTTCGATCTAAGGCTTCTTTGACTTGTAATCGTTTCGAAACAATAGAATTTTCTTTTTTAATTGTATCTAATTTACTTAGATTTTCTTTCGATTCGAACGGAACTTCTTTCTGTGAAAGATATTGCCAAGCTAAATAATCAGATTTAAGATTAAATTCATTCTTGATTTTTTCTACAATAGAAAGATACTCTTTCGGAATTTCGTAATGACGATTATATGGAGTTGCGTCTTTTGTAAAAGCTTCTACTAATTCATCAATTCCTTCGCTTGTACGCGCGTTTGTTAAGTATATTTTTGTTTGAAGAAAATCTTCTAACTTTTTCAAATCAATATTAAGTCCCTTGCTTTTGATTTCATCTTTCATATTGATGACAAAAATTGCAGGAACGTCTAAATCTCGAACTTGTTGATACAACAAAATCGATCGTTTTAGATTAGATGGCTCACCAATAACAACTGCTAAATTTGGGTAATGACTATTGGTTTTGTCTCCTAAAGTTTTGAATACAATTTCTTCATCCAAAGAACTTGGATAAATTGTATACGTTCCGGGAAAATCTGTAATTTGGAATTTATTTCCATTTCGTTCTATTTTACCTTCGCGCTTTTCTACCGTCACACCAGGATAATTCCCAACTTTTTGACGAAGATTTGTTAATTTATTAAATAACGAAGTTTTACCAACATTTGGGTTACCAATTAAGGCAATTTTATAATGATTCATTATTTTTTTGTTATCAAAATTTTATCGGCTTCGTTTCTTCTTAAAGCTAAAACAGACTTATTAGAGATGATACTGATGCAAATAGGACCACCAAATGGAGCCTTATTTTTTACCAATAAACTTGTTCCAGGAATAAAGCCCATTTCATAAAACTTTGCAGGAATATCTTCGGTACTAAACCCTGTTACAACTGCTTGTTCGCCAATTTTTAAATCTTTTAAAGAATAATTTTCAATCATTTCTACCAATCTATCTATGAATTATCTCAAAGGCAAAGATACTTATTTTTAATTAATCCAAATAGAAGATATGTCATAGTTTTTTTATCTTTCTAATTAAATTTCAATGAATTCAAGTATCTAAATTCAAAATTTTGATTATCTTTGCACTCAATTTTCATTTATAAACATTAATTTATGTACGCAATTGTAGAGATAGCAGGGCTTCAATACAAAGTTGAAAAAGACCAACAATTGTTTGTAAACCGTTTAGCTGGTGAAGCAGGTGACGAAGTAAAATTCGACCGTGTTTTATTAACAGATAACGGAGCAATCACTGTCGGCGCCCCAGTTATAGACGGAGTTACCGTAGTAGCTAAAATCGTTGAACACGTGAAAGGAGACAAAGTAATCGTTTTCAAAAAGAAAAGAAGAAAAGGTTACCAAAAGTCTAACGGTCATCGTCAACAATTCACTAAAATTGAAGTAGCTTCAATCGGTTAAGATTGAGCTGAGATTAATTATTAACTCTTAAAAACAAAACGAAATGGCACATAAGAAAGGGGTCGGAAGTTCGAAAAATGGTCGTGAATCACATTCGAAACGTTTAGGTGTTAAAATTTTTGGTGGACAAGCAGCAATCGCTGGTAACATTATTGTTCGTCAAAGAGGTACTCAACATCATCCTGGTGATAATGTAGGAATCGGTAAAGATCACACATTATTCGCTTTAATTGACGGAAAAGTAGTTTTCACTAAAAAACGTAACGATAGATCTTACGTTTCAGTTGAACCATTATCTTAATTGATAATTCGACAGCGAAAATGCTAACAATATAAAAGCTCGAACTTATTACTTCGAGCTTTTTTTATGATTTTTATTCTTCTAAGTCTACAGCTCCTTTAGAGTATACTTCATCAGAATTTAAGTTTATGTTGAATCCTTTTTCAATTAACTTATCTCGAATTAATTTCCTTTTTCCCCAAGGATCAATAGATTGGATAATTCCTTTTTTATCAAAATAAAATGAATAATACAATGGATTACTCGTACCATGTTTACATTGGAAGGTATTTTCGTTTAAATTTAATTTCTTAGAATTTATTGGTTTTAAAAATTTATACCTTTTAAAATTAATGTCAGCAGAATCTATAATAGCAATTGTATAGTTTTTATACTCATATTGTTGAGTTTTCTCATTTGTGTTACAAGATCCTAAGTATGCCATAAAAGTAATTCCAACTCCAAATTCAGCATTATTAAAAAAAACTTTTCTATCAGGACTTTTTAATTTATCAAAACCTAGAATTAAATAAGAATTATTAGGATTAATACGTTCATTATGTTTTTCTCCTAATTCAATAAAAGTATCAACTGTTTTTTTTAGTTGTTTGCTCTTATAAGTAGAATTGAATGTTGATGAACATGAACAAAAAAATAGAATAAATGAAAGTAAAAAGTATTTCATAAGTGGTTAATTAATAGAACTAAATTACAACTTATTTCAACTAAAAAAGCATCCAATTTCTTGAATGCTTTTTGATTTTATTATTTTGAAGAGAAGCTGAAATGAAATCAGCTTGACACGTTTTGTTTTGATAATTCGTTAAGTCATCTGAACTCGTTTAAGGATCACATTTTTTAATTAGCGAATTATCTCATTAACCTATTCTTCTTCCGTTTCAACTCCCCAACCTTGTGCAGTTAATGGAACCATTTGCTCACTTCCACGAGTAATCAAATAGTTTTCTTCGTTTTTACCAGTTACATGACCAATTACCGTTAAATGTGGATTTCCTTTGATTTTTTCAAAATCTTTTTGATCAATTGTAAACAATAATTCGTAATCTTCTCCACCGCTTAAAGCACATGTGATTGGATTGATTTTGAATTCTTCGGCTGTGCGAATAACAACAGAATCTAACGGGATTTTTTCTTCGTATATATTAATTCCAACACCACTTTCTTTTGAGATATGAATAATTTCAGAAGATAATCCGTCCGAAATATCAATCATAGAAGTTGGTTTAACTTTCAACTCTTTCAAAAGATTGATAATATCCAAACGCGCTTCAGGTTTTAATTGACGTTCAATTAAATATGAATAATTTTCGAAATCTGGTTGATTATTAGGATTCACTTTTGAAACTTGCGCTTCGCGTTCCAAAACTTGCAAACCAAGAAAAGAAGCACCTAAATCTCCAGAAAGAACAACCAAATCATTTTCCTTCGCACCATTTCTATAAGTCAAATCTTTTTCTGGAGCCGAGCCAATTGCAGTCATACTCAAAACAAGTCCGCTAACAGAAGAAGTTGTATCGCCTCCCACAATATCGATATTGTATTTATCGCAAGCGTATTTCATTCCGTTGTAAATTTCGTCCACAGCTTCTATCGTAAAACGATTCGAAATTGCCATCGAAATCAACAATTGTTTTGGAATAGCATTCATCGCCAAAATATCACTAATTGCCGTCACAACCGCTTTGTACCCCAAGTGACGTAAAGGCATATACGACCAGCTAAAATTTACGCCTTCTACTAACATATCAGTAGAAACCACAATTTTCTCTTTTTTATAATCAAGAACAGCCGCATCGTCACCAATTCCTTTGATAGAACTTTCTAATTTGATTGGAAAACCTTCTTTGATTTGGTTAATTAAACCAAATTCTCCAATTTCGGCTAAACTTGTTTTTGAAACGTTTTTATCTTCTAACATGATTTTATTTTTGAGTAAAGATTGAAGGATCTATATTTTCTGAACGAAAAGGTAAATTGATAATGTCCTGTTTCGACATTGTTTTGACGGTTTGTCCTTCAAATGATTTTTTAATATTTTCTAACATTTCTGTTGGTGGTGCTTGCATTTTTCTTTTCGACATCGAAAACCAAACACCTGTCAATTCAGAATGGCAAAGATGTACACCATCTTGGTTATATAAATTATGAATAAATTGATAAATCATTCCATCTTCCGACATTCCACCAATTTCTACCGAAATATAAATTTCTTCACCTTCCATAGCTTCCTTAAAAAAAGAAAATTGTTCGTGCAAAATAGCTGGTCCAATTCCATATTCCTCCAAATTTTTAATCGAAATGCCATAATCTCTCAAAAAAGCAATACGTGCAAAACTTGTAAAATTCATATACGAAGCGTTCGCTAAATGGCGATTAGCATCCAAATCTGACCATCGAATAATGGTTTTTTGAAAATATTTATTATTCATGAATTGAAAAATTATTTAAGGTACAAAGTTACGGATTACTATTTATACGAAAATGATAATATTTTTAATCATCGTAAATAATAAAAAACAATAAGATTTAACATCAAATTAAAATATAGATATTTAATAATTTGTATCTTTAAAAAGCTATTAAACAGACAGATTATGAAAAAAATATTATTTCCAACAGATTTTTCAGAAACAGCAAATAATGCGTTTTTGTATGCGTTAAATTTAGCCGAAAATCAAAATGCAGAATTATATGTTTTGCATGCTTTTCAGTATCCAATGGTAAGTGGAGGAATCGATGCTGGTATTTTGCAAGATGTTTATAATACAATTGAATTAAATAATTTCGAGAATTTAAAAGATCATATTCCGTTCTTGAGAAAAATGGCTGAGGATAATGGTTTTGCAAATGTTGATTTGAAATTTTTCGTAAAAGAAGGAATGCTTTCGTTTGTGTTGCCAACATTTATCGAAGATGAAAAAGTAGATTTTGTGGTAATGGGAACGACTGGAAATACAGGATTTGACAAAGTTATTTTTGGTTCGAATACTATGAATGCGATCAAACATCTTAAAGTTCCGGTGTTGAGTGTGCCAAATGGTTACGAATACAAAGGAATAAATAACATCGGATTTACGACAATTTTCCAAGATAAAGACCGCAAAGCCTTAGATTATTTAACAGAAATCGCTTATCGTTACAAAGCAAAAGTGCATTGTTTACACGTTTCGAAAGATGGAAATTACGATATTCCGACGCTTAATCATTGGAAAGAATATTATAAAGATGAGCCTGTAGATTTTTCTATTTATACTGCGAATGAATCTGTAGACGCAGTTTTGGAATTTATCAAAGAAGAAAAAATTGATTTGTTGACAGTAGTTAGCCGTAACAAAGGCTTCTTCGAGAAATTATTTTCATCAAGTTTTACAAAGAAAATTTTGACACAACACAACGTGCCTTTGTTTGTTTTCCAGGAATAAGATAATTTATACTGAATATACAAAGCTCAATCTGTAGAAATAGATTGAGCTTTTTTTCGTGTTGAAATGAAATTATTCGTAACTTTTGAGTACAAAACACGAAAAGATGAAAAAAATATTGTTCCCAACAGATTTCTCAGAAACTGCCAATAACGCCTTCTTATATGCACTAAATCTTGCAAAAAGTATCGATGCACAAGTTTATGTGTTGCATGTTTACGAATTGCCAATGATTACTGGAAGTTTGAGTGCTGGATTGATTCAGAATGTATATGAAACGGTAGAATTAGGAAGTTTTGACAACTTCAAAGATAATATTCCGCAACTAAGACAAATTGCTGATGAAAATGGTTTTAATGAAATTCCAATCAAGTTTATTTTAGAAGAAGGAAACTTCTTATACATTCTACGCGAAATTATTGGTGAAGAAAGTGTTGATTTTGTGGTGATGGGAACGGACGGAAATTCAGGAATTGAGAAAATGCTTTTCGGTTCGAATACGATAAATGCGATTACATCGATGAAAGTTCCTATTCTTAGTATTCCGCATGGAATGTCTTTCAAAGGATTTAAGAATATTGGTTTTACGACTGTTTTTGATCAAAAAGATAAAGATGCATTGAAGTATTTGATCGAAATTGCAAATCGTCATCATGCAAAAATTCATTGCATGCACGTTTCGAAAGACGGAAAATTTAATCAACAAGCGATGAAAGATTGGCAAGATCAGTTTGCTGGAGATCCAATTGTATTTGAAGTTTATCATGATGCAGATCCTGTAAATGCGGTGTTGGATTTTATCAAGGAAAAACAAATCGATCTGTTGACGGTTGTGAGTCGCAATAAAGGTTTTTTTGATAAGATTTTTTCACCTGGATTTACAAAGAAAATTGCAAATAAAAATATTACACCTTTGTTCGTTTTTCATGAACAAAAGTCTTAAAAGGAAATGTGAAAACATTTCCTTTTTTTGTCAAAAATTTTGTTAAAAATAAAACTTTACCTTTGCCCCGTGAAAAAAATAGCCATAGTAGGAGGTGGTGCAGCAGGATATTTTGTTGCAGCAAACCTTGGAAAAACTGTAGGACAACAAACTATATTGTTTGAACAAGCAAATCTACCGCTTCAAAAAGTACGCATTTCGGGTGGAGGAAGATGTAATGTGACGCATGCTTGTTTTGATCCGCTTGATTTGGTCGAATTTTATCCGCGTGGAAAAAAGGAGTTATTAAGCGTTTTTTACACGTTTCAACCAGGCGATACAATGGCTTGGTTTGATGAGCGCGGAGTAGAATTGAAAATAGAAGACGATAACCGTATTTTTCCAGTTAGCGATTCTTCACTTTCGATTATAGAGGCTTTGACAAAAGCTGTTGATCAAAATAAAGTACAATTGAATTTCTCGGATGGTGTGCAAGAAATCAATAAAGTTGATGGTGGTTATGAATTGATAACAAAATCAGGAAAACATTTTTTCGAAACGGTGATAGTGACAACAGGAAGTACGCCTAAATTTTGGAAAAGTTTGAAGAATTTAGGTTTGAAAATTGTTCAGCCAGTTCCTTCTTTATTCACATTTAATTGCAAAGACCCTCGAATTGAAGGTTTGATGGGAATTTCTTTCGAGAATGCTGAAGTCAAAATTAATCAACAAAAATTAGAGGCAGAAGGTCCATTGCTAATTACACATTGGGGATTTAGTGGTCCGGCGATTTTGAGATTATCGGCTTGGGGTGCTTTAAAATTAAATGAAAGCAATTATAAATTTGAGACTGAAATCAATTTTGTAAATCAATCTAAAGACGAAATCATTTCATTTTTGAATGATAAAAAACAAGTTGATGCCAAGAAAAATGTGCATAAAAATAATCCATTCGATTTTCCGAAACGTTTTTGGTTTAGTATTCTGAGCTATTGTAGTGTAGATGAAAACAAGGTTTATGCAGATTTATCGAAAAAACACATCGAAGCAATTGCAACAGAATTGACGCAAGGGAAATACCAAATTAATGGAAAAAGTACGTTCAAAGATGAGTTTGTGACGGCTGGCGGTGTCGATTTGAAAGAGATTGATTTTCATTCGATGCAAGCAAAAAAAATCCCACAATTGTTTATGGCCGGTGAGGTTTTAAATATTGATGCCATAACAGGTGGGTTCAATTTTCAGGCGTGTTGGTCTGAAGGATATATTATATCTGAAAAAATCAAAGAAATTTATCAATAGTGTATATTTTACACAAATATTATTCTGGCTGAAAGCCTTAAGAATAAAGATTTTTTCAAAATTTATTATGTTAACATAACATTATTATAAAATTATGTTATTTTTGTTTAAAGGAATTATTAAAAACGAACAAAAAATATGAAGAAAATTTTCTTAACCTTAGCATTAATCGGCTTATCTTCTTCTGCATTCGCAGGTGGATACCGAGTTGCTTTACAAGGAGTTCGCCAAGCGGCATTGGGAGGGACTTCTGCAACACAAACTCACGATGCGAGTGTTGCGTTTTATAATCCTGCAGGTTTAGCTTTTGTTGATAGTAAATTGAGTATTGCTGTCGGAGGTTTTGGTGTAAAAACTGACGTAAAATGGCAAGATCCAATGACGTTACAAAAAGCAGAAACAGATAGTAAATTAGGAACACCAATGTATTTGGCAGTTAGTTACAAGCCTGTAGATGATTTAGCAATTGGATTGAGTGTTACGACACCTTTTGGTAGTTCGGTTACGTGGCCAGAAGATTGGCAAAACAAAGCAAATATTACACATATTGACTTGAAAGCATTCAATATTCAGCCAACGGTTGCATATCGTTTTTCTGATTGGTTTAGTTTGGGTGTAGGTTTCATTTATACACACGGAACAGCTAAATTAGAGAAAGTACAAACAGTTGCTGGAAATGATATTAAACTTAAATTAGAGGATAAAGATGCTCATGGTTTAGGATTTAATGTTGGAGCAATGTTCAAGCCAACAGATAAATTTGGAGTTGGAATTGCGTACCGTTCTAATGTAGATGTTTCTGCAAACAAAGGTGATGTTACATGGTCGAATGTTCCTTCTGGAATTGCATCTAATGTGCCTTTTAATACAGATAAATGGAATACAACTTTACCATTACCATCAGAGTTTACATTTGGAATGTCTTACAAAGTTTTACCACAATTAGAACTTTTTGGAGATGTAGTTTGGCAAAACTGGACACGTTACAAAAGTTTAGATATCAATTTATATAATGATGCTTCTAATACTTTTTACACATCATCTTCTACGAAAAACTGGAAAGACAATACATTATTCCGTTTTGGAGCAGAGTATACTTTCAGCGAGATGATTGTTGGACGTGTTGGTTATTATCATGATAAATCACCAGTTCCATCAGCTTATTGGTCATCAGAAACACCAAGTTCTAACTTAAATTCAGTTTCAGCTGGATTAGGATTTAGATTCGAGTCAGGTTTTCATGTTGATTTATTTGGATCATATGTAAAAGGAGACGAAAGACATATTGATAATATTCAACAAAACTTCTCTGGAGATGTTAAAATGCGTGCTATAAACTTTGGTTTAGGCGTATCGTACAACCTAAAATAAGACAAAAATGAAACACTTAAATAAAATAGTATTAGTTGCATTAGCTGCTACGATGTTTAACTGTAGCGAAGATTTTGATCATCCAATTGAAGATATTCAAGTTTCTGCAGGTGAAGCTAATTTTAAAACATATATCGCATTAGGAAACTCGTTAACTTCTGGTTATAGAGATAATGCATTGTACAAATCTGGACAAGAAAATTCTTACCCAAACATGTTAGCTGGATTGATGAAAGCTGCAGGAGGAGGAGAATTTAAAATTCCTTATATGCAAAATGATACAGGTGGATTTACTGATTTACCAGGTTTTCCAGGTAAATTGAATTTACAAATTGTAAATGGAGCTTTAACACCAGTTCCAAGTCCTGCGGGTGGGGCTTTAGATATCTTAGCAGATAAAGGAAAGTTTCAAAATATGGGAGTTCCAGGTGCTAAGTCTTATCATTTAGTTGCGCCAGGTTATGGAAATCCAGCAGGATTAAAAACAGATCCAGTAACTGCGAATCCTTATTTTGTACGTTTCGCAAGTAATGCGACAACTTCTGTAGTTGGAGATGCAGTTGCGCAAAAACCAACATTCTTCTCTTATTGGATTGGAAATAATGATGTTTTAGGTTATGCAACATCTGGTGGAGTTGGAGTAGATCATAATGAAACAAATAATGTTGATCCAAGAACTTATGGAAGTTCAGATATTTCTAATGTAAATGTGGTAAAATCTACAATTAATGATGGATTAAAAGCATTAACAGCGGTAGGGGCGAAAGGAGTTATTGCAAATATTCCTTCTGTAACATCTATTCCATATTTTACAACGGTTCCATACGCGCCATTATCACCTGCAAACCCAAGTTTTGCATCAATGATTGATGAATTGAATGCAACTTATGCAGGATTAAATCAAGTATTTGATGCGGTTGGAGCTTCAGAAAGAAAAATCTTTTTTTCTAAGAATGCTGCAAGTGCTGTAGTAATTAAAGATAAAGATTTAGCAGATTTATCAGCTACAATCACTGCTGCACTTACTCCTAAAATTGGAGCTGCAAAAGCAACTTTATTTGGGATGATTTATGGTCAAGCTCGTCAAGCAACAGCGAAAGATTTATTGGTTTTAACTTCTTCTTCTGTAATTGGAAAAGTTGATACAAATCAAGTTGCAGCGTTAATGAAATTAGGATTAACTCAAGAAGAAGCTGGTAAATTAGCAGTAGTAGGTGTTAGTTATCCAATGACAGATAATTATGTATTAACAGCAAAAGAAACTGCGAAAGCAGAAGCAGCTGTAATTAAATACAATGCAGCAATTGCTGAATTAGCAACTGCTTATAATTTAGCTTTAGTTGATACATATTCTGAAATGAAAAAATTAAGTTCTCAATCAGGAATTAAATATTACGGACAAACATATACAACAACTTTCGTTTCTGGTGGAGCGTTCTCATTAGATGGAGTTCACTTAACAGGAACTGGATATGCAATTGTCGCAAATATGTTTGCTGATGCAATCAATAAAAAATATCATTCAACTTTAAGACATGTTTACCCAGGGAATTATCCAGGTATTGCAATTCCTTAATTGGATGTTTAGATAATAAAAAATCCGCTCATCGAGCGGATTTTTTTATTTGATTATTTTTTTAGAAATAATTATTTCAATTCTTCATTTCGCATAAATTCTTCTGCTTTTTCGACCATATTTTTCGATCCACAAAAGAAAGGAATGCGCTGGTGTAATTCTGTAGGTTCAATATCCATAATGCGTTGGAAACCGTCAGAAGCTTTTCCTCCAGCTTGTTCTGCAATAAAAGCCATTGGATTACATTCGTACAATAAACGTAATTTTCCGTTCGGATTATTTGTTCCAGAAGGATAAATATAAATTCCTCCTTTCAACATGTTTCGGTGAAAATCTGAACATAAAGAACCGATGTAACGAGAAGTGTACGGACGATCTTCTTCATCTGCCTGACAGTATTTGATGTAATTTTTAACCCCTTGAGGGAATTTTACATAATTACCTTCGTTAACTGAATAAATGTGTCCATCTTCTGGAATACACATATTTGGATGAGATAAATAGAACGTTCCGATTCCTGGGTTCAATGTAAATCCATTTACACCATTTCCTGTTGTATAAACTAACATTGTCGATGTTCCATAAATTACATATCCCGCAGCAACTTGCTTATTTCCTGGTTGTAAGAAATCTGCTTTTGTAACAGGTGTTCCAGGTTCAGAAACACGGTGGTAGATTGAGAAAATTGTTCCAACAGAAACATTTACGTCGATGTTTGATGAGCCATCAAGTGGATCAATCAACACAACATATTTACTGTTTTTTGAATTTTTTGAAGGTTGAATCGCGATAAAATCTTCGTTTTCTTCCGAAGCAATACCACAAACAACTTCGCGTTGCGACAACGTTTCGATAAACGTATCGTTTGCGAAAACATCTAATTTTTGTTGTTTTTCTCCTTGGACATTTTCATTTCCGAATTCGCCTAAGATATTTACAAGTCCTGCTTTGTTTACTTTATAATTAACAACTTTTGTAGCTAATTTAATAGAACTCAGTAATCTAGATAATTCTCCGGATGAGTAAATAAAATCTGCTTGATTTTCTATGATAAACTCTCCAAGAGTTTGATGAGAATTAGTATTCATAATTATGTTTTGCTGGTCAAATATCGGAATAATAACTCAATTTTATATCATTTCAAACGTTTGAAATTAATCTAAATACGTGAAAATCATCATTCAAATTTATTTTTTATTTTAATTAAAATCGGTCAACATATAAAGTGTAGTTTGGTTATATTTGCAAGTTAAATATTTACAAAAAAAAGTTTTTATAGAAATGAAAGTTTTCAAATTCGGTGGTGCTTCGGTGAAAGATGCAGCCGGCGTTAGAAATGTTGCGAGTTTATTGCAATCTGTTGGTTACGAAAATACATGTATCATTGTTTCTGCTATGGGCAAGACAACAAATGCATTGGAAGAGGTAGTCAAACGCTATTTTGAAAAACAAGATTTCGAAAAAACAATTAACGAAGTAAAAGAACAGCACATTGCTTTAGCGACAGAATTATTTGATAATCCAGCTGAGGTTTCTAACGAAATTTCGCAATTTTTTGATGATATTGTTTCGTTTTTAAGACGTAACAAATCACCAAATTATAGCTATGTGTATGATCAAGTGGTTTGTTGTGGAGAATTAATTTCGACAAAAATCATCAGTATGTATCTTAATTCGATACAAATTAATAACGAATGGTTAGATGTTCGCGATTATATCAAAACAGATAATACATATCGTGAAGGAAAAGTAAATTGGGCATTAACAGAAGAAAGTATTAAACGTTTACCAAACACAGGTTTGTTTATTACCCAAGGTTTCTTAGGTTCTGATCCTAACTTTTTCACAACAACTTTAGGGCGTGAAGGTTCAGATTATTCTGCGGCGATTTTTGCTTATTGTTTAAATGCGGATAACATGACGATTTGGAAAGATGTTCCTGGAGTTTTGAATGCTGATCCACGTTATTTTGATAATGCTGAGCTGTTAAATCATATTTCATATGAAGAAGCAATAGAGTTGGCGTATTATGGTGCATCTGTTATTCACCCGAAAACGTTACAGCCGCTTCAACAAAAAGAAATTCCTTTCTTCGTAAAATCATTTATTAATCCTACAGAAGCAGGAACAGAGGTAGCGAAAGGTCAACCATTAGATCCAAAAGTACCTTGTTTTATCCTAAAAAGAGAGCAACATTTGATTCGTTTATCAAGTAAAGATTTCTCTTTTATTACAGAAGATAAATTGAGCGGAATTTTCAATAAACTATATGATTATCAAATCAAAGTAAATTTGATGCAAAATTCAGCAATTTCATTATCTTTATGTTTGGAGGATAAATATGACAACTTAGAAAAGTTTGTTGCAGATATGAACGAAGAGTATAAAGTGCAGGAAGAAAACAATGTTTTATTGTACACAATTCGCCATTTCGATGCAGATTCTGACAAAGTTGTTTCAAAAGAAAAAGAATTATTGCGACAAACAGTGCGCGAAACATTACAAATAGTTGTTAAAGCTTAAATGAGTTTAATCACGACACAAGATATCTATTCAGCTTCGGGTCTTTCTAAAATTGGTGTTTTAGGAAAACCTGTGGCTTGGGCATTGAAAAAAATTTTCAGTATAGATCAGTTAAACGATTTGTACAATCGTGGAAAGCATTTGCAATGCGAACCTTTTTTGGATTATTTGATTGATGATTTGGGAATGGATTACGAAATCCATGAAGAAGATTTAAAACGTATTCCAAAAGAAGGACCTTTTATTATTATTTCTAATCATCCGCTTGGAGCGTTGGATGGAATTATTTTGATGCATTTTATGTCAAAAATTCGTCCTGATTTCAAGGTAATGGGTAATTTTTTATTGCAAAAAATTAAACCATTAGAACCTATGATTATTCCAGTTAATCCTTTCGAAACACGTAAAGATGCATACAGTAGCCTTTCAGGAATGCGCGATGCATTAAAATTGTTAAGAGCTGGAGGTTGTTTAGGGATTTTTCCTGCGGGAGAAGTTTCTTATCGAGATGACGAAAGTAGAATTATTGACAGAGAATGGCAAGAATCAGCGATGAAGTTGATCAAAAAAGCGAAAGTTCCTGTTGTTCCAATGTTTTTTAGAGCGCGAAATAGTAATATTTTTTACCGTGTAGCGAAGATTCATCCAGATTTTCAAACGGCAATGTTGCCAGCTGAAATGATGAAGAAAAGAACACGACCAATTCAGATTCGTATTGGAAAACCAATTTTACAAAAACAACAAGACGAGCATGTGTCTATAGAAGATTATTCTGAGTTTTTGAGAAAGAAAACATACATGCTTTCGTCTTATTACAAACAAAAAAGAAGTTTAACTCAAGTATTGAAAAACCCTTCGAATATTGAGTTGAAAATGCCGAATTTACCAAGCTTATCTTCTTCTAGTAAAAAGGTTAAGCCGATTATTTCGGAAACAGCTTTAGACTTATTAATTCAAGATATTGAAACTTTACGAAAAGATGAACAAGCATTATTGTTTACAAATAATAATTACGAATGTTTCTTTTCTACAGCTCAACAAATTCCAAATATATTAAGGGAAATTGGTCGTTTACGCGAGATAACATTCCGTGCGATAGGTGAAGGTACAAATGATGAAATTGACCTTGATCGATTTGATAATCATTATCACCATTTATTTTTGTGGGATAAGGATACGAATAAAATTGTTGGAGCATATCGTATGGCGATTGGTTCGGAAGTGTATGAAAAATATGGAATTAATGGATTTTATGTTCATGAATTATTCAATTTTGATCCAGAAATTCATCCATTTTTCAAGAAATGTATCGAAATGGGACGTGCTTTCGTTTCAGCTGAATATCAACAAAAGCCGATGCCATTGTTCTTATTATGGAGAGGAATTGTGCATGTAACGTTGAGAAATCCAAATCAGAAATTTATTATTGGAGGAGTGAGTATTAGTAATCAGTTTTCTGATTTCTCAAAATCTTTGATGATCGAATTTATGAAATCTCATTATTACGATTCTACTGTAGCGCAATATGTGAGAGCAAAAAATGAGTTTAAGGTTAAGCTGAAAGAGGAAGATAAAGAATTTATTTTCGATGAATCTGAAGCTGATTTGAATAAATTTGATAAGTTAATTGATGAGCTTGAGCCCAATATGTTGAGATTACCTGTTTTGATTAAGAAATACATCAAACAAAATGCAAAGGTTATTGCTTTCAATGTTGATCCAAAATTTAATGATGCAATTGATGGCTTAATGTATATTAGAGTTTCTGATATTCCAGAATCTACTGTTCGCCCTGTTTTAGAGGATATTCAAGCAGAACTTGATAAAAAAATACAATCAGGAAAATTTGACGGAAATCTACTTTAAGATTCATGATGAATTTATAACATAAAAAATGCGCTCAACCTAGTTGAGCGCATTTATATTTTAGCTTCGCTATAAATTATTTAGCAACTGCTGTAGAATCAGCTACTGGAGCAACTGCTGTAGAATCAGTTGGAGCAACTGCTGTAGAATCAACTGCTGTAGAATCGTTAGCTGCTGTAGCTAAAGAATCAACTGCTGGTGCTTCTTCTACTGGTGCTTCTTCAGTTTTCTCTCCACAAGATACTGCTCCTAATGATAAAGCTGCTACTGCAACTACTGCGAAAAATTTTTTCATCTTTTTAAATTTTAATCGATTAATTTGATATGTCAAAGTTAGAATGATTTTGACCTGATATAATAAAAAATGATTGTAATTATTTTGTAAAACATTTTTTATTTTACAAAATATAGAATTACAATTATTTAAACGTTTATATTTTCCGAAATTATAAAATTTATAAGACAAAAAAATCCTCAAATTCTATAATTTTGAGGATGATTTTTGACTTATTACAAGTGTTTATTTTAAAACTTGTGCTTCTAATTTGAATTTTTCGATTTTATTTGAAATTAAATCCAATCTCAAATTATGAATACTTCCGATATGCGAAGTCTGAAATTCTTTGTGTGGTATATATGTTCCATTTTCTACAGATAAACCAACTTCTTTGTAAGCATCACGGAAAGGTGTTCCATTCTTAATCGCTTCATTAATATTTTCAACGGTATAAATCGGATCATATTTATCCTGATTCATATAGTTATCTTTAATCTGAAGTTGAGGAATCGCAAATGTTAAGATGTCAATAATATTATCAAATTGCATCATTGGTTCGAATAATATTTCTTTCAATATTTGATAATCACGGTGATATCCACTTGGAAGATTATTGATCGTCATCATAATATCATTCGGCAACGCCTGAATTCTATTGCAATGCGCACGAGTTAACTCAAACACATCTGGGTTTTTCTTGTGCGGCATAATCGATGAACCTGTTGTCATTTCGTTTGGCAACTTCACAAAAGCTAAATCTTGTGAATTGTATAAAACCAAATCGTACGACATTTTAGACAACGTTCCACAAATCATTGCCAAAGCTGTTGCGACAGATTTTTCTGTTTTTCCACGAAGCATTTGTGCACCAACAGAAGAAACTAAGATTTCTGAAAAACCTAATTCTTGTGTTGTTTGCAAACGATCAATTGGGAAACTTGTTCCGAAACCTGCACCAGAACCCAAAGGATTTTGATCAGAAATTTTATATGCAGCCTCAAAAAAGTATAAATCCGTCAATAAACTTTCTGCATATGCCGAAAACCACATTCCAAAACTACTTGGCATTGCCGCCTGAAAATGTGTGTATCCTGGTAATTGATGATTCTTGAATTCGTCTGCTTTTTGTAAGAAAATCTCAATTAAATTGACAATTTTTTCAGTTGTATGTTTTAAATACTCTTTCTTAAAAAGTTGAATTGCAACCAAAACTTGATCATTTCGAGAACGTGCAACGTGAATTTTTTTTCCAGCATCGCCAGTTTTTTCAATTAAATAAGCTTCAATTTTTGAATGTATATCTTCGAAATTTTCGTCGACTTCGAAATTATTTTCCGCAATCAGAACCAAAACTTCATCCAAAGCAATTTGCAACGCATCATTTTCTTCATTGGTAATCAAACCTGTTTTTGCCAGCATATTTGCCTGCGCTTTCGACGCTAATGCATCGTATTTCGCAAGATGAGCATCTAATTCTCTGTCTTTTCCAACAGTAAATTTTTCGATTTTATCATTAATGGTAAAACCTTTATCCCAAAGTTTCATATCTATAATAATGAATTAAGGGCGCAAAGTTAGTAAAAAGTTGCATAATATCTCATTAAACTTGTATAATTATTAATAATCATAAATATTTATTCATATTGAATATTTTTGATTGTTTTTTGAGAATGTTTAGACGATTGATAGCATTTTGAAAGATTGATTATTGAATGTTTATTAATATTTCGAAATAATTCAATTTCGTAAAAAAATGACCCAAAAATTATGGAGTTGATATTTTAAGAACCTTTTAATTTTTAACTTCTATTTATTTACGTTTAAAACATTGTTAAAGTGAAATTTAGACCTTTTTTATAATAATTCTAAATTATTGAAATATAACTAAAATATATCATTCTTTGATGAAAAATCTTTACTATAAACGTAATTTTGTGTACCAATTTATAGCTAAACGCGTATTTGTTTAGATGATTGTTAATGTAAGTTTTAGAATAAAACTCTGACTCAAATGCTTATGAGTGTTGAGTTTGTGTGAGTTAAATTATTAAAAATTACCCTTCGAAAAAATTACATACTTAGTTTGTATTCTGATAACAGTGGTTACCTATGCCAAAAATGATTTTTGTTGAAAATAATTTTTGCATAAGATGTGACGATACAGCGAAGTGTTATTATATAATTCATTTTGATTGGATGAAATCAGGTGTAAGTAGCTTGGTTTTAAACAATCTTTAATATTAAAAAGAAAAGATAGATAATTATGAGTCTTTACCAAGAGTATCTTAACGAGATTGAAGAAAGAAAAGGTCAAGGTTTACATCCAAAACCAATTGATGGTGCAGAATTACTAAGTGAAATCATTAATCAAATTAAAGATGTTAACAACGAATACCGCGAGGATTCTGTTAAATTCTTTATCTATAACACGTTGCCAGGAACAACTTCTGCTGCAGGTGTAAAAGCAAAATTTTTAAAAGAGATTATTTTAGGAGAAGCTACAGTTGCTGAAATTACACCAACATTTGCATTCGAATTGTTATCTCACATGAAAGGAGGACCATCTATCGAGGTTCTTTTGGACTTAGCTTTAGGAAATGATGAAGCAATTGCAAAACAAGCTGCTGAAGTTCTTAAAACACAAGTTTTCTTATACGATGCAGATACAGCTCGTTTAGCTGATGCTTTTAATGCAGGAAATGTAATCGCAAAAGATATTTTAGAAAGTTATGCAAAAGCAGAGTTCTTTACAGAATTGCCAGCAGTTGCAGAAGAAATTAAAGTAGTAACGTACATCGCTGCTGAGGGTGATATTTCTACGGATTTATTATCTCCAGGTAACCAAGCGCACTCTCGTTCTGATAGAGAATTGCACGGTCAATGTATGATTACACCTGCTGCTCAAGCTGAAATTAAAGCGTTACAAGCGCAACATCCAGATGCTTCTGTGATGTTAATCGCTGAAAAAGGTACAATGGGAGTAGGTTCTTCTCGTATGTCAGGTGTTAACAACGTGGCTTTATGGACAGGAAAACAAGCATCGCCTTACGTTCCTTTCGTAAATATTGCGCCAATTGTTGCAGGTACAAACGGAATTTCTCCAATTTTCTTAACAACTGTTGATGTAACAGGAGGTATCGGAATCGATTTGAAAAACTGGAAAAAACAAGTTGATGCAAACGGAGATGTGGTTCGTAACGAAGCGGGGGATCCTGTTTTAGAAGAAGTTTATTCAGTTGCTACAGGTACTGTTTTAACAATCAATACAAAAACGCAAAAATTATACAACGGAGATCAAGAGTTAATTGATATTTCAAGATCATTGACTCCTCAAAAAATGGAATTTATCAAAGCGGGTGGTTCTTACGCAATCGTTTTTGGTAAAAAAATCCAAACATTTGCTGCTCAAACTTTAGGTATCGAAGCTCCTGTGGTTTTCGCTCCTTCAAAAGAGATTTCAAATGATGGTCAAGGTTTAACTGCGGTTGAAAAAATCTTCAATAACAATGCGGTTGGATCTACTCCAGGAAAAGTTTTACATGCTGGTTCTGACGTTCGTGTTAAAGTAAACATCGTAGGTTCTCAGGATACAACTGGTTTGATGACATCGCAAGAGTTAGAAGCAATGGCTGCTACAGTGATTGCTCCAACAGTAGATGGTGCTTATCAATCAGGATGTCACACAGCTTCAGTTTGGGATAAAAAAGCACAAGCAAATATTCCTAAATTGATGAAATTTATGAATGATTTCGGTGTAATTACAGCGCGTGACCCTAAAGGTGAATATCATGCAATGACTGACGTTATCCACAAAGTATTGAATGATATCACGATTGACGAATGGGCAATCATTATTGGTGGTGACTCACACACACGTATGTCTAAAGGTGTTGCTTTCGGTGCCGATTCAGGTACGGTAGCTTTAGCTTTAGCAACTGGTGAAGCGTCTATGCCAATTCCGGAATCTGTAAAAGTAACATTCAAAGGAGAGATGAAACAACATATGGATTTCCGTGATGTAGTTCATGCTACTCAAGCTCAAATGTTGAAACAATTTGATGGTGAGAATGTATTCCAAGGTCGTATCATCGAGGTACACATCGGTACATTATTAGCGGATCAAGCGTTTACATTTACAGACTGGACTGCAGAAATGAAAGCGAAAGCATCTATCTGTATTTCTCAAGATGATACATTAATCCAATCGTTAGAAATTGCAAAATCTCGTATCCAAATCATGATCGAGAAAGGAATGGATAACAAAAACCAAGTGTTACAAGGATTAATCGACAAAGCTAACAAACGTATCGAAGAAATTAAATCGGGGGCTAAACCTGCTTTAACTCCAGATGCAAATGCTAAATATTATGCGGAAGTTGTAATTGACTTAGATATTATCGAAGAGCCAATGATTGCCGATCCAGACGTAAACAATGCTGACGTTTCTAAACGTTATACACACGACACCATCCGCGATTTAACTTACTATGGAGGTGATAAACACGTAGATTTAGGTTTCGTAGGTTCTTGTATGGTTCACAAAGACGATTTAAAAATCGTTTCTCAAATGTTACGTAACGTAGAAAAAGCGAATGGTAAAGTTGAGTTTAAAGCTCCTTTAGTTGTTGCTGCACCTACTTACAACATTATCGACGAATTGAAAGCGGAAGGTGATTGGGAAATGTTACAAAAATACTCAGGATTTGAGTTTAGCGATTTATTACCAAAATCTACTGCACGTACAGAATACGAAAACATTATGTACTTAGAGCGTCCTGGTTGTAACTTATGTATGGGTAACCAAGAAAAAGCAGCAAAAGGAGATACAGTAATGGCGACATCTACACGTTTATTCCAAGGTCGTGTGGTTGAAGACCGTGATGGCAAAAAAGGAGAATCTTTATTAGCATCAACTCCAGTAGTTGTTTTATCAGCGATTTTAGGACGTATTCCTTCTATCGAAGAGTACAAAACTGCAGTTGAAGGTATTAACTTAACAAAGTTTAAACCAATTTCAATGAACTAATTGTTTGTAGAAAATGATATAATAAAGGCTAACATTTCGGTGTTAGCCTTTTTTTGTGATAAATATATAATATTGCAAATAAATAAGTTAGAATTGTTTTAAATAAGATTATTAGCACGGTAAAGAGTTAGTAGTTTACAAATAATTCAGTATATTGGGGTATGTTTTTTGATAAATTAAAACCAATTAAATAAATCAATTATTATGGCATTTGATATAAATATGATTAAAGGCGTTTATGCAAAAATGCAAGAACGTGTAGATGCTGCGAAAGCCATCGTAGGTCGCCCTTTGACTTATTCAGAGAAAATTTTATATGCTCACTTGTTTGACGGAAAACCTACACAAGCGTATACAAGAGGAGAATCTTATGTAGATTTTGCGCCAGATCGTGTAGCAATGCAAGATGCAACTGCTCAAATGGCTTTGTTGCAATTTATGCAAGCTGGAAAAACCAAAACGGCTGTTCCTTCTACGGTTCACTGTGATCACTTGATTCAAGCTAAAGTTGGTGCAAAAACCGATCTACAAGAGGCAATCAATAAATCTTCAGAAGTATTTAATTTCTTAGAATCAGTTTCTAATAAATATGGAATTGGATTCTGGAAACCAGGAGCAGGAATTATTCACCAAGTAGTTTTAGAAAACTATGCATTTCCAGGAGGAATGATGATTGGTACCGATTCTCACACGCCAAATGCAGGTGGATTAGGAATGGTAGCAATTGGTGTTGGTGGTGCTGATGCTGTTGATGTAATGTCTGGAATGGCTTGGGAATTAAAAATGCCAAAATTAATCGGAGTTAAATTAACGGGTAAATTATCTGGTTGGGCTGCTCCAAAAGACGTTATTTTAGAAGTTGCTGGACGTTTAACTGTAAAAGGTGGAACAGGAGCAATTGTAGAGTATTTTGGAGAAGGAGCAGAGTCTTTATCTGCAACAGGTAAAGGAACAATTTGTAATATGGGTGCAGAAATTGGAGCAACAACTTCAATCTTCGCTTATGATGATGCTTCAGAAAGATATTTAAGAGCGACTGATCGTAATGATGTTGCTGATGCTGCAAATGCTCACAAATCTTATTTACGTTCTGATGATGAAGTTTATGCAAATCCAGAAAACTTCTATGATCAATTAATTGAAATTAACTTATCTGAATTAGAGCCTCGTTTGAATGGTCCTTTTACGCCAGATTTAATGACACCAGTTTCTAAAATGAAAGAAACTGCTGCAGCTAATGGTTGGCCTTTAGATGTAGAATGGGGATTAATAGGGTCTTGTACAAACTCTTCTTACGAAGATTTAACACGTGCAGCTTCGATTGCGCAACAAGCTTTAGATAAAGGTTTAGAAGTGAAATCATCTTTTGGAATTAATCCTGGTTCTGAGGTAGTTCGTTATACTGCGGATCGTGATGGTTTATTAAAAACTTTCGAGGATTTAGATGCGGTTATCTTTACAAATGCTTGTGGACCTTGTATTGGTCAATGGGATCGTGAAGGTGCGGATAAAGAAGAAAAAAATACAATCGTTCATTCATTCAACCGTAATTTCAAAAAACGTGCGGACGGAAATCCAAATACATATGCTTTCGTAACATCGCCTGAAATGGTTGCGGCGATTGCAATTTCTGGACGTTTAGATTTTAATCCATTAACAGATAAATTAATCAATAAATTTGGTGAAGAAGTAATGTTAGATGCTCCAAAAGGAGAGGAATTACCAACAAAAGGTTATGCTTATGAAGATAATGGATATCAAGCACCTGTAGAAGATGGTTCTCGTGTAGAAGTGATCGTAAATCCAAATTCTGAGCGTTTACAATTATTAGAAGGTTTCAAACCTTGGAATGGTGAAAATATTACTGGAGCTAAATTATTAATCAAAGCATTTGGTAAATGTACAACTGACCATATTTCTATGGCTGGACCTTGGTTACGTTTCCGTGGACACTTAGATAATATTTCGAATAATACATTGATTGGTGCCGTAAATGCATTCAACCAAGAAACAAATTCAGTTAAAAATCAATTAACAGGAGAATACGGACCAGTTCCAGATACTGCACGTGCATATAAAGCGGCAGGTGTACCTTCTGTAATTGTTGGTGACGAAAACTATGGAGAAGGTTCTTCTCGTGAGCATGCGGCGATGCAACCACGTCATTTAGGAGCTGTTGCAGTTTTAGTACGTTCTTTTGCACGTATCCACGAAACAAATCTTAAAAAGCAAGGAATGTTAGCGTTGACATTTGCTGACAAAGCAGATTATGATAAAGTACAAGAAGATGATACAATCAACTTTATTGATTTAACGGAATTTGCGCCAGAAAAACCTTTAACAATCGAGTTTGTTCATGCAGATGGATCTAAAGATTTAGTTGTAGCAAATCATACATACAATACACAACAAATTGAATGGTTCAAAGCTGGTTCAGCATTAAATTTAATTAAAGCGCAACAAGCGTAATAATTATTTCAACATAAAAAGTAAAAGCCGATGTATTTCTACATCGGCTTTTTTTAATTGAAAATATTTTTTTTAAGATATTATTAACATTTGAAATACTAAAACAAAAAAAACCTCAATCATTTGATTGAGGTTTTAAGCAGTGGTGCCTCCAGGAATCGAACCAGGGACACAAGGATTTTCAGTCCTTTGCTCTACCAACTGAGCTAAGGCACCGCCTTAATTGTGATGCAAATATAGAGCGAAAATCCGTTCTACCAAACATTATTTAAAATATTTTTTAGACGAAAAAGCTATCTTGTTCATTTACCGAGAAATAAATTTTAAAATATTTTTATCTTTGCAAAAAATGAGTGGTTTTAATATTTTAATAGAGATTTAACAACTCATTTTTGCAATCTAATTTTTACAATTCGCAACAAATCATCATATTTGCGTCTTAGAATTCTATTATACATTCATAATGAAGTGGATTATTTGTAGTTTATCACTATTTAGCGTGGTAACAATAAAAGCTCAGTCAATATCAGTTTCACCTTATTCGGCATACGGAGTAGGGGAGCAATTGTTTGATAATAATACTGAACAAGCTGGTATGGGCGGTATCTCAACGGTTCCTACGAATCCTTTTGGACAAAGTGCGAATTTTTCGAATCCTGCAGCAAACCAAAACTTGCGTATGACAACTTTCAATGCAAGTGGAAGTGGAACTAATTATAATTTCAAATCTGGAACAGATAAAGAAAATGCAGGTCGTTTCAATGTTTCTAATATTTCATTGGCTTTTCCAGTTGGTGAAAAAGGAAGTTTCGGAGTTGGTTTTCAACCTTACACAGCGTTGGGATATGATATTATGAATACTTCTGAGAAAAATAATATCAAACAAACTGTACAGATGAAAGGTGATGGAGGGTTAAATAGTCTTCATGCTTTTTATTCAAGAAATCTTTCAAAAGGATTTTCTTTAGGTTTGCGTGTTAATTATCTTTTCGGAGAGTTGCAACGTAACGAGATTTTAGCTGTAGATGGAGCAAGTTTAGCTGTAGATTATAGCGATAAATCGAACTATCGTGGTGCTCAATTTACGTTAGGATCTATGTATACGAAGAAAATTGGAAAAAATAACAATTTAAACATTGGTGCTACTTATACATTAGGAACTAAGTTAAGAACAGATGTGACAGATCTTACAACTTCTTACACATATATCGGAACAACACAATATTCTGTAGATACAATTTCTATTATTAGAATTGATAATGGAAAAACTAAGATTCCACAACAATTTACTTTAGGAGCATCATATTCTAAAGATAATACGTGGTCGTTAGCTGTAGAAGCGAAATATAATAATTGGAAAGATTTCTCTCAACCATTAGAAGGTCAAAATACTACAATGTCTTCTGCAGTAGATTACAAAAACAATGTACGTTTGGCAGTTGGAGGATATTGGATTCCAGATTATAACAGTTACAAAAGTTATTTTAATCGTGTAACGTATCGCGCTGGGATGTATTATCAATCAGCTCAGTATTCTATTCACGGAACAGATATTGATGCTTATGGAGCAACTTTAGGTTTTGGATTTCCAATTGGAAAACAAAATGATGGCTCTATGATGAATATTTCGTTAGAGTACGGACAAAAAGGAAAAACAACAAACAACTTAATCAAAGAAAATTATTTAGGAGTTAAAGTTGGATTTGATATTAACGATATTTGGTTTAGAAAAAGAGTTATTGACTAATTTTGGACAAACAAAAATTGTATAAAAAAGCAAACGAAAAAGTTTTAATTAAACCGAGTATTGTATTTGGTCTGATTAGCGTTTTCGTTTTGCTTTTTTCTTGTAAAAAAGAACTTCCTCCTATCAGTAAAAAGAAGGTAGAATTCCCAACACGCACACTTATCAATGCAAATATTATCAACAAAGATTCTGGAAGAATTTCGGGTAATTTGCGTTCACCATTAATCGAAGAATATACAACCGTAGATTCTCCTTACACGATTTTTAGAAAAGGTTTAAACCTTGACTTTTATCAAAAAGGAAGTGTGAAACCAGGTTATTTTCAGGCAGATTGGGGAAGATTAAGTGATGTAACAGGAATCTACGAATGTAGAGGAAATGTAATTATCGTAAATGAGAAAGGTGATTCGTTGAAAAGCGAGCAATTATTTTGGAATAAGAAAAATAAAACAGTTTATACATCGAAAGAAGTTTACTTAATTAGCAAGGAAGGCGATTCGTTAACAGCGAAAAACGGTTTGCAAGCTACTGACGATTTAGAAACCTATACTTTATTCAATAATCAAGGATTTAAGTATGTTGATGATAATCAAAAATTCTAAAGAGCGTTAAAAAAATTAACAAAAAAGCGCATACTTGTCGCTTCTTCTATTTTATTATTCAATGTATTGTCGTATTTTCGCCACCTATTATAGAAATAACATTAAAATAAAACAATGGCAGTTTTAGGAGAAATTCGTAAAAAAACTTGGCTGATCTTCGTGGTAATCGGAGTTGCAATGTTAGCTTTCGTTGCAGGAGATTTATTCGGAGAGAATTCAAAAATAAAACAATTATTTACTGGAGATCCGTCTGTAGTTGGTACAGTGAACGGAGAACCTATTGGTATTGCAGAATATCAGAGTGCGTACGATCAAACACAAAAGATGTACGAAAATCAAGGTCAAACTGCAACTCCAAATCAAATTGCTCAACAAACTTGGAACAGCTTAGTTAGTCAGAAAGTGTTGAAACAACATGCTGAAAAATTAGGTTTAAAAGTTTCTGATGATGAATTTTGGAGCTATACAGCTCAAAACTTCGGAATGGCATCTGGTGCAGAAGCACAACAACAGATTGCTCAATTAGAAGCGAATGCGGCATCAAGCCCAGAAGCGCAACAACAATATAGAGGTTGGTTGCAAACTGCTGAACAAATAAAATTACAGATTTTATCTCAAAAATATTTTGGTTATGTAATGGCTGGTACAGCGGTTACAGGTAAAGAAGCGGATATTCAACAAGGATACAATATTTCGAATGCAAATATTCAGTATGCATTTGTTGATTATGCAACTTTGGCTAAAAAATTAAATGTAAAAGTAACAGACGAAGAAATTTCTGCTTACGAAGCGAAATATCCAAAATTGTTCAAAGCAGAAGGTTTAGTAAAATTAAGTTACACTTATTTCCCTGCTGGAGCTTCGACTGCTGATGACGCTGTTGCTTTAGCAAACATCAAAAAGTATCTGTCAACTCAAATTGTTCATGACGAAGTAAACAATGTTACAGATACAATTGCAGCATTTGGTTCTGCAAAAAGTGATTCGGTTTATGTGACTCAAAATTCTGAGAAACCATTTATTCCAAATTATTTTACAAAAGCAGAATTGGAACAAGCTCAATTAGGACCAGAAGCTACAAACTTCTTGAAAACTGCTACAGTTGGACAAATTGGTGGACCTTTCAAAATTGGAAATACATACCAATTATACAAACTTTCGAAATCGAAAGAAGTAAAAGATTCTGTAAAATCTAGTCACATCTTAGTTTCTTATACAGGAAGTGCTGCTGGAAACGGAGTAAAACGTACAAAAGACGAAGCAAAAAAATTAGCTGAGCAAATTTTAGCTGAAGTAAAAGCTAATCCAGCTTCTTTTGGTGAAGTAGCTTCAACAAAATCTGATGATAAATCATCTGCTGTACAAAAAGGAAGCATTGGTTGGGTTGGAAAAAACAATCAATTAGATCAAACTTACAATGGATTTATTTTTACAAAACCAGTTGGAACAGTTGATTTGGTAGAATCTCAATTTGGGTTCCATATCATCAAAGTTGATGATGCGAAAAACAAAACAGCTTATCAAGTTGCAAACATTGTAAAAACAATTGAGCCTTCTAAAGCGACAACAGAAAAAGCATTTACAAATGCAAGAACATATGTTCAGAATGTTGAAGGAAAATCATTGAATGATTTCAAAAATACTGCGAAAAAAGGTGGTTATTTAAATAATACAACAGAAGGAATTGAGCGTTATGCTGCAATTGGTCAAGATATTCCAAACGATCAGGACGGAGATATCTTAAAATGGGCTTTTGACAAGAAAACAGATAAAGGAGCAACAAACTTGTTTACATCTTCTACAGGAGATTACATCGTTGTTCATTTAGTTGAAAAATTTGACAAAGGTTTAGCACATCCAAGTGTTGTTCGTCAATATGTAGAGCCAGTTTTGATGCACGAAAAAATTGCTAAATTGGTTGATGAGCAAGTTGCAAACGGTGGATTGAATGCTTTTGCATCTAAATTCGGAGCGAAAAAAGGAAATGCTACGGTTAACTTCTCTAATTCTAATTTAACTGGAATTGGTTTAGAGCCTAAAGTTGTAGGAGCTGCGTTTGGTGTAAAACCAAATCAATCTTCTAAAGCGATTGCAGGTAATGCTGGAGTTTTCTACATTATTCCTTCAAATCAACAAATTCAAAAGAATCAAAAAGGTTCAATGATTTTGGATAATTTAAACCGTCAATTACAAGGACGTTTCCAACAAACATTGTTACAATCATTGATTCAAGCTGCTGACGTGGTTGATAACCGCGATAGAGCTTTACGTTAAGATTTAAATTTCTTATAATATAAAACTCCCAAGCTGTAAAGTTTGGGAGTTTTTTTTGATATATTTTTAAAACAGTTTTCTAAATCATAAATATAAATTTCCCATTTCGGGAAATAATTTATAACTTTATCAAAATAAAATAATTGAGAGTCATAGCTAGAAAAATATTACGAGAATTTTGGGAAAAACATTCTGATTGCGAACAGCAATTAAAATCGTGGTATCAAGAAGCTGAAAAAGGAACTTGGAAAAGTTTGAACGAATTGAAAAATGAATATCCAAGTGCAAGTATTTTAGAGGAAAATAGAGTTTGTTTTAACATAAAAGGAAATAATTATAGGTTAATTGTAAAAATTAATTTTAATTATCAAATGATGTGGATTCGATTTATAGGGACTCACGCTGAATATGATAAAATAGACGCAAATAAAATTTAAGATAATGAGATTAAAACCTATAAAAACAGAACAAGACTATCTTCAAGCTTTAAATAGACTTGAAGTGATTTTTGATGCAATTCCTGGATCTAATGAAGGAGATGAATTAGAAATTTTAGGCATTTTAATAGAAAAATACGAATCTGAAAATTTTCCAATTGAACTTCCAGATCCAATTGAAGCAATTAAATTTAGAATGGAACAACTTAATTATTCGCAAAATGATTTGGCTGAAATAATAGGTTTGAAAAGTAGAGCGAGTGAAATTTTAAATAGAAAGAGAAAGTTATCATTAGAAATGATTAGAAAACTGAATGAAAAACTTCATATTCCGTCAGAAGTTCTAATTCAGGCATATAAATAAAAATCTCCCAAGCTTAATAAGTTTGGGAGATTTTGGTTTATGGAAATTGATTATTTATTTTTTTTCAATTTCTGATAAAAAAGATTGAATGGAATCCATTTTATCTTTAGTTGTTATGATTTTGAAGAAAATAATATCACGATCATCATTGTCTTTAGAAATTTCAATTTTATGATAAGAATCTGATTCGGATAATTCAAACCATATTTCTTTATCGCAATTAGTTTGAAAAAGATTATATTTTATTATATCTAAATCCTTTTGAAAACTAAATTCTTGTTTAAGGAGTTTGATAAATTTATTTAGATAAGTTGAATATATCCAAAAATTATTTTCTTCCATATTTTTAATAGATTAACTTACTTATCAAACCCATTCGGATATTCGCTTTTTACAAGCTCTATCTTCGCTTCTACAGCTTTTTGTAAATCTTCTTGGTATTTGATTAATCTTTCTTGCAAAGTTGGATTAGTCGCACCTAAAATACGCGCAGCCAAAATTCCTGCATTCTTCGCAGCATTCACAGCAACCGTCGCAACCGGAATTCCATTTGGCATTTGCAAAATAGACAAAATCGAATCCCAACCATCAATAGAATTTGACGATTTAATAGGAACACCAACAACAGGAAGCGGCGTAATAGACGCAACCATTCCTGGTAAATGTGCGGCGCCACCAGCACCAGCTATAATGACATTTATTCCACGTTCGTGAGCCGTTTTTGCATAATCAAACATACGTTGTGGCGTACGATGCGCAGAAACAATTGTTAATTCGAAAGGGATATTTAGTTCTGTTAATAGATCGGCTGCTTGTTTCATGATAGGCAAATCGCTATCACTTCCCATTATAATTCCTACCATAATTGTTACTTTTTTGCCACGACTTTCACCGTTGCGTTAACTTGTTTTATGTTTTGTTTTAATTGTTCTAAATCATCGTTCACCAATGTAACGTGTCCCATTTTTCGACCTGGTTTTGTGATAGTTTTTGCGTACCAATGCAAAAATGTTCCTGGAATCGTCAATAATTCTTCAATATTTTCGATTTCTGCTTGTCCAGTTTGTCCTTCAGCACCAATCAAATTGACCATTGCAGAAGTTGTAAACAATTTTGTAGAACCAAGTGGTAATTGCATTAACGTTCTTAACATTTGATCGAATTGTGATGAATAAGCCGCTTCGATTGTCGAATGTCCCGAATTGTGAACACGAGAAGCTGTTTCGTTAACCCAAATAGATTGGTCTTTGTTAACAAACATTTCTACTGCGAAAACTCCTGAAGATTTCAATGCTTTTACAACATCGCGAGCAATTTGTTCCGCACGTTCAGTGATTTCTTTCGGAAGTGTAGAAGGCATTAATAAATAATCTAATAAATTATATTCTTCGTTTATAACAAATTCTACGGTTGGATAAGTCACGATATTTCCTGAATGATCGGCAACTGTAACCACTGCAATTTCGCGATCCAAATCGGCTGGCGTTTCGAAAATTGAAGGAGCTTGAAGCATTTTGTCTAAATCAGCTTCAGATTTTAGGAATTGAACACCTTTTCCATCATAACCATCTTTTCGAGATTTTTGAAAAATCGGATAATTGATGTCTTGTTTCGATTTTAAATCTTCCCAATTATCTAATCCAAAATAAGGCGCAGTCGGAATATTATTGTTGACATAAAATTCTTTCTGAACTCCTTTGTCTTGAATAATCGCTAAAGCTTCAGGATCTGGAACAACGCGTTTTCCAATTGATTTTAGGTAACGTAACGCTTCAACATTTACGTGTTCGATCTCAATTCCGATCGCATCTAAATCTTTTCCAAATGCAACAACCGTGTCATAATCTTTGAAATCGCCTTGTACAAAATGATGTGCATGTGGTGCGCAAGGTGCATCAGCAGCTGGATCTAAAATACTAATCTCGCAAGGATATTGCAATGCATTTTGCAAAAACATATACCCCAATTGTCCTCCTCCTAAAATTCCGATTTTTATCATATTGCGAAGTTAATGAATAATATAATTTCTATTTTTACGAGAATTAAAAAAGTATTGACGAGATGTTAACAAAATGGAGTAGAATTTTATTTTTTGTATTTGCTGGAATTTATTTAACGAGCAAGAGTTTTTATCAATATTTTGTATTCGATATGTTGGTGCAATATTCTATATATGCGCTGATTATTGCTTTTTTCTTGTGTTTGATTTACAATTATTCAATTCGAAAAGAAGAAAAGAAAAATATTTTATGGTTGATTCCTTTGGTTGCGATTCCAATTATTACGTATAAAAACTTAGGAAATTTCTATTTTGGAGAAAATGCAAAAGGAGAAAAATCTAATTTTAAAATTACGTCGATCAATATTTTTTCTCAAAATGAAGAATTTCAACATCTAAAAGATTATTTAGCTAAAGATAAAAGTGATGTAATTGTTTTACAAGAATTAACGCCTGCTTGGCAAAAACATGTAGAGTTTATCCGAAAAGAATATCCATATTATAAAGAAGAGGTGAGAAGTAACAATTTTGGAATTGCGATTTATTCTAAAATTCCATTCTCTAAAGTATCTACAAAAAATTATATTGATGAAATGCATCCGTCTATTTTAGCGGAAATTATTGTAGACGCTAAGCTGGTAAGCATTTTAGCAACACATCCTGTTCCGCCTTTACCAAATCAGGCTCGTTTTGAAAGACGAAATAAACAATACGAATTGATGAAGCAAGAAATTGATGCTTTACCGAATGAAAATATCATTTTAGTTGGCGATTTGAATTCAACAGTTTATTCTCCGAACTTCAAATTGGTGCAATCGGATAAAATGAAAGATGCTCGTTCTGGTTTTGGATTGAATAATTCTTGGAATGCTTTTATTCCAATTTTTCGCACAAATATTGACCAATGTTGGGTTTCGAAGAAAATAAAAGTGACCAATTTTTATCGTGGAGATGATATAAAATCAGATCATTTTCCGATTGTTGCAGAACTGAAAATAGATTAAGAATTTGGGTTAATTTTTAAATTTCAAAAAAAAGATTACCTTTGAAGTTCAATCGAAAGGGGTGCTTCTTTACAAGAGGCTGAGATTATACCCAAAGAACCTGGGCAGGTAATGCTGCTAAGGGAACTGGTACTTCACCAAATTACATTCGCGCGTAAATTATAAAAGTGTAAGATGGCTCCTTTCATAATATTTTTTAAAATTAATTATGAAAAGGTCGATTTTTTTATTGTCATTATTTGGTGCATCTATTCTTTATGCACAAGAAAAAGATTCTATTCAAAAAGAAGAAATTCAATTAGGAGAAGTTTCAATTGTCGAAAAACTTCCGATTACAGTTGAAAAGGTAACTGATAAAATGTTACAAAAGAAGAATTTGGGACAAGATATTCCAACTTTGTTAAATTCTGCTACGTCTGTTTCTATAACTTCCGATACTGGAACAGGAATTGGTTATTCGTCTATCAAAATTCGTGGACTTAATGAACAATCAATCAACGTTACATTAAATGGAATTCCGCTTAATAATCCTGAGTCTCAAGGTGTTTTTTGGGTGAATATGCCAGATTTGGCTTCATCTACAAGTTCTATGATAATTCAGAGAGGAGTTGGAACTTCATCAAACGGGATGGCTTCTTTTGGAGCAAGTGTTAATATCGAATCTCAAAATCCGTCTATCGTTCCTTTTGCAGAAGCAAATGTTTCTTTCGGAAATTATAAAACGCAAAAATATACAGTTCAGGCTGGTACGGGAAAAATACTAAATAATAAGTTGAGTATTGATGGACGTTTTTCTAAGATAAATTCAGATGGATATGTAGACAGATCTTGGTCAGATTTAATCTCTTATGATTTTACTGCCTTATATGAATTGAATGAAAAAACAAAGTTTAGATTTCAGAATATGTTTGGAAAAGAACAAACGTATCAGGCATGGAGTGGTGTAGATGCTGAAACTTTAAAAAAAGATAGAACATATAATTTTGAAGGAGAAATTTTAGACGAAAATGGAAAGGTTGAAGGTTTTTATAAAAATCACACTGATAATTACCGTCAAAATCATTATTTTCTTTCGTGGTTACAAGATTTTGGGAATAATTGGAAATCAAATTTAACAGTTCATTACACAAAAGGTAAAGGTTATTACGAGAGCTATAAAAATAATCGCAGTTTGAAACGTTATAAATTGGATTATTTAACTTCAGAAAAAAGAAATTTAATTAATCGTGAATATCTTGATAATGATTTTTATGGTTTTAATCTTGAAGTTGAAAATCAACGTCTAAATGATTTTAAAGTATTTTTCGGATTATCTGCAAACGAGTATGATGGCGATCATTATGGAAATGTTTTATGGGTAAAAGGCACGGATTTTAAGGATAAAGATTTCAAATATTACAACAATCGTTCTGTGAAAAAGCAATTGGCAGCTTATGCGAAAGTGTTGTATCAATTGAATAAGTTTGAATTATTTGGTGATTTGCAATATCGTTATGTTGATTATGATGCGAAATATTTACCAAATGGGAAAAATGATGATGAAAAGTTTAGACCATTTTCGGATACATTCAATTTTGTGAATCCGAAAGCTGGGATAAATTTTAAAATCAATTCTTCGAATGTATTGTATGCTTCTTATGGTATTTCACATCGTGAGCCTTTGAGAAATGATTATGTAGATTCTAAATCTAAACCAAAAGAAGAATTTCTACAAGATTATGAATTTGGTTATAGAAAAGTAGGACAACTTTCTTTGAGTGCAAATTTGTATTATATGGATTACCAGAATCAGTTGGTTGCAACAGGAGAGTTAAATGAAGTAGGTGCAAGAAAGCGTGTTAACTCTGGAAATAGCTATAGAAGAGGAATAGAGTTGGATGCGAATTATAAGGTTATTCCGAATCACTTGAATATTTTTGGAAATTTAACTTTAAGTCAAAATAGAAATATAAATTACGAAGAGGAGGTTTGGGATGAAAAAGGAATTTCTTCTATAAAAAATTATGGAAAAACAAAAATTTCGATGTCACCTGATGTGATTTCTGCTTTTGGTTTTGAAGTTATTCCTTTCAAAAATGTGTTGATTAATTTGACGAATAAATATATTGGTGAACAATATTTATCAAATACAGAACCAGTAGATGGAAAATTAGATAGTTATTTGGTTTCGGATCTTTTGATTCGATATTCGCCAAAAGTAAAAGGAATTAAAAACCTTGAATTTTCATTCTTGATTAATAATTTATTTGATGTAGAATATGAATCAAACGGTTATTATTACGGAAAAGCATTTTATTTTCCACAAGCTGGAATTAATGTTTTTGGCGGAGTTGGAATTCGTTTGTAAAAAGTCAAAAGCTCGAGATTTATCTCGAGCTTTTTTTATTCTTCAATATATTCAAGAGGAATATGCCAAATTTCGGTTTTATTTTTTTCTCGAAAGAAATCTAAATGTCCAATTTCATCTAATCCATATTCTTTTGGAATGATATTCAAACGTTTTTTCTTCGCATTTTTCAAAACTAATTTCCCAAATAAATCTACAGATTTTGGCGTTGCCATAAAATCATCATCCAAACTAATGATTAAAACAGGTTTTGTAATTTCATCATACAAATTTTGCGTTTCATCAGCGTAACCTAGAATTGAAGTTTCATTCAGAATTAGTTTTCGCCAATCTTTCGCAATTCCGATTGGAATTGGTTCACCCATTCCAACCTTTTGAGAAGGAAAAAATCCATAAAAAGCAGATAAAATAGGAATCGCAATACGAAAAAAGAAATTCACTTTTGGTTTATCCTTTTGATGAAAATTTTTGATATAGCCATATTGAGAACCAATCGTTACAATTTTATCATAAACTTTGTAAGCGCGTGTCAAACCAATCATAATTCCACCGATACTATGACCAATTAAAAATTTTTCGTGATTGGGATAAAATTCTTCGATATATTGTGTCAAACCTAAAAAATCTTTATCGGCCCAATCTGTAAAATGCGCTTTAAAATCTTTTAACTTTTTGGGTTTAGAATCGCCGATTCCGCGATAATCATACGTAAAAACCAAATATCCCTTATTAGCTAAATACGTTGCATATTTGGCATAAAAAGTTTGTTTAACACCAATTGCAGACGAAATGACAATGATTTTTTTGGTTGCGTTGTTTTCGCCAAAAGAGGTTACGGCAATTGGATATTTGTCGGAAGCTTCTAGTATGAATTTTTTCATTCTTTTTATTTGATAAGGTAAAAAATATACCTTTACAAGGTAAATCAATCTTATGAAAAAAAATATTTTAATTCTATTAATCTTATTCTCTTCAAAAATGTTTTCTCAACAATTAAAACCTGATAATGTGATTGGTTTTTGGAAATTACAAGAATCGGGCTTTTATGAAAATGGCAAAAAAGTGTCTAAAGAATTTGATGATTGCCGGTTAATGAGAAATTATACAATTTGGGATAATGGATATGCTATTTATAACTATGTAGAAGGAAGTAATGGCAATTGTTTTCCTAGTGAGCCTCGATTAACATTGTGGCGAATTGTTGATAATAGAATTCAATTTTACATTGATGATTATATTTTTGAGGATAGAATTGTGAAAATTAATCAAGATAAAACGATAACTTTTGAAACATATATTGATAAAAAAATTGTAGATTCTGATAAGAAATTTGAGAAAATAGCAAATACAATCAGTTATGATATTTTACGTAAACAATAAATAAAGAAAATAAGTTTTCAGGTTTATTTTTTATATTCACTTTACGTCATTCAAAATCTTTATTTTTACCACATAATTATTGAACCGAATGAAAAATATATTCAGCCTATTTTTAGCATCAATTTTATTGCTTTCAGTTTTTTCGTGCAAAGAAGACGATTCGTTGGCAATATCGCAAGATCAATTGTTGCGATCTGGAAAATGGCAATTGAAAGAAATTAGAAAAACGAAAGGGAATATAACGGAAACAGACAAGTTGTTGTCTTGTGAGCGACAGTCTACATTAGATTTTTCGGATGTTACGAATTATAATTCTAACATGTATAAAACCGAAAAAGGAAATTGTGTACAAGAACAAACGACAGGAACGTATGTGTATAATACGTCTAAAACAAAACGTTTGTTAACGATGTCTCTGAATGATACAACGTACAATTATTATGTGAAGCAGTTAGATCCAAAATATTTGATTTTGCAAGATACGTTGAGTAAAGTAGATACGATAAAGCTTCGTTTGCAAGTTTTTGAAATTGTAAAATAATAATGAAAATACCTTCCATTTTGGAAGGTATTTTTTATTCGAACATTTT
Source organism: Empedobacter falsenii (assembly GCF_019308355.1). Lineage (GTDB taxonomy): Bacteria > Bacteroidota > Bacteroidia > Flavobacteriales > Weeksellaceae > Empedobacter > Empedobacter falsenii_B. The sequence continues at coordinate 43,624 of NZ_JAAGKM010000009.1, read as the reverse complement.
TCGTGTAATAAAATCTTTGTCTAAACTCCAAGCGCGTGCAGGAGAATATTCACGTCCATAATAAATGATTTGAATATGTAATTTGTTCCACAACTCTTTTGGAAAGATTTTCTTCGCATCTTTTTCTGTTTCCTCAACATTTTTACCTTTTGTCAATTTCCATAATTTCATCAAACGATGAATATGTGTGTCGACAGGAAAAGCAGGATGACCAAACCATTGAGACATCACAACCGAAGCGGTTTTGTGTCCAACACCAGGTAATTCTTCTAATTCTTCAAAACCTTCTGGAACTTCGCCATCGTATTTTTCGATTAAAATTTCAGATAATCGTTTGATATTTTTGGCTTTTGTGTTTGATAAACCAATTTCGCGGATATAATATTTTATTTCATCTACTTCTAATAACGACATTGCTTTTGCGTTAGCAGCTTTCGCAAATAATTCGGGTGTTACTTGATTCACTTTTTTATCTGTTGTTTGGGCAGATAATAAAACGGCGATCAATAATGTAAAAGCATCTTGATGGTCTAATGGAATTGGTGGAACTGGATATAATTTTTCCAATTCATCAATCACAAATTGGATACGCTCTTTCTTTAACATCATAAGTTCTGAAACTTTTTGTGTAAAAATAATGAAACATCTTTAATTATGCTTTAAATAATCAGCCACAAGCTTTCTTACAAAAAAATAAAAGTAAATATTTAGCGACTTATTTTGGCGTTGTATAACATTACATTTGTAGTATAAATAAAAGATTAATTAGTTAAATCAGTTACGATTCAAGATTTAATCATTATTTTTACGAGAAGTTCTAAAGACAAATCAAGATGTTAAAAATAGGAGATAAAGTTCCAGATTTTAAAGGAATTGATCAAGATGGAAACGAAGTTTCGTACCAAGATTTTGCAGGAAAAAAATTAGTCGTTTTCTTTTATCCAAAAGCAAGTACACCAGGTTGTACAGCCGAAGCATGTGATTTACGCGATAACGAAAATGCGTTGAAGGCGCAAGGTTATCATTTGGTTGGAGTAAGTGCAGATTCTGTGAAAAGACAAAAGAATTTTGCTGAGAAGAACAATTTACGTTTTCCTTTGCTTGCAGATGAAAATCATGAAATTCTGAATGCTTTCGGTGTTTGGGGACCAAAGAAATTTATGGGACGCGAATTTGATGGAATTCATCGTACAACGTTCATTATTGATGAAAAAGGAATGATTACGGATGTAATTGAAAAAGTGAAAACAAAAGAACACGCAAAACAAATTTTAGAAAAATAAAAAATAATATAATGAGCGATTTAGACAATAAAAAGAAAGCGTTACAGCTAATCTTAGATAAGATGGACAAAGCTTACGGAAAAGGAACTGTAATGCGTATGGGAGATTCGGCTGTTGATGATAAAATAGAAGTAATTCCTTCTGGATCTTTGGGATTAGATTTAGCGTTAGGAGTAGGAGGTTATCCTCGCGGACGTGTTATCGAAATCTATGGGCCAGAATCTTCTGGTAAAACAACATTGACATTACACGCTATTGCTGAAGCGCAAAAAGCTGGTGGTATCGCTGCTTTTATTGATGCTGAGCATGCTTTTGACCGTTATTATGCAGCGAAATTGGGTGTTGATGTAGAAAACTTAATTATTTCTCAACCAGATAATGGTGAGCAAGCATTAGAAATTGCAGATAACTTAATTCGTTCGGGAGCGATAGATATTATCGTAATTGACTCTGTTGCGGCACTTACTCCAAAAGCGGAGATTGAAGGTGAAATGGGAGATTCTCGTATGGGATTACAAGCGCGTTTGATGTCTCAAGCTTTACGTAAATTGACAGGAACAATTAATAAAACGAAATGTACAGCGATTTTCATTAACCAATTACGTGAAAAAATTGGTGTTATGTTTGGTAATCCAGAAACAACAACTGGTGGTAATGCCTTAAAATTCTATGCATCTGTACGTTTGGATATTCGTCGTTCTACTCAAATCAAAAATGGAGATGAGGTAATCGGAAATCATTCGAAAGTAAAAGTGGTTAAAAATAAAGTTGCTCCTCCATTCCGTCAAGCAGAATTTGATATTATGTATGGTGAAGGAATTTCTAAAGTTGGAGAAATTTTGGATATGGGTGTTGAGAAAGGAATTGTAAACAAATCTGGTTCTTGGTATTCATACAACGATAGCAAATTAGGACAAGGTCGCGATGCTGTAAAAGAAGTATTGAAAGATAATCCTGAATTGGCAGAAGAAATTGAAGCTAAAATTGTCGCATTAATCAAAGGTGAGCCAGTAGATGGAAAACCATCAGTTGATAATCCAGCTGACGAAGCAGAATTATTTGCTGAAGATTAATTCGAAAGAATTTTTATATAATGATTTTAAGCTCTGAGGTAACTCAGAGCTTTTTTGTTTATCTTATTTTACATAAATCGCATAATCTCCTTTTATCATTTGTAAATTCTAAAGTTGTTTTTAAATCACAAGATGTTAAGTTGTACGAGACATCTTTTCCGTTTTCAATATAACCTCCGTCTTTAATTTTCCAAGTTCCTTGTAATAAATCTGATTGAGGGATATTAGAATCATCATCGTTATTACAAGATACGAAAAATGTAGTCGCTGAAAGTGTAGCAAATAATAATTTTTTCATAAGTTATTTTTTGATTGGCAATAAAGCTTTGAAAAATGATATTAATTAAACGTTTTTAAATATTTATAATAAAAAACCACTTCTGCAGAAGTGGTTTGTCATGTTGAATTTATTTCAACATTGTATACTGTTTATGATGAGAATCTGAAACGAGTTCAGAATATTCATATTTATTAGTTAAATAGTAAAGCCTTTAAGTAGGGAGGTATTAATAAAAAAAGACAATCAAATTGATTGTCTTTTTTGCTCCTCCTCTTGGGCTCGAACCAAGGACCCTCTGATTAACAGTCAGATGCTCTAACCAACTGAGCTAAGGAGGAAAATCCGATATTTTAAAATTTTATTTTTATGTCTTTGTTTGACATTTCACTAAAAAAGCTCCTCCTCTTGGGCTCGAACCAAGGACCCTCTGATTAACAGTCAGATGCTCTAACCAACTGAGCTAAGGAGGAATGTTGCTTAATTGTGGGTGCAAATATAGAAGTATTTTTTACACCCACAAAAAATATTTTAAAATTTATTTAAAAATCATATTCACAATATCGTTCCCGAAGATGAATACCATTAATCCTAAGATAATTACAACTCCAACCATTTGTGCTTTTTCTAAAACTTTTTCACTTGGTTTTTTACCTGTCACCATTTCATAGATGGCAAAAACGGCATGTCCACCGTCCAAACCTGGGATTGGTAATAAGTTAATGAATGCTAACCAAGCAGAAATCATTGCCGTAAATGACCAGAAAAATAACCAGTTCCATTCTTTTGGCATTTGTTTTACCATTCCAATTGGTCCAGCAACTTGTTTACGACCGTCTTTTACTTGGAACAATGTTCCAATTCCACGAACTTGCGTTGAAATCGCTTCAAATGGCTCTACAATTCCTTTTGAGATTCCTTCACCAATTGTATAATCTTCTTTTGATATTAATGAATCTAAATATGCTGTTGATCTAATGAATCCAATTTCGCCATTTTTGTTAACACTTACCATTAATTCAATAGGCTCGCCTTTTCTTTCAATACTTAAAGAAACAGTTTTTCCTTTGTATTCTTTTAATTTATTTTTTACATCTGAATACAATGGTGTTGTAAAACCATCAACAGCAACTACTTTATCATTCTTTAATAAACCTGCTTTTTGTGCTGCACTATTCTCAACAACAGAATCAACAACAGTTGGCATTTGAGGTACAAAGAAAGCACCTTTAGCGTTTAAAATTTCAGTTCTGAAATCTTCTGTAATTGGTAAAGAAACTTCTTTTCCTTGACGTTTTACATCTAAAGTTTCGCCACCTAACAAGGCTTCTTTTCCTATTTCGTTTAAAGATTGATATTTTACCCCATTTACTCCAATTGGAATATCACCTTTTTGTAAGCCAAATTTAGTTTGAGTTGCATTCGCTTCAATTCCGTATTGCATTTTGTTTACATCAACAAAGCTTTTTCCTTGAGAAATGAATAAAATAGTATAAATAATCATCGCTAAAATGATATTCACAATAATACCTCCTAACATAATGATTAATCGTTGCCAAGCTGGTTTTACGCGGAATTCCCATGGTTTTGGTTCTTGTTTCATTTGTTCCAAATCCATACTTTCGTCAATCATTCCCGAAAGTTTTACGTATCCTCCAAGAGGCAACCAACCGATACCGTAAACAGTATCACCAATTTTCTTTTTCCAAATGGCAAATTTCACATCGAAAAAACAAAAGAAACGTTCGACACGAACGCCAAACCATCGCGCTGTTACATAATGTCCTAGCTCGTGCAACATTACTAAAAGCATCAAACTAAGCATTAAGGTAGCTATCTGTATTAACATATTGTTTTAAATTTATTTATGTTCGAATTTTATTAAACGATTACAAAATTAATCGAATTTATTTATCAAAGCTGTTTATTTTTTCCATTCTAAGGTTTCTAACAATTTTTTTACATCTTTTTTGATATAATCAACTGCTGGAGCTAAAGAATCGGGTTTTGGTTGAGTTTTGAAATAAACCGAACCTGCTAAAAAATTCTTCACACTATCCGTCGCATGAAACTGAATATTAATTGCTGATTCTCCTCCTAATTCATACATAGTACCAAAAACCTTTTTTTCTGGAAAAGAAAATTCTTGTGGCGAGATAAAACTGGCTTTAACCGTCTGTTCTTGCACAAAACTCTCACTTTCTTTTATTTGAACGATTAAATCTTGTGGAGACTGAACCGGAAAATATGTCAGGTAAATTGTCGCTTTCATTCTTGGATAAACAATATTGAAAGAGTTTGGTTTTTTACCCATAATGACCTTCCCAAAGTTTGAATATTGGAAAGTATAAGGCACATTTTCTTTGAATGACAGATAAGTTTGCTGCGGATATTCGAGGCGAACTTGCCCTAAAGGTTTGGCAACTTCCTCGCTTTTATTACACGACACAAAAAAAATAGCACTACTACATAATGCTATTATAGTTTTAAAATTCATTGTATAACGTAAAACGTTAAGTTTTGTAAAATTCATTTAATTTTTTAATTTCTAAAAAGGCAAATCATCTTCTCCTTCATCTATAAAAGGCGGCTCGACAACCGTTGTGTTTTGTTGACTTTGCTGAACTTTCTTCTGATCATTTTGCATGGCTTGACGCTGTTCATTGTCAATTTTTGGTGTCAAAAACTCGATTGAATTTGCTACGATTTCTGTTGTATAACGCGTTTGTCCGTTATCGTCCCATTTGCGCGTTTTGATGCGACCTTCAACAAAAACTTTATCTCCTTTTTTCAGATAACGATCACATAATTCTGCCAATTTATTGCGTGTCACAATATTGTGCCATTCTGTTTCTGTAATTCGCTCTCCCGTTCTAGAGATATAAGATTCTGTTGTTGCAATAGGAAATCGTCCAATACAATTTTGTTCGTCAAAATGATGCAATTTTACATCATCACCCAAATTTCCGATCAAAAGTACTTTATTTGTTGTTCCATTCATAGTTGTAATAGGTTTTTAGTGGCTTGTTACTTACAAAGTTAATCCAAATAATGTTTATTTATAAATTTTTCTATTGGTTTTGGAAGCGGATAATGTTCGAGATCGTTTAAAGCAATCATTTCAAAATCATTTTCGGCTTGCAAATTTGTTATATCTCTTAAAGATACATTTAATTTCCAATATTTTATAAATAAATTTTGATGTGACAAAATGTGTTTCTCTTCTTCGATAAAAGTTAGATTATTTTCAAGATTATGATCTAAAATCCAACCTTTATCCAATAAATCAGTTTCAGTTTCGATTTTTGGAAAAGTGAATAAATTTTTCCAAACATCATTTCCAATTCGTTTAGACAAGGCAATTTTATCTTCATTTTCGATGAGAATAAAATGTAAAAAACGATTCGATACTTTTGTCTTTTTCAATTTTATAGGCAATTCGTTGACTTTATTTAATCGAAGCGCTTCACAAGATTCGTTAAGTGGACAAATTTCGCATTTTGGTTGTTTTGGTGTACAAATCGTTGCTCCCAAATCCATCACCGCCTGATTAAAATCACCTGGACGTTTTTTATCAATGATTTCTAAGCCCAAATCCCAGAAAATCTTCTTTGTTTTTGGCGAACTTATATCATCTGTAATATTAAAATATCGCGCAAAAACTCGAAACATATTTCCGTCTACAGCAGGCACAGATTCATCATATACAATAGATGCAATTGCAGCCGCAGTGTAATCTCCTACGCCTTTTAGCTTTTTTAGATCTTTGAAATTATTCGGAAATTGTCCGTTTAATTCATCAGCAATCGTCTTTGCCGTGAAGTGTAAATTTCTGGCACGGGAATAATAACCCAGTCCTTGCCAGAGTTTTAGGACTTTTTGTTCGTCGGCATTTGCCAAATCGAAAATAGTCTCAAATTCTTGTATGAAATTATTGTAAAATTTCATACCTTGGTCAACCCTTGTTTGTTGGAGAATAATTTCCGACAACCAAATATGAAATGGGTCTTTTGTATGACGCCAAGGTAAATCTCGTTTATTTTTGTCAAAATATGACAAAATCAGATAGTTGAAGTTCATAAAAACTGAAAAAATCTTTTTTTGTTGGGATACTATCGTTATATTTGCACCCGCTTTCAAATTTAAGAATAATAAGAGGAATTATGACAAAGGCAGAAATAGTAAATAACATTTCAGGTAAATTAGGACTTGAAAAGAGCGATACTCAAAGAGTGGTAGAATCGTTTATGGAGGAGGTGATTAAATCATTAGTAGAAGGAGAAAATGTATACTTAAGAGGATTTGGTTCTTTTACTATTAAAACTAGAGCTGAAAAAACTGGTAGAAACATTACGAAAGGAACTTCTATCATTATCCCAGCACACAACGTTCCTACATTTAAACCAGCTAAGACTTTCATCGAAGATGTAAAGACTAGCGAAGCAAACGTAATCAAATAACAATAAAATAATTGTATCATGCCAAGCGGAAAAAAACGTAAAAGACATAAGGTAGCGACGCACAAACGCAAAAAACGTCGTCGTCTTAACAGACACAAAAAGAAAAAATAATTAGTAGCTAAGCTATTAATAATTTAGTCTTTTTACAAGATAGCACTTTTCAATGGAAATTTTGGAAAGTGCTTTTATCATTTTTAAAAACATAATTTTTTGATGAGTAAAGAATTAGTGATTTCAGCCTTAGCTGATCAAGTACGCATCGCAGTTTTAGATGAAGGTCGCTTGATGGAATTTCATCAAGACACTGCAAATGATGGCTTTGCAGTTGGCGACATTTACTTGGGTAAAATCAAAAAATTAGCTCCTAGTTTAAATGCAACCTTTGTTGACATTGGTTATTCGAAAGATGCATTTTTACATTATCATGACTTAGGTCCACAAATACGTTCGTCAAATGCGTACAACAAAATTGTAGCAAATGGCACGTACAAAACCGAAAAATTGAAGAACTTCCGTATGGAAGAACCGATTGACAAAGATGGACAAATTACAGAAATCTTTGCCCCAGGTGATTCCGTTTTGGTTCAAATTACAAAAGAACCAATCCATACGAAGGGACCAAGAATTACTTCTGAAATTTCAATTGCTGGTCGATATTTAGTTTTAGTTCCATTTTCGGAACGTGTTTCGATTTCACAAAAAATCAAACAAAAACCAGAACGCGATCGTTTAATCAAAATTTTAGAAGGTTTAACACCAGAAGGCTTCGGAGTTATTATCAGAACAGTTGCTGAAGAGAAGAATGCAGAAGAATTACAAGCAGATTTGGCTTATTTGTTAAACAAATGGACTCAAATCTTCAAAAATCTTCAAAAAAAGAAAGCGCCAGCTAAAATTCTTAGCGAAATGGACAGAGCTTCTTCTATTTTAAGAGATAATTTTAATGATGATTTTATTAAAATTTCTGTTGATGATGACGAATTAGCTGACGAAATGCGCGAATATTTGGAAGTTATTGCACCAGATAAAATTAATTTGGTAAAAGAATACGACGATCCATTTGTTCCAATTTTTGAGAAGTTTAATGTCGAAAGACAAATTAAACAAGCTTTTGGTAAAACGGTAACTATTCCACAATCTAAAGGTGCATATCTTGTGATTGAACATACAGAAGCGTTACACGTAATTGATGTAAATTCGGGAAATATTTCTCGAAATTCTAAAAATCAGGAAGATTCAGCTTTTGCCGTAAACAAAATTGCTGCTTCTGAAATTGCACGTCAGTTGCGATTACGTGATATGGGAGGAATTGTTGTGGTCGATTTTATTGACATGACGGATGTAGAACATAAAAAAGAATTGTTTGAACATCTGAGAGCTGAAATGGCGAAAGATAAAGCAAAACATAAGATTTTGCCACCAAGTAAATTTGGATTAATTCAGATTACAAGACAACGCGTTCGCCCAGAGGTGAATTTTGTTACAACTGAAGAAAATCCTAACCAAGAATCGAATGAAGTTGAAGCACCTATCGTTACAATTGATAAAATTGAACAAGTGCTCTTGAATATCCTTGATAGAAAAGATAAGGATTTACGAAAAATGTCGTTGCACGTGCATCCTTTCGTAGCTGCTTATTTACAACATGGATTGCCAAGCATTCAGATGAAATGGTTTTTTAAGCATAAAAAGTGGATTAAGATTGTACCAAGAGATGCGTACAAATACTTACAATTTAATTTCTTGGACAAGGATCATAATACACTTTACAACGAATCAAATTAAGAAAAACCTCGCAATTGCGAGGTTTTTGTTTTTAATTAATCTTTTTCAACTCCTCCGCTAGAGTTTTCTGCGTCGACCATCATTTGTACTCTTTTTTTATATTCACTTTCAAGTTTTTTAAACTCTTCTTGATTGATTAATTTTCCTTTATTAGGTTCAGTAAATTTTAATGAATTATCCAATTGAATAGATTCTAATTTATATGTCATATATTGATCAGGAACGGTTTTAAATGATTTTCTCATCTCCAATATTAATCCAGGAAGATTATTATAATTATTAGGTCCACATTTCGATTTTATTTCTGTAGCATACCAAGCTTCGAGTAATAAATCACCTTCTTCGTATATTGCTTTCTTAACATTAAATCCTTTTATAACCTTAGTTTCTCGAGTCAAATTCCAATTTATTTTAGTGAAATCTACTTTTATCAAGTACAATTTATTATCCATTTCTCTTGAAACCTTTAAATAATTTTTATCAAAATCATAATAACTTTCTAAGTCTTTGTAGCCGCCAATGTAATTTAAATTGCTTGTAGCTCCTTGAGAATTATCAAGTTTTACAATTTGTTTTTGAGAACAACGATTATTATCACCAGTTAATTCTATATATAATGGTCGAGAATAACGTTTTTCAGTTTCTAAATCTTGTTCTGTTTTTCCGAAATTCATGAACTTACGAACTTCATATTCAACCTTGAATTTTTCTTGACCAAAACTAAATATTGGAAAAAAAATTAACAATAAATATTTCATATGTAATCGGTTTGAAGATAAATATACCTAAATTATATAAAAAAATCCGTTCAACTATTTGAACAGATCTTTTTATATTCGTTATTCAACTTAATACTATGAAAAAAGTCTTCCGAATTCTACTCAAAACTTTAGGCCTTTTAGTTTTACTAATTGTGGTGTATCTGCTTGCGGTAGTTTTGTTACCAATGATTCCAGTGAACAAAGAAAAACAAAAACTTAACGATCAAATTACTGCGTATATTTTGACAAATGGTGTACACACAGACATTGTAGTTCCTGTAAAATCTGAAGCGATTGATTGGTCTACTTTTGTGCTTTTTTCGGATACAAAATCGAAAAAAGAATACAAATATATTGCCTTTGGTTGGGGAGATAAAGGCTTTTATTTGGATACACCAGAATGGAAAGATCTTAAATTTTCTACAGCTTTCAACGCTGCATTTTGGTTAGGAGATTCGGCGATGCATACTACTTTTTATGATAATATGACTGAGAGTGAAGATTGTAAAAGAGTTGATTTGAGTGTAGAAGAGTATCAAAAATTAATTGTTTACATCAAGCAATCATTTAATTTGGATCAAAATAACAAAGTCGAATTAATAAAAACAGATGCTGTTTATGGAGATAGTGATTCGTTTTACGAAGCAAAAAGAAGTTATAGCTTATTTTTTACGTGTAATACGTGGGCAGCAAACGCACTAAAAGAAGCAAACAAAGAAGCGCCGTTGTGGACGGCAACACAACAAGGAATTTTTCGTCATTATGAATAATTTTTTTAAATTATTTCTAATTCATTTTCAAAGAGTTGCCTATTGATGCGACTTGTAGAACGAAAAAAAATACTTTTAAGATTTGGAAGTAATAAAATTTGCTCTATATTTGCAACACAATATCGATAACGATACTCCTCCTTAGCTCAGTTGGTTAGAGCATCTGACTGTTAATCAGAGGGTCCTTGGTTCGAGCCCAAGAGGAGGAGCAAAAAAGACAATCAATCTGATTGTCTTTTTTTATTTCACAAATATTTAACATTTCCTCACACAACCATTCACCTAACTTTTGCATCTTACTAATAGAAAAACAAATAAAATCAGATTAGTATGAAATTTAGAAAAGTATTTAGCGTTTTAGCATTATTAATGGTTATGGTAACATTCGCACAAAAAAATATGAAAATAGATTATTCAATGTATCCAAAAGCAAAAGATGGATATGAACAGAAAATTATCACTTTAAAACCACAAGCCAATGAAGAAAACTATTTAGTTGAAATATTTGCTGGGAAAAAAACAAAGGTTGATTCTTGTAATCAATTTTTCTTAAGTGGAAATTTTGATCAAAAAACTGTTGATGGTTGGGGTTATGATTATTTTAATTTCGAAACTGATGGAAATATAGCAGGAACTTTAATGGGATGTTTTGACAATAAATCTGTCGAAAAAATTGTACATGCTCAATCTTTGCAGACGCGTTACAATAGCAAATTACCAATCGTAGTTTACGTACCAAAAAGTTATACATTAGAAAATAGAATTTGGAAAGCAGATGAAAAACTTAATTTAGTTAAGTAATATTTATAGTTGTTAATTGAAAAAGCTCGAGAGATTCTCGAGCTTTTAAATTTTAATGAAATACCAATTGCGTAATCGTGTAAATAACTAAACCAACAAGTCCTCCAACCAACGTTCCGTTAATCCGAATAAATTGCAAGTCTTTCCCAACTTCCAATTCTAGCTTTTCGCTCAACTCTTTTCCTTCCCATTTATCAACGGTATTACTAATCAAACTTTCTACTTCTTTGACATTTCGTAAAATCATACGGTAAATAAAATGACGCACCCAACCATTAATCTTATCAATCATTTCTTGGTTATCGTTCAAATTCTCGGTCAATTTTATTATATTTTTTTTAATGTAAACTTGCATTGCAGAATTATCATCATCAAAACTTTCAGTCAAATTTTGTTTAATCGCCAACCACAAATCCAAAGCATAAACATTCAATCGTTCTTTTGTGATAAAATCATCTCGAAGCGATTCTAACCTAAATTTCCAATCGGGAGATTCTTTTATATTCTGAATATTTTCTCGGATAATTCGTTCGATATTATGACGAATTGGATGTTCTTTATCTTCTTCAACCTCATCCAAAAAACTCACCACGCCTTCTACTACTCCTTTCGATATTTTTTTACCAGCAAAAAATGAAATCACAGGATGTTTTTCGTTTAATTTATCTTTAATAATCAAATCACTTTCTAAGATATATTCTTTCGCTTTTGGAATAATTGCTTCTAAAATTTCGTTGTGTTTTTCCTTTTCTAAAATATACTCTAAACTTGATGATACTAATTCAGGTAAATCAAACTGTTTTAAAATTTCATCACCTTTCAAGGTTATAAAATCAACGACATCTTTATCATTTAAATCTTTGACAATTTTCTTGGAGAAATTAATCAATTCTTCTTGCAACATTTCTTGATTAGCAGGTTTATTCAACCAATCTGCTGCATATTTTACAACTTCTAATTTCTCGATATATGGACGAATTGTAGATGGCGTCAAAAAATTCTCAGTTACAAACTGTCCTAAATTATCTCCGATTGCATTTTTACTATTTTCGATCAGATTTGTATGCGGAATTTTAAGTCCAAGCGGATATTTGAACAAAGCTGTAACCGCAAACCAATCGGCAAGCGCACCAACCATCGCTGCTTCGGCAAATGCTTCCACATATCCGATCCATTTCACAGGTGAATGTTGACTTAGATAAACCATCAAAAAGTAAATAAAAGCCATCAAAATGAATAATCCTGTCGCAATAGCTTTATGTTTTTTGAGGTTTTGTATTTTCTGAAGTTCCGTCATAAAAGTGTTTTGAAAATTTGTTGCAAAAATTTAGCCAATCAAAAAAGCGGAGAATTCTCCGCTCAAATTTTTGTGTTTTTGATTTATTTACTTTCCTGAAAAACCAATAATGCAACATTTGCACTCGATAATAATCGTTGGCTATGATTGATTGTAAATAATCTTTCGAAAGACGATAATTCACGGTGAACAACACCTAAAACATCGATGTTGTTTTTTGTACAATAATTGATTAAACCATCTTCTACATCTTTACTCGGTTCAATTGTAATCATCGCTTCAGGATATTCTTCTTCCCATTCTTTTTTCACGCTTAACATTTGTGGAGTAATCGATTTATCATCAACATGTACAATGTTCAACAATTTATCGTAACGTTTTGTCACTTCTTCCATTTGCGATAAAGCTTTTGCTTCTTTTTGATTGAACAATGTAGCGTAAGCAAAATTTCTTTCTTCTTTAAATTTTACATTATTTGGAACAACCAACACAGGTGCAGGCGAATTGTTAATGACATTTACCGTGTTAGAACCAAAAAACTTTTTGCCTAAACTATTTTGTCCATTCGTTCCCATCACCACGTATTGTATATCTTCTTTGTTGATAATATCCAAAATCATCAACAACAAATCGCCAACAACCAAAGAACTCTCTATTTTAACGTGTTCAAGATTATTTTCTTTTGCAATATTCTTAAGTTTATTGATATAATTTTCGAAATTTTCTTCTGTAACTTCAAGATAATTTTTAAGATTTGATTGTACCGAGACTAACTTAATATTAGTTTTGAGAACTTTTGCAAGGTTTAACGCATACAAAAAAGCATTGTTCGCTGTTTCCGAAAAATCGGTTGGAAATAATATTTTAGCCATAATAATTAAATTCTAGAATAGATTGTTCTATAAATTTACAACTAAAATTTAGGTAAAGCCACAAAAAAAGTCTTGATTTCTCAAGACTTATCTATTTTTTAACCGTTTTTAATAACCAAAACGACGCAAATCATTCTCTTTGCTTCTCCAGTCTTTTCGCACTTTCACGAAAAGTTTCAAGAATACTTTTTTATCAAAGAATTTCTCTAACTCTTCTCTTGCTTCTTTTCCTACTTTCGATAAAGACTCTCCTTTATGTCCAATAATAATTCCTTTCTGAGAGTCACGCTCAACAAAAATTTCAGCTTCGATAGAAATTAAATTCAAATCTTCTTTGAAACGTTCTGTAACTACCTCAACAGAATATGGAATCTCTTTTTGATAGTTTAATAAAATCTTTTCGCGAATTACTTCATTTACAATAAAACGCTCCGAACGGTCTGTTAATTGATCTTCTGGATAATATTGCGGACCTTCTGGAATAATTGCTTTGATCTTATTAATCAACAAATCTACATTCACGTTTTCTTTTGCCGAAATAGGTAAAATCTCTGCTTTTGGTAATAATTCGTGCCAATATTCTACTGCTTCATTTAATCGATCTGGCGTAGCTGTATCAATTTTATTCAATAATAAAATAATTGGTGTAGATGTTTTTTGCAGACGTTCGAAAACTTGTTCATTTTTCAATCGTTTTTCTCCAATTTCTACAACATAAAGAATCACATCAGCATCCACCAACGATTCATTTACTGCATCCATCATTTTTGTTTGCAGTTCATAAGCAGGATCCAAAACACCAGGCGTATCCGAAAATACAATCTGATAATCTTCTCCTGTTAAAATACCTTTGATACGATGACGTGTAGTTTGCGCTTTGTGTGTTGCGATAACCAAACGCTCTTTCATCAACATATTCATCAAAGTAGATTTTCCAACATTTGGATTTCCTATGATATTTACAAAACCGGATTTAAATTTCTTTTCGTCTGACATTCTGCAAATTTAGTGATTTCTATAATATTATTTCAGATTAATATGTTGAAGAAAAGATTAATATTCTAATCCAATTTTAATTTCATAAAATTGATTTTGGTCTGTATTTTGAATAATTCTAATTAAGTTCAAAAAAATATGACGAAAGTTATGGTTTATTGAAAAATATGATTAATTTCATACATGTGTTATGGAAGATTAAATTAACCAAAATTTAAAAAAATGATGAAAGCAGAACTTATCGAAAAAGAAGAAGTAAGAAACTATAAATTTTTAGACGCGCCAAAAGACGAAGTAACGGTAGAGGCAAACAAATTGAATGGTGCAGTAAGATTAGGAAACGAATTCAAATCGAAAGCATATATTACATTTCAAACAGATCAAGGTCCTAAGAAAATTGAGACGACTGTTTGGTCTGTTACGGATAAATTTTTACAAATTAAGAAAGGAGTTTTGATTCCGTTAAAATCTTTAATTGATATTCAATACTAAAAATTGTTTATTGCTTAAATTAAAAAAGGGATACGACGATGTCGTATCCCTTTTTTAATTAATTATTTTTATTGGATTCTTTCAGCAATCTAATTAACTCTGCACGTATAGCAGCTTTATCATTACTTTTCGGAAAATCTCCGATAAAAAATGTTTGTTGCGGAACTTCATAAGGTTCTAATTCACTTTTTGGAATATCAACATGTTCTGCAAATCGACTTTCTATTACCAAAGAAATTACATCTTCTGTAGATCCTTTTTTCGGAAAAGCAATCACAATAAAGTTATAATCGATATATGGTTTTAATTTTTCTTCAATCAATTCTAAATTCACCACATCTTTCCTATTCAACTTACATTCATTTCCAGAAATCCATCTAAACTTTTTCTGATCATCCGAAACAACAGCCTGTCTATATAAATTTAGTGATTCTTTTTCGTAAGGCGAATTCAAGACTAAATTACCTTTTTCATCTTCCGAAAGTTCTATTTTATCTAAAACTGTATAATCTGTTTCATCTATTTTTTTTACTGCAATTGGAAATCCATTCGCGGTAAAAACTTGATAAAAACTGGTTTTCGTTTGATCATTCAATTTACTTTTCAAATCATTTGACAAATCATCACTTTCGATTGCAATTTTTTCGATTCTAGCCAAATCTTCAAAAGAATTTTCAATCTGTTTCTTTGTCAAATAAGCATAATTTAATGCGTATCCTATTTCGTCTTGACTTTCGTCTGTTAATGGAATCTTCACTTTATCCGAATCTTCATGACAATACAAATCAAAACCTCCTTCTATGGCTTGAACCAATGAAATTTCTCCTTCATTTTCTAAAACCGATGAACTTAAAAGTGTAGAATCTCCTTTTTTCAATCCTAAAAAATTATTTAACGAATGAAACGTTTCATTTACAAATCGAGGATCAAAATTCGATACATAAACATTATCTTCTCTCGAATAATGAAAATTAACTTTTTCTTCTTTTGAATCGATCTTTTTCATCAAATCAAAAATATCATTTTGCCATTGAAAGGTATTTTTATCCTGAAATTCACTTAAAATCTCTGGAATGTTTTTATTGTTAAAATCTAACTTCATAATAATTACTTTTGTGTGTTTTTAATTTACTGATAATCAAATTAAATCAATAATTTTACCAAAAAACTCGATTAAAATGTTTTTTCAACTTTTGTTGACAAAAAGTTGAAAAAAGCAGTTTCAAAAATTGGTAATTTTATAAAATTTAATGGATAATTATTTATCTTAGCAAGATGAATCACAAAACAGATTTTTCGAATTTAAGATTTAAACGAAATCTAAATTCTAATCCATCACATATAGAGTCATTTGAATTAGATAGTTTACAAGTCAAAAGTGATTACAATTACGATGATGTAAAAAATCTGAAACAGATTAACTTTTTACCCGGAGTTGCCCCATATTTACGCGGTCCTTATACGACAATGTATGTTCGTCAACCTTGGACAATTCGCCAATATGCAGGTTTTTCTACTGCAGAAGAATCGAATGCTTTTTATAAAAGAAATTTAGCTGCTGGTCAGAAAGGGCTTTCTGTTGCCTTTGATTTGGCTACTCACCGCGGTTACGACTCAGATCATGAACGTGTTGTAGGAGATGTAGGTAAAGCTGGCGTTGCGATAGATTCTGTAGAAGATATGAAGATTTTGTTCAATGAAATTCCATTGGATAAAATTTCGGTTTCGATGACAATGAACGGAGCTGTTCTTCCTATTTTAGCTTTTTACATTGTAGCTGCAGAAGAGCAAGGTGTTTCGCAAGATCAACTTTCTGGTACAATTCAGAATGATATTTTGAAAGAGTTCATGGTGCGTAATACATACATTTATCCGCCAACTCCTTCAATGAAAATTATTGCAGATATTTTCGAATATACTTCTCAAAAAATTCCTCGCTTCAATTCGATTTCTATTTCGGGTTATCACATGCAAGAAGCTGGAGCTACGCCTGTTTTGGAAATGGCTTATACCCTTGCAGATGGTTACGAATATGTAAAAACTGGTTTGGAAGCAGGATTGAAAGTTGATGATTTTGCTCCTCGTTTATCATTTTTCTGGGCGATTGGAATGAATTTCCCTCAAGAAATTGCAAAAATGAGAGCTGCTCGTATGTTATGGGCAAAATTGATGCAAGAATTTGAGCCTCAAAATAAAAAATCATTAATGTTGAGAACGCACTGTCAGACTTCTGGTTGGAGTTTAACAGAGCAAGAACCTTATAACAATATTGGTCGTACAGCGATAGAAGCGTTAGCTGCTGCTTTAGGAGGAACGCAGTCTTTGCATACCAATGCGTTGGACGAAGCAATTGCTTTGCCAACAGATTTCTCGGCTCGTATTGCGCGTAATACACAAATCATTTTACAAGAAGAAACTCAAATTTGTAGAACGGCTGATCCTTTTGGAGGAAGTTTTATGATTGAATCTTTGACAAATGAAATGGCAAATCAAGCGTGGGAATATATACAAGAAGTTCGCGAATTAGGTGGAATGACACAAGCAATTGAAGCTGGAATTCCAAAAATGCGTATTGAAGAAGCTGCTGCAAAAAAACAAGCCAAAATTGACTCTGGTGAAGTCGCAATTGTTGGTGTAAATGCTTATCGCTCGAAATTAGAACAACAAGAGTTCGAAATTTTAGAAGTTGACAACACTGCTGTTCGTCAAAAACAAATTGATCGATTAAATCAAATTAAAGCGGAGCGTAACAGCGAAGCTGTAAAAGATATTTTAGCACAATTAACAAAAGCTGCTGAAACAGGCGAAGGAAATTTATTAGAATTATCTATCGAAGCGGCTCGTCGTCGTGTTACTTTAGGTGAAATTTCTGATGCATTAGAAGCTGTTTTTGGTCGTCATAAAGCAATTACAAGAGGAATTCAAGGAGTTTATGCTATGGAAGCAGGTAAAATGAATAAATTTGAGGAAGCTCGTAATTTAGCTGACGAGTTTGCTGAAGAAGACGGACGTCGCCCTCGTATTATGGTAGCAAAAATGGGACAAGACGGTCACGATCGTGGTGCAAAAGTCGTTGCAACCTCTTTTGCGGATATGGGATTTGATGTGGATATTTCCCCATTGTTCCAAACGCCAGCAGAAGTTGCAAAGCAAGCTGTAGAGAATGATGTTCATATTTTAGGAATTTCTTCTTTGGCTGCAGGTCACAAAACATTGGTTCCGGAAGTTGTAAAGCAATTGAAAGAATTAGGTAGAGATGATGTTTATATCGTAGTCGGAGGTGTTATTCCGCGTCAAGATTATGATTATCTTTATCAAAATGGTGCAGATGCAATCTTTGGCCCAGGTACAAACTTAGCTGAATGTGCCTGCGAAATTTTAGAGAATTTATTGAAATCTTATAAATAAATCTATTTTAGTATGAGTATTCCTGTCTATTGACAGGAATATTTTTATATTTATACCACACAAACCTTAAAGCGAAATGAATAAAACTCTTCGAAATATTATCTTAATCATCTGTACAATTTTTATTATATGGTTTATTGGATACTTTCTGATTGGAGATTTTATCAGTTTAGAATTCGCGAATCATGACTTTGCAAAACTATTTCCAAAGCTTTTAACTTTTGCTGCGGCAGTTAGTATTTATGTGCTTTTTCTACTTTCGATCAAAAAGAAAGACGGATGGAGTTTTATGAATGTGATGAAATTTATCTTTGGAATTATCTTCGGATTTCTTCCACTTTTAACCTTCGAATATTATAGTATTGGAAGTTGTACAAATTGGAAAATTGATAAAAAAATTCAAAAAACGCTTTATAAATCCAATTCTTCTGATTCAGAAAAAATTGTTTTAATCGAAACATTTTGTCCAGAATCTAACCTAAAAACAACTCAAGTAAAGCGAATTGTAGAGATTACACCACTTTTTATAACAACTTCTGAAATTGATCTAAATAAAATTTCGGATAAAAGTTGGAAAAAACTTTAATCAAAATTAAACTTTGCCCAAAATTTGATGTCTAACAGATGAAGTAACCAATTCATCTCATGACAAAATATATTCTATCATTTCTTTTTAGTTTGATTACGATTTTTTCTTTTGGACAAGAAAAGATTACCGTCACTGGAAAAGTAACGGATGTACTTAATTTTCCTTTAACTGATTCTGAAGTTATTTTAGGCAATAAAGCCGATTCTACACAAATTTCTACTACATCTACAAATGATGATGGTACGTTCAAAATTGAAATTAATCTACAAGATAAACCTGTTTATTTAATTATTGATGATCCTTTAGAAGGCGTTTTCAAACAAAGTTTCGAATCGATCAAAAACAATATTGATCTTGGAACAATTATCATTAATCCGATGATTTATGATTTGGATGAAGTTGTGGTGACAAATGTGGAACCTATGGTTGTAAAACAAGATACAATCGAATATAATGCTGATTCTTACAAAGTAAAACCGAATGCAAATTTGGAAGCTTTATTGAGAGAATTACCAGGTTTTGAAATGGATGATAGCGGAAATATTACGGTAAATGGAAAAGATGTTAATGAGATTTTGATTGATGGTGAACCATTTTTTGGAACAGATGGAAAAGTTGCGTTAGAAAATTTACCTGCGGATATTATCAAAAAAATTCAGGTTTCGGATTATAAAACAAAGAACGAAAAATTCTCTGGAGAACGTTCGAAATCGGATAAATCTTCGCTAAACATTACCTTGAAAGAAGATAAAAAGAAAGGTTATATGCTCAAAGCCACGGCGGGTTACGGAACGGATAATCATTACGAAGGCAATTTGATGGCAAATTATTTTAAAGGTAAAAAGAAAATTAGTTTAATTGGTTCTTCAACGGATATTGCGGCTTCTGGAATGACAAGCGGTGAAGGTTCGCGTGGTCGTGGCGGAATGGGACGAAGAGGTTCTGATGGAGTAACGACAAATACTTCGATTGGATTGAATTATAGCGATCAATTAAATGATAATTTGAAAATTGGAGCTGATTATCGTTTGAATCATTCGTTTTCAAAAAATGATCAATACAAACACATCGAAAATTTTGCGCCTAAAAATATTTATACTTCTGATGCAAATTCTAAAACAAAAAACGAAACGTATGGACATAATTTTGGAACAAATTTAGAATGGACGAAAAACAACACAAAAATTTATTTTTATCCATCATTTAGTAATTCATCATCTACAAATTCATCGATTTCGGATAGTAAAACATATTCAGATTTGGGTGACTTGAGAAACCAAATGAATCAAACATCGAATGGAAAATCAAATTCGAATACATTTAAAACATTATTATCACTTAATCAGAAATTCAAAAATAAATCATATCTAGATTTTAATTCAAGTATATCGATTGGTAAAACAGATCGAAATTCGTTCATCAATTCAACAACATTATATACAAATGATACGATAGCGGATGTTTATCGAAACATCAATGAGAAAAATATTTCGAAGAATAATCAATACAATTTTGATGTAAAATATACGTATCCTATTACAGATTCTTTGAAAATTGCTGTTGGTTCTGCTTATAATTTAACCGATTCTGAAACCAATAATAGAACGTGGAATTATAATGATGTAACGGGAGAATATGACAATTTGAACAATGATTTGACGCGTTTTTATTCAACTAAATTGAATGAATTTAATCCATATGCACAATTATTACTGAACAAAAATAAAATTTCGGCAACTGTACGTTTTGGTGCAAATATCTATAATCAACAAAATTTTGGAACGTTTAAAGCAGATGATTACAGCTCAACTCAAAACAAAACCTTGCCAGATATTTCGGGAAATATTCGTTATCAAAGCGGAAACAACTCGCTGTCTTTAATGTATAATTATCAGACAAGTTTGGCTTCGACATCACAAGTTTTACCGATTTTAGATGAAACTGATCCGTTAGATGTTTTCAAAGGTAACCCAGATCTTGATCCAAATAAAGCGCATCAAATCAATTTGATGTTCAGCAATTTTGATCGTAAAACGCGTCAAGGATTTAACGCTAACTTAGGTTATACGTACAACGAATCGAATATTGTGAATTATACAGAAATGGATTATTCGATTTATAAACGAACTACAACGTATGAAAATGTAAAAGGAAATTATCGTCTGAATGGTAACTTTTTCTTTAATAAACAATATCAAAAAGGGATCAATAAATTTAGAGTAAATGTAGGAATGTCTGCGAGTTATGCTTTAACGCAAGGTTTTAGAGATGCGGTGAAATATGAGCAATACAATACAACTTTATCACCTACATTGAGATTAAATTGGGATTATGGTGATTATTTGACAATTTCACCTTCTTATCGTTTGAACTTTACAAATTCTAAATATGTCAATTACTCAATTGATAATCAAAATAATATTACGCACAATTTCGGAATTAAAACTATTTCTACTTTTCCTAAAAATTTGACTTGGACAAATGATTTCAGTTACAATTATAACTCGAGAATGGCAGCAGGTTTCAAGCGTGATTTCTTTTTGTGGAATACAAGTTTGATGTATCGTTTCTTCGATGATAAATTGGAGGCTGGTGTTAAAGTTTACGATTTATTGAATCAAAATAACAGTTATACGCGTACAATTACAGCGGAATCAACAATCGATCAACGCAATAATATTCTGACTCGTTTTGTGATGTTCTCGTTAACATTCAACTTAAATCAGTTTGGTGGAAAATCTACAAAAGGTGGAGACGGAGACCGACCAAGAGAAAGCGGTGGAATGAGAAGAATGGAAATGCAGTAGTAAAATAACAAAAAAAACGGCTCAATTTTGAACCGTTTTTTTTTGTTAATTATCTTTATCAACTCCTGTTTTTTTATTGATATTTTCTTGTATTTTTTGATAATATTCTTCTTCTATTTTATCAAATTCTGATATCGAAATTACTTTTCCTTTCGTCGGTTTTATTTTGTCATGTTGAATTTATTTCAACATCGAATATTGTTTATGATGAGAATGTGAAACGAATTCAGATTGATATACGAATAATTTATTCTAAAATATATTTCAATTTATAGCCAAACATTCCACGATCTTTGATCATGTCAGCAACACCTTCTGGACATTCATTTTCCCAATCTTGCTCAGCATTTGCAATTTTTTCTAAAATTCGACGCGAATAAGAATCTAAATAACCTCTGTTGTAATTCAAAATATCTTGAATTCTTCCATTATACAAGAAATATTTGTACAATTCGTGTACGCTATCACTTACTTGTAGATTTTTCGACGTCAACAAAATATCTTTTTCTTTGTCTAAATATGGATACAAATAAACTTTTACATTTTTCTTGAATAATTTTCCGAAAGCTTCCATGATTCCGCCAGGTAAATCGGCATAATATTGCTCATTGAAAATTTCGACCAAATTATTAACACCCATCGCTAAACCAACTTTGGTTTGATTTCGAGTAAATTTCGAGAAATAATCAACTAATTTATAATATTCAGAAAAGTTAGAAATGATAACATTGTAACCTAAACTACCAATAATATCAGCGCGATCTAAAAAATCTCGTTCATTCAATTCGCCTTCAAAACCAGAAGCAATCAAGTTAGAAAGCGTAATCTCAAATAAAATTTCGGTATTATCTGTTCTAACATCATCTTCTTGTTTGAAAATTTCTAAACCACCTTTGAACATATCCATATTTACATTCATAAAAGGGCGGAAAGAGCCACGAACAGCAAAGATATTTTTCTTGTATAATAAATCGGCAGGTAAAATATTTTTTCCTTGTGGATTGAAAACCGCAACATCAGTCATTCCATTTTTAACCAACTGAAGTGACATCAAACGATTATCAACATATTTGAATTGTGGTCCACGGAAATTAATCATGTCAATTTCTAATTGATCTTTATCCAACGTATCGTATAAAGATTTTATTAATTTTCGGGGATTATCGTAGTAATAATAAGCGCCATAAATCAAATTAACACCCAAAACACCTAAAGTTTCTTGTTGCAATTGAGCCGTATTTTCTTTGAATTTTACATGAAAAATAATCTCGTTTGCTTTTTCATCTTCTGCATTTAACTTGAAACGTAAACCTATCCAACCTTGACCTTCATTTTTCTTTGAATAATCAATTGTTGTTACCGTATTTGCGTAGGTGAAAAATGCTTTTTCTTTGTAGTGATCGTGGACTAGACGCTCTTTCATCAATTCCATCTCATGATCCAACATTTTTTTAAGGCGAGCTTGTGTCACATAACGACGATTTTCTTCTACACCATATATAGAATCGGACATTTCTTTGTCATAAGCACTCATCGCTTTTGCAACAGTACCCGAAGCAGCACCTGCGCGATAAAAAAAACGAACGGTTTCTTGACCTGCTCCAATTTCTGCAAAAGAACCGTATATTTTCGGATTCAAATTGATCTCTAAAGCTTTTTGTTTAGGAGTAAGAACTTGTTCTAATGCCATATTTTAATTTCAAATAGTTTGTGGTAAATTTACCAAATCATTATGGCTAAATCAAATATAAAAATACATTTTTTAGGAACAGGGACTTCACAAGGAATTCCGATTATTGGTAGCGATCATCCGGTATGTTTGTCAACAAATCAAAAAGATAAACGTTTGCGTTCTTCTTTGTTGTTAGAAAAGGATGGAAAGATTATTACGATAGATAGTGGACCAGATTTTAGACAACAAATGTTGCGTTATAATGCGCAAAGGTTAGATGGAATATTATATACACATGAGCATAATGACCATGTTTTAGGATTGGATGATATTCGCCCGCTTGTTTTTAAATCTGGAGAGGATATGAATGTCTATGGTTTGAAACGCGTGTTGGATGAATTACATAATCGTTTTCCATATATGTTTGCTGAACATAAATATCCTGGAGTACCAACGGTAATAGAGAATGTTATAGAAGATGAAAAATTTTCGGTTGCTGGATTTACGATTGAACCAATTAAAGTTCTACACGGACCCTTGCCTATTTTGGGATATTTAATTGATGATAAAATTGCTTATTTGACGGATGTAAAAACGATTCCAACAGAATCTCTTGAAAAATTACGAGGAGTAGAAGTTTTAATCATTAGTGCGCTGCGAGTAGAACAAGAACATTTTTCGCATATATTATTAGATGAAGCAATACGATACTCGGATTTAATAGGCGCAAAGCAGACATATTTTACACATATTTCGCATCATTTGGGATTTCATGATGAAGTAGAGGAAAAATTACCAAAAGGTAAACATTTGGCTTACGATACGTTAGAAATAATTCTGTAAAAAGTTTAAAAAATAGTTGGAAAAATAAATAAACTAACATTATATTTGCAGTCCATAAAGGCTCGGATGGCGGAATTGGTAGACGCGCACGACTCAAACTCGTGTTCCTTTGGAGTGTGGGTTCGATTCCCACTCCGAGTACTACTTTAAAGGTTTAATCGACTGAATTTCAGTTGTTTAAACCTTTTTTTATATATCAATGTAATTACATTTGTAAACACTTTCTTAGAATTAATTATATTCTTATACTACTGCAAGCCAAATATACGAAAAAAGTAAAATACTTAAATTAAGTTATTTTTATAAAATAAACTTTGTTATATAAAATATTATTACTATTTTTGCATAAAATTGATTTTAACATTTTTGGCATACCTTTTGTATATCTCTTTAGCGAACAATAAAAATGAGAAAAAAATGGAGGGGAACCAGTATTTAATGTTAAATGGAGGTGATTTAGAGCAATTATTAAAAGATGTTGTTATTCAATATTTTGAATGTAAATTTCAAAAATTAGAAGATTATATAACAAATCCTTTAAGTACTACAGTTGCTGTTGAAGAACAAAAGTATACGAGAAGACAGATTCAAGATATTTTTGGCATAACTTATCAAACTGTTATTAATTGGGAAAAACAAGGCGATTTAGACGCTTTATCTGAGTTTAGTAATGGAGGTAGAATTAGGTATTTTTATACTTATGAAAATGTCAAAAAATTAAGTAATATCAAATCTGTTAAAAACAATCATTTATTAACTGCTTAAAAAACCAATAATACATACAGAAATAAAAGAAAATAAAAAATCGTATCGAAGCATAGGGGTGTATGTCCAATCGCTTGTATTTAAATTGATTATAGGTTCAATTTATTTTCTTTTATAAATGTATTTGTATAGCTGTTTTTTAGTGCTTAAAATATAGCAATTACTGGGGTAGTAATTCTGTATTTTTTTGAGATTTATCTCACTTCAAAGCCGTTATTTCTTAACGGTTAATTTTTATCTACACATTTTAAAGTAAAATAAGAATAGACATAGGTTTCCTATTGTGTAGGGGGATTGCTATGTTTTTTTTAAAAAAATAAATATGAAAAAATTGAAAAAAATTAATGGGAGATATTCATCTAAACATGGTTGGAAAATGGTTATTTCAAAAATGATATTTGATTATGTTAATAACCATAAAAACATATTTCCTGAAAGTTTAAAATGGGATGAATTGTTATATATCATTAGTAAAATGGAGTATAAGATTTTTACTAAAAAATATAGAGATTTAGCAGGGGATTTTATTCCTTTTCCATCTGCTGAATTGAAGAGATATAAAGCTGATTATAGTAAGTATTTGGATTTTCTATTGTCAATAGGAATATTAGATAAGAAGAATTACTCAACTTATAAAAAACGATGTACTAAATATAAATTTAATTATAAAAAGGCTTATTTATCAGGCTACAGGATTTTTGATATAAAAAATATTGAAATTAATAGAAGTATTAAACATCCAAAAAATGATTATTTATTTCAAGGTTATAAGGATAAAGATCTTGCGCATTTGACAAAATGGTTTAATGATGATTTACAATTTGACGAAAATAATTTTTTGGAACTAATGCCGTCCAAATTGACAAAAAAAGACAAAATGTATCATATAGATGATGATGAGTTATTTAGAAAAATTTATTTAAGAATTCAAAGTTATAATAGGAGTGCAGAGGAATTAAAAAATAAAAACTTTAGAATGTCAAGAAATAAGAATTCTGATAATAGATTTCACACTAACTTGACGAATTTGTCTAAAAAATTAAGACAATTTGTAAGATATAAAGGAGAAACATTATATAGTTTAGACATAAAAAATTCACAACCATTTTTCATAATAGTATTAATAGAAGGATTGATAAATAAGAATAATAATATAATAAGAAATATAAATAAAGTATACGGTAATAACAATAATGGTATAGTCTCGAAAATATCTTCTACATTCCTTTCTGACAAAGAGTTTCAAGAAGAGTTTGAAATTTTAAGAAAATGGATTTTAGAAGGCGTTTTTTATGATGAAATTATAGAGATTTATAACCTTCAAAAAGCAAAAAATGGAAAGTATAAAATTAAAGTTTATATAGAAAATAAAAAGAAAACGATAACAAAGGGTTTTGAATCTATTAGAGAGGCTTCTAAGGCACTTACTCTAAGATTGCTTTATACGCCTGCTAAAAAGAAAGATGAGCACTATAATGCGTTTAAAAGTAGGTTTCCTAAAATTTGTGATTTTTTTGTTTTCTTAAAAAATTATTCAGGTGGAAAAAAGAATAGTTATAAAAAATTTCCAAAACTTTTACAACATATAGAAGCTGATTGTATTATTGATAATGTTACAAAGAAAATTGCGAAAAAACATCCTCATGCTCCTATATTTACTGTACATGATTCTATTGTTACAACTGAAGAATATATTGATGAATTTCAAGATTTGATGTTTAACTATATATCAGAATATACAAATGGCTTAACACCGAAATTAAGTAAAGAATGTTGGTGTGCCGATGACGATATTACTGATTCTTATTTAGAAGCGGCATAGAATATAAAAATCTCGACTTTTAGGAGTTGAGATTTTTTTATTTAATATTATTTCTTTTAATATTTTCAAATAATTCTGATAATTCTAAATCTAAAGCAAAGGCTATAATAGAAATAGTGACAATATTTGGCTTAACAACTCCTTTCTCTATTTTATAGAGGTATTGTCTGTCTTTACCAACCATTAAAGCTAATTCCGTTTGAGTAAGTTTCTTTAATTTTCTGAACTTTCTTATCTCTTCGCCAATTAGTTTGGGGATAGTTGTGTTAATATTTTTTAAATCACTTTCCATTTGCACGAAAATGAATCAAAAAATACTGCATATTGTAACCTTAAACTACTGCATTATTGTATATTTGTAAAAAATATTTTTAATCTAAATTAATTATTTTCATTGATTTATGGTTTCCCGTAAAAACATAATGAAAACTTATAATAGATTTGAATATAAAATTTAATATAAAAATTATGAGTAAGTCTATTTTATGGATAATTAAGATTGTTTTAATTTTTGTTGTTATTGTTGTAATGACTGTTACAAAAGAAATGGGCATACCTGCTATAGTGAGGAATGTTATAGGTATTGCGATAATATTTGCAATTATCAAGTATAAACCGTCTAATGAAAATGAAAATAACAATAATCAGACACTTAATAAGAATTAGTGTTTGTAGATTATTATAAGGTACTTGAAGTCAATTCTGATGCTACAAATGACCAAATAAAAATTGCTTTTAAAAAACAAGCTTTAAAGTGGCATCCAGATAAAAATCAAACAATTGATACGACTATCCAAATGCAAGAAATTAATGAAGCAAAATTAATTTTGTTAGATAATGAAGCTAGAGCAAGGTATGATATTGAATATTTGAAATTTCAAAATTTTAAAAATGTACATAGTTTTGAAACAGATGATAATAAATATCAAGGATATACTGTAGAAGATGATTTATTAGAGAAATGGATTAATAATGCTAAAAAACAAGCATCTGATATAGTAAAACAAAGTTTGGAAGATTTTAAAGGTGTTTCAATAGCAGCTTCTAAAGGATGTTTGGAAGGTGTTTATTCATTGATAGTTTTTGTAATTATTATTAATCTATTAGCGTTATTGATTTATTTTTTTATTTAAAATTACTTAATGGAAGAAAATTATTGTCCTGTGGAAAGTAAAGATGATAGGCTTTCTATTGTTTATCTAATAACTTTAATGTTTAATGAGTTAGGTAAAGAAGTGAGTGTTAATTTAGATAGTCTGATTAGAGATTTAAACTTAACAAAAGTAGAATGTGATGATTTTATATCAAAAAAAGATGTTAAATCTTTAATTCATTCGTTATCCAAATTTGACAATTTTACTAAAGACTATCTTGTTACTGCTATTAATGAAGTACTTTTTGATAATTTGCCATTAAGTATTGAAAATAATGAATTTGTAAATGATTTTTTAGTTGATAATGCGGGTTTTACAAACGGAGAATTTAAGAGACGAATAGATAAAATTAATATACTTCTAAGTAATTTTTCAAAAGAATCAATTTCGGATGAATTATCTGTTAAAACAGAAGAAATAAAGAGTTCGGTTAAGTTACCAATAATTATTGTTTCATTTTTAATAGCATTATTAGGGGGAGCTTCCTTATTTTATTATTTTCAAATTAGATTAACAAGTGAAAAAGCATCAAATGAAGCCACTAACTTATTTAGTCTAATGTCTACCAAAACTACTTCAGATGAAAAAAGCCTATTAAAATTATATCCAAATGTTGATAAAATTGGTAAAAGAGTTGTAATTGATAAAGATATTTTTATAAAAAATGTTGTAAAAAATTCAAAAGGAAATTACATTGTTTATGCAATATTCAGTAACAAGTATCCGATACAGGTTGAAATTGGTCAAGAAAATTTTAAAAATCAAGTAATTAGTTCCAAAGGTTTATCCTATGCATATTATAATAATATAATGGAATTTGGGATAAAAAAGGGATGTATTATTGGGGATGAAAATGATGTTGAACTTGGATTGATAATTAAAAATAAAAAGCTTGAAAGTAAATTTGAATCCTTAAAAATATTAATGAATTTTAATTTTAAAAATAATGTTAAAATTCTACCTAATGTAGAAGAGGTTAACCCATATTATATGTCGAGTTACTTAAAGGGAGATGTTAGTATTGTTAATAATAACAATGTTCTTTTAAAAAGTGGAAGTGTAAATTTAAAATTAGTATTTAAAGATGTAAATAATAATTCAATTGGTGGAAAATCATTATTTGTTAATGATGTATCAGCTAAAAATAGTGGCTCAGCAAATGTTTTTATTTCTAATATTCCACAAAATGCAACATCTTATGAACTAGAATGGAAAATTGTTTTAACAAAATTCAATGAAAAATTAATAGAAGATCAAATAGTTTTAGAAACAACAAATGACTGTAAGTAATATTAAAAATCTGTGTTTTTTAAAATCAAAATTGAAAAGTGTAATAAAAAGTAAATGTCTTGATGAATACTCAATGAAAATTAATTATTAGAAAAATGTTATGGAAATAAAATTACTAAAAAATAATGTTACTTTAATTTTGTTATTTTTTTCAAGTTATATTTTTAGTCAGAATGTAAATGTATGTAATTATTCAAATTCGAATATTTCTGAAATTGAATTAATTTTTTCAAGCACTCCAAATGATAGGTTAATTTTAGAAATTGTTAATGAAATAGAAGAATCAATAGGTGTACAAAATAATTTTATTGTTATCAATAAATCAGACTTTAATAATTGTGCGGCTTTAAACTATTTCGGAAGTAGAGTTATTATTTATGATTTTGAATTTCTTAAAAGAATATCTAACAATAAAAGATATGTTATTACTTCAATTTTAGCACATGAAATCGCTCATCACCTATTAAATCATACATTAATTGAAGCACGTGATTTAGAAGCAAGTAAGAGAAATGAATTGGAAGCAGATTATTTATCAGGTGTAATCATGAAAAAATTAGGTTATTCGTTGAATGAATCTATAGAAGGTATAAACAAATTACAAGAATCGAATGATGATTTTTTCAGTACACATCCCATAAAACAAAAAAGGGACTTGATAATTACTCAGGCTTTTGATGATAATGAATATGATATAAATAGTTACATTGATAAAATTTTGAAATTATCTAAATATAATAGTTTAACTATTATTAATTCAAAAAATTATGATAGAGGGATAAATTTAATAAACAATAGTGAATATAGCAAAGCATTAATTGAGTTAGATAAATTATCTGAAATTGATGAATTTCTGTATTTAATAGGTGCAATAAGAAAGGTTGAAATATATAGAAATCTATATAGCGAAGAACTTGCTTTGAATGAACTTTTAAAATTAGAAACACGTTTAAATAGTCCGAACTTTATAATTAATAAATTTTCAAGAGATCATAAAAATGAATTTATTGCAAATTACTTGTATTTTAATATTGGAGGAAGTTATGAATTATTAAATGAAAAAGAAAAGTCAATTAAATACTATGAAAAAGCTTTTAGTTTTTTACCTGATGATAAAATAATTAAAGCAAAAATTGGTATATTAAATTATGAATTAAAAAATTATGAATCTGCTATAAACTATTTGAATGATAATGATATTGAAAAGTTATTGGTTGAAAATAATTTTTCGCCTGTAATATTCAAAAAGTTTTTTTTCTCAAGAATTGATACTGCTTTAAAATTAAATTATTCATTTAAAGAAATGGGAGTTATTTACGATAACATTTTATCAAATTATAGTGCTAATTTAAATGAAGATGATTTAATCTATATTATTAAATTATATTCAGAAATTTTGATTTATGATTTTAATAAGAATGATAATGTAAAAAATGAATATAAAATAAATAGATTTTATATAAAATTTAAACAAATAAAAGACCCATCTAAAGAAAATTCTAAAGATTATCTTAATATAATATTAAAATTCTATCGTGAAAATGAGGTTATTTATGATAGACAGAAAAGAGTACAGGAAGAAATTACATCTTATTTAAACGCTTTATGAAAAAATATGCTTTTTTATTTATAATACTATTAAATAATTTATCATTTGCTCAAAGTGATATTTTTAAATCTAATATAGTAGTGTATGAGACAGGAGTCCTAGACGATGATAACAACATCACGTATTTTAATAATCATATAGCTTCTAGTTTAGAAGAAATAGAAAAAAATCAAATAATAATTAAAAAATATAAAAATAATTATTATTTGATCATTGATCAAAATTTATGGAGTGGAGAGATAGGTGAAGTTAAAAATACAAGAGTTAATGATTTTTCTTTGAAAACAAGTTTTCTATGGGCTATAAAATCAGAAGATGATTATATACCAGCAACTGTGATTTTACGACAAGAGAAAAATGAAAAATTCAAAATAATTGATACGTATATGTTAGTAATATTTGATAATAAAAATATTTTCGAGTTTAAAGGACCTTCAATATCAAAAGAAATTATTGAAATATCAGAATTACAATAACAATAGATTTTATTTTTTAGTTAAAGTGTTTTTTCAACAACAAGTTATATGTGAATTAAAATGGGGTTTTCTTGTAAATCGTCATCAAAAAGTGGATACTAATTAGTAAAAAATAATGTGAAAATTTTAGTTGATTTTTTATGTAAATCTTTCAATAATGGGATAAAACAAATTAATTATAAATAATATGAAAAAAATTTACTTATCAATGTTAATAATGGGTACAGCCATTAGTACTTTAAATGCTCAAATTTCAGATGATGTTAAATTCGGTATTGTAGCTGGAGTTAACTTTAATAATATGTCTAAAAATCTTAACTCAAAAACGGGTTATCATGCAGGTGTTAAGACTGAAATAGATTTACCTCGATTAAGTGACGGTATCTATCTTGAAATAGCAGGTTTGATAACATCAAAAGGAGCAAAATTTGATGGAGGCTATGAAGTAGGAAATATCAACGCTACTTATTTGGAAGTGCCAATTCATTTAGGGTATAAATATGATATTAATTCTAATATTAAGGCAATTGGAAATTTTGGGCCTTATTTTGGGATAGGACTATTTGGTAAAATAAAATACGATAGTTATTGGGGAGGTGAAGATGAAGAAAATACTTTTGGTTGTGAGGGTCTAATGAATACTATTGATTTTGGTTTAGGTCTCAACTTAGGAATAGAACTTAAAGAAAAACTACAATTTACTTTTGGCTATGATTTTGGTTTAGTTAACATGAATAAAATATACCATAAAGGAGCGGTAACAAATGATTTAAAAAACTCTAATTTTAAACTTACCATGGCTTATATCTTTAATTAATGTTTTTAGTTAAATACACAACCCTATAACAAGGAAGAGGGCTATATCATATTTACTTTTGATGTAGCCCCCTTTGTTTTTATATAAAATCTGATAATGCTTGTACAGATTTTTCTTTTTCAATTTTATTATATCGTTGTAGCATTTTAATATCAGAATGCCCAGTCATAACCATTATTTGATGAGGTTTTAATAATGGCTCATCCATTAGTTTAGTTATTAAAGTTCTTCTACATGTATGAGATGTAACAAGTTCCCATTTTTCATAATTTCCTTCAATTTTTCTAAATTCTTCTTTCCCGTTAATTAACTCTTTACAAAGCTTAGAGCCTCTTACAATCTCATTTATTTTAGCTTTCTTACAAACTTCTTTAATATATTCGTTAAATTTAACATCAGAAATTTTTCTTGGAAAATTTCCTTCATATTTTTTTAGTATTTCTTGGAGTTTTTTGCTATTTGGGATTAAAACTTCTTTACCTGTTTTAATATTTTTATGCATATATATATTATTATTTAAGACAGCATTTTCTAAATTGAATAAATCACTAACCCTTTGTCCTGTATAACAACCTATTAATAACCAATCTCTTGCGTTGTCATACATAGAAAACTTTGTAAGTTCTAAATTACTTATTCTTGTTATCTCATCATTATTTAAATAAATGTAATCTTTCGGTGTTACTTTATATTTAAATTTACCCAATAAATAATCATCATTTACTTCTAATTCATATTCATAAGCTTGTTTAAAAATTGCCTTAATCTTATTAATATAGGTTGCGATTGTTGAAGAGTTGTATCTTTTATTATTACAGAACTCTATCAATTTTTCAAACATATGTAAATTGAAATCTTTAAAATTCAATTTTAATTTTTTAGTTTTTTCAAAATCAAATAACAAATTGTATGTAGAATTATACCCTTTTATTGTATTTGGACTAAAATCATTTTTCTTTTGATTGATTTGAAATTTAATGAAATCAAGTAAAAATTCAGGCGTTTCTTGAATTTTATTTGGATTTTCTAAATCAAAAAAAGAATAATAGTTAACCAAAAGCCATTCTTTATCAATTTTTTTACCATCAAGAATAGACTTATGATAGGAATTCATAATGAATAAATCAAATTCTTTAATTCTTAAATTTAACTTGTTAAGGTCGTCTACTTTAGAATTCTTCTTAACTTTCTTCAGATTTTTATCCCAACAATTTTTAGGGATTTTAATTTCTTCAATCGTAAGGCTTAACTGCTTCGAATTTCTTGATTCTCTAAATTTGTAAGTTAAACTATTCCAATCCGAGTTTGTTCTCACCGAAAAATTACCTTTAGCCATATTGTTTTTTTAAAAATTAATATTCAAATACGATGCCTAAAATGTTATCACATTTGTAAACACATTTTTAGTAATAATTCAATAATTAATTTTATACAAAAACTTTAAAAATAGACTAAAGTGTTGTTAATAAAAGTGTTTAGATGGATGTTTATCTATAATTTATATATAAAATTTCTATAGGTATGACTACCACTCCGAGTACTAAGCAAAAGCTCGAAACATTAGTTTCGAGCTTTTTTTATTTACATTCTCCTTTTTGTATAATTTTTACTTCAAATTTTCGGGCTCTATCATCTATAAAAGTAACTTCGTTTTCATAAAATTCAGGAAGTTTGTAATGCGTATTATCCAGCCAACCACCATTTGGCCAATCAATTTTATGCAGATAATTATTTTTCGTTGTTATAGTTACTCGATATGTCTTTGTTGACTTATTCGTTTTAACCTTGACATTTGCGCAATATTTTCCATCTTCAATGTGATCATTTATATTATGAAAATCTGAAGATGAGGAACAACTATAAATAATAGTAAAGCAAAAAAGTAAAAGTATATTTTTCATCATCTTTTTATTTAATCTTCGCTTAACAATCTATTGATATTCTGTTAAGCTTTGAATTTAATTTGCTGCATACATTTGCAGTAACAAAATCCTCATGTGTTAATTTATATCATTTCTCAAAATTACTTCTCTTTTCGGGAAGTTTTTTTGTTTTTATTAAGAAATCAGATTAAAATGTAACGTACTATACGCCTAATTTTTAAGTAGAATACATATTGAAATTTTATTAATAATCAGTCGTTTATAAGTGTTTTATTTTTAATAAAGATTTAACTTCTTGAGTTTTATATTAACGTTAGGTGGCATAGTAGTTGTCATTTTATTCACTTTTTAATTAAAACTTAAAATTACTCAGATGACTAATATAGATTCAAAAAAAAATCTGGCAAACACGATTTTGTTATCCACCACGGAGCCTAAAACAGTGTTAAAGGTTATTCGATCGGATGAACATGAAAAAAAGTCTTTAAGAAATAAATTCATAGAGAGAATTTCTAAAAACTGTCTTACAAAGAAAGATTATCTAGTAATTGCTACAACTTTTGTGATTATGCTAACTTCTATTCTTTTTTTGTTTATTTATAAAAGTGAATTTCTACAATGGCATAGCACTAAATTATCTACCTGGTGGGGTGTTATTATTTATAGCCTTGGATTGGCACTTCTTATTGTTAAAACTTCTTTTCTTTTTTATTTAGGCTATTTATTCATAAAATATAAACCGGTCAAAAATGTTGCTGATGTAGATTTACCAACTTGTACCATTATTGTTCCGGCGTATAATGAAGGAAAATTAGTATATGATACTTTGTTAAGTTTAGCTGATAGTAATTATCCATCCGAAAAATTACAGATCTTAGCCGTTGACGATGGGAGTAAAGATGATACATGGAAATGGCTTCTTGAAGCGAAGAAAGTATTAGGAGATCGCGTTACACTTTTTCAACAGCCAAAAAATATGGGAAAACGTCATGCATTATATAAAGGATTCAAAATTGGAAAAGGGGAAGTTTTTGTGACGGTTGATAGTGATTCTATTGTAGATGAATCTACGCTTAGAAACTTGTTAAGCCCTTTTGTAGTGAATGAAAATTGTGGTGCTGTCGCTGGCAATGTTCGTGTATTGAATAAAGAAAAAGGTTTGATTCCAAAAATGTTGAGTGTTAGTTTTACATTTAGTTTCGAGTTTGTGCGATCTGCTCAAAGTGTGTTAGGTTCTGTGTTTTGTACACCTGGAGCTTTAGCAGCTTACAGAAAAGATGTTGTACATAATTGTTTGGAAGAATGGATAAATCAATCTTTTTTAGGGCAACCAAGTACAATCGGGGAGGATAGAGCTTTGACAAATATGATTTTGAAACAAGGTAAACATGTCTATTTTCAGAAAAATGCAATGGTTTATACCAATACTCCAGAGCGTTATAAGAATTTATACAAAATGTTTATTCGTTGGGAGAGAAGTAATGTTCGTGAGAATATTATGATGACAAAATTTGCTTTCACCAACTTTAGAGAAGGTTCTACAGTAGGAACTCGTATAATTCTGATGATGCAATGGATAAAATTAATCATGGCAATTCCATTATTTTTAATTTTAATCTTTTTTGTCGCAACACATCCAATTTTATTCATCACAAGTACATTGTCTGGCGTTTTAGTTTTTTCAAGTATTCAGATGATTTTTTATGCAAAAAAATACAATTTTAAAGAAGCTTTATTAGCATACGTTTACAGTATTTTCTATATGTTCACGCTTTTTTGGATTACGCCTTATGCCATTGTAACAGCAGGAAGAAGTGGTTGGTTAACGAGAGAATTACCTCAGGCAACTTAAAATTTTAAATATTAATTCATACAAAAACTTCTCTCATTGGGAAGTTTTTTTGTTTTTACATAAAAAGTAAAAGACTAACAGCCATTACAAACATTCCGATTACAATTCCGTAAGTTGATAATTTTTTTCCAGCGTATTCGTTAGCGGTCGGAATTAATTCATTAATCGAAATATAAACCATCATACCTGCGACACTTGCGAAGATTGCTCCGAAAATTGATTCATCAAAAAATTGTAACAATACAAAATAGCCAATTAATGCGCCAATAGGTTCTGTTAATCCTGATAAAAAGGAATATAGAAATGCTTTTTTTCTATTCTTTGTAGCGTAATAGATTGGTATAGCAACGGCGATTCCTTCTGGAATATTATGAATAGCAATAGCTGAAGCTATAGAAATTCCGTAAGTTGGATTTTCTAATGCTGACAAAAAAGTTGCTAATCCTTCAGGGAAATTATGAATTGATAAAGCTAAAGCAGAAAACAAACCCAAACGCAATAATTTCTGATCGTTTGTCTCTGTTTTATTTTCATCGCAATGATGATGAGGCAATATTTTATCGATTAAAATAATGATTAAAATTCCAGTAAAAAATCCCAATAAAGTATATGTGTAACCTAATTTTTCTCCAAAAACTGTTGATAAAGATAATTTTGCTTTGGTCAAAATTTCTACAAAAGAGACATAAAGCATTACGCCAGCAGAAATTCCTAACATTACGCCTAAGAATTTTGGATTGAATTTTTTGTACAATAAACACAAAAGGCTTCCAATTCCAGTACTAATTCCGGCAAGAAAGGTTAAACTAAAAGCAAATATCAACGGGTTTGAAAACATTAATTTTAATAAATAAGTTAGATTAATCTAACAAATATAATCTTTTCATTGTTTTGAACCAAGATAAATTAAGAAACCAACAAATTTCAATGTAATTTATCAGTTGTTGTAAATTATGAAAAGGATAAACTTATTTTTGTTGTATTAGTTTTTATTCAGATGGAACTTTTAGACGAAAATATTCAAAGCGATGTGTATCGCTCAATGCTCGAAATGATTGCTAAATTGGGATTATCGAGTTATTCTACCACAATAATGACAACAATTATTCTATCAATTTTGTTAGTTATTATATTGTATGCGATCGATTTTTTATTACGAAAAGTGTTACTACTCGTTTTAACCAACTTTATTGCAAAAAGTAAAACCAAGATTGATGATTTATTGATCAAGAACAGGGTTTTACAATTCGCGACACATATTGTTCCAGTAATTGTCGCCAAAGAAGCAATTCCACTTATTTTCAAAGGATTTCCGAATTGGATCAAAATTGCGATGCAAATTACAGATGTTGCATTGGTAATTGCTGTTGGATTGTTGTTTAATGCAATTTTTAAATCGTTCAGGGATTTTCTTCGAGGTAATAAATCTTTTTCAGATAAACCAATTGATAGTTATCTGCAAGTGATGAATATTTTGGTTTTCTTTGTTTGCGGAATCCTAATTTTTTCGATTGCGACAGGGAAATCGCCTATTACATTTTTGGTTTCTTTGGGAGCAGCTTCGGCAGTTTTGATGTTGGTTTTTAAAGATTCGATATTAGGTTTTGTGGCGAGCATTCAGGTTTCGATGAATGATATGGTGCGCGTGGGTGATTGGATTGAAATGACAAAATATGGCGCAGACGGAAATGTTACCGAGATTAATTTAGGAACGGTAAAAGTTCAGAATTTTGATAAAACAATTACAACAATTCCGACGTATGCCTTGGTTTCAGATTCGTTTCGTAATTATCGCGGTATGCAAAATGCTGGTGGACGCCGCATTAAACGTTCGATAAATATTAAAATGAATTCGATTCGATTTTTGACAGAAGAAGAAATTGAAGAATTGAAAAAAATCCGCATGTTACACGATTTTATTGTGGATAGAACGAACGAAATCAATCAATATAATGTATCGAATAAAGTTGATCCAACGATTTTTGCGAATGGAAGACGAATGACGAATATTGGTCTTTTTCGACAATATATCAAGACATATACCTATAATAGTCCAAAAATTAGAACAGATTTGATGTTCGAGGTTCGACAACTTCAACCAACTGAACATGGTTTGCCAATTGAGTTATTTATGTTTACAAATACAACGGTTTGGAACGAATATGAAGTGATTATGGCTGATATTTTCGATCATATTATTGCGGTTGTTCCATATTTCCATTTAGAAATTTTCGAGTCGCCTTCTTCGGATGATATGCGTGTTATTGCAGAAGCTATAAAAGCTAATAATTAACAAAGAAGCTGAACATTAATGTTCAGCTTCTTTGTTTTCGTTTGGTTTTTCCATCAAATTAACCATCAAATTTTTTAGTTTTTGATACATAAAAGAAGTTAATAAGATTAAAATTCCTAAAACAATAAAAGATATTATTCTGAAAATATTGCTCATTTCCCAAACATCTACGAAATATAATTTTAGAATAATCAATCCAAATAATATAATTCCAACAATAGGAAAACCTTTCAGTTGCTTTCTTAATCCGAAATAAATCAATACAAATCCTAAAACTGCCCAAATAATTGGTAATAATATCATTCGGAAAATATCGGCTTGATGTGAGAAATTAGAAGAGTTTTCGTCAAGTGTTATCAACATAAAACCATTGTATTTCTCGAAACTAATCACATAAACTAAGACAAGCATACTGATGATTTGTTTTGCTTTGGAGCTTTGGAAATCGCTACTTTTTACAACAAAATAAATAATGTAAGCTGTCGGAATGAGATAACTCAAATAAAGAAAATAACTACCGATGTTATAATTTGTTTTGTTTAGTAATAATGGAATTTCGGCAATCATTGGTAAAAATACAATGCAGAAAGTTGCTGAAATTTGTAAAACAAGTTGCAAGGTATTTCCTAAATTTAGTTTTTCGCGTAGCGTTAAAATAAAAGCAATAAAGAATAATGTATATATCAATACATAACTTACAATCATCATAAAGTTGAAATACGGTTCGATTTGGTAAATTAATTCGAATAAAATTCCTGTGTACATCAATAAAAGAGATATTGAGATGAAAATAAATTTGGAATGATTGAGCTTGAAACCTAAAAATTGTTCTTCGGTTTCGAAATCTTTCATCAAATAAATATTGACAACAGAACAAATTAATGCAATAAAACTTGTAATGAAAACGTGATTGAAAATTACCACTAAATGTTTTTTAGTATCAATATAATCAAACCAATTGACGCATAAAGCAATCAATAAAAATGGAAACATCGCAATGAAAAAGATTTTGAAAATGTTTTCTTTACTTTTTTTCCAAAGGAATAATAATAGCGTTGATTCAATTGCGAAATAAATTGAAACGACATTTGCTTTAAATTGTAAGGCAACCGCAGTTGTGATAAGCGCAATGCTCAAACCGATTAAGGTATTTTGTAATAAATTATTTTTAGATGTTTTGTAGATGTAAAATGCACCGAAAGCGTTTGTCAATCCAAATAAGAAAGCTATCAAACCATTGTTATTTCCACCAATAAAATAATAAACTGAAGAAATTAAGATGGTTGATAAAATGGTATTGAAAATAAGTAAAAGGCAATTCCAAACCGAAAATTCTCCTTTTTTGAAACAATTCAACACACTTGTTGCCGTAAAAATAACGTAAAGCAAGCCAAAGAAAAGATATTGCGTTGAGGTTTTGGAATCGTCAATCCACGCAATACTATATATAAAGGTAAAAGCAAACGCGATAAATGAAATGATTTGCC
Source organism: Empedobacter falsenii (assembly GCF_019308355.1). Classification (GTDB taxonomy): domain Bacteria; phylum Bacteroidota; class Bacteroidia; order Flavobacteriales; family Weeksellaceae; genus Empedobacter; species Empedobacter falsenii_B. The sequence goes on along the minus strand of NZ_JAAGKM010000009.1, from coordinate 3,990 downwards.
AGTTTTTTCCCAAAACCATGTACAGCATACTCAAGTTTAGAATCGTTAAATAACCAAACAGAAATACAAAATTGCTTTCGCCTGTACTAATCATCAATGGAGCGGTAAAACCACCAATAATCGAAAAAATGGCTAAAACTTGTCGGTTATATAACATTGCCATCACGATAGAAAAAATAGTCACAATTGTTAGTAATCCAAAAGTGCTATTTTGAGAAAGTAAATGATATTCTCGGAAGGCAATGGTTAAGGTGAAATATAAAACGGTTAATCCACCACCAATTAAAATGGAAGAAAAGATTTCAAAATTTTTCCGAATAAAATGAGCAATTCCAATAATTCCTAAACCAACTCCAATTCCAATCATCACGCGAAAAGTTTCGTTAATCCAATTTTGATCAATTGCATATTTTACGAAGTAAGCAATTCCTAGAACTAAGGTTACAATTCCGAAAATCGTCAAGAAATTGTCTTTAATAAATGCAATTGCGCTGTTTAGATTTTTATCAAAACTACTTTCAGTTGTTTGTTTTGGTGGGATTTTGTCAAAAATACCTTTTGGCATTTCAACTTTATGATAGGAAACAACTTCTGGTTGAGGTTCAATTTTTTTCTCTTCAACTATTTTTGGTTGCTCAACAATTGGTTTTGATTCAGTTTTAATTTCTTTCGCATTCAATTGCTCTTGCAAATGCTTTAGTTTAGTTTCTTGATAATCAAGTTGTTTTTTTAGTTGCGAAACTTTGTTGAACAAAATCACAATCAATACGAATATAATAATGGCAATTAAAAATTCCATAAAGTATTTTTTAGGTAAATTGAAGTTAAGCTTTTTTTCAGAAAGCCTAAAATTTTGTTTCATACATACCAAAATCATTCTGTTTTCGTTATTCTACAAAATCTTTATTTTTGCTAAATGTTTAAAAAGCTAAGTACATTATTGTTTATCGCGCTATCGACTTCGATTTTTGCGCAAGATGGAACGCGTGTTTATGAGTTTTTGAACATTACAACTTCTCCACGTCAAGCGGCTTTGGGAGGAAATGCAGCAACTTCTTGGGATGCTGATCCAAATTCTTCTTTATGGAATCCTGCCTTGATGAACCGAGAAATGCACGGACAATTCGGAATTAATTATGTCAATTATATTGCGGATGTAGATTTTGGAACATTTTCGACGGTTTATGAAATCGATAAAGAAAACTTTGTTTCTGTTCATGGTCAATATGTTGATTACGGAAAATTAATTGGAACTGACGAAAACGGAAATGTGACAGGGAATTTCAAAGCAAATGATGCAGCGATTACAGTTGGTTATGCACGTGTTTTGGGTGATTATTGGACAGTTGGAGCAAATTTAAAATACATCAATTCTACTATCGAATCATATAAATCTTCGGCAATTGCTGGAGATGTTGGTCTTTCGTACCACGATTTTGATAAAAATATCAATGTTTCGCTGGTTGTGCGTAATATCGGTCAACAAATTCAAACGTATAATGGCAAAAAAGAAGATATGCCAACGCAAGTTAATTTGGGAATTTCGCATCGATTAGAACATGTTCCGTTAGAATTTACGTTTTCTTTGCACGATTTGCAGAAGTTTGATATTTCTCAACCTTATAATAAAAACGGACAGGAAGTTTCTGCTGGAAGAAAAATGATTGATCATATTTCGGTTGGAGCAGAGCTATTTCCAGAATCTGACTTTAATATGCGTTTAGGTTATAATTTCAAACGTGGAAATGAATTAGCAGCCGAAGGAATTCGCTCTTTATCTGGTTTAACGTATGGTTTTGGAATCCGTATAAATGCTTTTCGATTCGAGTTTAGTCATGCGAATTACCACAAATCTGGAGGTTCTAATCACTTTGGTTTGATTCTTAATTTAGACCGAATTATTCAAGGTCGAGATTATTGGAGAAGTAATCCTTGGTTATAAAAACTTTTCAAACAACTATAAAATCTTATCTTTGTCTTCAATTCTATATAGATGAAAGAAAATTTAATTATTGCAATCGACGGATATTCTTCTACAGGAAAAAGTTCGATGTCAAAAATTATTGCAAAAAATCTTGGTTATACACATATTGATAGCGGTGCAATGTATCGCGCTGTGACTTTGTATGCGTTTCAACATCAGTATATTGTCGATAATAAAATTGATGAGCAAGCATTAATAATCAATTTATCTGACATTAAGATAGAATTTAAACAAGATCTTATAACTCAAAAGAATCTTACCTTTTTGAATGGTGAAAATGTAGAAGCTGATATTCGTACGATGGAAGTTTCTAAAATGGTTAGTCCAATTTCTGAAATTCCTACTGTTCGCGATTATTGTGTTGCACTTCAACAGCAAATGGGAAAAAAAGGTGGTATTGTAATGGATGGTCGCGATATTGGGACAACAGTTTTTCCTAATGCAGATATCAAAATTTTTGTCACAGCTTCACCAGAGGTTCGTGCGCAACGTCGCTTTTTAGAATATCAACAACAAGGGAAAAATATTCCTTTGGATGAAGTGTTGAAAAATGTGAACGAAAGAGATTATATAGATTCTCATCGTGCGTATTCTCCACTTCGTAAAGCAGATGATGCCATTGAAGTGGATAATTCAAACATGAATTTGGAAGAAACGGTGAATAAAGTGATGGAGATTATTAATTCTAAAAAATAGAATCCTCTGTTGCAGTTGTAAATTCTTCCAGAAATTTCATTCCTCGGTAGGAGTTTCCTTTTAAGTTTAGTTTAGGACTCCAAACCGAAACAATGTAATATTTAGGCATAATTGCAACAATTCCTCCGCCAACACCACTTTTGCCAGGTAATCCAACTCGAAAAGCAAATTCACCAGATTCATCATAGAAACCACAAGTTTGCATAATAGCGTTGATTCGTTTTGTTTGACTAATGTTCAAAATTTGATAATCATCAAACAAGTTTTTTCCTTTATTAGCCAAAAATGAAAAAGTTTTGCTCAATTCCATACACGTCATTTCAATCGAGCAGATATAAACATACAAATCCAGAACTTCATCAGGAGAATTATGAATGTTGCCCAACGATTTTATAAAATTTGTCAAAGCTGTATTACGATAAGCAGTAGAAAACTCACTTTTTGCAATTTTATCAGAATATTGAATAGAATAATTACCAGAAACCTTTTTGATAAAATCTAAAAAATATGCTTTCGGATTATCGCAAATATCAATTAAGATGTCGCAAACCACTAAAGCGCCCGAATTAATAAATGGATTTCTAGGAATTCCTTTGTCAGTTTCTAATTGCAATAATGAATTAAAAGGCGTTCCCGAAGGTTCTACATCAACTCTCTCCCAAATTTTCTCGCCAGTTTCTCTATAAACTAAAGCCAAAAGCAACACTTTTGAAATACTTTGAATCGAGAATTTTTCTTCACAATCACCAAATCCAAACTGAAGTTGATCCGTAAACAATAAAGAAACTCCAAATTTCTCACCGTCTATTTTAGATAATTCAGGTATATAGTTAGCTGTTTCACCCAAATTCTCTTCTTCAATTACTTTTAGGTAAATGTTATTTATTATCTCAAAATATTCTTTTTCTTTCGAAATCATCGCGCATATTATATATAGTATGAATGTAAATCTATTTTACATGTTAAACAAAATTAAAAATTTATTTATTTTTTTGAATAAACCATTTTCGCTTTGAGACAATTCCTCCCGAATAGTTCCTTCAAAAGTATCCATTTTGCTTTTCTTGAACAAAAGAAAAGCAAAACGTCTAATCATTTTATGAGTTTAAAAGGTATTCTTGAGTAATTAACAAGTTTAATTTTCCTGTCGTTTCGAGCTTGTCGAGAAATCTATCTCGTTATAATTTTCTGCTGTAAAAACGGGTTTTCTCGTCAAAAATCTAATATCTCACATCTCAAATCTAAAATTCTCAAAAAATATTTTCCATTGTACCAGCGACTTAAGGAAAGAATGTAAAATAAATGTAAAT
>NZ_JAAGKM010000095.1 GCF_019308355.1 Empedobacter falsenii | reverse complement strand
TCGCTTTTATCGTAAAGAGAAAGTAGATAAATCGTTTCATTTTCAATAAAAAGATGCGTTATTACTCTTGCTCCGCCGCTTTTACCTTTACCTTTCGACTTTATTGCCAAACGTATTTTGTAACAATTATCGGCTAAAGCAGTTCCTAAGGTAGGATTTTGTTGTAATTCTTCAATTAAAACAGCTAAATCCTCTTTCAACGAACGGTATTTCTTTCCAGGTTTTTTGGCTTCTTTCAGAAATTCCGGCGTTGCAATAATATTATAACTCATCCAATAATTCTTTGGCAGAAATTCCTTTTAGTTTTCCCTCTTTTATCAGATTTAGTTCTGTTACAGCCTGTTTCAAACTCGCTTTTACATCTTCTGTAGAATCGGTGTTTTCGGTATTTTGTCGTGTAATTTTCATTTTCAAAGCTTTTGCAAAAGCTTTCAATGCTTTCGCTTCTTCCGATGTAGAAGGCTCTACGATATAGATTTCTTGCGTTGTCATTATTTCACTTTTTTAACTATTAAACCGCTAATTGCTTTTGCAAATTATTCTTTAGAATAAAAGCCTCTAATAAATCTTTGATTGTATTTTTTTGATTATCATTTAATTGTTGCGTTTCAGCAAACAAATTCAATAACTGATTATCCTGTAAAATAGCATCAGCTTTATTGTTTCCATAAACCAATTCATCCAAAGAAATCGATAAAATTTTCGCCATTTTTTCCGCTACTTCCAAAGATGGAATCGAAATATTTCTTTCGTATTTAGAAAGATTAGTCACGTGAATTCCAATCTTAGAAGCAAACACTTCTTGCGAAAAACCTTTTCCGCTTCTTAATTCTTTCAAGTTTTTTCCAAAATTTTTCATAGCAAATAAACTTTAAAACATACTGCGTATGTATTATATACTCTACAAAATTACAATTTAGTTAGTGAAATAACTAATTCATTTGAAAAATAAAAAGCGAAAACAATTTGTTTTAAAAATCAAAAACGCTAAGTTTGTAAGCGAAAACGATTAGTGAAAATTTTTTAAATAATTTTTCAAATGGAAATAAGCGAGATAAAACAAAAGTTAACGCTACAAGAAGTACTGCTTCATTACGGATTAGAACCTAAAAACAATATGCTGAAATGTCCGTTTCATTCGGATAAAACAGCGAGTTTACAGGTTAATTTGGAAAAGAATTTTTACAATTGTCATGCATGTTCCAAAACAGGCGACGTGATTCAGTTTGTACAAGATTATGAGAAATTAAGCAAACATGAAGCGTTAAACAAGTGTAAAACACTTGCTTCAAGTACGAATATAGAAGTACAAAATACGAATAAAACAATTCGAATTCCTCAAACCGCTAACCATTCAGCGTTCCTAACCAAAATGTTTTTAAGTTTCCGCAAAGGATTATTATGCAGTGACCCTGCCAAAGATTATTGCCATTCCAGAGCGTTAAATTTTGATGAATTAGAAGTCGGTTTTAACTCGGGACAATTCCATCATGGAGC
>NZ_JAAGKM010000094.1 GCF_019308355.1 Empedobacter falsenii | reverse complement strand
GTTTATTTTTAAAATCTCTTATCAGAGCATCGAGGGTTACAAAAATGTAATCCTTGTCTTTTTCCGTGAGTTTAGTAACTTCCTGTACTCTATCAAGTGTAGCCTTGTCTAGTTCAATATCAGAATTACCAGTTAAATAATCTAAAGAAACCTCAAGAGCTTGAGCTATTTTAACCGCCATTTCTATGGTTGGTTTTACTTCGTTACGTTCATATCTTCCGTAAGCATCACCATTGATACCAATCTTTTTTCCTACTTCCGCTTGGGAAAGGTTTTTCTTTTTTCTTACCTGTGTTAATCGTTCTCCAAAAGTCATATCTGTAGGTTTTAATGCACTAAAAGCAAATACAAGACAAATTTACAAACAAAAAATGTAGGATAAAAATCAGTAATGTTTGTTTGGTTAATACAAACTTTGTAGATTTGCGACAGATATGTAGGATTAAACTTTTTTCAAATAATTTTTGAGTATGGAAATATCAGAAATCAAACAACAGCTCACAATGTCGAACGTGTTGCATTACTACGGATTGAAAACCGACAAGCAGAGCAGAATTTGCTGTCCTTTCCACGAGGACAAAACCCCGAGTATGCAGGTGTATTACAAAACGCAGACAGCATACTGTTTTAGTTCCAACTGTAAAACACACGGCAAGAGTATGGACGTGATAGATTTTATAATGCACAAAGAGAACAGCACCAAAGGCGAAGCGATACGGAAAGCAAAGGAAATCATCGGTTACACAGAACCGAACAGCAAAGAACGCTATCAACCTGAATTAACCCGAGAGCAGTTTTTAGGGAATATGTACCAATACTTTAAAAATGCGGTCAGCAACTCAAAACCTGCAAAGGATTATTTAGAGCAACGGAATTTAGATTTTAAAAGAATAGAAATCGGCTACAATGCGGGGCAGTTCCATCACGGAGCAAGGAAAGACGAAAATGTAATTGCTCAATGTTTGGAATACGGTTTACTGATAGACAAGAATATTTTAGGACGTACAGGCGAAAAGGCTTATGGAGTGTTCGGGAAATGGTGCATTTGCTTTGCTCTGAAAAATAAAGAGAATGAAGTAACAGGATTGTATTTTAGAAGTACGTTAAACGATAAGGAAAGCAGACATTTTTATTTAAAGAACCGCAAAGGCTTATATCCGAATTATCCCGATAAGAACACCAAAAAACTGATAGTAACGGAAAGCATTATTGACGGAGCTTCATTACTTCAAATAGAAACCATAACAAAGGAATATGCGGTTTTGGCTTGCTATGGAACAAACGGACTAACCGAAGAACACCAGCAGGCAATTAAAGAGCTTCCGCAGTTAGAAGAAATCATTTTCTTTTTTGACAACGATACAGCAGGAAAAGAGGCGGTTAAGAAATACGGAGCAATGCTAAAAGCTGAATACCCGAAACTGAAATTAACCACAGCAGAACCGATAAACAAAGACATCAATGAAACATTACAAGGACACGATGAAAGCATATTTATTGAATTGCTGAACAACAGAACGGAGTTAAATTTTTCTTTTTCAAATGAAAATAAAAAAGAAG
>NZ_JAAGKM010000093.1 GCF_019308355.1 Empedobacter falsenii | reverse complement strand
ATTGTTACAAAATACGTTTGGCAATAAAGTCGAAAGGTAAAGGTAAAAGCGGCGGAGCAAGAGTAATAACGCATCTTTTTATTGAAAATGAAACGATTTATCTACTTTCTCTTTACGATAAAAGCGAACAAGATTCTATCTCCGATAAAGAAATTAAAGCTTTACTAAAACTTATAAAATAACAAAAGGCAAACGTTAGTTTGCCTTTTGTGCTATTGTGAATTAATATATTATATAATAACAACACATTTGGAACACTACCCTATTTCTTTATAGTTTATAAAAAAATGATTTTTCATAAATATATTTATTCTTCTGTTTTTTATATATTTTTAATTCTTCACTTTTTTTTTCTTTGAAAACAGAATCTCCTATTTCTAAATAATGTGAATATCTATTTTCAAAATATTCGTCATCTGTAAAATATTTATTCTTATCATAATAATAGTGATTTCCTCCTCTTCCTTCTTTTATTTGAAAAATAATTCCTGCAATATTTTCCTCTTCATTATTAAAATAACGATCTATAGTAAATATTGAAAGTATAATACTAGAAATTAGAAAAAATGATATAGTCGTCTTTTTCATTTATTATTTTTTTAAAGCATCAGAATAATTTATTTTCCCAGTTCCTGTATGGATATTTAACCAATTATAATTAACAGATCCTTTGATATTTGCTGCTGTAGCTCCAACTTCTAAACCTAATCCTACCCCTGCGTTCACTTGATGCCACCCATATTTACCATCATTAGAGTATGAATAGCCAATATCTCCTCCTACAATTATTTTTCCACCAATACTAACTCCATATTCTGGACCAGGTAATGAAGATGCTCTTACATCATTAACTCCTCCTGAGTGCCTTGCTTTTGAAAAAGTTAAATCTACTGAACCGTTTACACCATCAGCTATATTTGCTGAAGTATTGATTCCTAGATAGGGGAAAAATGATTTGTCGGAACCTGTAGTTATCCAATCAAAACTTATTGAAAAAGATGATCCAACAACTGCTGTACCATCAACACCTATAGAAAAACCAAATTTATCTCCTGTAAGATTTCTTCTTAAGTCACTATTCCACGCATAGCTAGCACCACTTTCTGTAGTAGCGTTACCTATTAATACTTCTTGAGAATAAGTTTCTGTTGTAGTATCATAAACTTGCGAAGTATCTCCCACAATATTAACATATGAATTATCAATATTATTAGCATATTTCAAATAAATACCAGAAGTATCAATCCACAAATTACCATTAAAATCTCTTGGCGGTTCCGCCATCATCCCATCAGGATCTATAAAGAAAACAGGATTATTAAAAGCGTAGTTGTAAGGCGAGTGTCGTCTCATTTTCTCCGCCAGCGGGTCAACATTGAACCAACGTCCAATTGCAGGGTCGTAGTTTCTTGCGCCGTAGTCGTATAAGTTGATGTCTAAGTCTGTTTGAAGTTCTTTGCCGTTGTATTTGTATTCCTACACCCCTATATACTTCAAATTTTCAACACTACTTCAGTTTTAATGAACGCCTCATTATTCATTCAAATATAATGATTTTCAATTGAAAAAAAAGATTT
>NZ_JAAGKM010000092.1 GCF_019308355.1 Empedobacter falsenii | reverse complement strand
AGAATCCGTCTCACAACAAAATTTGAGGCGGATTTTTTTGTTATAAAAGTTTTTCAATATTTTAAGAAAAAGTGAAAAGTTGTTCTCTTCAGGCAACTTTCTTTCTTAAATTGTGTGCTAAAGCGTGTAATCCGAACTCCAATTCCACTTTTTTCAGACCTCTAAGTGTGAATCGTTTAAAATTGTTGCAATGTTTCAGGTGTGCAAACACAGGTTCTACTTCAACTGACCGTTGTTTACGTTTTTTGATGCCTTCTTCACTGTTTAGAAGTTCCCGGATTTTTTCTTTGTAATCTTCCAAATGATGGTTTCGCTCAATGCTCCGGTTTTCTTTGGAACTGTGGCAAACGCCTCTGATTGGGCATCCATCACAATTTTTAGCCTGATAATGCGATAGTTTTTGAGGATAACCGGTCTTGGTTTTCCGAGTGCTTACGTGAGTTTTCTCCATTTTTTGTCCCATCGGACAGACGTAATAATCTCCTTCCTTATTATAATGCAGATTTTCTTTGCTGAATGTTTTGTGCTTCAACTGATAATGGGCATTTTGCTCTTTATCGAAGGTGTTGTACTTTACAAATGGAATGATGTTTTTTTGTTCTAATAATTCATAATTTTCCTCGCTTCCGTAGCCCGCATCGGCAGTGAGTTCTTCCAATTCTTCGAGTTTATTTTTACCAAACAATTTCTCAAAATTCTCCAAATGATGCTTCAGGGTATTGAAGTCGTTGGTCTCTTGATGGATTGTGTAATTTACAATAAACTGATTCTCGGTAGAAATCTGCGCATTATAGGCAGGTTTGAGCTGTCCGTTTTGCATATGGTCATCCTTTAGCCTCATAAAAGTAGCGTCCTCATCAGTCTTGCTGTAGGAGTTCCTCTCTGCCAAAATAGCCTCCTGAGCTTCGTATTTACCGAGGTTTTTCTCAAAATTGTTTTTAATGTAATTCAGCTTGGCTTTGGCTTTTTTGTCGGAATCAGTTTTACCGTCGCTGCCTTTTAATTTGGCATTGATATTTTCTACCGTTTGCTGAATTTTTTCTTTGCTGATTTCTTTAAATTCAGGCGGTTCAGGGTCTTTGTCCTCTTCCCGGGCAACGCTTTGGGCATATTTCCAAAGGTCCTCTAGTTGGCGGAGCATCTTTTCTTTGTTGGTTTTTATGGCATTGGCCCACACAAAAGTGTAGCGGTTTGCCTGGGCTTCGATTTTCGTTCCGTCCACAAAAACCTGTTTCAAACTTACCAAGCCTTCTTCGGCAAGAAGCAAAACCACTTGCGAGAAAATATCTTTGAAAGCTGCTTCAAGCTTGTGAGCCCGAAACCTGTTCACGGTATTATGATCCACGATGCTCATATTGGAGAGCCACATAAAATTGATGTTTTCGCGAAGTGCTTTTTCGATTTTCCGGGAGGAATAAATGTTGCTCATATAGGCAAAAACCATCACCTTGAGCATCATCACGGGATGATAGCTGGGATTTCCCTCTTTGCTGTACGCTTTTAGCAGCGGATCTATATTGATCCTCTCCAAAATATCATTGACAATCCGAACAGGATGATTATTGGGAATCAACTCCTCAAAACTATACGGAAACAACACCGTCTGATTTTGGTTGTAATACTTGAAATTCATAGACAAATATCTGATTATCAAACATAAATATACAAAAATCTAAAATAATAACCAAAAAAAATCCGCCTCAGTTGTGAGACGGATTC
>NZ_JAAGKM010000091.1 GCF_019308355.1 Empedobacter falsenii | reverse complement strand
AAAAAATCATCCGGAAATAGGTCTTTTGTTTCCATAAATATGTAAATATTAAATGTATAAAAAAAATTCTGCTCGATTTTAACCCAAGCAGAATTTTATACTTACACAGTTTTTGGTACAGTGTCTTGCAAAACATAATCTAACTCATGAAATACATCAATTATTTTCTATTATTTTTATCTACAATCATTAGTATTTTTCTGTTTTTTGTAAGCGCTAATCAAATTGAAGTTGTTCCGAATAAAAATGAAGGTTATAAAGGTGAACAAATTATGCTCATTGAAAAATCGAACGATATACAGTTTGTGAAAAATATAGCTGAAACTTCGGTAGATAAATATGATGGAATGTACAATCAATTATCTGATTTTGCAGCAAAAATGAATACGTGGATTATTTTATTATTTATTCTTCAACTTGCTATGGGCGTACTTTTCTTTCTACAATTTCGAAAAAATAAAAAATCTCAAGTCAACACAAGATTAACTTGAGATTATATTGACTTAAACTATCACAAAAAATAAGTCATTCTACCTAAAAAAATATCTATTCCTCAATTAATTCAGCTGAAAAACCAACTTCCTCAATTGTATCAATAATTTCTTCGTCTGTTGCTTGATTAATTTTTACAGACAAAACTTTGTCTGGATTATCAGTATCAACTTCCCAAGCTTCTAAACCATCTAACTTATCTAAAAAAGGTTTCACTTTGCTCACGCAACCACTACAATTTATATTTGTTTTGAATTTTAATTCTTTTGTTTCCATAACTCTTTGATTTTTGTCTTACAAATTTCGATAGAATTGTTCCAAAACCATTTACAAGATTTCGCTAAATAGTTATATGATTTCTATACTTATTAATCGTTTTGAGCTACTTTTGCATTCAAACAAAACAATTTTCAATTTCTTTTACAAATGAGTCAACAAAATGACCAAAATATTATCTTAGCTATCGACGAAAAACCGAAGTTAGGACAAGGTATATTATTAAGTATACAGCATCTTTTTGCAATGTTTGGTGCAACAGTTTTAGTTCCTGCTTTGACAGGAATGTCTCCAGCAATTGCATTAATTTCGAGCGGAATCGGAACTTTAGTTTTCATCTTAATTACGCGAGGAAAAGTCCCTTCTTACCTTGGTTCTTCATTTGCTTTTATCAATCCAATTATCGCAATGAAAGCTTTAGAAGCAAACCCAGAAAGTGGAATTGCGACAGGAAGTTTCTTGGTTGGTAGTTTTTTAGTTGGAGTTACCTATTCATTGGTCGCACTCTTTATAGCAACGGCTGGAACAAAATGGTTAATGAAACTTTTACCTCCTATTGTTGTTGGTCCAGTAATTATGGTAATTGGTCTTGGATTAGCTTCTACAGCAATCAAAATGGTAACGAATAATCCTTCTGGTGAATATGATTTAACCTATGTTACAATTGGTTTTGTTACCTTAATTATCACGATAATTACAGCAATTTTCAGTAAAGGTTTTTTGAGTGTAATTCCAGTTTTGGTCGGAATTATTGGTGGATATCTTTTTGCAATTACAATGGGAGTTGTCGACCTAAATCCTGTTATAGAAGCTAAATGGTTTATGATTCCAGATTTTACCATTCCTTTTGTAGATTACACACCAACTTTGTCTTGGTATGTTATTTTCTTAATGATTCCGGTTGCAATTGTACCAATCGCAGAACATATCGGGCATCAATTAGTTTTGAGTAAAGTCGTGAACAAAGACTTAATCGAAGATCCAGGTCTTGATAAATCGATGTTGAACTAAACCTCCAGTAGCTTTCGCTGCGATGATTTCGTACCTTAGTATATTAATATTAAACAATTGATACTATGGTAACTAAAAAAAATCTCCGGAGGAATTAAGAGCGAACAAATACATT
>NZ_JAAGKM010000090.1 GCF_019308355.1 Empedobacter falsenii | reverse complement strand
CATTTGGCGGCCCAAAACAAGTGATTGAGTATCTGGGTAGATATACCCACAAGGTAGCCATTAGCAACCATCGCATTACAAATGTAACCCATCAAGAAGTTACTATCAATTATAAAGATTATAGAGATGGAAGTAAAACCAAGCAGCTTACTTTAAAAAACGAAGAGTTTACAAGGCGCTTTAGTCTTCATATTTTACCCAAACGCTTTGTGCGCATACGCCATTACGGCATTTTAAGCAGCAATTGGAAACGCGGGAAATTACAACAATTACAAAAAGAGTTAAACGTTTTAAGGTCAAGTGTAGAACTTAAAACTCAACATCGAAAATGTTATTGTTGTAAAGTTGGAAATCTTGTTACGTTGCACGTTTTTGGGCAGCGAGGTCCACCAAAAGCTTATCTTATTGAAAACACACTTTCTTCTGTGAATTAACTTTTACGGGTAAGGGAACTTGTGCTTCATTGCATCCAAAAATCGCATAAAACAACAGAAAATGCACAAGTACAACCACAAAAAAAGCAGTAATTGTAAAATTACTGCTGGTATATCTTAAAGCTACACTTCGAAAACTCCATAATACATAAAGCTACTCCGGTTCCGTTCAACGGGCTTTCATCTCGTGCCCTCCGGGCAAGACGAAAGCTTAGTTATTATGGGCTGGGCTTTTTCGTCTTTTGTCAGCAACATTTCTTGTCTTGTTGAATTGGCGGACATTTTACACTTCCGTAACTGCAATAAACACAACAGTCGCCTTGATGTGCTTTTAAAACGGTCTTGCAATTATCACATTCGTAAAAATATTGGCAAGCGTCTGTCGGCATTGTTTCTTCCTTTTTATGTCCGCAATTTGGGCAAGTGATTGTTGATTGTAGTATGATTTCCATTTTATTTTTCCTTTTTGTCTGTTACTGAATATCCTGTTCCGTTTATTGCTTTCTCAATTTCGGCAATGTTCGTTTTTGAGTTATCAAATTCTACAATTGCATTTCCGTTTTCGTATGAAACAGTTGATTTTATTATTCCCGAAAGCTTATTCACTTCGTGGTTTACGTGTTCTTCACAACCTGCACAAGTCATACCGCTAATGGAAAACTCAACTGTTTGAACATTTGATTTGTCAACTACTATGATTTGTTTTTCTGTCTTTGGATAAAATATGTGAGCATAGTAAGGAAAGGCAAGCATTACTATTGCAAATGCTGTTACAATTCCTAAAAACATTTTGGATTGAATGAATTTTGGTTTTTCTTCTGTCTCACAATTGCAGTCAATTTGTTTTTTAGGTTTCAACTTTTGATACCAAGCAAAACCAAGAACCAAAATTGTCAAACCTATAAAATAAGGTCGGAAAGGTTCAAGCCAAGAAAAAGTTGAAGCAAGTCCGCTTGTCCCTGCGACAAGAGCCAATACAGGTGTGATGCAACAAAGTGAGGCTGCAATTGCTGTCAAAAGTCCTGCACCGATTAATTTTTTGTCTGTTTTCATATTGTTTCCAAAATTTTGTTTTCGTGAAGTATTTTGAAAAAAGGTTTGAGCATTTTTTCATACTCTTTTGTCAGTGAGTAAAAAATGGTTTGTGCTTGCCTTTCCGTTTCAATTAGTTTTCGGTCTTTGAGTTTTCGCAGATGTTGTGAAATTGCCGAAATGGTCATTCCGAGAATGTCACTAAGGTCGCAAACGCAAAGTTGTTGCTCTTCGTAAAGCAGAAACAGGATTTTCAGTCTTACGTTGTTACCCGCCAATTCAAGTCCGTTGGATAAATAGTCAAACGAACCGTTCAGTTCTAATACTCGGTCTTTACAGCGGTTGATTTGCTTAATGTCCGCTTGTTGTCTTATACACGAAATGTTGTCCATAGTGCAAAGATAGTCAATTTGTTTATTTAAGCAATTACTTAAATACAAAATATCAAAAAGAACCCGATTTTGTCTGTCGGGTTGTGTCGTCCTACCATTACTGCTAACGTTTTGGGGCTTTGCGATGGTGGGGCAATCGAAGCGAAAATCTTCAATTTTGCACAAAAGTTGAACCGAAGAACTGCCGTTGAACTTTGCAGTTTCGCCCCACTATTGCAAAACCCTTGTTGAACTAAACCTCCAGTAGCTTTCGCTGCGATGATTTCGTACCTTAGTATATTAATATTAAACAATTGATACTATGGTAACTAAAAAAAATCTCCGGAGGAATTAAGAGCGAACAAATACATT
>NZ_JAAGKM010000008.1 GCF_019308355.1 Empedobacter falsenii | reverse complement strand
GGTAAAGTTTTGGTTGGATAAATCTACTTTTTGCAATACATGGGCTACTTCCCACTGCGGCTGCATAAAGCAAAAACGGTATCAAGTGGACTGTGTACTTTTTGTTGCTCCAATTGGCAAACATGTAAATATTCCATAGTGGTCTCCACCCGTTCATGCCCCATCAATTTCTGAACTTGAAGGATATTTACGCCATCTTCTAATAAATGCGTGGCATAGCTATGGCGCAAAGTATGCGTGTGCACATCTTTTAAAATACCTGCTTTTTTACTGATAGATTGAACTGCCCATTGAACACCGCGTTGACTGTAACGAGAATCAAAACCCTTGGCATCTTTCGTGTTTCCTGTAAATAAAAAAGTAGTGGGATGTTCGGCTGAAATATATCTTTTTATTCCCCGTATCAAATGATCAGATAAAGGAACATATCGATCTTTTTTTCCTTTACTTTGAACGATATGAAGTTGTTTTCGATCGAAATCTAAATGCTTTAATTCTATGTTCCGAACTTCCATACAGCGTAAACCACAGCCGTAAATCAAGCCAATTAAAACACGATGTTTTAGCAGTTCTGCACTTTGAAGCATCTTCCAAATCTCTTCTCGACTTAAAACAACAGGAAGCTTTTTCTCTTTTGGAATCGATGGTAAATGAAGATAATCGTAAGGAAGATTCTCTGTTTTTAAAAGAAATCGAAGTCCGTAAACCGTATGTTTAAAGTATGATTGCGAAGGACTTAAAGAACGTTGCTGCAGTTCAAATAAGTAATCTTTAACCTGCTCGGGATGTAATTCCGTAGGAAGAATTCCAAAATGCAACGCCATTGCCGCCACATGCCGAGAATAATTCTCGAAAGTACGCTGGCTTCTGCCTAAAATGGAAATATTTCGCTGAAAACGTTGCAGAAGTTCAGAAAAACCCGTAATTTCACTACAAGCGCGATTAATGTATTTGTTCGCTCTTAATTCCTCCGGAGATTTTTTTTAGTTACCATAGTATCAATTGTTTAATATTAATATACTAAGGTACGAAATCATCGCAGCGAAAGCTACTGGAGGTTTAGTTCAACATTGGTAACTGTTGCACAACTCCAATTTACAGTAAAAAACAGAATATATGACCTCGTTTAAGCCTTTTTAAGCGAGGTTTATTTTTAGAAAAATATATTAATGTAAAATTAGGCTTGCTTAAAAACTCTCTTTTTAAGGAGTGAAGGAGTGATTTTGTAGAAGCGTAGTTCTTCCCTTGTTTTAAATAAATAACTTGGGCTAAAACACTTGATTTTTTGACTGTAAAGCGTAGATATTTCTTCAAGTTGTAAGATAAACTTGACATTAGTACATGTTTATTGGCTTTAGACATTCCTCTGCTGTTGATTCGTTTTAGGTTAAAGAAGTTAATCAACGTTCCTAAAACTGGTTCTACTGTTGCACTTCGGCGTTTAACTAACCTGCGATGATAGGCTTTGTTTTGGGTGAGTTTTTCGTGCATTTTATCGTAAAGTGGTTTATGAATACTTTCTTCCAGCTTTTTAAACTTGGTTACCTTTCCACAACACTCGGCTCTTAAGATGCATTTACCGCAGTCATGTTCAGAGCTTCTATAACTTTTCTTTTCGTAACCTTTACTATCAATTAAAGTTCGTTTAAATGGTAAAAAAGCTTTATTTCCGCCTTCTTTAATACATTCGTATCGATTCTCTTCTTTATTAAAAATAAAGCCTTCTCGTTCGGGCTTATACTGTCCAAAGTTGGGAATCCAAGCGTCTAAATTATGATTTTCACAATATTGTAAATTAGCACCGCTACTATAGCCCGCATCAGCTAAAACTTCTCCTATTTGAATCTCGTTTCGTTTAAAATTTTCAATCGTTTGATCCATAATTTCTGCAAAGATAGCACTGTCTTTACTACCAGCTGTACTAGCACAAGCTCCTGTAATCACGTGGTGTTTATCATCAACAGCTAATTGTCCAGCATAGTTCAGTTGGCGTGGTTTACCTGGTTTGGTCGAGATTTTCGCATCAGGATCTGTTGGGCTATAATGGGTATGATTACTTAAAAACTTTGGACGAATATCTTCACCATCTTCATTTTTTTGAAGCGTTTTCACATGTCCCGGCATTCCTTTAAACGCTTCCTTTTTCCAATTATGATGTTGTTCTACCAACTTCTTTCGAGTTGATGTTACAATTCGACTAGGCTCACTGCATGATTTGAATTCTGAATTTTCTTCAAACTCATTCACAAAAGCAAAAGCATCGTTTAGAACCTCTTTTTCAACCAGAGAATCCATACTTGCGTTTGCTTTGATAAAGGCAGAGTCTACCGCCTGACGTTTACCTGAAACCATGCCTTTGTTAACACACAGTTTTAAAACTAACTGAAATAATTGCAAGAAAACTTCTTGGCCAAAAAACGCTCTTGTTCGGCTAATTGTTGAATGCCAAGGCAACTCTTCATTTAAATCATAACCTAAAAATAAACGAACATCCAAGCAATTACTACAATAACGAATCAATGCTCTGTCGCTATTGATATTATTCAAATAACCCACTAACAATATTTTAAAAAACACCACAGGATCTATACTTTCTTGACCTTGAGTACCGTAATATTTTTGAGTGGATCTATACAGAAAATGTAAATCTAATACTTGATTTACTTGGCGATAAAAGTTATCAAACGGTACTAACCGATCTAAACTTAATTCATAAAAAAGTTGTGGAGTAAATTCTTTTCGTCCTTGCATACAACAAAATACGAAAAATTAGTCTATTTTAGAGTTCTGCAACAAGCACATCGCATTAACAAAATAACGAGTTTCAACTAAATAAAAATCCTTGTCAAGGTTTAGAACTTTGACAAGGATTTTTTTATGTATCAATTAAAATAATAAAAACTGAACGGGTTTGATTAAATATCTAAAAACGAAAGATTACTCTTCCCATTCTTCTTTTATTTGTCGCGCTTCATAATCTGCAACCATTTCTGCTTCATAATCTACTTTTTCTCCTTTTGAGAATCGACGAATTGCACTATCGAATAATGAATAAACCACAGGAACAATAATTAAGGTTAGGAATAATGAGGAAACTAATCCACCGATAATAACCCATGCCAAACCGTTGTTCATCTCTGCTCCTGCTCCTTCTGCCAAAGCAATCGGAATCATACCAAAAACCATGGCGATAGTTGTCATCAAAATTGGACGAAGACGTGCATGATTGGCTTGTACCAAAGCATTGTGTGTTGTTTCTCCTGCTTCTTTTCTATGGTTTGTAAAATCGACTAATAAAATGGCATTTTTGCACACCAAACCAATCAACATAATCATTCCGAGAATCGTGAAGATATTCAACGAATTATTAGTTAAAGCTAAAACCACAAAGACTCCAATTAATGATAATGGAATAGAAAACAAAACCACGAAAGGATAAATAAACGAATCATACAAAGCAACCATCACCAAATAAACTAAAATAATTGCTGCTAATAATGCGTAACCTAATGTACCAAAACCTTCGGATTGATTTTCTTCATCTCCACCCCAAACATACGATACACCGGTTGGTTTTTTACTATCAATTTTTTGTAAACTATTTTTGAAATCAGTCACAATATCACCCGTTGTACGACCAACAGATTGCGCTTGCACAGTTACAGAAGGTGTTTTATCACGACGCTCTAAGAAACTTGGTCCAGAACTTTGTGTAACCGTTGCAAATTGATCCAAACGAATTTGTTGTCCTTTATCATTCATAAATATCAAACTACGAACATCATCGATATTCGAACGATTAAAATCATTGTACTGAATATTAATATCATATTCGTATTCACCCGCTCTAAATTTACCATCTGTATTTCCAGAGAAAGCAGTTTGCATCGTCAAACCAACTGTTTGTAAATTCAATCCTAAAGCAGCCATTTTATCACGGTCAACTTGCACATTAATTTCAGGATTTCCGGCTTCTGTCGTTAATTTCACTTCCGAAGAACCCTTAATTTGCTCTAATTCGTGTTTTGCTAATTCAGCAAATTTCATGGCGCTTTCTAAATTTGGACCTGTCACAACCAACGCTATTGGCGCTTGTTCCGCTCCAATTAAACCAACTGGAACAGTTTTAACCTTAGCACCAACTAATTCTTTTTCTAAATCGCGTTTTACTTTTGCCGCATAAATAAATGAATTGTCTTCACGCTCTGATTTATCATTTAAAATAACGTCTATTTCTGCTTTATAAGCTGTTGCTTGTGCTGCTCCAAATCCTTCAGAACTTTGACCAACAGTTGTAATCATATCAACAACTTCTTTTTTACCACGTAAAAATTTTTCTGCTTTTTGCGTCATAAAATTTGATTCCTCTATTGTTGCATCTTTTGGTAACTCTATTTGAACTAAGAATTCACCTTTATCTGTTTTAGGGAAGAATTCACCACCAATATATTTTCCTCCCATTAAAACTCCAATAACTGCAAATAAAACGATAAATACCCCAATAAAAACTCCAATTCTACGAACGGTAGATTTTAAACACCATTCTAACATATCAGAAATGAAGTGGGTAAATTTCATTAATTGTTTTTCGAACCAAAGAATAAATTTCTCAAAAATATTTTTCCCTGTGATATGTTCTAATTTCCCGAAACGAGAAGACAACCAAGGAACAATTGTAAATGACGACAATAAGGATAGTAAGGTTGCGATAACGACTGTCACACAAAACTGTGCAATAATATTCGCCACCAAACCTGTACTCATTGCAATTGGTAAGAATACCACGACAATTACCAACGTAATAGCTGTTACTGTAAATCCAATTTCTTTTGCCCCATCGTATGATGCTCTAATTTTCGATTTTCCCATCTCCATGTGACGGTAAATATTCTCTAAAACAACGATAGCATCATCCACTAAAATCCCTACAACAAGCGATAAACCAAGTAACGACATCAAGTTTAAGGTATACCCCATTAAGTACATTCCGATAAAAGTCGCAATTAACGATGCTGGAATAGAAACCATTACAATAAAAGCATTACGAATACTATGTAAAAACAAAAGCATTACAATTGCAACTAAAACAACTGCTAAAACTAAATCGAAAATAACGTGATCTGCCGCAGCCAATGTAAAATCAGACGTATCATTTACAATCTGAATTTTAAGTCCTTCTTTCTTATAATCTGTTTCAACTTTTTTGATGGTTTCTTTCATCAATTCAGAAACAGCCACCGCATTTGCATCTGATTGTTTTACAACCTGAACAATAATCGCAGAACTCTGATTAACACGTGCAATTTTTTCTACTTCTTTCTGAGAATCTTGCACAAAAGCAACTTCCGATAAACGAACTTGAATTCCATTATTCGAAGAAATTACCAAATTATTTAATTCATCAACTGATTTATATTTTCCAGAAAGACGAATAATTGTAGAGTTTTCACGTGTTTTTACACTTCCTGTTGGGAAATCTAAATTCGAAGTTAAGATTGCTTGCTGAACTTGAGGCACAGATAATCCATAACCTTTCAATTTCACAGGATCTAAACTTACCTGAATTTCACGTTCTTGTCCTCCAATCAAATTTACTTGCGCAACACCTGTCACACGCGATAAAACTGGTTCTATTTTTTTATCTAACAAATCATACAAATCTTTTTCTGTCAACTTATCAGACGTTACACCAGCTGTAATAATTGGTAAATCACTTAACGAGAATTTCGTCAAAGAAGGCGGATCTACATCATCAGGTAAATCTTTCTCAATGGCATTAATCTTACGTTGCGCATCATTCAACGCTAAATCTGCATTTGCATCAGAATTCAACGTCACCATTACAACTGATAAACTTTCATAAGATTTCGATTCTACTTTCTTTACATTTTCTAAGGCTGCAACCGCATCCTCTATCTTTTTGGTTACAGAATTTTCAACTTCGTTTGGAGAAGCTCCAGGATAAACCGTTGAAATCGTAACAACATTCGTTTCAAATTTTGGGATTAATTCGTATCCCATTTGCGTATAACTAAACAATCCTCCTAATGTTAAAATCGTGAATAACACGATAATCATTGTGGGACGTTTAATTGATATTTCTGCTATTTTCATGGAAAAACTACTCTTATTTTACAACTTTCACTTTCGTTCCATCTTTCAGATTAATCTGACCACTTGTCACGATTTCAGCTCCATCTTTAATTCCACTAATAATTTCAACTTCAGTTCCAACCGTTTTCCCAATCACAACTTTCGTTAATTTCGCTGTATTATTTTCAACCACGAAAACTTGTCCAGAACTAATTCCGTTAACAAAAGCATTCGCTGGAACAACCAATACATTTTTCCCTGCATTTACATCATCTTTTGTCGAGAAAACTGCCGTTCCGTACATACCAGCTTTTAAACCAGAATTATTCGAAACTTGAATTTCTACTGGAAAGTTTAATGAAGCATCTGCTTTAGGCGCAATAAAAGAAATTTTTCCTGCAAATTCTTGATCAGGAAAAACACTCGCCAATACTTTGATTGTTTGTCCCACTTTCAAATTCACAACTTCAGCTTCTGTTACTGTAACTTGTAATTTTAGTTTTGACACATTAACAATATCAAACATTTGCGAACCCGGTGCTACTACAGATCCTGGCTCTATGTAACGCTTGTTAATCACACCAGAAATAGTTGCTTTTACATTGGTATCACGAACACGTAAATTTTGTGCAGAAACCGCTGCTCTTGCATTTTTTAATTGCAAACGCGAATTATCCAATTGTTGCTTTGTTACTCCTCCAGTTTTGTACGCATTTTCGTAACGTTGATTATCTATAATCGCATTTTGAAGATTATTTTGTGCTTGAGTTACATCAACCTCAATTGCATCTTTTTTAATCGTCGCCAATGTTTGTCCAACAGAAACATAACTACCTTCATCTACCAATACACGAACAATTCTTCCTGAAATTTCTGAAGGAAAACTCATTTCCTGAAATGGCGCAAACGTTCCGTTTGACGTATAATCTGTATTTAAGCTTTCGTATTTTGCTTTAATTGTATTTACCACAACCTCATCGTTACTAGCATTTACAATCGCAACTTCCTCTTCTTGCTTCGCTTTGTTATTTTTGATGATGTAAACTGCTCCACCAATCAAGCCAGCAGCAATTAATATATAAAGTAAAGTTTTTACTGATTTCATAAATCGGTTCTATTATTGAATTAATATTTTTAAATCTCCTTTTGCTTTGATTAATGCGATTTCGGCAATTTTATATTCTAACAAAGCATTTGAGTAATTATTTCTAGCATCTGTCAACGCATTTTCAGCGTCTAAAATTTCTGTCAAATTAGCTAAACCTTGTTGGTAATTATTTTGTGTATTTGCAAGTACTTTTTCTGCCAACGATACATTTTCTTCTTGAATATCGACACTTTTTAACGCATTTTCTATTTGCGCTTTTGCATTTTGATATTCCAAACTCAAACCAAGTTTTGTGTCATTCATTTGTTCTTCGATATCCAACAAATCAATTTCAGCTTGATTTATTTTTGCTTTTGTAGCTCCTCCAGAAAAAATCGGAACTTTTACACTCAAGCCAATCGAAGCTAAATCTGACCATGTATAAGTTTTTGAAGTAATAAATTTTTCACCAAAACCTTGCAATCCATAATTACCAGCCAAACCAACAGTTGGATAAAGATTTGCACGTTCAGCTTCTTTTGCAAAACCTAACAATTCTTTTTGTTTTGACAATACTTTAAATTCTGTTCTATTTTCTACATTAATTTGATCTTCTAACAAAACTAAATTCGGTGTGATTGTTTCTTCTGTCAACGTAATTGGCTGTTCTATTGGATAACCCATATAAAATTTCAATGCATTCTTGTTAATTTCTACTGCATTTACCAATTGTTGGCGAGATGAAGATATGTTATTTAATTGTACAACTATTCGGTCTAAATCAATAGGCTTTGCCAATCCATTATCCACTAAACTTTTGATAACATTGCGAACTTTATTCGTGTTTTCGTAACTTTTATCAATTGTTTTTAATTTCTCTTCTTGAATAAAAACTTGATAATACGCATTCGCTACTCGCTCTATAATTTGTTCATCTGTTAAATCCGCATTAATTTGGTAAAATTCACGTGTAGATTTTGCTGCTTTAAGTCCTGTAAAAACACGCTGATCAAAAATATTTTGATTAACCGTAACTCCCAAACTCGAATTCCATGGTTGTCCCATTTTAATGATAGTTGTTTGCCCTCCCATTGTCAGTGCAGTTTCTTGCACAATTGGATTATACTGTAATCCTGCATTTGCACTAACCTGTGGCAAAGCTCCTGCTCTAGCTTCATCAATTTTATATTCTGCTTTTTTGATAGCCAAATTCGCACGTTTAGCATCAGCTTTATTTTCTAATGCAAAATTTACTGCATCTTTAAGTGCAATAATTTCTTGGGCATTAGCAGAACTCATCAACGCTACAATCGCTATAGAAAGTAATTGTTTTAACCTTTTCATTGATATATTAATTATTAAAAAGTGTATTGAGAATAATTTCTTTTCGATCAGAAAGAATACGTTTGAAATCTTCGTCGCTCAATTTCAAATCCAATTGAAGTAGCGGACGAATTGTAAATGGATAATTAACCAATGAAATCATGTTTAACAAAAACTGAAGTGGCTCCATCTTTTTAATCGTTCCTTTTTCCATTTCTTCCTCTAATCTTTCGTAAAAAACATTTACAACTACATCTAAATCATCTTTCATTAACTTAGAACACATTGTATTATTTTTATTCATTTCGGTAACGATGTAAGTTTCCAAATATGGATACTTGATTGATGTTGCAATAGAATCCTCTATAAATTCGCCAATCATTTCTTTGATATCACGATTTCTATCAAAAATAGCACGCGATTTTTCATTACTTACTCGCGTAGCTTCTTCGTAAATAATACTAATTAAATTGTTTCGCGATCTGAAATAATAATTAATCAACGTTCTATTCACTTTCGCTTCATCAGCTATTTCTTGCGTTGTTGCATGAAATCTACCTTCACCAAAAAACATTCTTTTCGCTGTTTCTTTGATCAATTCTTCTGTATCGTCTTTCATATCTGTGCGGCTTTTTTATTTTGACAAAATTGTCAAACAAAATTATTAATATATTTCGTTAATCCAAATAGTTAAACATTATTTTTAAAAAAATTGAAGAAAATCATAAAGATTACCGAACTGATTATCCGTAAATTTGCTTGATGAAAGAACAATATGATTTGATAATTGTAGGTGCTGGGCCAATTGGTTTGGCTTGTGCAATAGAAGCGAAAAGAAACAATCTTTCTTATTTAATTATTGAAAAAGGTGCTTTAACAAATAGTTTGTACAACTATCCTTTGTATATGACATTTTTTTCGACTGCCGAACGATTAGAAATTGGAGAAATTCCGTTCAATTGTATTGAGACAAAACCTGGTCGACAAGAGGCGTTAGAATATTATCGAAACATTCATAAATATTTCAAATTCAATCTAAATCTATACGAAGAAGTTGAAACGATTAATAAAGTTGAAACAAATCATTTCGAAGTTAAAACATCAAAAAATAACTATTCAACTAACAATATAGTCCTTGCAACTGGTTTTTATGACATTCCAAACTTAATGAATATTGAAGGTGAAAATTTGCCAAAAGTTCATCATTATTACAAGGAAGCTCACCCTTATTCTTTTCAGAACGTAGTGGTTGTTGGAGCGAATAATTCTTCTGTTGATGCAGCTTTAGAATGTTATCGAAAAGGTGCAAATGTAACAATGGTGATTCGCGGAGAAGGTTTTACGCATCGACTAAAATATTGGGTTCGTCCAGATATCGAAAATCGAATTGCAGAAGGAAGTATCAAAGCTTATTTCAACTCGAATATTACTTCTATTGACGAAAATCAAGTTCATATCAAAACACCAGAAGGTGATATTTCAATTGAAAATGATACCGTTTTAGCTTTAACTGGTTATCATCCAAATTTCAATTTTTTGGAGAACTGTGGAATAACTTTCAGTGATGATGAATTGAAAACACCAACTTACAATCCCGAAACAATGGAAACAAATGTGGATGGTTTATATTTGGCAGGCGTTGTTTGTGGTGGTATGTTGACAAATATTTGGTTTATTGAAAATTCGCGCGTACATGCACAGCAAATTGTTGAGGCAATTTTAGCAAAAAATAATAAATAAAAGTTTCTGTATTAATCAGAAAATAAAAATAAAAATAACATGAAAGACCTTTTCGGACAGGCAATTTTAGATTATCAAACCAATCATTCGCCCGAAGATCTCTATACCGAAACATCAATTTCAGAGTTAGATGTGATGCCAATTGATTATCTTTTTCGAGAGTATGATGACATGCCTCCTCTAGAGCAAAAAGCACTTGATTTGTCAAAAGGAAAAATATTGGATGTTGGTTGTGGAGCAGGTTCTCATTCACTTTATTTGCAAGAAAAAAGTTCAGATGTTTTAGCGATTGATATTTCTCCAAAAGCGATTGAAGCTTGTTTGTTGAGAGGAATTAAAAATGCAAAAGTTCAGAATTTCCTTGAAATCAATGAAGCTGAGAAATTTGATACGATTCTATTTTTGATGAACGGAACTGGAATTTTTCAGAATTTAGTTTTAATTAATGTTTTCTTGGATAAAATCAAAAATTTATTAACCGAGAATGGTCAAGTTTTGATTGATGGAACCGACATTATTTATATGTTTGATGAAGACGAAGATGGTGGAAAATGGATTCCGAGTAATGGAAATTACTATGGTGAATTAGATTTTACGGTTCATTATAAAGGCGAGCAAGAAGAACCTATTCAATGGTTGTATTTGGATTTTGATACGTTAAAAAATGCGTGCGAATAT
Organism: Empedobacter falsenii; assembly: GCF_019308355.1. Taxonomy (GTDB): domain Bacteria; phylum Bacteroidota; class Bacteroidia; order Flavobacteriales; family Weeksellaceae; genus Empedobacter; species Empedobacter falsenii_B. Next base: position 87,484 of record NZ_JAAGKM010000008.1, on the reverse strand, counting down.
CATAAACTAAAATGTACAAAAATAAAAACCGAAGGAGATTCTTATTTAGCAAAAATATCATTATAAAAAATTCATACTATTAAATACAAACTCACTAATTCAGATAAATTAGTGAGTTTTTTATTATGAGAAATTAAAATTTAATCGAATATTAAGCAGTATTTTATCCATTAAAAAACATTAAATTAGTAAAAAATAAACGCAATTTATGGAAGAACACCTGCCAAAACTTATTACCGATCTTGGATTAATTCTATGTGTAGGCGCTGTGACGACGCTTATTTTCAAACGTATCAACCAACCTCTTGTTTTAGGTTATATTATTGCTGGTTTTTTGGTTGGACCGCATTTCGAATATATTCCCACAGTTGCAGAAGAACATAATGTGGAGATTTGGGCGAAAATTGGTGTTATATTTTTGCTTTTTAGTCTTGGTCTCGAATTTAGTTTCAAAAAATTACTCAATGTTGGTGGCTCTGCCTCCATCACTGCAATTGTCGAAATTATTTGTATTGTAACCGTTGGTTATTTTGTTGGTCGATTTATGAATTGGTCTACAATGGACAGTATTTTCCTCGGCGGTTTATTAGCCAGTTCTTCTACAACCATTATTATTAGGGCGTTTGATGAATTAGGTTTAAAACGAAAAAAATTCGCGAATGTCGTTTTCGGAATTTTAATTGTAGAAGATATTGTGGTCATTTTATTGATGGTTATGCTTTCTACAATGGCTGTTAGCCAGCATTTTAACGGAGCAGAAATGATTAATTCTTTCGTTAAATTAGGTTTCTTTTTAGCGGTTTGGTTTATTGGAGGAATCTTTATTATTCCAACTTTTCTACGTTCAATTAAGAATTATTTAGATGATGAAACTTTACTAATTATCTCAATTGGGTTATGTCTTGGAATGGTTTACATTGCTGATAGCGTAGGTTTTTCAATAGAATTAGGTGCATTTGTAATGGGTTCTATTCTCGCTGAAACTGTTTATGCAGAAAAAATCGAACATAATTTTCAATCTGTAAAAAATCTATTCGCAACAATTTTCTTTATTTCTATTGGAATGATGATTGATCCCGTTTCGATGTACGAACACAAATGGGCAATTTTGATTGTGACCTTGTTGACGATTTTCGGAAAGTTAATTTTTACCACTTTAGGTGCTATAATTTCAGGACAACCGCTAAAACAATCTGTACAAGTAGGAATGAGCATGGCACAAATTGGTGAATTTGCTTTCATCGTTGCTGGTTTAGGACTTTCTCTTGGTGTAACAAGCGACTTCTTATTTCCTGTTGCAGTTGGTGTTTCGGCAATTACAACATTTACAACACCTTATTTAATAAAATCATCTGACAAAGTTTATACTTTATTGGAAAAAATTCTTCCGCAAAAATTCATTCAAGGTGTTGAAAATTATTCATCTGATACACAACATATTCAAAACGAAAATAAATGGAATAAAATCATCAAACAAACGGTTTCAACAATTTTCATCAATGGAATAATCATTATCGCAATCACATTAATCATAAAAAGCTACGTTTTATTCTTATTAACCGATTGGTTTACCTATTTTGGCGCAAGTTTGGTCAGCCTTACATTGACATTTGTATTGTGTATTCCATTTATTTGGGCAATTATTGGAAATCGTCCAAAAAGAGAAATTATCCGAGAGTTTTGGGATGAATCTAATTACAATCGTGCACCAATTATTGCAATTATTTCTATACGTTTAACTTTAGTTGTTGTTGCTGTAATTTTTATTTATAACCAATTTTTTTCAAGCACAATTGCCTCAATTATTTTGGTTATTGGATTATTGATTACTATGTATTTTCTTTCGAAATATTTCAATCAATTTTACAATTATATTCAAACAAAATTTATCTATAATTTAAATGAACGTGAAATTCTAACTAAAAAAATTGAAGAGAAAAAGAAACAAGATAAATTTCAATATACTTGGGATAACACGCATATTTCTGATATGATTGTTCCTCAAAATGCCAATTTTATTGGTGTTCCTTTAGGAGAATTGGATTGGCGAACAAAATTTCAGATAAATATTGCGTATATCAAACGTGGCGATCGAATTATTCAGACTCCAAATTCTGAATCTGTTTTATATCCTTTCGATAAAATTGGAATCATTGGAACGGATGAACATATTCAACGATTTGAGAAATATTTGCAAATTATTGGCGAAACTCCTCCAGAAAATACAGATCTTAAAAATACAGATAATTTTACGTTAGATAAAGTAGTTATTCCGAATGATTTTTGTGTTTTGGAACATAAATCGATCGGTTGGGTAAAAGATACGGCAAAAGGAATTGTGGTTTCGATAGAGCGCGATGGAAAAATGATTCACAATCCTGATCGAAATGTACCCATTGAATTGGGCGATTATTTGACAATTGTTGCCGATAAGAAAAACTTAAAAAACTTTATTCAGGAGTATCATTTAAAATAAAGCGAGTAATTTTGCAAAATGCAGCGTAAGATTATTCACATCGATATGGACGCTTTTTTTGCTTCTGTTGAACAACGAGATTTTCCCGAATTAAGAGGAAAATGCATTGCTGTTGGCGGAAATGAAGAGCGAGGTGTGATTGCTACCGCTAGTTACGAAGCTAGAAAATATGGAGTTGGCTCTGCAATGTCCTCTGTTGTTGCAAAGCGCAAATGTCCGCAATTAATATTTGTAAAACCTCGATTTCAAGTTTATAAAGAAGTTTCGAATCAAATTCGTGAAATATTTCTTGAATATACTGATTTGGTCGAACCTTTATCTTTGGATGAAGCTTTTTTGGATGTAACAATTAACCATAAAAACATCGAAATTGCAACGGATATAGCAAACGAAATCAAACAAAAAATAAAAGAACGAACAAATTTGACTGCTTCAGCAGGTGTTTCGTTCAATAAATTTTTAGCTAAAATTGCTTCGGACTATAACAAACCTGATGGACTTTATGTTATTACACCTAAAATGTCTGAAAGTTTTATTGATCAATTACCAATCAAAAAATTTCATGGAATTGGAAAAGTAACTGCCGAACGTATGCAAATGATGGGTATTCATACAGGTTTGGACTTGAAGAACCTAGAATTAGAAAAACTCTTACGCGAATTCGGAAAATCTGGTAAATACTATTACAATATTGTTAGAGGATTAGATTTTAGAGAGGTCAACCCAACTCGATTGCGAAAATCATCTGGTTCAGAAACAACTTTTAGCAAAGATTTAGAAACATTAGAAGAAATGCAAATCGCTTTATTTCCACTAATGGAAGATGTTTGGAACTTTTCCTTAAAAACATCAATTTACGGAAGAACAATTACTGTAAAAATAAAACACAATGATTTTTCGGTAACTACAAAAAGTAAATCAGCATCATTTCCAGTTAAAAATAGAGAACTTTTTGATCTTATTTGTTATGATTTATTAAGTGAAGGTTACTCCTTAGAAAAACCAGTTCGACTATTAGGTGTTGCTATCTCTAATTTATCCAATAATCAAAAAAAATTCGGAACTCAACTAGAAATTCCATTTAGAGAAACTATATAAAATCTTCAATATAATTTATCTTTAATAAGATATGACAAAATCAACTTTTACCATTGTTTATCAAACAAAAGTATGTTCTAATAAATTAATAAAATATGGTAAAACGAGGAACGGCAAACAACGTTATAAACGAGCTAATTATAAATTGTAATATTTTTTAAGTAAAAAAAACTAATATTTTAGATTTTTAAAAACATTATTATAACTTAAATCATATCCTAATTTTTGTATATTAGCATTAGAGTTATCGGAAATAGATTGAAATACTAAGCAATAAGAACCGTTACAAAATAATTACTACTCTTTTTCAACAATATTTATAAAATTTTGATTTTCAATAAATAGTAGCTTTTATAAATACTTTAAAATAAAAAAAAAACCAACTTTTCAGTTGGCTTATTAATTTATCTAAGTAATATCAAAAATTAACAATTCTCGATTACGCTTTTTACCACGCGAATTACATTTGGCATTGCTGTATTCGCTGCATTTAATACATCTTCGTGCGAAACATCGAATGAAATTTCTGGTCCACCTAAATCTGTAATAATAGATAAACAAAAAACGCGCATATCCATGTGACGAGCAACAATAACTTCAGGAACTGTACTCATACCAACACAATCTCCTCCAATAAAACGAACCAATCCGTATTCAGATGGCGTTTCGAAAGTTGGTCCTTGTAATCCTACATAAACTCCTTGATGAACCAGGATATCATTTGCTTTTGCAAATTCTGCAGCTTCATTCAACATTTCTCTGTCATATGCTTTAGACATATCCACAAAACGAGGTCCTAATTCGTCAATATTTTTTCCGCGTAAAGGATGTTCTGGCATCATATTAATATGATCTTTTACCAATAAAATATCTCCAACTTGGAAATTTGGATTAACACCTCCAGAAGCATTCGATAAAACAACTTTCTTAATTCCTAATCCGTTAAATACACGCATTGGGAACGTTACTTCTTCCATCGAATATCCTTCATAATAATGGAAACGACCAGCCATCATCAAAACTTTTTTACCTAAAATAGTTCCGTATACTAAATGACCTTTGTGCCCTTCTACTGTTACTTGAGGAAAGTTTGGTATATCTTTGTAGCTAATAACAACTTTATTTTCTACTTCATCTTCTAATTTTCCTAATCCAGACCCTAACACAATTACAAATTCTGGTTGATCTGGCAATAAATTATTGATGTACTTTACAGCCTCATTAATTCTGTCCAACATACTCTAAAATAGTTTGATTAAATTTTTCTTTATCGTTAATATCGATACTAATCGGAATGTAGTATAAATCGTCCTTTATCATGGATTCTTCCATCAAACGCATATAATCTTTCTCTGTTGTCATGATAATTTTATCAAAACGCTTTCTACCTTCCGTATCTTCGTATCGTTTGTAAATATACTCAATTTCTGATTGACTAAAATTATGATGATCTGGATATTCTAAATGCAAGACATTTGCAAAGTTTTCTTCCGCAAATTTTACCAAACCATCTGTTTTAGCAATTCCTGTAACTAAAATAACATTCAGATTTTTCCAAGTCGATTTCTCAACATTATCCAATTTCCCAATCAATTTGTTATCATAAACAATTTTCGAAAAAAATAATTGCTGATGAGATTTTAAGTTAATCTTTTTCGAAATTTCTTTGTGTTTTTCTTCCGAAATTCTGTCTGGACATTTCGTTACAATAATAATATCTGCACGACGAACTCCACTTCTACTCTCTCTCAAATCACCTGCTGGCAATAAAAAATCTTTGTAATATGGATTATTGTAATCAGTCAACAAAATATTGAAACCAGCTTTTATTCCACGATGTTGATACGCATCATCCAACAAAATTGCATCTGCATTGTAATGGTCAATTAATTTTTGCGCACCAAAAGCTCTATCTTCGCAAACTGCAATCAAAATTCTGTTCTTGAAACTTTGAAAAAACTGCATTGGTTCGTCTCCAATATCATAAACTTTGGATGAATAATTTGCAATCAAAAAACCTTTTGTTTTTCGTCCATATCCTCTACTCAATGTTGCAATTAATTTTTCGTCTTTCAACAAATCAATTAAATACATAATATGAGGTGACTTTCCCGTTCCGCCAACAGACAGATTTCCAACATTAATAATTGGAATTTTGAATGATGATGAACGCATCATTCCTATATTGTAAAACAGATTTCGAACCGAAGTTCCAATCCAATATAAACCAGAAAATGGAAGTAAAAATCTACGCCAATTCATTTTTATTTTTAATATTAAGCGAAAATACTATTTTCAATTTTAATTCTAAAGAAAGAAACACTTCATTTCTTTATTCAGCGAAAAAAAACCTATTCTATCGGAACAGGTTTTTAATTATTTATTAATCGTATAATTTATTCAATTCGTTGGCGTAACTCGTTTTATCCTCTATCTTCCAACCGTAGGTTTTGGCAAGGAAATACAAATCGCCAAGATTTTGAATTAATTGTTGATGTGCTTCTTGTTTTAGTTTGGTTTGATCAACGGTTTTTTCTACATGCTCCACAGCACGTTTCTTAATTCCGTTCAAATCATCTTTACTAAATTTATTGAAAACACTTTGATCCATGTCATAAAAACTAACATCTGGATATACTTGGATTTCAACTGGAGGAATAGATTTGATGATGATTTTTTTATTCACCGAATCCAATTCAATATCCATTTTTTTTAAATCATACGTTGCTTGTGCTTTGGCTTTCACCAAAAGTGTCACCTTTTTATCCGCAGAAAAAATATCAGTTAAACCTGGCAACGATTTTTTTGACGTGTGATTGTATAAATCTGAATAGGTTTGTTCTGCAACAATCATTTTATTCATTCGTTCGATTTGATACGCAATCACATGAGATTGTTCGGTATAGCTTTCAGATTTGAATTTATCCATGATGAAATACGTTATCATCACACCAAAAATAAAGGCTACAACAACAAGAATTATTTTCTTTAAATTATTCATTTGCATAATTTGGAGTCAATGGCGTACCATTCACAATCTGTGCCAAATCTTCTTCTAGATAGCCCGAAACTGGAGATTCTACAATTCTACCAACTTCTTCTTTTTTATTATTATATACGATAATTGTCGGAACGTGAGTCACATTTTTATTGATTTCTTCTCCGTTGAAACTTTTCTTTTGACGATTTACACCAATCACTTTCAAACGATTTTGAGGAAATTTAATATCATCTAAAATTTTGTACAAACGTGGTAATTCACGACGAGAATCTGGACACCAAGTTCCTACAAAAACTTCCAAACGGTAGTTACGTAAATCTTTTAAACCTTTCAATTTACTTTTCTCAACTTCGTAAGTGTCATATTCGTGGTGATACCATTCTTTAAAATCTTCTTCTTCCAAAGCTTTTCTATTGAATTCTCCCGTCAACATTTTCTTCCCATTTTCAGCTGTAATCGTACGATTCAACACTTTATTTTGAGCAAACGATTGCGTAGAAAATCCCAACATTGCAACAAGTGCAATTGCTAATATTTTTTTCATTGTATTTTTAGTTTATAGGTTAAATGTATAAATAATTATGAAATGATTTGCCCATTTTCAACTTTAATTGAGCCAATTTCGAAAGTCGCCAATTGATTCAATAAAGGATAATTTTTGGATGCTCCTTTATAAACTTGTTTTTCAGCATCAATTTCGAGATGACCAATAAATTTTCGCAAATCACCAATTTCAATAATTTTTGCGATTTGCTCTACCGAATTATTTTCTTCGTTGTATTCATCTTCAAAATAAATTCCCAAATCAACAATAGAAGAATTATCTCCATTCAGAATTTGAACATTATGAATCACAACATCCAAATATTTTTGTCCATTTTGAGGAATCGCTAAATATTCATCAAACGGAAAGTTATCTTGCGTAGCTAAAGCATTCAATCCTGCTAAAATAGCCAATGCATTGTATTTTCTTGTTGTATTACGTTGATAATCATTTGGAAAATGTCCCGCTTCAAATAATACGCACGGATAATCCATTTTTGTAAAATTATCCCCAGTAGACATCGGATAAAACTCTGATGTATAACGACCTACATGACCAGGAATTACTTTTTGCAATTCAATATTCATTGCCTGAATAATTCCCATCGTTTTTTCTCGAACTTCGTTTACATCTTCTTCAACATTGTAAGAAGGCGCCAAAAAAGAAAGCGTTGCAGGTTTTGCTGTTTGTCCAACATTGAAAATCGTACGCTGATCATGCAAATTGAATAACGTTTGATAATTTCCTTTCTCCACTTGATTCAACAAAACATGAATTTCTGTTGATTCTTTTGCTAAAAAGTCACGATTAATATCAATTCCAACCGCATTTCTACGTGTATTGACATTTGCACCATCAGGATTTAACATCGGAATAAAATCAATTGTCAATTGAGATAAAATGGTTTGAGCTAATTCAGATTTTTGTTCAAAAAAATTAATCACATCAAACATTGCACGCGTTCCAGAAGATTCGTTTCCGTGCATTTGAGACCAAATCAATAAACGTTTTTCTCCATTCCCGAAACTTAATTTATAAATCTCATTTCCTAAAAAAGATGTTCCAATTTGCTCTTTTTGACTTGATTTTAATGAAAAATAGTGATTTAAAGCTTCAAAATTTAACCATTTCGAATCAAAACCTTCTTGTCTGAAAGTTGAATATTCTTTCTCTAATTGATGAATATCAAACATATTTATTATGTTATACATTTATAATTTCTATGTTATAAATTTTGATTATCAAAATAAATAAAACCATCAATTCGAGTGAAATTCGTTTAGAATTTTGTATCGAGAATAAGGTTTTTGAAGATAAAATATATCTTAATTCTCGATACAATTTTTAAAAATAATCTTTCTAAAAATCACTCGAATTGACGAATTTTAATCCAAAATATACAACATTATTATTTATATTAAATTGATTTCTTGAAAGTTTTGCGACGTTTGTGATTTACAGGATTATATGCTTTCCATAAAACTTGAATACTTTCGTTGTCCGCTAATTCAGGGTTTGTTTCCAAAAATTTGATCCCGTTGTTTCTAAACGTATCAAACATTGCATTAAAAATCAATGCTGTAACTCCCTTTCCTTGAAATTTCGGATCAATTCCAATCAAATAAAATTGAGCAGAATCATTATTTTTACTTGCTTTCATCAAATGCCACCAACCAAACGGAAAAATTTTACCTTTCGCTTTTTGCATCGCTTTCGAGTAAGAAGGCATCGTAATTGCAAACGAAACCATTTTTCCGGCTTCATCAACAATACAGTTCACAAAATCTGGATTGATAAACGGAATATATTTCTTTTTGTAATATTCTATTTGGTAATCCGCAATTGGCACATAAGTATCCAATTCGCTATAAGTTTTATCTAACAAATCGAACATTTCGTCTACATACGGAATAATTTCAGAAGTTTTTGTAAACTTCAATTCTCGTAATTTGTAACGTTCACGAATAATTTTATTGAATTTGATAACCTTTTCTGGCAATTCTGTTGGTGCAGCTAATTCATATTCCACCCACTCATTAGCCGTTTCAAAACCTAATGATTCTAAGTGTTGCGCATAGTACGGAAAATTATATAAACCAACCATTGTAGCCAATTTATCATATCCGAAAGTTAGCAAACCTGCCTTTTCCAAATTCGAAAAACCAACTGGTCCCTCTATATATTCTAATTGATTTTCTTTACCTATTTCCGCAACTTTTGCCAAAAGTACTTTCGTGACTTCGATATCATCAATTATATCAAACCAGCCGAAACGCATTTTACGTTTTTGTTGATTATTGACTTCTTGCCAATTAATAATTGCCGCAACACGTCCCACAATCTTACCCTCTTTTTCGGCAAGAAAATAACGCGCTTCAGCATCTTTAAAAACGGGATTTTTAGAAACATCTAATGTTTCCTTCTCCTCATTAATAAAGGGTGGAACGTAATATTGATTATCCTTATACAAATTCATCGGAAACTTAATAAATGCTTCCAAATCGTGTTTTGATTGTACTTCTTTTATGCGAATACTCATAGCTTGCAAATGTAGTAAGTTTTGTAATTTCAATTCAAAAATTTTTGAGCAAAATGTCAGTTTTTGTTCATTTTTTATATGATTTAATACAGAACTCTGCCAAAAAAACAACTTTTCTGCTATTTTTGTCTCTATTCACTTAATTGGAATACTTTTTGAATTTTGAATAAATATTAAAATTGATTAAAAAATAAAATAGAAATAGATGACAGGTTATTACATTATTATTGGACTGTTTATGTTGATTAGTTGGTTTGTTAGCAACCGACTTCAAAGTAAATTTAAGTATTATTCGAAAGTACATTTGGCAAATGGAATGTCAGGAAAAGAGATAGCTGAGAAAATGCTTTCTGACAACAACATTCACGATGTACGTGTTATCTCTACCCCAGGACAATTAACAGATCATTACAATCCTGCTGATAAAACGGTAAACTTATCGGAAGTTGTTTACCACGAACGAAATGCGGCAGCGGCGGCTGTTGCAGCTCACGAATGTGGTCACGCAGTACAACATGCAGTTGGTTATAATATGTTGCAATTACGCTCGAAAATGGTTCCGATGGTAAACGTAGCATCGCGTTTAAATCAATGGATTTTGATGTTAGGATTAATCGTGATGGCTTCATCTAAAAATGCAACTTTGTTGTGGATTGGTATTTTCTTATTTGCAGTAACAACTGTTTTTGCTTTTGTTACTTTACCAGTTGAATACGATGCTTCGAACCGTGCGTTAGCTTGGTTAAAAGGAAACAACATGGTGATGCCAAACGAATATGAAGGTGCAAAAGATTCATTAAAATGGGCTGCAAGAACTTATGTAGTCGCTGCGATTGGTTCATTAGCACAATTACTTTATTTTGTCATGATGGCAATGGGCGGACGACGAGATTAAAACTTTGATTATTATAAAATTAAAAAATCCCTTCAAAATGCTTTGAAGGGATTTTTTAATTTCTTTTTTATTTACTTTTTATCGTATAATTTATTGTATAAATCTTGATATTTAGCTAGCACATTTTTACGTTTCAATTTTAATGTTGGCGTTAATAATCCATCATCAATTGTCCATTCATCAGGCGTTAATTTGAACTTTTTGATTTGTTCCCAATGTCCTAAACCTTTATTCATTTTTTCAATTTCACGACCTATAATATCTAAAATTGCAGGCTCTTTAATTAAATCTGCCTTCGTTGCAGGTTCAGCAATTCCTTTGATACGTAAATAATCTTTCAACACTTGAAAATTAGGTTGAATAATCGCACAAGGCATCTTCTCTCCTTCTCCAACAACCATTACTTGCTCGATAAAACGAGATTGTTTAAACTTATTTTCAATAATTTGAGGTGCAATATATTTTCCTCCAGAAGTTTTGAACATCTCTTTTTTACGATCAGTAATTTTAAGTAAACCTCTTTCAAGAACTCCAATATCACCCGTTTTGAAATAACCATCTGGTGTGAATGCTTCAGCAGTTTTTTCAGGATCTTTATAATAACCTTGTGTAACGTTAGGACCTTTGACTAAAATCTCTCCATCTTCTGCAATTTTAACCTCGATTCCTTTTAATGGAGCACCAACAGTTCCGATTCCGAAACCATCTTTCTTCATACAATTCACCGAAATTACAGGAGAAGTTTCTGTCAAACCATAACCTTCTAAAATTGGAATTCCAGCACCCCAGAAAATATGATTCAAACGTGCTGCTAAAGGTGCAGATCCCGACACCATACATACTAAATTTCCTCCAACTCCTTCTTTCCATTTACTGAAAACCAAACTTTTCGCGATAGAATGTTTCAACCCAAATAATCCACCTTTTGGATTATAAGGATCGTAATCTTCAACAAGGCTTAAAGCCCACATAAAAATTTTCGTTTTAAGACCTCCTGCAGAAGCACCTGTATTGTAAATTTTATCGTAAACCTTTTCAACTAATCGAGGCACAACCGTCATTACATGTGGTTTGACCTCTTTCATATTATCTCCTAATTTATCGATGCTTTCTGCATACCAAATTCCAATACTCAAATGTTGATACAAATAAATCAACATACGTTCGAAAACGTGATTAATCGGAAGAAAACTTAACGCAATCGCATGATTTGGAAAATCTGGAATACGATCAACAGACATTAAAACATCAGAAACGATATTTTCGTGCGTTAATACAACACCTTTCGGACGACCTGTTGTTCCAGAAGTATAAATCAAAGTTGCCATATCAGAAGGTTTTATCATCTCTTTGATACTATCTACTTCATGTTGTGTTGAATTATCTTCACCCAAATCTAAAATTTCTTTATAATTAGGAACTCCAGCAATTTCATCAAAACTATAAATCCCAACCAATGTTGACACTTTATCTTTTACAGCCGCAACCGTATCGTATAAACCTTTATCAGAAACAATGATAAATTTACATTCAGCATTATTTAAGATATAATCAAAATCATCTTCCGAAAGTGTTGGATATAATGGAACGGAAATCGCGCCAACTTGCTGAATACCGATATCACAGATGTTCCATTCGGTACGATTAGTTGAAGTGACTATTGCAATTTTATCTTGTGGCTTGATTCCTAATTGTAATAATCCTCGACTAAATGCATTTGCTTTGCCAACGTATTCTTGCGTAGATGTTTTCACCCAAGTTCCGTTCACTTTAGACACCAATGCATCTTCTCGAGGATTATTTTCTAATTGATTTTGCGGAAAATCAAATAATCTTTTTATTTCCATGGTTTTGAATAATTTTCTTAGTTGCAAAATACTAATAAAAAAATTATAATGCAAGCATATAAAATTATTTTAGTGTAAATCTTACACCAATAAAAACACAGAAATTTTATTTATTTAAGACTTATTCTTCATCATCTAACAAAGACATTTCTTGATCATAAAAATCTAAAGCGTCTTCAATTAAATTAGCAATTTCAGTATTAAATTCTTCGTTATCTTCTTCTTCAGAAATATCTTCAAACCATTCAATATCGTCAGTTTCTACATCTAATAAAAATCGAGGATAATCTGTATGTAAAATAAAGATTTTGTCTGGCATTGTAGAGTTATCAGCCAATAAAAATTTTGGTAATTCCATTTTATATGTTTTTTAATTTATCTTCTAAAATTATTTCTGCATTAGGATTTTCCCTAATCATTTTCTTCGTTTGACGATTGTAACGAATCATCAAAAACACTGCCGAAGCTGTTAATCCAGTTCCTAAACCAATCCACATCCCAAATGCTCGCATTTCAAATACAATAGCTAAGACTACACGCGATTAACCAATATGAAATAAACGTTAGAATAGAAGGGATTTTAACATCAGTCATTCCTCTCAAAGCACCTAGTAATACCAATTGTACGCCATCTGACATTTGGAAAAGCGAAGCAATGATTAATAAGGATGCAGCTAAATTGATAACATCTGGATTGTCTAAATAAATTGTTGGTAACTGATAACGGAAAATAATAAACAAAATTCCACACAAAATCATAAATGATAAAACCATTAAAATACAAGACCAACCTGCCTCTCTTAAGGTTTTATAATCTTTTAAACCTAATTGATTTCCAATACGAACCGTTGCTGCAACCCCAATTCCTGTACACATCATAAAAGTTGTGGAAGCTAAATTTATCGCAATTTGATGAGCTGCTAAATTTACTTTTGCTAATTCTTGATCTGCAATAGAGTTTGTAAATGTATAACCGCAAACAAAGGCTGCCAGAGAGAACGCACTCATTTCAAAGAAAGAAGTTAAGGCGGTTGGAATTCCAATTCCAGCAATTTTTCTGAAAATAGTTTTCTGAAAATTACTTGCCTTAAATTGAACTTCTTGCAAAACTGATTTCGTTTTCTTAAAATTAAACAATACAATAATTAAGAAAATCATCATCACCAAACGCGCAACGAATGTTCCCCAGGCTGCACCAGCGACTTCTAAACGTGGGAATCCCCAATTCCCGTAAATCCAACCATAGTTTAACGTAATATTAATCACGTTACTCAAAACAGTTGCAATTGTAACAGGAATCGTTAATGATAAACCTTCCGATAATTGACGAAAAGTTTGGAAAATCATCAATGGAATCATCGAAAATGTCATAATCGTTAGATATGGAATACATTTTTCCACTACATCAGCGGGTTGTCCCATGTAGAACATTAGCGGTTTCAGAAATGTAATCAATAAGAATAAACCGATTGATAGAGTAATATTCAAGACCAAACTATGCGAAAAATAATTTGCAGCCATTTTTTTATCGCCTTTCGAATCTTCTGCCGCAATCAATGGTGACAACGCAAAACTAAATCCGAAAGCAAATACTAAAACCGCAAAAAATAATGAATTTCCTAAAGAAGCTGCTGCTAAAGCTGTTTTCCCCAAAACCTCATCTTCTATATTATCATATTTTCCACCTAAACCACCAACCATAATGTTATCAATAATGTTGACAGAAATTTGCCCCATTTGAGTAATCATTACAGGAAATGCTAATTTGATATTACGCCTTAAATGCTCTTTTAATTCCAATTTATTCTCTATTTACAATTGCAAAGATACAGCAAAGGTTTTGCTTCTACATTTAAAAATTGTCATGTAATTTAAAATTAATCAATAAAAAAAGACTACTTAAATAAGTAGTCTTTAATATTTATAGAAAATTTTTCTTTTTATTTTGCAACAAATGTTGACGCAATATTCAGTTCATCCATTTGTGTTTGATCAATTGGAGAAGGTGCATCAATCATGACATCGCGACCCGAATTATTTTTAGGGAATGCGATGTAATCACGAATTGTTTCTGAACCATCTAAAATCGATACAAAACGATCAAAACCGAATGCTAAACCTCCATGAGGTGGCGCACCATATTTGAAAGCGTTCATTAAGAAACCAAATTGCGCTTCTGCTTGATCTGGCGTAAATCCTAATAATTCGAACATTCTTGCTTGAACTTCTTTATCGAAAATACGAATAGAACCTCCACCGATTTCATTCCCATTTAAAACTAAATCATATGCATTTGCACGAACTTCACCTGGATTAGTCGCAATTAATTCCATATCCTCTGGTTTTGGAGAAGTAAATGGATGGTGCATCGCGTGATATCTTTCAGATTCTTCGTCCCATTCTAATAAAGGAAAATCTACAACCCATAATGGAGCAAAAACTTCTGGATTACGTAATCCTAAACGCTCTGCGATTTCCATACGTAAAGCCGATAATTGCGCACGAACTTTGTTTGTATTACCAGACATCACCAACATTAAATCTCCTGGTTTTGCGTTCATACGCTCTGCCCAAGCTGCTAAATCTTCTTGCGAATAAAATTTATCTACAGAAGATTTAAATGTTCCATCTTCATTATAACGCGCCCAAACAAGACCAGTTGCCCCAATTTGTGGACGTTGAACCCATTCGATTAATTTATCAATATCTTTACGTGTGTAAGCATTACAACCTTCCGCAGCAATACCAACAATTAATTCTTGCTCATCAAAGATTTTGAAATCTTTTCCTTTCGCTAAGTCTGTGATTTCACCGAATTCCATTCCAAAACGAATATCTGGTTTATCATTTCCATAACGACGCATTGCATCAGCAAATGTCATACGTGGGAATTGATCAAATTCTAATCCTTTGAAAGTATGTAATAAATGTTTTGCTAAACCTTCGAAAACATTCATGATATCTTCTTGTTCAACAAACGACATTTCACAGTCAATTTGTGTAAACTCTGGTTGACGGTCTGCACGTAAATCTTCGTCACGGAAACATTTTACAATTTGGAAATAGCGGTCTAAACCTCCTACCATTAATAATTGTTTGAATGTCTGTGGCGATTGTGGTAACGCATAAAATTCACCTGGATTCATACGAGATGGAACCACGAAATCACGCGCACCTTCTGGCGTAGATTTAATTAAAACTGGAGTTTCAACCTCTACAAATTCTTGTGCATCTAAATATTTACGAACTTCCTGCGCAACTTTAGAACGGAAGATTAATTTTTCTTTTACTGGATTACGACGAATATCTAAATAACGATATTTCATACGGATATCTTCTCCACCATCTGTATTATCTTCGATTGTAAATGGAGGCAATGCAGATTCATTTAAAATTGTAATGTTTTCTGCTAAGATTTCAATATCCCCTGTTGGAATGTTTGGATTTTTTGAAGCTCTTTCGATTACAGTTCCTGTAACTTGAATTACGAACTCGCGTCCTAAATGACGAGCAGTTTCAAATAATTCTTTCGAAGAACGTTCTTCATCTAAGATGATTTGTGTGATTCCATAGCGATCACGTAAATCGATCCACATCATAAAACCTTTGTCACGTAACGTTGATACCCAACCGCTTAACGTGACTTTTTCATTAATGTTGGCTTGTGTTAATTCACCACAAGTATGAGTTCTAAACATTTGTCGTCAAATTTATAGGACAAAGGTAAAGTTTTGAGGTGAAATAAAGAAGTTATATAACTTATTTGATGAAATAATTTTAAGAAAAAAGCGATTCAAAATTGAATCGCTTTTTTACTATTATGAATTTTGATTTCTCAACTTACTATGTTTATAACCGTAGGTGAAATAAATTGTCAAACCAATTGCGATCCAAATCAAGAAAATCATCCAATTTTTCAATCCTAATTGCGCCATCATATAAAAACAACACAACATACCTGCTAACGGAATAATAGAAGTTCTTTTGAAAAATGTTCTAACTACCATAAAAACATAAATCATTAAGAATAGAATCATTGGAATTTTATGTTTGAAAACATCCCAACCTTTTTCCATCTTCTTATCTTCGTAAACTGGTAATTTGCTCAAAGTAGATTTATATTGTTCTGGTGATAATTGTGCCAAATAATCATCCAAAAATTCAATTTCAGATCCTGTTAATTCATTAATTGTTGCATAAGAATCTTTTAATTCTTTTGGCGATAACGAATTTACAAAATGTTCAATTGGCATAGGTTGCGGTTTATTCGTAAAGAAATCAATCGAATCATCTTTAAATGTTGTTGCGCATAAAAATACAATCACGGCAGTTACAATTGGCATAATGTATTTTGCATTGATAAAAGGCGTTTTAAAATTTCCTCTTTTCGCATTTGGATCGGCATCCATACGAAGTACAGCAGCACAAACTA
This sequence comes from Empedobacter falsenii, assembly GCF_019308355.1. Lineage (GTDB taxonomy): Bacteria > Bacteroidota > Bacteroidia > Flavobacteriales > Weeksellaceae > Empedobacter > Empedobacter falsenii_B. The sequence goes on along the minus strand of NZ_JAAGKM010000008.1, from coordinate 70,652 downwards.
ACACAAAAGCAAACAAAGTTCCAATAGAACAAGCATCAACAACCAATTCCAAATCTGTAAATAAAATAGGAACTCCAACTACAAATCCAGTAAAAATAGTTGCAAAAGAAGGTGTTTTAAATTTCGGGTGAATAGTAGAAAATTTCTTTGGTAATAAACCATCACGAGACATTGTCATCCAAATACGAGGTTGCCCAATTTGAAAAACAATAAATACACTTGCCATCGCTACTACAGCCGAAAAAGCAATAATTCCTGCCAACCACTTTAAATCTTGAATTTTATCAAAAACATACGCCAAAGGATCTCCAACATTCAATTCAGAATAATGAACCATTCCCGTAATTACTAAAGCAATCAGCACATATAAAACAGTACAAATAATGATAGACGCAAAAATTCCACGAGGCAAATCTCGCTTCGGATCTTTACATTCTTCCGCAGTTGTGCTAATCGCATCAAACCCAATATAAGCGTAAAAAACAGACGAAACTCCAGCCAAAACACCTCCTACTCCATTCGGTGCAAAAGGATTCCAATTATCTGGATTCACATAAAAAGCACCAACCACAATTACCAAAAGTACCACAGCTAATTTTAACACAACCATTGCATTACTTGCTTTTCTCGATTCATTAATTCCACGATAAACCAAAGCTGTAATCAAAAAAGTAATGATTAATGCAGGAATATCCACCACTAAATTAAATCCTAAATATGGAGCATCTTTAAAGGCTAAATATTTTGGAATCTCTTGCGCATAAGGCGAATTCGCAATTCCTTCTAATGTTTTACCTTTCGCTAACTCATTCGAAACAAATTCAAAACCTTCTCTCGCAGTGAAATAATCCATTGTCATCCATTCTGGCAGATGCAATCCCATTCCGGAGAGCAAGGTGGTAAAATAATCACTCCACGAAATCGCGAGCACAATATTCCCAATCGCATATTCCATAATCAATGCCCAACCAATTACCCAAGCAAATAATTCTCCAAATGCAACATAGCTATAGGTATACGCACTACCCGAAACAGGCACTAACGAAGCAAATTCTGCATAAGCAAAAGCTGTAAAACCACAGGCAATTGCCGTAAAAATAAAAAGGAAGATAACTGCTGGACCGCCCTCGAAACTTGCTCGACCAATGGTACTAAAAATACCAGCTCCAACAATTGCGGCGATACCAAAACCTGTTAAATCTCGAACACCTAAAGTTCTTTTCATTGTAGTCGTGTTCTTTGCAGATTCTGCTAAAATGGATTCGACAGATTTTTTTCTGAATAATTGTGACATAATTTATTTAAAAACGGGCAAATATAAAAAAGACAATCCCAAAATCGGATAGAATCCGTATAAATATTGGTTTTTTATTCAAATTTTCTTTTTTATTCTGCTTGGTTAGATTAATTTTAAATTTAATTCAAAAAATTAACATGAAACAATTTTTATTTGCAATTGCTTTAACTGCTACTTTAGTAAGTTGTGATTCTACAAAACCAATTTCTCAGGAGAAATATCAAAAGAGTCTTGTAAAATATACAGACAAAATTTCTGAAGCTGAATTAAAAAAACAGCTTTACATCATTGCTGCGCCTGATATGGAAGGTAGAAATGCTGGAACTGAAGGCGAAATAAAAGCGGGAAACTATATCTCTAATTATTACAAAGAATTAGGAATTAATGGACCAAATAATAATTATTTCCAAATTATTCCTGCTGGAACTTTTAACCGAGTAAAAGGTCAAATGAGAAATGTGATGGGATTCATCAAAGGATCAGAAAAACCAGAAGAAATTGTGGTGATTTCGGCACATTATGATCACGAAGGAATAAAAGACGGAAAAATATATGCTGGTGCTGATGATGATGGTTCTGGAACTGTTGCTGTAATGGAAATTGGTCGTATTTTCCGCGAAGCTGAGAAGAAAGGCATTCGTCCAAAACGTTCGGTTTTATTGTTACATGTTTCTGGTGAAGAAAAAGGATTATTAGGTTCTAAATATTATTCAGAACATCCAATTTTTCCTCTTGCAAACACAGTTGCGAATGTTAATATTGATATGATTGGTCGCGTAGATTATGAGCACAACGAAAAAACAAGAGATTTTGTGTATGTTATTGGATCTGAAATGTTGTCTTCTGATTTACACAAAGCTGTTTTAGCGGCAAATGATGGATTAGGAATTAATTTAGATATGCGTTACAATACACCAGATGATCCAAATCGTTTTTATTACCGTTCTGACCACTATAATTTTGCAAAACATAACATTCCGTCGGTTTTCTTCTTTAATGGTGTACACGATGATTACCACAAACCAGGAGATACGCCAGATAAAATTGAATATGATTTATTGACGCGTCGTACAAAATTAGCTTTCAATACAATTTGGATTTTAGCAAACGTCGAAAATAGACCAGTTGTAGACAAAGAATCTCCTATGCCTTCTACAAGATAAATATAAAAAGTATACATTAAAAAATCCCTTGAATTCAAGGGATTTTTTGCTTTATAGATTTTTCTTTCTTATAAAGATAAAGTAACTCAACCCTAAAAAGAAAATATTGTATATAAGGTTGATATAATCTAATCTTTCTAAAGATGCTATTTGATTCATTAAGTTATCAAATGATTTTGGAGAACTTGAATAAGGAATGAAATCTGCAAACTTTTTACTACTAATCACAGAACAAAAAACAGTTACAAATAGAGAAAAACCTACTGGATAAATAAAACTTCTGAAGAATAAACTCAAAGCAAATTGTATCATAGATACAGCTAAACATCCAATCCATAATTTGAAAAAAGTGTAAAAAGCAATTTCTCTAAAATCAAAATTCTGAAAACCATAATTTGGTGAAATAAATTGTAATAAATATCCACTTAATAGAAAAAACACATAAGCCCCAACAACAGAAAAACTGACTATAATTAAAATAAATAAAGCTTTGGCTAAATAAATTTTAGCATGTGAAATGGGCAGTGTAAATAACAATTTATAATTGTTGTTCTTATATTCTACATCGCAACATGAATGCACAAACACAGCAATTAAAACTGGAAATAGCATATAGAAAAACATAAAAACATATCGTCCTAAAAAACCGTACCACGGATTCAAAGCAATAGGTTCCATTGGTACTTTATAAATTAAATAGAAAAAAACACCTAAAACGACTAAAGTTGGTAAAAATAATACACCAAAAATTTCTTTGTTTTTTGATAATTTATATCGTTCGGAAGCAAATGCTTTATAAAATGTATTTGTCATTTTAGTGTTGAATTAGGTTAATAAAAATTTGTTCAAGATTAGCTGTTTCAGACTGAACATCATAAATTTTAATGTTATGCTGAATTAATTGTTGTATTTTTTGATGAAAATCATCATCGTTTTCAATTTCAAAATGCATGACGTTATCTTCAATTATTACATTTTCAAAAAGTTGTTTTGCTTTCTCTGCATCATTTATTTTTATAGCAACTTTACGAACAACATTCCCAAGTAATTCTTCTTTTTTGCCTTCAAAAATCATCTTTCCTCCTTCTATAATTCCAATATGCGTAGCAACTCGTTCTAATTCACTTAAAATATGACTTGACAAAAAAATCGTTTTACCTGATGCATTCAACCTCAAAAACAATTCGCGCATTTCATAAATTCCTTGTGCATCCAATCCATTAAGAGGTTCATCTAAAATCAAAATTTCTGGATCATGAAAAATCGCTATTGCAATTCCCAAACGTTGTTTCATTCCCATCGATAAATCAGATGTTTTATAATGTTCCGCGTACAACAAATCAACCAAATCTAACACTTCACTAATTCGCTCCTCACCTTTTTGGTAAATTACATCTAAGTATTTTAGATTTTCATAAACAGTCAATTTTGTGTAAAAACAAGGCGCTTCAATCAAATTACCTGTTAAAGCATGAATCTTAATAGGATGTTTTTTGATACTCAACTCATTCAAGAAAATAGTATCTTCATTCGAATTCAATAATCCTAAAAGCAATTTTATTGTTGTCGATTTTCCTGCTCCATTTCGCCCCAAATAGCCATAAATACTTCCTTTCGGAACATTAAGATTAACTTGATTTAATATTTGTTTTGACCCGAAACTAAAATTCAAATCTTTTATTTCTATACTTTTCATTATTTCTCTTCTTTTAGTGGTGTTGGTTCTTGATTAACATCGATGTAAAAAATTCCATCTACAAAGTCACTCCATTTTGCTTTTACATTCATTCCTTGATCTATAACTGAATAATACTCAGATTTTAGTGCAGATTGATTCGGAATTTGACTAAAATCTAAAAAGAAATAAGGCTGATTAAGTTGATGAAATGCATTCTCTACCGCATATTTATTAGGTGTATTAATTATTTGTTTCAGAGGATTATAAACGCCATACGAAGTAAAACCAATTGCATACGATTGGTTCTTGTATTTTTCTTTGATATATTGTCCCAATGGTTTAAAATTATTCGGATAATATTTTTTGTAAGCATGTACATTCGCCGACCAAATAATTACTTTCTGATTTGGATAAAGAGAATCCAATTGATAAATTAAATTCTCTATCATCAAAGAATCTCTAAAATTCATACTTTCCTTAGTTCCAGATTTATACATCAAATTTTTCTGAATATGGTTTTTAATATCTTTCAGATAACGTGAATAGATTTTAGTTTCTTCAGTTTTTGGAAGCCTTGATATTCGTAATGAAATCGATTGTAACTCTTTAAGGAGTTGAGTAATTTCATTTTTTTTATATGTAGCTTCAGTAAATTTTTTATATCTAAAAATTGTAAGATTATCAATATTTTGATTTAAAAAAGGGTAATCATATAAAGATATATTTTGATTCGCTAAAAACTCTCTTAATAATTTTATACGTCTTAAATACCCATTATTTAAAATTTCTGTCAGTAAATCACCAGAATATTGCATATCAAAACCACCTAATGTGATTGGATTATTTGTTTTCTTAGTTTGTAAATAATAGTTATTTAGAGGTTGAGTTTCTTTATTATCCCACCAAAAATTAAACATACCAAGTCCCGCAATCGAATCTTTTCCAACACCTAAAGTTCCTTTTTCCATTTCTTGGTTGGTTATCCACATATCATATTGTCCAGCTTCGTACAAGACAACATTGTAATCCAAATTTTCGTGCAAATACTTTATCAAGCGTGATTTGGCTTTAAAAGTTTGTCCATCTTGATGTATACCTTCACCCAAAAAAACAATACGATTATCTTTTAACATCATTTTCAAAAATTCTAAATCCTGATTATTTTGTTCAGTCATTTCAATCGAATTTATTGGATGTTTATATTGATTTGTTTCAGCGATTATCTTCTCTGAGTCATCATTGAAAGTTTTCTTGAAAACAAAAACATTCAACAATACTGCACTGAGTAAAGTCAAAATTGTAAATAGTGTTAATTTCTTCATGAATCATTAGTGTTATTTAAAAATAGTATTTTTCGTATTACATCACGTTTTTATTTTTTCATTTATAATAATATGATTCATAAAAAAATAAAAAGGTTGGTTGAGAATCAAAAAAATTTAAAACTTCTTTAATAAAACTATATTGTCGCAATTCCGTAACTTTGAGGAACAATAAAAAACAAACAATGAATAACGATATTCTTAATTTGGAACCAAAAGCAATCTGGAAAAACTTCTCAGCATTGAATTCAGTTCCAAGACCTTCTAAGAAAGAAGAAAAAGTACGTCAGTTCATCATCAAATTTGGTGAAGATTTAGGTTTACCTGTCGAAACGGACGAAGTAGGAAATGTTTTAATCAAAAAAGCTGCTTATCCAGGAATGGAAGACCGTAAAAAAGTGATCATGCAATCGCACTTGGATATGGTTTGTCAAAAAAATAACGATGTAACATTCGATTTTGAAACACAAGGAATTGAAATGTACATTGAAGATGATAAATTTGTTACAGCAAATGGAACAACTTTAGGTGCAGATAACGGAATTGGAGTTGCGACAATTATGTCTATTTTAGAATCGAAAGATATTCCTCATCCAGCTATTGAAGCATTTTTTACAATTGACGAAGAAACTGGAATGACTGGTGCTTTAGGTTTGAAAGCTGGATTCTTATCTGGGAAAATCTTGTTGAACTTAGATACCGAAGAAGATGATGAATTAGACATTGGTTGCGCTGGTGGTGTTGATGTAACGGCGACAAAAGCTTACACTACAGAAGCTACTAACGGAACTGCTTTTACCTTAACATTAAAAGGTTTGAACGGTGGACACTCTGGAATGCAAATTCACGAAGGTTTAGGAAATTCGAACAAATTAATTGCTCGTTTATTAAATGCTGCAACTGAATTTGGTTTACAAATCGCTCATATGGAAGGTGGAAGTTTACGTAACGCTATTCCTCGCGAGTCTTGGGCTAAAATTGTGATTCCTACAGATAAAGTTGACGCTTTCAAAGCTTCTTACGAAACTTTACGCGCTGAAATTATTGAAGAATATGAAACGAAAGAACCTAAAATGGTGATTACACTAGAACCAACTGATGCAACTGATGCAATGTCAGCACAAGATTCTAAAGTTTTTGTTCAAACAATTATGGCAGCTTTCAATGGTGTTTACAGAATGAGTCCAGATGTTGAAGGTTTAGTAGAAACATCTAACAATGTGGCTCGCGTAGAAGTTATTGACGGAAACGCTCGTGTTTTATGTTTAACGCGTTCTTCTATAGAATCAGGTAAAGAAGCATTAGCACAAACATTAAAAGCTGGTTTCGAATTAGGTGGTTTTGAGGTTAAATTCTCTGGTTCTTACCCAGGTTGGAAAGCAAATACTCATTCTGAAATTTTAGAATTGATGAAAGGAATTTATGTTTCAAAATTTGGAGAAGAACCAAAAGTTGTGGCTTGCCACGCAGGTTTAGAATGCGGAATTATTGGAACAAATTATCCAGGTTTGGATATGATTTCTTTTGGTCCAAACATCTCTGGTGCTCACTCTCCTGACGAAAAAGTAGAAATTGCTTCTGTACAAAAATTCTGGGATTATTTATTAGATATTTTAAAAGATATTCCAAACGATGGTCCAGTTAATTACAGCTGTGCAAATTCAAAAAATATATAATTTAAGCTGAAAACTTAATCTAAAGACCACTTTTGCAAGTGGTCTTTTTTTACAATAATACTTTTTAAACAATTCTTTTAATCAAATTAAAATTTTTCTCTAATTCTATCTATTTTAGAAAAAAAAATCATAAATCAACCATAAGATTAAAAAACAATTATTTACAATTTTATCACCTTATTTTAACTTCTTCAAATAAGCATAATCGTTTAATAATCAAAACTATATTTGTTTAACACGTGATTAAAAATGATTGTTGAAAAATGAATCTTATAACAAAGTACAGTAAAGTTATTGTTTCTGCACTTGTTGTTCAGACAACTTTTGCACAAACAAATCCGCCAATTGAAAATCCTTTTATGCATAATTTAGGGGGCTTCAATTACGGAACGAAAGATTCTCCAGACGGTAACGAATGGTAATCTCCAATGAATTTATCCTTTAATAAAGAATTACCAAAGAGTTATTTCTTCTCTTTCGAAAATCAAAATCAAGCTGTAAAACTTTTACCAGAAAATAGCCCATACTGGATGAATTTGAATGGTATTTGGAAATTTAATTGGGCAAAAAACCCAAACGAAAGACCGAAAAATTTTTACGAAAACAATTTTGATACCTCTTCTTGGACGATGTTCCTGTTCCAATGAGTTGGAATATTTTCGGAATACAGAAAAATGGAGATTTAAAATATGGTGTTCCAATTTATGTCAATCAAAAAGTTATCTTTCAACATACTGTAAAAATAGACGATTGGAAAGGAGGTGTAATGCGAGAGCCAAATAAAGATTGGATAATATATACTTAGTTGGTTCGTACAAACGTACATTCGATGTTCCTAAAAATTGGGATGGACGTTATATTTACATGAATTTTGATGGAGTAGATTCATTTTTCTATTTATAGATTAATTGAAAATATGTTGGTTTTTCTAAAAATTCTAGAAATTTAGCTTCATTTAACATTACACCTTATCTAAATAAAAAAGGTGAAAACTCTGTAGCAGTTGAAGTCTATAGGAATTCTGACGCTTCATTCTTAGAAGCACAAGATATGTTTAGATTGCTAGGAATTTTTCGTACAGTTTCATTAACATCAAAACCGAAAATCCAAGTTAGAGATTTGGTTGTAATTCCTGATGTAACGAATAACTATAAAGATGGTGAACTAAATATTTCGGCTGATATTAGAAATTTATCAAATAAAGCCGCAAAAGGTTATAAAATTGCTTATACATTTTATCAAAATAAATTATACAGTGACGAAACTGACAAAGTTGCAACAACTGAATATATTATCAATTCTGATGCAGTTACAATCAATCCTAATTCTTCATCTATTTACAAACTAAAACTAAAGAATGCAAATCTTTGGTTAGCAGAGCGTCCTTATCGTTATACATTAGTTGGAGAATTAAAAGATACAAAGAACAAAACCATCGAAACAGTTTCGACGAATGTAGGATTTAGAAAGGTTGAAATTAAAGATACAAAAGCTGTAGATGATGAGTTTGGTTTGGCTGGACGTTATTTCTATGTAAATGGAAAAACAATAAAACTGAAAGGTGTTAACCGCCACGAAACAAATCCTGAAAAAGGAAAAGTTGTGACACGTCAACAGATGGAAGAAGAAATTAAGTTGATGAAACGTGCAAATATTAACCATGTTCGTAACTCACATTATCCAGATGATCCTTATTGGTATTATTTATGCGACAAATATGGGATTTATTTAGAGGACGAGGCCAATGCAGAAAGTCACCAATATTACTACGGTGAAGCTTCAATCTCTCATCCAAAAGAGTGGAGAGATGCGCACGTGGCACGTAATGTAGAGATGTTTCATGCAACAATCAATCATCCTTCTATCGTTATTTGCTCTTTAGGAAATGAAGCTGGTCCTGGAAATAATTTTGTTGAAGCCTACAATGCAATCAAAAAAATTGATACTTCTCGTCCTGTTCAATACGAGCGAAATAATGCAATTGTTGATATGGGATCTAATCAATACCCTTCTATCAATTGGGTTCGTGATGCTGTACAAGGAAATTATAAGTTAAAATATCCTTTCCATATTTCTGAATATGCGCATGGAATGGGAAATGCAGCTGGAAATCTGATAGATTATTGGGAAGCAATGGAATCTACCAACTTCTTTATGGGAGGTGCTATTTGGGATTGGGTTGACCAAGCAATGTATTATTATGATAAAAAGACAGGCGAAAAATTCTTCGCTTACGGAGGTAATTTCGGGGATAAACCAAATGACGGAACGTTTGTAAACAATGGATTAGTTTTCGCTGATTTAAAGGAAAAACCTTCTTACTGGGAAGTTAAAAAAGTCTATCAAAATGTTGGTGTAAAACCTGCAAATATCTTGAATGGTGAAATCGAAATTTTTAATAAAAATTATTTCATTTCGTTAGAAGATTACACGCCAGAATGGGCTTTATACGAAGATGGAATCGAAATTGAAAGAAGTACAGCTTTTATTGAGCCTAAAAAAATCATTAGTCCTCGCGAAAAACAAATCGTTCGTTTACCAATTAATCAATCAAAATTAAAACCTACATCAGAGTATTTTGTAAAAATTCAATTCAAGCAAAATCATGATCAATTGTGGGCGAAGAAAGATTATGTTCAAATGGAAGAACAAATTTTTGTGAAAGCTGCAGAACAAATTCCGACAATTCAAGAAGTTCAAAAAACAAATCAAATTACCATAACAGATTCAGAAAAACTAAAAACAATTAGTGGAAATGGTTTCGCTGTAAAATTTGATAATCAAACTGGAACTATTTATAGTTTAAATTATAATAACCAAACGATTATTAAAGATGGTGACGGTCCAAAATTAGATGCTTATCGTGCACCAATGGATAATGACAACTGGGCGTATCAGCAATGGTTTCAAAAAGGTTTACATAATTTAAAACACAAAGTTTTATCATCAACTTCTTACACAAGAAAAGATGGCGCAATTGTATTATCGTATGTTGTAGAATCACAAGCGCCAAATAGCGCATCACTTTTAGGAGGTACTTCTGGAACATATAAGATCGAAGAACACAAAGACCAAGTATTTGGGGAAAATGATTTCAAATTTACTTCAAATCAAGTTTGGACGATTTATCCAGATGGTTCAATCGAATTATCGTCAAGTATTACTTCAAATGACGAATCGCTTGCTTTAGCGCGTTTAGGTTATGAATTGAAATTACCAGAAAATTTGAGCAATTACAACTATTACGGACGCGGTCCGATTAATAATTATGCAGATCGTAAAACCGCTCAGAATATTGAATTTCATAAAAGTACAGTGAAAGATCAGTTTGTACCGTGGCCAAATCCGCAAAGTATGAGTAATAATGAGGAAGTTAGATGGAGTTCTTTAACTGATACTTCTGGAAATGGGGTTGTTTTTGTAAGCAAAGATTTGATGTCAACTTCTGTTTTGCCTTGGAGCGAATTAGAATTAACGCAAACGCCTCATTTCTATCAATTACCAAAAAGTAATGGAACGTATATGCATTTAGATGCTGGTGTTACAGGGCTTGGAGGAAATAGTTGTGGGCAAGGACCACCATTAGAACAAGATCGTGTAAAACCAAACGCAACAACTTTTGGATTTATTATTCGTCCTGTTCAAAGCAATAATTATTCAACGCAAGCAAAAGTAAAAGGAGCAGGAGATTCTCCACTTCTTATTACACGAAACAAAATTGGGGAAGTTACAATTTTGAGCCAAAATCAACATGCAGATTTGTATTACAAAATCGGGAATGGAAAAGAAACGAAGTATACAGAACCTTTCAAATTGAGAGATGCGAATACAATTGTTACTTGGGATAAAAATAATCCGAACATTAAAGTTTCTTCAAAATTTACTAAAATAGAAACGATTCCGTTACAAGTTGTTTTTGCTTCAAGTCAAGAAACTGGAGAAGGAGATGCTGCAAATCTTGTAGATCGTAATCCAAGCTCTATTTGGCATACGATGTATTCTGTCACTGTTGCGCAATATCCTCATTGGGTTGATTTTGATGCAGGAGAATTCAAGATGATTAAAGGATTTACATATTTACCTCGTCAAGATGGAGCTAATGGAAATATAAAAGATTATAGAGTTCAGATTAGTTTAGACGGAAAAAATTGGAGTAACCCTATCAAAGAAGGTTCTTTCGAGAAAAACACTAAACTGCAAACAATTTTGTTCGACAAACCAATTCGCGGAAGATATATCCGTTTCACAGCTTTAAGTTCTCAGAATGGACAAGATTACGCTGCTGGATCCGAATTTGGAGTTTTAGTTAACTAACATTTTTACTCATAGTTTTTTCAAAAGAAATTCATATCATACAAATGGTATGAATTTCTTATTTTTATACCTCACATCAATTTAACATCAAGCCAAAATGTCATCAAATCGATATCCTCAACGCATTGTTTGCTTAACCGAAGAAGGAACTGAAATTCTGTATAACATTAATGAACAACATCGTTTAGTAGGAATTAGTGGTTTTACCTATCGTCCGCCACAAGCAAGAAAAGAAAAACCTAAAGTTTCAACTTTTTTAGATGCTAAATTTGAAGATATCATCAATTTGAAACCAGATTTAGTTGTAGGATATTCGGATTTACAAGCAGATATTGCAGCAGGATTAATTAGAAGAGGAATCAATGTGTTTATCTTTAATCACCGAACAGTTGATGAAATTTTAAATATGATTGTGCAATTTACTTCATTGATTGGTTGCCAAGATAAAGGATTAAAATTAGTTGAATCTTATGAAAAGAAACTCGAAGAAGTAAAACAACAAGCTGCTCTCCTTCCCTATCATCCAACAGTTTTTTTTGAAGAATGGGACGAACCAATTATTTCGGGAAGCGCTTGGGTAAATGATTTGATAGAAATTGCTGGAGGAAAATTAGCTTTTCCAGAACTCAAAAATAAAGCTTTGGCTAAAGATCGTATTTTGTTGGCTGAACAAGTGATTGAACGTAACCCTGAAATTATTATTGGTTCTTGGTGTGGTAAAATGTTCAAACCAGAAAAAGTAAAACAACGTATTGGTTTCGAAAATGTAAAAGCAGTTCAACAAAATCATTTATACGAAATAAAATCTGAATTGATTTTACAACCTGGTCCTGCTGCTTTAACCGATGGTTTGGATAAAATTGTGGAGATTATTACAAATTATAAATAAATATATGGATCCGGATTTTTTAATTTTGTATACTAAAGTAATTTTAGTCCTTCACTTCGTATTCGATATTTTATTATTAATTATTTCTATTGTTGCTCACGGAAAAAAAATAAGTTTTAGTAATTATCTAATTTTCATAACAATTTCTATATTACTATTATCAATAATAAGATTATCTATAAAAGAATATCTTGGTGTTTCAATTTATGAACTAAATATAGTAACAAATATTCTCGAAAAACTTTTATACATAGCATTCGGAATTATATTAATAATTGGAATTTCTAAATTAAAAATCAATAAAGAAGAAGAATAAAAATCCCGCTGAAAGCGGGATTTAATTTATTGTATAATATTGACTTCTCTAACCAATGTTACGCCATATTTGGCTTTCACATCTTCTATAATTCGTTCAGACAAATCATATATTTCGCGTCCTGTTGCATTTCCATAATTCACCAAGACCAAAGCTTGTTTGTCGTGAACTCCCGCATCTCCAAAACGTTTTCCTTTCCAACCTGCGTGTTCTATTAACCAACCAGCAGCTAATTTTACACCTAAATCAGTTTTGAAATGAGAAATTTCTGGATGAAGTTTTTCAATCTCAGCAAATTCTTCATTCGAAATCACAGGGTTTTTAAAGAAACTTCCCGAATTCCCTATTTGCGAAGGATCTGGTAATTTACTTTGACGAATTTTGATCACAGCTGCACTAATTTCTTGAATCGTTGGATCAAAAATTTGCTCCTTTTCCAATTCAGATTTTATTGCACCATAATCAACATGAAGTTTATGATTTTTCTTTGTCAGTTTAAACGTAACTGCCACCAAGACATATTGACCTCTCAATTCATTTTTAAAAACAGATTCGCGATAACCAAACTGACATTCTTCATTTGTAAAAGTACGTTCATCACCCGTTTCCAGAACTAATGTCTGAACTTCTTCGATATAATCTTTTACTTCTACGCCATACGCACCAATATTTTGCATCGGTGCAGTACCAACATTTCCAGGAATCAACGAAAGATTTTCTAATCCTCCGAAATCATTTTGCAACGTCCATTCAACAAAATTGTGCCAATTCTCGCTTCCTTGCGCTTTTACATACACAAAATCATCATCTTCATTGATAATTTCGATTCCTTTCAAATTCAGTTTTAACACAATTCCAGGGAAATCGTCTACAAAAAGCATATTACTTCCTCCTCCTATAAATAAAATAGGTAAATCTTTTTGACGACGAAAAACCAAAACTTTTCGCAAATCTTGAATAGTTGCAACATCAGCAAAATATTTTGCTTTCGCTTCTATTCCAAATGTGTTATATAATTTTAATGAATAATTTTCGATGATTTCCATCTTCGTATTTTTCTTATGATCTAATTGTTCCTGGATATTGTTCTAAAGCTTCTTTCAAGATTTCGACAGAACGAACCAAATCTTCTTCTTTCAAAACATAAGCCAAACGAACTTCTTGAATTCCTGAATTTGGAGTTGAATAAAATCCTGCTCCTGGTGCCAACATTACTGTTTCTCCATTTGATGAGAAAGATTCTAATAACCAGATTGCAAATTTTTCTGCACTATCTACAGGTAATTGAATCATACAATAAAATGCTCCTTTTGGATTTGGACAAACAACACCTGGAATTTGTTGTAAACCTTTTACCAAAGTGTTGCGACGTTTTAAATATTCTGTACGACAATCTTCAAAATAAGTTCCTACGTTTCTGTGGGCTAAAGTTGCAATGTATTGAGAAATTTCAACAGGGCTTAAACGCGCTTGTGCATATAACATTGCAGCTTTTAAGAATTTCTCGTTACGTGTAATCAAAGCTCCAGAACGTGCTCCACATAAAGAAAAACGTTTCGATTCAGAATCAATTACAATTGCATTATCTTTCAGTTCTGGGAAACTTAAAACAGATGTAAATTCTTCTTCTGTATATAAATATTCTGCATAAACTTCATCCGCAATTAAATATATATCATGCTCTAAAACCAAATCTTTTAATTGATTTAATTCTTCTTTCGAATATACATAACCTGTTGGATTCCCTGGATTACAAATTAATATAGCACGTGTTTTATCTGTAATTTTTTTTGCAAACTCTTCTACTGCAGGTAATGCAAAATTATTTTCAATTGTAGATGGAACTGGAACAATATTTACATCGTTTTCACATGTAAATCCATTATAATTTGCATAAAAAGGTTCTGGAATAATAATTTCATCTCCTGGATTTGCAATAATTCCGAAAATAAATAATAAAGCTTCCGAACCTCCTAATGTTGCAATAAAATTTTCTGGGGTTAATTCAATTCCGCGATTTGTAAAATAATCTGCCAAAGCCTGACGATATTCCAACGTTCCTTCTGAGTGCGTATAAGAAATAATGTTTGAAGGAAAATTTTTCAATCCTTCTAAAACAGCTTTTGGCGACTCAATATCGGGCTGTCCAATATTTAAGTGATAAACTTTCGTTCCTCTTTTTTTCGCTGCATCTGCGTATGGCACCAACTTTCTGATTGGAGAAGCTGGCATATTTTGTGATTTTTCAGATAATATTAACATTTATTGTAATTTTTAAAATTTGATTTGAATTCTTTGGTATTGTTTTTGTAATTTTAAAGTGTAAATATAAAAAACGTTTAATCTCAAAAAAAACTTTATTATGAGTAAATTAAATAATGCAACTAAATTATTAGCAGGTTTAGCAATTGGAACAGCAATCGGAGCAGTAGTAGGTTTATTATATGCGCCAGAATCAGGGAAAGACACTCGCAAAAAATTAAAAAAAGAAGCTGACAAATACAAAAAAGAGTTAGACAAATACGCGAATGATTTTTCTGATAAAGCGAAAAAAACAAAAAAAGAATTAGAAGCTAAATTAGACGAAGTAAAATCAAAATTAGCAGAACAAAAAGACGAGTTTGTAGCAAAAGCGAAAGAAGCTGGAAAAGATTTAAAATCTAAAGCAAACCAAACAAAAGAAGATTTAAAAGACGAATTTCAAGAAAACGTAGGAGTTTAATTTCTTCGAAATACAACATTCCTTAAAATTTATAATTAACTTTGTCTGAAATAAATCAATTTTATGTTTAATGAACTAAAAGTTTATATTAATAATAGAATAACTTTAGCTAAATACGATCTCGTAGATTCGCTGAGTAATATGTTGGCGAGCGGTATTTATGTATTAATTATTGCCGTATTTTCTTTGTTTCTATTATTATTAGGAAGTTTAGCATTAGGATTTATTTTGGGAGGTTATTTTAATGATACAGGATTAGGTTTTCTTGCTGTAACTGGAATTTATTTCTTAATGATGGTTTTTTCTATTCTATTTAGAAAGAAATTAAAACTTTTCTTGACAAATATTGCCGTAGAAAACGCGATGGAAGCTATGTCTAACCAGGAAGATGACGAAGACGACGATGAAGAATAAAGAACAAATGTCTGCGATAAAAAATTTAGACGATTTGCGAATGGCAAAACGTAAACTAAAATTACAAATGAAAGTTGCTGAAAATAAACATGAAAATTCATTTGTAAATAAAGCAGTTAATCTTGTAACAAACTTAAAATCCGATACAAGTTTTACTTCTTCTAAAGTTGAAAGTGCATTAAATTGGGCTGGAGATAAAGCTTCAAAAAAATATCCAATGAAGGGAATTACAAAAATTTTAATTTCTGGATTGATTATGATAGCGGTTCCAATTATTACGAATAAAATTCAGGAATATATAGAAGAAAAATTATAAAATTATTTGATATTAAAAAACCACTTCGTTTGAAGTGGTTTTTTTGTGTGTTAATTTTAAGCTCGACTAATATTTTTCGTGAAAATATTCGTTTGGTATAATCGTTTTATTCTTTTTATCAACAGCTTCTTGGTTACGCAATTCCACTCGACGTATTTTTCCTGAAATTGTTTTTGGTAAACTCTCCACAAACTGCACAATACGTGGAATTTTGTAACGTGCTAAATGCTCTTCTGTATATCTAAAAATATCTTTTGCTAATTCTTCCGAAGCTTCATTTCCAGGTGCTAAAATAACAAAAGCTTTTACAGCATTACTTCTCAAATCATGCGGACTTGCCACAACAGCAGCTTCCATAATGGCATCATGCTCTAACAAAGCACTTTCTACTTCAAATGGTCCTACACGGAAATCAGACGCTTTTATCACATCATCATCACGCCCAACAAACCAAACATAACCATCTTCGTCTTTATAAGCTTTGTCTCCTGTATAATATAATCCATGCTTGAAAACTTTCGCCATTTTATCTTTCTGAATCAAATAAGTTTTGAAAATTCCATTGATGGTTTCTTCATTATGCACAACACAAATATTTCCTTCTTCGCAATCTTGTACAATATTTCCATCATCATCAGCAATCACAATATCGTATAAAAACGCAGGTTTTCCCATCGATCCATATTTAATCTTCTCATTTGGCAAATTCGCAATCATCGCAGTTGATTCTGATTGTCCATAACCATCACGAATCGTAATTCCTGTACCTTCTTTCCAGACATCTATAATTTCTGGATTAAGCGGTTCACCAGCTGCAACACATTGACGAAGTTTGAAATCATAACTTTTCAAATCTTCTAAAATCAATACACGCAGAGCTGTTGGTGGTGCGCAAAAAGTTGTTACACCCAAATCTTGAATGGTTTGTAATTGTTCTTTCGGAACAAATTTATCTGAATGATAACCCAAAATTGTCGCACCCATATTCCATGGAGCAAAAAAACTACTCCAAAAGAATTTCGCCCAACCTGGTTGAGAAATATTATAATGTAAATCACCTTTTTTCATTCCAACCCAAGAAGAAGTCGTGAAACCTCCAAGCGGATAAGTGTAATGCGTATGCACCACAACTTTCGGCATTCCTGTCGTTCCTGAAGTAAAAAAGTAGAATAAATCATCGTCTGGTTTTGTATCTGCAGCCTCAGCTTGAATAGATTCTTTCCATAACTCATTGATATTTATCCAACCTTCTCGCTCGCCTTCTGTGATTAATTTTACCTTAATCTTTTTATCAAATTTTGCTTCTGCTTCATCTATTTTCGATGCATTTGCTTGATCTGCTAAAGCAACTTCTGGAAAAGAAGACTCGAATCTAAACGTTAAATCCCTTGCTTCTAAAGTTGTTGCGGCTGGAATAATAATTAATCCACCTTTGATAGAAGCCAAATAACCAATCCAAGTAATCGGTAATAATGGAACTTGAGAAAACATTTTGTCTCCTTGTACAATTCCTTTGTTTCTTAAATAGTTTAAAAATTGATTGTATTTATCAGCTAAATTCTGAAAAGTATAATCTTCTCGTTCTTCATTATACTTCCAAATTAAACCTTTTTGAGTTCCTAATTGAGCAACATTATAAGGCTCAAAAATATCCTTCACCCAATTGAATTTCTCTGGTTTGAAAATTTTAATCTGTTTTAATTGCGTATAATTCTCTTCTTCGATGGATAATCGAATAGAGCTAAACAATTCTTGTACTGTCATTTATTTGTGGTTTTGAATAAATATAGAAAAATTATTTATTCAAACAGAAGTTTTATGAATAAAAAAGGATGATTTTATAAAATCATCCTTTTTGTTATTTTTTATTGAGAATATATTAATCTCTACCTCTTCTTGAGTTTCCTGTTCTATTACGGTCTCCTCCACGGTAACCACCACGATCTCCACCTCTAGAATCACGGTCACGATCACCTCCATGGAATCCACCTCTGTCTCCTCCGCGATCACGATCTCCACCACGATAACCTCCACTTCTTTCACGGTCATTATCACGACGGCTATTGAAACCACGTCCGCGAGAATCTCCTCTGTCATTACGACGACGATCTCCACCACGACGCTCACCATCACCACGTCTAGGTTCTGGTTTAGAGATTTGAACATCTAAGTCTACTCCATCACGTTGTGCATCTTTGAAAGATTCTAACACTAATGATTCGAATTGTGTATCAACTTCGAAGAAAGAGAAATTACGTAAAATTTCAATTTTTCCGATTTCGATGTTACGATTACGAGTTTGCTCGTTAATTAAACCAATTAAGTTTGGAACACGTAAATTGTGTTTTTGACCAATATTAATAAAGAAACGAGAGAAATCACGTCCACCACGACGGTTAGAAGAACGATCTCCTCTATCACCACGATCTCCTTCAGAAGAAATATCTTTCGTGTTTTTGTAATATTCTAAGAAAGAATTGAACTCAACTGTCATGAAACGTTTTAATAAATCGTCACGATCTAAGTTCGCCAATTTTTCATTTACAGTTTCCATGTAAGGCTCGATTAATTCTTCATCAACTTCGATATTTTCGATTTTATCGATTAAAGAAATTAAACGTTTTTCACAGATTTCTGCTCCAGTTGGTACATTTTTAGGCTCGATTTTAGAAGCAATTAATTTTTCTAAATCTCTAATTTTACGCGCTTCACGTCCTCCTGAAATAATGATAGAAATTCCTTTGTTACCCGCACGTCCTGTACGTCCTGAACGGTGTACATAAACTTCTGGATCATCTGGTAAATTGAAGTTGATTACGTGAGTCAACTCATTTACGTCAATACCACGAGCAGCAACGTCTGTTGCGACAAGGATTTGAATATTTTGGTTACGGAATTTCTCCATCACGTGATCACGTTGTGATTGTGATAAATCTCCATGTAATGCGTCTGCATTGTAACCATCTTGCATCAATTTATCTGCTACGTCTTTCGCTTCGCGACGAGTTCTACAGAAAACGATACCATAAATATTTGGGTAATAATCGGCCAAACGTTTTAAAGCTAAGTAACGATCAGAAGAACGTACTAAGTAAACGTGATGCTCGATATTTTTTGATGCAGTATTTACTTTACTTACAGCAATCTCAACTGGATTGTGCATATATTCTGAAGCGATACGACGAACCTCTGAAGGCATTGTAGCTGAGAATAATAAAGTTTGTTTTTCTTCTGGAGTTGTTTCTAAGATAGAATCGATTTCGTCACGGAATCCCATGTTCAACATCTCATCTGCCTCATCTAAAACTGTCCATGTGATATCATTAATTTTTAATGCACCACGTTTGATTAAGTCCATTGTACGACCTGGTGTTCCTACAACGATTTGTGGATTATCTTTTAATCCTCTAATTTGTTTAACGATGTCAGCACCACCGTAAACTGCCTGTACACGTACTCCACGCATATCAGCAGAAAAAGATTCTAATTCTTTTGCAATTTGTAAACATAATTCACGAGTAGGACACAAAATAATTGCTTGTACTGATTTTGAATTGCTGTCTAATTGATTTAAAACCGGAAGCCCGAATGCTGCAGTTTTTCCTGTACCTGTTTGCGCCAATGCAATAACATCTTGATCTGATGAAAGGATTTGAGGAATAGCTTTTTCTTGGATTGGAGATGGGTTAACGAAGCCCATTTTCTCAATTGCAGTTAGGATTTCTTCTTGAAGTCCTAATTCTTTGAATGTAATCATGTTAGATACGATACCGAGATAATGAAATTCATTTATATTTCATATCACGGTTTTATTTTAAATTATTTAACCAACAGATATGAAAGAATAAAATTAAATGGCTGAGCAGCCTAAAAAATCCCTAAATGAATATTCTTTAACATCCGTACCTTAACTCTAAAAGGCTGTGCAAATGTAAGGATTATTTTTGAAATACACAACACACATTCATAATCCTTACAATTAATACACATAATATTATTTTACTGATAATAAATAAGTTACTAACAATCTGCAATATTTACAGCAACTGCCAAACCTCCTTCAGAAGTTTCTTTGTATTTATTATTCATATCTTTTGCAGTTTCCCACATCGTATTCACAACTTTATCTAACGGAACTTTCGCAGTCAACGGATCTGTATCCAGTGCTAATTCTGCTGCATTTATCGCTTTAATCGCTCCCATTGTGTTACGCTCGATACAAGGAATTTGTACCAAACCACCAATCGGGTCGCATGTTAAACCTAAATGATGTTCCATTGCAATTTCGGCAGCCATTGTTACTTGCGCAGGAGTTCCTCCCATTAATTCGCATAATGCAGCTGCAGCCATAGCTGAAGATACGCCGATCTCAGCTTGACAACCTCCCATTGCCGCAGAAATAGTTGCTCCTTTCTTAAAAATAGAACCAATAACTCCTGCTGTTGTTAAGAATTGTTCAATCTCTTTTTGACCAGCTTTATGATTTTCGATCACCAAATAATACATCAAAACTGCTGGAATAACTCCTGCACTTCCATTTGTTGGCGCTGTTACAACTCTACCTAACGAAGCATTTACTTCATTAACAGCAAGAGCAAAACAACTCACCCATTTCAAGATTTGACGAAAATATACTTTGGTTTTTCGGATTGATGCAATCCATTCTTGTGAATTAGAATAAGGTGTTGCTCCAACCAAATTTTTGTGCATATCGTAAGCACGACGTTTCACGTTCAATCCGCCTGGTAAAATACCTTCTGTATGACAACCAATGTACATACACTCTAACATAGTATTCCAAACACGCATTAATTCGTGGTGAATTTCATCTTCAGTTCGAATTGTTTTTTCATTCTCGAACATAATTTCAGAAATCGATTTATTTTCTTTCGAACAAAATTCTAATAATTCTGTTGATGTATTAAATAAATATGGAAAAGCACAAGTGACATCTGTATTGGTAGCACTATCATCCTCTTTTGTAATAAATCCTCCCCCTATCGAATAAAACGTAGAAGATAATTCTTCGTTCTCATAGAAAGCTGTAAACATCATTCCATTAGCGTGAAAAGATAAAAACTCACGATTGAAAACGATATCAGTTTCGGGATTAAAATCAATTAAAAATTTATTTCCAAAATTTAATTGTTTATTTGTATTGATTGTATTAATAATATTCGAAATATCATCAACAGGAATATATTCAGGATCAGCACCGCTTAACCCTAACATTACTGCATAATCAGTTGCATGTCCTTTACCCGTAAGCGATAAAGAGCCGTACAAATCTACACGAACTTTTGTAATTTTATTAAAGATAGATGCAGCATCCAATTCTTTCAGAAAAGCTTCTGCAGCGCGCCAAGGACCTAAAGTATGCGAACTTGAAGGACCAACGCCAATTTTGAGCATATCAAATACTGAAATACAATCCATTTTGTACTTTTAATTTATATTTTTTCCACACAAGACAAATATAGCCGTTAAATTCTCATATTCACTTTATTTAAGCAGTTTTTTTATCAACTTAAACAATTAACATGCTTAAAATATTCATATTGAATGATATTAATACAAATAATTCAGCATCAAAAAAAGAGGTCACAACTAATTGTAACCTCTTTTCTAGACTTTATTAAGTTTTTATTTAAACTTGTGCCAATATGGATAGATAATCGCTAAACCATAACCTATAAACACAAATAATGTAAACATGGTAAAAAGTGTTCCATCTGCCATAAATTCGGGCTGCATTGCTGCTGACACAAATAATGATGTCACAACCATATATACACCAATTCTTTTATAAGATTTCACTAAAAAGATACCTATCAATGCAATAACTCCTAAAACAAGAGTCGAAATTGGATACCATTTTGGCATTTCTGGCGCATCTTCGTTCATCATTTGGCGGAACAAATAATCATTTGTCACCAATAATTGATAACCACGATAAAGAATACTCAAAATCAAGAAAACCATTATAAAGATCATTGACTTGAAAAGGAATGATGTTTTGTTTCCTTCGTGTTTCAAATCTTTTGTTTTGGTATTATCCGACATTAAAACTTTTGTGTCAAAAATATCGTCACGTTCTTGATTTTGTTCTACTTTTTGATCTGTCATAGCTTTATTTTAAAATAAGAAATCATATCCTTTCAAACTCAATTTTTCGTATTTTTCTTCATCAAAACGATACAATTTAGATACTTTACGATGTTGTTTAGGATCTGTTGTATTACCAGTTTCGATAATTAAATTTGAATTAAAGATTTTCTTTCTAAAGTTACGTTTATCCAACTCACGATTCAAGGCTTTTTCATACAAACTTTGCAATTGCGCAATTGTAAACTCATCTCCAAGTAAGTTGAACCCTACTGGACGACGCTTCACACGACGTTTTACACGCTCTTTTGCATATTTTACAATCTCATTGTGATCAAAAGCCAAATCCGGAACACGGTCGTAAGCATACCATTCTCCACCTTGTGTTTTCACTTTTTCCTCTATTTGAGGTGTCAATTTAACCAAAGCGTAATAAGCAACATTTACAACACGTCCTAATGGATTACGAAAAACTTTTGTAAAAGCTTTCAATTGTTCAATATATGTTTGATGCTCATCGTAAGCAATTTTCTCAATCAACAATTCGTGAATTGCTTGATCGTTACTTACCGTTGGCGCAATATATTTTCCTGGCAAAACCAATGCTCCTTTGAAAGGATCGTTTAGTTTTTTATACACCAATATTTTGAGATCTTCTCCATCAAACCCGAAAAGTACGAGACTTGAACATAGAGCGACCTGAAAATATTTTTCTTTTTCTTCGTCTGTCATTTTGTGGGATGATTAATAAATTGAAATTTATTTTTAATGAAAAATTGAATGCATCAATCTATTTTTATCGTTAAAAGATTCTTCTAACGAAATCATAGATTCTGTTCTCAATACATCATCAATTTGATCAATTTTGTAGATAACATCTTTCGCATCAGAAGTATCTCTTGCACGAATTTTACAGAAAATATTATATTTTCCAGACACAACGTGAACCACTGTTACGTTAGGAATTTTATATAATTCATCTATCACTTTCTGAGTTTTGTTTGTTTTTGTAAGTAACAATCCTACATACGCAACAAACTGATAACCCATTTTATCATAATCTGTAATTAGTGTAGTTCCTTTGATGATTCCAGCCTCCTCTAATTTCTTGACACGTACGTGAATAGTACCAGCAGAAACATTCATTTTCTTTGCAATTTCTGTAAATGGCATTCTTGTATTGTCAATCAAATACATCAAAATTTTCTTATCAACATCATCAATTATGTAATTCATTTTCCTAATTTTTGATTATTATTATTATTTTAATAAAAAATCGAATTAATTTTTAGCAAAATTATAAATAAAACAAACAAACTTCAAAATATTTTTTAATGATTTATTTAATATTTTACTTTTGTTATAATAATAGTTCAAAAAAGAAAGAACTAATCACTTTTGTTTGTTTGCGCGAGTTTATTGTCTAACCACAATAAACTCATTTTTTTTTATTTAATTTTGACTAAACCACGACGTTTTTGTTCCACTTTAGGTTGAGTACTTTTTTGATACGTAACTTTGACCGTATCTTTTGTAGTTTGACGAGTAGAATCTATTCTTCTTTCCTCACTTTTAAACTGTTTCGGAAGTACAATCGAATCAAATCTTTCTTGCTGTTGCTCTTCTTTTTTAGCTTTTGCTTTTCGTTTATTTTCATCTAAACCTAAAAATCCTCTAAACGTATCGAAGCTTTTGTTGTACTGAATTCCTACTCCGAAACTTTGATTTAAGTTATTTTCCATTCCTGGCAATAAACCGAAAGTTGTAGGTTTTGTAAATGCTTTTAAGACCAAAGATCCATTGTTTAATTTCGAGATATCATAAGAAACATCAAAATTCCCATCGAAGTTCTCTTGTACATTTCTATTATTTGTAACCGCAATTCCATACGAACCACGTAAACTTAAACGATTATTAACCCGATAAGAAACAGAAGTTCTAATTTTATCATTTGTCTCCGATTGCGCACTACCACCGACATACTCCATTTGTATATCTACATTGTTCGCAATAGAAGACAACATACCCGCAATTGTCGATAAACCAATATCAGCAGCTGTACTTGTTACACCAGATTGAACAGCCGAAGCATCACCAAATTTACCTGTCAATAAGATATAACTAAACTGAAGCATCTGTTCTTCTGTATTTGAACGGAATTTTGATTGTAACTGCGAATTGATATCCGAACCTGCATTAGGAATTGTTAATCCAAAATCGATAATAGGTTTTTTCAACGTTTCAGAAATATTAATTGATAAGAGAGCATCATAAATTTGCGAATATCCTACACCTAAATAGTCTCCAACATTTGACACCGAACGTTGATATTCAGCTGTAATATTAAGTGTTGCATCAAGTGGATTTCCTGCAAATTGTACCGAAGATCCTTTTTTGATTTTAAAATCTTTTGGAATCAGCGGAAATTGTCTAAACTCATATGTTCCACTTTCTATATTATATACCCCTGTAATACTCAATCCTGCTTTATTCATTAAGAATCTAAGATTTTCTGCAGTTCCTCGCGCTGTTGCTTTATCATTTGTAGCTGCATCAAAAATCAAATTCACCATCGCATTTGGATACGCATTGATGTTGACATCTATCGACATTCCTTTTGGTGCGTGAGGCTCGTTATTTTTCGATTTTTCATCTAGATGTTGGTTAGGAACAAAACGTACCAAATTATTTTCTGACTCAATTGTTGTACTTCCTGTATTTATCGTTAACTCAGAATTTCCAACCACTGTCGCATCTCCAGCAATCTCCAATTCCTCTACCGCACCAAACATAGATACATTTCCTTTCGCAAATACTTTTCCATAAAACAATTCATTGTCTTTAATAGATGTGTTCATCACCAATAAATTATCGGTATCAAAATCTAAGTTGAGACCCCATTTAGATAAGTTGCGGAAAAGAATTGCTCCATCAACTTTTCCTTTTGTATTGAAAGTTGTGTCTTTGAACGCAATATCATTCAACATAATAATCCCTTGTCCTTTTCCTTGTTTCGAAACAAGTAATTCATTTTCTCCTTCAAATAAATAATCAGTTCCTAAGAAATTAACTTTTAATCCAAGATCTTTTGCAATCATATTTCCGCTAAGATTTGGTAAATCAATTGGTCCAGTAATTTTTAAATCACCAGATAACGTTCCACGCATATTAGAGAAAACAGATTTTAAGAATCCTTCTAAGAAATCGATATGAAACTCATCAAAATTGGCATCTACATCGACTTCAGGACCTGTTGGTTTATTAATAATATTACCATAAGCAACCAACGATTGAATTTGCTCTTTCTGTAAACTTGTTTCAAAATTAAATTGTTTATCCGCTACATTATAACCTCCTTGTAAAGTCAAATTACCAAGCTCAAAATCATTTAAACCTAACTTATCAATTTTAGCTTCAAGTGTTGGTTCTAACTTTTCTTTTGTTCTAATAATATCTACTTTACCGTTCGCTATACCGACAATTTTTAGATTATTCAATAATGTTTTAGGAATGATTTTTTCTAAATGCAAATCTTTAAAATCAGCATTGAAATTGTAATCTACATTGTTATTAAATAAACCACTTACTTTTAAATATTGTTCTTCCGATTCTAATGACAAATCTTCAACTTTTAATGATTTATTGATTCGATTAAAAATTACCCGATTAGAATTTGCATCATTCAAATGATTAATTGTCCATTGTGTCGAATCTATTTGTATTGTCGAAGGTGAAAATCCAAAAATCAAATCATTATTATTCTGAACTGTGTGAAAAAGATTTAGATTAAATAAAATTGGATTCTTACGACCTATATTAAAGTCTGTTTTGACAATCATTGTATCATTCTTCGGAATCGAATTTACGTTAATTGCATTAATCGTAACTCCACTCACTTTCATACTATCAATTTTCGCATTAAGTGTTGGTAGTTCTGCAATTGTATTTAGATTAACATTCGACTGAAACAATTGAATTCCTGCATATTTTATACCTGGAGTATCCAATGTCGCTTCCAATTGATTTTTCGTACCATCAATATAACCTTTAACATGTGTATCTGGCTCAATAGAAATCGATGGATCGATATATTGTAATAAATTTTCTTGCACATAAACATCAAACGAAAAAGCCTGATTTGGCGAAACTTTTTTATGGCGGAAAGATGGCACTAGATCTACAAGTGAATTATTGATAACATTTGCAACTTCTGTAATATTAAATTTCCCATCAACAGTGGCTTTCATATAATCTGGCACATCTAATGTCATAATTTTGTGAGAACCATCTATTTGAGAACTCAACATGACATGAGCCAATTCTAACGTATCTTTTTTAGAACGGAAATAAAGATTTTTGACATCAATATTTCCCCTGAAATCATTAATATTTGTCAGCTTAAAATTCCCTTCAACATCGCCACGTACAATTGCATTTAGATTTTTTGTAACTCCAAGAAAATCTAAATTAATTTGACGAATATTCGAAGTAAAATCAAAATCATATGGCTTTCCACTAAAATTTATTTTTCCATTCAATTTCGCATTTAGATTAGGATCTTTAATATCAAATAAACCTTTAAACTGATAATTTTTGACCAAACCATCTACCTTAATATTTTGATATCTTTTTCCAATCAAATCGATATAACGAAGATTTCCATCCAAATTTAAATTGATATTTTTCAGGTCTGTTCCTTTTCCATCAAATCTAAATTTTCCGCTTACATAACCCAAATCTTTTGCATTTGTTAATTGACGAAGATTAAGATTTTTCGCATCTAAAGTTCCTTTATAAATTAACGATTTTACATCTTTGTAATTTCTAATTTGTGCATTTAGATCTGCATCGCCAAGTCCAGAAACGGCGTAACCATTCGCATGAATTTCATTCGGATTTAATGAAATATCACCACGATAATTTAAGTTTCCAAAACGAGTCAACATATTCGGAATTTTCTTCGAAACAAAGGTTGGAAGTAACTTTACAATTTTTTGATAGGATGTATTGATTTTTACATTTCTTGTCGAAAATCTCAACGAAGAACCATGCGTTACATCTTGCAATAGCAAACGAGAAGCACCCACATAATTATCTTCACCTTTCAGTTCGAAATCTAAAAATGTCAGGTTATTCAATGTTCCGTTCACTTTTCCATATAAATCAACCGAAGAATTTTTATCAAATAAATCAGTGAAATAGCGAATTTCTTTAAAATTAATTTTAGATCCTCGATCAAAAAAAACGTCCCAACGAACTTTATTATTAAAATCAGACATATCCGAAGGTTGATCGTAACTCAATAATAAATTTCCGTTTAAAACAGACGTATCCGTTCGTAAATTTAAATTCTCAACTCGAATTTCTTTTTTCGAATAATGAACTTTTCCTGTGAAATTTTGTACGTTATACGTTTCTTTATTTTTTGTCGCAACAAAGCAGAAGTTTTCTAAATCGGCCGTAATATCAGAATCAACTAATCGAAACTTTTTTACCGTCATGTTCAACTGCTTCGAATCCAACCAAACATTTCCAGAATTTTGATTAACAATTGAAACTTTTCCGTCCTGTAAAATAAAATCTCCATCTAATTTGAAAATCTTTTTCGGATCTTTTGGTTTATCAGAACTAAAACCGTTCACAAATTTGATGAAATTCGAAATCGAATCACCTTTGTAGGTAATCACACGAATTTCAGGTTCAATCAATTTCACTTCACTCAAATTGATATGATCTTTTTTGATTCCTGGAATTAACGACCAAACATTTATTGTTGTTTCTAAAGTCTTCGACTTCAAAAAATCATATTTGTGATCGTCTTTAATATGTACACCATAGAAATAAATACGTCCAAAAAAATCAATATCAACCGCATCTACATACATTTGTGTGTTCAACGATTTATTTAATTTTTCTAAGGCAAAGTGAGCTATTTTTGTCTGTACCGCAGGGATTTGTATTGCGATTGCTACTGTTAAAACAAGGGTTAAAACGAGTATAATCAACGACAATAAAAATCTTCCTATTCGTCTGACTATTTTCAATGGTTTAAATTTACGATATTTGCAGGGTAAAAATAAGTTATAAATTTTATTCTACAAGGAATTATGAGCGATAAAAACTACATTTTAGCCATAGAATCTTCTTGTGATGATACAGGCGCAGCAATTATTGACGGAAATAAAATTATTTCTAATGTTGTGGCAAGCCAAAAAATTCACGAAATATATGGTGGCGTAGTACCAGAATTAGCTTCGAGAGCACATCAACAAAATATTGTTCCCGTCGTAGATCAAGCCCTAAAACAGGCAAATATTAACAAAGAAGAACTTAAAGCAATCGCGTATACACGTGGTCCAGGATTGATGGGTTCGCTTTTGGTTGGCGGAAGTTTTGCGAAATCTTTCAGTCAATCATTGGATATTCCGTTGATTGAGGTTAATCACATGCAAGCACATATTTTGGCAAATTTTATTGAAGATGCCAACGACGAAAAACCAACTTTTCCATTTTTATGTTTGACTGTTTCTGGTGGACATACACAAATCGTGAAAATCAACAGTTATTTTGAGATGGAAATTTTAGGTGAAACAATTGATGATGCAGCTGGTGAAGCTTTTGATAAAGCAGGTAAAATTTTAAACTTACCATATCCTGCAGGTCCAATTATTGACAAAAAATCTAAGATTGGAGATCCTACAAAATTCAAATTTGCAAAACCAAAAATTGATGGTTTAAACTTTAGTTTTAGCGGTTTCAAAACGTCAATTTTATATTTTATTCAGAAAGAGGTCAAAGCAAATCCAAATTTTATAGAAGAAAATATTGATGATTTGTGCGCTTCTATTCAACGTTCTATCGTAAATATTTTGATGGAAAAAGTAAAAAAAGCATCGGACGAAACTGGAATTAAACAAATTGCAATTGCAGGTGGAGTTTCTGCAAATTCTGAAATTCGTCAACGATTAAAAGATGGAGAAACTGAATTTGGTTGGAAAACTTTTATACCAAAATTTGCTTATACAACAGACAATGCAGCGATGATTGCAATGGTTGGAAGTTTAAAATTTGATCAAGAGTTATTTACAGAAAACACAGCGAAATCTGTAGCTAAATACCATATTTAATGAAATTATTTTTTGGAGAAATTCATCATGACACAGCTATTCTCAACGAAGAAGAAAGTCATCATTTTGCAAAAGTTTTACGCGGAAATGAAGGCGATTTGGTGCACGTGACAGATGGAAAAGGAAATTTGGCTGAAGTTGAAATTACATCAATTTCTAAAAAAGCAGTTGAAGGAAAAGTTGTTGACTTAAAAGTAAATTTCGAGCAGAAAAATTACTATTTACATGTTGCAATTGCACCAACAAAAACAATGGAACGTTTGGAATTTTTCTTAGAAAAAGCAACTGAAATTGGTATTGACGAAATTACTTTTTTACAGACTTTTCATTCGGAACGAAAAAATATTAAAATCGAGCGAATTGAAAAAATTGTACAATCTGCAACCAAACAATCGTTGAAAGCGTATTTGCCAAAAGTAAATGATTTGACAAAATTCAATGAATTTATCAAACAGGATTTTGAAGGTTTCACGAAATGTATTGCGCATTGCGAAGCGGATATTGAACGTACGCCTTTACGAACAGTTTTGGAAAATAATCCGCAGAAAATTTTGATTATGATTGGTCCTGAAGGTGATTTTTCGAGAGATGAAATTTTCGCTGCAGAAGATCACAATTTCACAGGAATTAGTCTTGGATATCAACGTTTCCGTACTGAAACTGCAGCTTTACAAGCTGTTTTTGCCGTTGATTGGGGATTGAAATAATATAATTAAGAAAGTTGTTTCAAAAATGTCATTTCGAATGAAACGTAGTGAAATGAGAAATCTAAATTACAGATTTCTCCATGCGTCGAAATGACATGACTAATTTTAGTCTTTTGAAACAGCTTTTTTCTTTCATTCGAAAATAAATATCTTTATCAAAATTTAAAACTTATGAAAAAATTAGCACTTATTTTGGGATTATTCATCGGTAATTTTTCGGTTGCGCAAACTGTAAATGATGTTCCGATTAAAGATATCAATGTTGATTATGTACAGATTATTGGAACTGGGCGAGGTTTGAGTACAAAAATGAATATTCGATTGGATTTTGGACAAGAAACCAAATCAATTTCTTTTAAAACTGGTTTGAAAATAAAAGATGAACGCGGAATTGCAGTAAAATTTAATTCAATGATTGATGCGTTGAATTTTATGTCTGAAAACGGATATGAATTTCAGTTTGCCTACACATCAAAAGAAAATGATAACGATGCGCTTTATTATATTTTAAAGAGAAAAAAATAAAAAAATCCTCAACTTATGTTGAGGATTTGTGTTTTATATTAAATTCTAATTTTCAACTTTCTTTTTCTTCAACATAAAAAATATGCAGAATATAAACGTTACTGAATAAATAATACCTAATGCTGTATTTTTAAACGTAAAATCTTGAAAATTAAACTCTCTTAACAAAGCTAGTCCTATTGGAAATGCAATAAGCGCAAAAATAATATTGAAACCTATTTTATTTTTCATATAATTATGGTTATTTAAATATGTGTTAAACTATTAATGTATAATCAAATATACAAAAACAACAAAGTTGTAAAAACAAAAAAATCCCCAACTTATGTTGAGGATTTATATTGAGAGAAATTCAATTCTTAATTAATTTTTTGAGCAACGTAATCACTTTCGTTTCCTAAACGATCGACAGCTTTTAGTGCAACTGCTGTTAAACTTTTACCATCTTTGTGTTTCAAAATTGTTTGGTTTGTTTTGGTTTTATCCAAAATAGACGTTTCCCAATCGTTGTTGTAACGTGTGTATAAAATCCATTTCGAAACATTTGAATTCATTTTATAATCATTCCAATTCATCACAACTTCTGACGCTTTCATATTTACAGTCAAACTTGGTTTTACCAAACGATCTGCTTTTATCCAATTCATAGTTGGCACCAAAGCTTTAGCTTTGTATGGACCTTCTTTCAGATAACTCAACATCGAAGGATTTTTCGTTAATCCAGCAATACTCCAGTGAATAACACCCACATTGTTTTGTAAAATTTCTCCAGCCATTTTTACCTGATTTGTAATCTCAGTTGTTCTATCCGAAACTTTCACTTCTACAGTATTCAAACCTGGCCAAAGATGACGATTATGTGTGTTTTCTGATTTCCACCATTCTAATAATTTCGGAAAACTTTGTCCTGTCGAATTAATTGGCCAATACAATTGTGGCGAAAAATAATCAACCCAACCTTTGTTCAACCATAATTTTGCATCTGCATACAATTCATCATATTGCGAAGAACCTGTAATTCCAGCAGGATATCCTGGTTTCCAAATTCCAAAAGGACTAATACCAAATTTTACAAAAGGTTTTTCTGCTTTGATTTCTTTATAAATACGCTCAATAATTGTATTCACATTTTGACGACGCCAATCTGCTCTCGACAACATTCCTCCATTATTCTTGTAAACATTCCAAGTTGAATTATCTGGAAAGTCTGCACCACCATTATACGATGCATATGGATAGAAATAATCATCAAAATGAACACCATCAATATCATAACGCGAAACGATATCACGAACAACTTCCGAAACGTGATCTTGCGTTTTTTTGTCAGCAGGATCAAACCAATACATGCCATTTTTCAATCTCACCACATTACTTGGCGATCTTTTCACCATCGATTCGTTTGTCACTGGACCTCCACTACTGTGATGCGCTCTGTAAGGATTTAACCAAACATGCAACTCAATTCCACGTTTGTGTGCTTCTTCCACCCAAAATTCTAACGGGTCATAATATGGCGAAGGCGCCTTACCTTCTTCTCCAGTTAAAAAGTAAGACCAAGGTTCGAAATTACTTTTATACAAAGCATCTGCCGCTGGGCGAACCTGAAAAATAACAGCATTAAAATTGTTTGCTTCTAACATATCCAACAACTTTATTGCTTCATCTTTTTGTTGCGTTGTTGTCAAATCTTTTTTAGAAGGCCAGTTAATATTTGCAACAGAAGCTACCCAAGCTGCACGAAACTCACGATTTACTTCAGGTAGTTTTACTGTAAAAACTTCATCTTTCTTGTTCGGAATTTCAGTTTTTGGCGTAGTAGCAATGGTTGACTTCGTAGATTCGACAGGTTTTATAGGCTGCTTAGATTCTACTTTTTTATAAACTATTTTTTTCGAATTTTTATTTGAAGCACACGAAGATAAGCCAATTGTAGCTATTCCGAAACACATCAAAATATATTTAAAATTAATTTTCATTCGTTGAAATATGTATTTTTAGCGTTACAAAATTAGTAATAAAGCTTTATTAATCCAGATTTTATCAAATATTTAGGATATCTAGATTTTCCTTCTGTATTAAATTTACAAAATTTTTAGCTTCAAAAAGTATTTTATAAATTTTATTCTTTACATTTTTGTATTCATCTATAATTGATAAAAATATGTTTCTAATTATATGTTTTGGCATATTGATTATTTGTGTGAATGTTATTTTACAATCAACTGTCACGGTTTATTCGCTAAAATATCTACATAAATTTAATCTCAAAAAACAACGTTTAACGTTTAGTCAAGTAATTTGGCAAATGGCATTATCTGTTTCTTTGCTTACTTTGTTACATGGCGCACAATGTACAATTTGGGCGGCTACTTTTTATTTCAATCCAAATATTGACAATTTATATAGTTTTCAAGAAGCAATCTATTTTTCATTAATCACATTTACAACCGTTGGTTATGGTGATGTTGTGATTGATAGTGAATGGAAAATCATGGCTGGGTTAGAAGCTATAAACGGAATTATGATGGTAGGCTGGTCAACGGCGTTGATGTTTTCTTACCTACAAATTATCTTAAAAAAGAATATTTCTGAATAAAAAAATCCCTTCAAAAATTTTTGAAGGGATTTTTAGTTAATATTTATTTTTTTCCAAATTAGCTTTCAATTCTTTGTAATAATCTGGTGCATTAGCATCTTTTTCTAAAGCTGTATTGACCCATTTCAACGCTTGATTTCGATCCAATTTATTCGAATAATAGAAGTTTGCCGAATTGTAAAAATCTCTTGCAGAAGAATTTTCGTTCAATTGATCTCCAATCATTTTTAAAACTTCGTTAATTGTATTCGTTTCAATATCCAAAACAACCGTTGTGTTATCCCAAGCTAATACCAAATTCGCTGATTTTTGCGTCACATTTGTAAAACGAATCTCAAACGTTTCTGTCTTATTGTTCATCGATTTTGTTGACGGAGCTTTCACTTTCAAAGCGATATTCGACTCCTTCCACTCTTTCGGATTTCCCCAGTTTTTCGTGTCTTTGTAAAAAATTACCTCCCACTCCTCTTTATTCGGAATGCTATACAACGCATATTCGCCAGCAGCCAACTCTTGTCCATTCACTTTGATTGGTTTATCAAATTTGATGACCGTATTTTCATTCGCACCAGTTCGCCAAACTTCTCCATTCGGTACCAATTTTCCAAATACTTTTCTTCCGTTTACATTTGGTCGATTATATTCAACTTCAAATTCTGTTAAACCTACTTTTTGTTCAACTTCAGCATGAGAACTTACCGCGGGAAATTTCATTTGAGCAAAAGCACAACTTCCTATTAACAAAGCTAAAACTGTTGATGTTATTTTCATATAATTATTTCTTATTCTTTATTTTATCTGTTTTTTTATCGTATCCATACGGACAATGTTTGCATCCACTTTTACAACAATACCCTCTTTTTTTTAGATATTGTTCAGTAAATATTCTGAAACCTTCTGGAGATAAATAATAATCTCCTTCTTCAAACTTTTTCATTTCTAACGCTGTGAATTTACAACTTTTATCTATAAACTATCATTAATTTTGGTATGATAATTATTTGCGAAACTTCTTCTAAATTTACGCTTTTTAACGCTTTTTAAATCAATATCTTTTCAGATTGATTAATTTTGCAATAAAATCGAATTACCTAAATCATGTTTGTAGTTGTTTTGCGTCATTTATTCCGAAAGAATTTTATTGGAATTACCATTTTTCCTTTCATTTTTTTGAGAGATAAAAAACTGAAAAATGATGAAGTTTTAATCAATCACGAAACCATTCATATCATTCAACAACTCGAACTTTTGGTCGTTTTTTTCTATCCTTTTTATTTTATTGAATATGCCATTCGATTGATTCAATATCGCGATCAACACAAAGCATATCGCAATATTAGTTTTGAGCGTGAAGCTTATGCAAACGAACACAATTTGAATTATTTAAAAAAACGAAAATTTTATAATTTTCTAAAATATATCTAAATGATTTGGAACGATTTTAAAGCTCAAATTCAAAACATTGACATCAAACATTTAACTTCTCAAAATATTCAACTTTCTATATTAAGAGAAGATTTGATTCATCCAGAAATCTCTGGAAACAAATACCGAAAACTGAAATATAATTTTATTGAAGCTGAAAAACAAGGTTTCAAAAAATTGATAACATTTGGAGGTGCTTTTTCTAATCATATTGCGGCAACGGCAGCAGCTGGACTATTACATCATTTCGAAACTATCGGTTTTATTCGCGGAGAAGAATTGAAGGATAAAATCGATGAAAATCCTACATTACGTTTTGCAAAAGAATGTAGAATGCAATTGCATTTTATTTCGAGGGAAGAATACCGAAAAAAGGATGAAGTAGAATTTATTAATCATTTAAACACTAAATATCCAAACACTTACGTTATTCCAGAAGGAGGTACAAATGATTTTGCAATAAAAGGTTGTGAAGAAATTCTGTACGATGATTGTTTCGAATATGATTTTATTGCTTCGGCAATCGGAACTTGTGGAACAATTGCTGGATTGATTGAAAGCTCGAAACCTCATCAAAAAGTTTTAGGTTTTCCGAGTTTAAAGGGAGATTTTATCCAAAATGAAATCGAAAAATTGACAAATAAAACGAATTTCACTATTTTTAATGATTATCATTTTGGCGGATATGGGAAAGTTTCGGATGAATTAATTACTTTTGTAAATGATTTCAAGCGAATTAACCATATTCAATTGGATCCTATTTACACTGGAAAAATGGTTTTTGGTATTTTTCAATTAATTAAAAATCATTATTTTAGTGATAATTCTAAAATTCTTTTGGTTCATACAGGCGGATTGCAAGGAATTGAAGGAATGAACAAACTTTTAAAGAAGAAGAACAAAAATATTATAGAATGAAAAAATTGTTATACATTTTTAGCTTAGTGTTGTCGATTTCGACGCAAGCACAAGAAAGTAGAGACATAACTTACATTCGAAAACATGCTATTTTAGCTGTTGAAGAAATGCAACTTTACAAAGTTCCAGCAAGTATTACGTTAGCACAAGGATTATTGGAAACTGGAGGCGGACAAAGTAAATTAGCCGATCAAGCCAATAATCATTTTGGAATAAAATGTAAAGGTCCTGAAGAATGGTCGTTGGATAAACCTCGTATTTATCACGATGATGATTCGAAAGGAGAATGTTTTAGAAAATATTCTTCAGTTGAAGAAAGTTATAGAGATCATTCTAAATTTTTGGCTTTAAGACCTTATTACAAAGCTTTATTTTTCTTAGATCCGACAGATTATAACGCTTGGGCAAATGGTCTGAAAAAATCTGGTTATGCAACTGATCCAAAATATGCTTCAAAATTAATTTCGAGAATTGAGAAATATAATTTAGATCAATTTGATAAGATTTCTCCAGAAGAAGTTTATACAAAATTGTATACATTATACAACAATCAGGATGATATGATGATGGCAAATAATTCATCGAAATCTAAAACGAAGAAAGAATCTAAAACAATCAAAGAAGAAATTGCATTAGCGTCTTATCAACCAAATAATAATAGTATAGAGAAAAATGAGCCTAGTGTAAATAACAAAACAATTGCTTACGAAACTCGTCCTCAAAATCCTACAACTCGCATTAAAAATCACAAGAATAATATTCCTTATATTGTTGCTCAAGCGGGAGAAACAATTGCGACTATTTCTAAAACATACAACAAAGTTCCTTCGGATATTGCGAATTTCAATGAAATACAAATGGGTTCTAAATTGAAAGATGGACAAATTGTATTTTTCGGAAAAAAGAAAACAAAAGGTTCTGATTATTCATACAAAGTACAAGAAGGTGATGATATGTACACGATTTCGCAACGTTTTGGTGTAAAAGTAAACAACCTATATAAACTAAATCGTATGGAACCAGGTGAACAACCTAAAATTGGTCAACGTATTAATTTGAAAACAAAAGTTAGAGCATAATGAGCTCAATAATAAAAAAAAGCTTCCAAATGGAAGCTTTTTTTATTTCATCATTTTGAGAATATCAACCAATTGTTGATTGATTCCTCCTGTTTGATAATCCATCGGTGCAGGCGCGCGATCAATCATAATATTTCCTTCTTTGTCTAAAATAATAAAAGTCGGAATGTATTCTATCTTATAATCAAAGCCAAAGTTATCTTCTCTTCCTGCAAATAACTGTACACCAGACATCTGATTTTCTCTCACCATTTTTTCCCAAATTGGCTTATCTTCTAATTTATCCAAAGAAACACTTACAAAATGAATTGGTGCATTATGAAATTGTTTTTCCAATTCTTTCATAAAAGGAATTTGAACTTTGCAAGGTCCACACCATGTTGCCCAAATATCCATGTAGACATATTTTCCTTTGAAATCTGATAAGTCAAATCGTTTTCCATTGATATCAGCCAAAGAAAAATCTGGTGCTTTTATCAATTCTTTCGGAATTTCTGATTCTGGTGATTCTTTTTTTGCAACAGAATCAATCTTTTCTATTTCAGCAGATTCTTCAATTTTTTGTTCGGATTTATTACAACTAAAAAATGTAAAAAACATTGATAGTAATAGTAGTTTCGTTTTCATTTTATTTTTCAAATAAGTATTAAAAAACTTGATAATATCTATAAGTCTTTCGTCAAAAATAAACATTTAAACGTTAGCAATTTCATAAAATACCTCAATTCACTTGACAAAGGGGTATCTGACATCGTATATTTGCAAAAAATTGTACAATTATGAAAATGAAAACCTCCGATTTCGACTTTACTTTACCTGAAGAACTTTTAGCAGATCGCCCTTCTGAAAACAGAGACGAAGCTCGCTTAATGGTTGTTCACCGTGACACCGGAGAAATTGAACATAGACAATTTAAAGATCTTATCGAGTATTTCGACGAAGGAGATGTAATGATTCGTAACAATACGAAAGTTTTCCCTGCTCGTTTGATGGGTAACAAAGAGAAAACTGGTGCTCAAATCGAAGTTTTCTTGCTAAGAGAATTAGATGCTGAGACTCGTTTATGGGATGTTTTGGTTGATCCAGCGCGTAAAATCCGTATCGGAAATAAATTATTCTTCGATAATGATGATACATTAGTTGCAGAGGTTGTTGACAATACGACTTCTCGTGGACGTACTTTACGTTTCTTATTTGATGGATCTTACGAAGAATTCCGTGCAAAATTGAAAGAATTAGGAGAAACTCCACTTCCAAAATATATTTTACGTGATGTTGAACCAGAAGATGCAGAGCGTTACCAAACAATTTATGCAAAACACGAAGGAGCTGTTGCTGCACCAACAGCTGGTTTACACTTTTCTAAACACTTATTAAAACGTTTAGAAATTAAAGGTGTTGATTTTGCTGAATTAACATTACACATTGGTTTAGGAACTTTTCAAGCTGTAGAGGTTGAAGATTTATCTAAACACAAAATGGAGTCTGAGCAAGTTATTATTCCTCAAGAATCTGCTGATCTTGTAAATCGTGCAATTGACGAGAAGAAAAAAGTTTGTGCTATTGGTACAACTTCTATGCGTTCTATCGAATCTTCTGTTTCTGCAGATGGTCATTTAAATGCATTTGATGGTTGGACGAACAAATTTATTCACCCACCATACGATTTCTCTATTGCAAATTGTATGATTACAAACTTCCACACACCAAAATCTACATTAATCATGATGATTTCTGCGTTTGCTGGACACGATTTAACAATGAAAGCATACAACGAAGCTGTAAAAGAAGGATACAAATTCTACTCTTACGGAGATGCAATGTTAATCTTATAAGACAAGTTTGAGTACAACAAAAAAAGATATACGAAAGCTTTC
This sequence comes from Empedobacter falsenii, assembly GCF_019308355.1. Classification (GTDB taxonomy): domain Bacteria; phylum Bacteroidota; class Bacteroidia; order Flavobacteriales; family Weeksellaceae; genus Empedobacter; species Empedobacter falsenii_B. The sequence goes on along the minus strand of NZ_JAAGKM010000008.1, from coordinate 32,183 downwards.
ACAAGCTGAGATTGAAGATTATTTCAAAGAGATTGGAGAAAAATCATTCCGCGCAAAACAAGTGTACGAATGGTTATGGAAAAAGAATGCGCATCAATTTGATGACATGACGAATATCTCAAAAGCTCTACGTGAGCAATTGGGAGAATCTTTCCAAATTCAACCTGTTGAAGTTGATCTTCTACAAAAATCTAACGACGGAACCATCAAGAATGCGGTTAAACTTCATGATGGTAACGTTGTGGAATCTGTTTTAATTCCGACTGATTCTCGCACAACTGCATGCGTTTCTTCGCAAGTTGGTTGTAGCTTGGATTGTACTTTTTGTGCAACAGCGCAATTAAAACGTATGCGTAACTTAACAGCTGCCGAAATCGTCGATCAAGTTGTGATTATCGATGAAGAAAGTAAACGTTATTTCAATCGTCCTTTAAGCAATATCGTATTTATGGGAATGGGAGAACCTTTGTTAAATTATAACGAAGTAATTTCTGCCATCAAAAAAATCACATTGCCAGAAGGACTAGGAATGGCTCCAAGACGAATTACAGTTTCTACTTCGGGAATTCCTAAAATGATTGAAAAACTGGCTGACGAAGATTTACGTGTTAACCTTGCGGTATCTTTACATTCGGCTCGAGAAGAAGTTCGTAATGTGATTATGCCTTTTTCTGTTAAATTTCCGTTGACGGATTTAATGGATAGTCTTCAATATTGGTACCAACAAACAGGTTTACGAATTACGTTCGAATATATTGTTTGGGGCGGTGTTAATGATAAAAAAGAAGATATCGATGCATTGGTAAAATTCTGTCGAAAAATTCCTTCTAAAGTGAATATTATCGAATATAATTCGATTGATGACGGAATCTACAAACAAGCATCAGAAGAAGCAGTTAACAATTATATCAAAGCTTTAGAATCCAACAATATTGTGGTAAATGTACGTCGTAGTCGCGGAAAAGATATTGATGCTGCTTGTGGACAATTAGCCAATAAAACTGGAAATGATTAAAAAAATAATCAAATGAAATATTTAGCCATATTTTTATTTTTGATTCTAACTAAATTCTCTTTCGCGCAAATAGTAGAAAACATCGATACAATTTCTATTGATGATTATAAAATGGAAAGTATCAACTTACCTCCTACTTTGAACGAAATTTCGACTTTAGAATATGAAAAAGAAGATAAAAATGTGGCTTCTTTTTGGGGTTTAAACGATTCTGATTCCAAACCAGAATTGTATCGTTTTGATGCAAAAACAGGTGAAATTATCAATACAATTTTCATCACAAATGCTCCAAATATCGATTGGGAAGAAATGTCTTCGGATGATAATCGAATTTATTTTGCTGATTTTGGAAATAATTTGGGCAAACGAAAAGATTTAGCTATTTATTTTATCGAGAAATCAAACATCGATTATTCAAAATCTTATCAGCAATTAAAAGCTGAAAAAATAGAATTTTATTATCCAGAACAAGAAACTTTTCAGTTCAAAAATATGACGACAAATTGGGACGCAGAAGCATTTTTTGTCTACCAAAATCAATTGCATATTTTTACAAAAGAATGGTCAAATATGTCAACGTCTCATTATGTTGTTCCTATTGACTCTTCTAAAAAACACGCAGCCAAAAAGTTAGAAACTTTTCCTACAAATTACGCTGTAGCTGCTGCTTATATCGATGCTGATGTAAATAGTTCTACCAAAGGAATTTATCTATTGGGCTACACAAAAGAAGCGTTAACTTTTATCAATTGGTTCGATTTGCCAAAAGATAACAATCAGTTATTCTTCACTTCTCAAGTTAAAAAAATAAGTTTACCTTTGGGCTTCACGACACAGTTGGGACAATTGGAAGGTATTTCAGTTTTGCCAACCGAAAACAAAATTTGTTTTAGCGGAGAGGAATTTAACTATAAAGGATTCTATGCAAAACAGGTTGTACATTGCATCAATAATTTTACGAATTAAAAAAATAAATTTTGGGTAACACGGTAGATTTGATTAAAGCTCCGATCGCGGAGGAAATGAAATTGTTTGAACAGAAATTCTTCGAATCGATGAAGAGTAATGTTTCGCTTCTTGACCGTATTTCCAATTATATCGTGCGCAGAAAAGGAAAACAAATGCGTCCGATGTTTGTATTTTTAACTGCAAAATTAAATGGCGAAGTACAAGAACGTACCTATCGTGCAGCTTCTTTTATCGAGCTTATTCACACCGCAACTTTAGTACACGATGATGTAGTGGATGATAGTACATTGCGTCGTGGTTTCTTTTCACTTAATGCGATTTGGAAGAATAAAGTAGCTATTTTGGTGGGAGATTATTTTTTGTCAAAGACCTTAATTATTTCGACTAAAAACAAAGATTTTGATTTACTTGAAGTTGTTTCGGTTGCGATACAGGAAATTTCGGAAGGTGAATTATTGCAAATCGAAAAAGCGCGAAAACTTGATATTACAGAAGATGTATACTTCGAGATTATTCGAATGAAAACGGCAACGCTTATCGCAGCTTGTTGTGAGGCTGGAGCACGTTCTGTTGGTTGTTCGGAAGAAGTAGCGAAAAAAATGCATCGTTTTGGTGAATTGGTTGGAATTGCCTTTCAGATTAAAGATGATTTGTTTGATTATACCACTTCTAATGCAATTGGAAAGCCTGTCGGAATTGACATCAAAGAACAAAAAATGACGTTACCGTTGATTTATTCAATCAATACAGCGAATGAAAAAGACAAAAAATGGTTGATTAATTCGGTAAAACGTTACAACAATGACAAAAAACGTGTACGAGAAATTATTCAGTATGTAAAAGATCACGGCGGAATTGAGTACACGCAAAAAATGATGAAACAATATAGCCAAGAGGCTTTAGATATACTATACGAATTCCCAGAAAGTGAATTTCGAAATTCATTGGAAACAATGGTGAAATACGTTATCGAAAGAGAAAAATAACAAAAGGACTTCTAATTGAAGTCCTTTTTGTTTTACATTAAGAATTAACAGTTCTAAGCTCTGGATGCGATATTGAAACAAGTTCAATATGACTCCGATAAATTAAGATCTATTTTCAATAATAAATTAGCGGAAAATGTCAAGCTGAATTGAATTCAGCTTCTCATCACTTTAAAAACTAAATCAACCTCACGACATTACGAATTAAGTCAGCTTGGTTCTAGACACTTTGTTTACAACATAAAAAAAGCCATTACAAACCGTAATGACTTTATATTTTGATTAAAACCTTATTTTTAAATGGATTTCTGATAAATATAATCATCCATAATATATCCATTTCCAATGTCAAATGTTTTTGATTCCATATTCTTGAAACCATTTTTCTCATAAAAACGAATTGCTTTCGCATTGTGTTTATTCACCGTTAAATGAACAGCTTTTGCTCCTTTTTCTCGCGCATAATCTACAACTCTATTCAACATCAATTGTCCAATTCCTTTGGTTTGATTAGACTCTTTCAAGTAAATTTTGGATAAGAAAACAGTATTATTTTCATCTAATTTGTAATGCAAATAACCAGACGGAACATTATCAATTTTCAGGATTTCCCAAACATCTCCATTTGCAATTCCTTCGTTTACTTTGTCAGTATTATACATCATATCAATCATATAATTGATTTGATCTTGGGATAATAAATCTTTGTAACATTCGTTCCAAATCTCATTTGCTAAAGGTTGAACCAAATGAATATTTTTTTCATTAACCGTATGAAAATGAGGATAAACGTCCAATTTTACTGGATTTATTTTTTGATTAACTTCTAAATTTTGTAGAATTTCATCTTTACGCTTTTCGATATCTGCAGAAAACATTTCCATTGTCCATTTACGTTTAAGATGATAGTAATAGAAAACACCAATAAATAGAAAAATAATTGTTTCTCCAATCCAAACAAATTTTGACTTACTCAATTCAACAGGATTCATGATATCAATATCAATTATACTAGTTACTTTAAGAGCCACTAATGCAAATACTAATAGAACAATTCCAAAAAAATACATTCCAATAACACTTAGAATTGTTTTAACTTTGTTCTTCTTAAAAAACTTAGCTAAAAAATAATATTGTACCGAGAACAAAAATAATATAATAAAATCCACTTAATTTAAATTTTTATATCTCACAAAAATACGAAAAATATGCCCGCAAACATTTATATTTGTATGAAACATATCAAAACAAAAAGTGATTTATTATGTATAGCGATAAATTTCAAAACTACTTACAAACGCAATTGAATGATTTAGAAGAACAAGGATTATTCAAAAAAGAACGCATCATTGCTTCTCCTCAAAGTGCAGAAATTACATTAGAAAATGGTAAAACATTACTTAATTTTTGTGCGAACAACTATTTAGGATTATCTGATAATAAAGACGTTATCTCAGCTTCTCAAAAAATGTTAGATGACCGCGGATACGGAATGTCTTCGGTTCGTTTTATTTGTGGTACGCAAGATGTACACAAACAATTAGAGAAAAAAATCGCTAATTTCTTAGGAATGGAAGATACGATTTTATATGCTGCTGCTTTTGACGCAAATGGTGGTGTTTTTGAGCCTTTGTTTACAGAAGAAGATGCTATTATTTCTGATGAATTAAACCACGCTTCTATTATTGATGGTGTTCGTTTATGTAAAGCTGCTCGTTATCGTTATAAAAACAATAATATGGCTGATTTAGAGGCTCAATTAATTGTAGCTTCAGAAAAAAATCATCGTTTCAAAATTATTGTAACAGACGGAGTTTTCTCTATGGATGGTATCGTTGCAGACTTAAAAGGTGTTTGTGATTTAGCTGATAAATACGATGCTTTGGTAATGGTTGATGATTCTCACGCAACTGGTTTTATTGGAAAAACTGGACGTGGAACACATGAGCACAACGAAGTAATGGGACGTGTAGACATCATTACATCTACTTTAGGAAAAGCTTTAGGTGGTGCAATGGGTGGATTTACTTCTGGTAAAAAAGAAGTCATCGAAATGTTACGTCAAAAATCTCGTCCATATTTATTCTCTAACTCTTTAGCTCCTGGAATCGTTGGCGCTGCTTTGCAAGTGTTAGAAATGTTAGAAAATGACACAACTTTACGTGATAAAGTAATGTGGAATGCTGAATATTTCCGCAAAGAAATGGTTGCTGCTGGTTTTGATATTCCAGAAGGTGATGCTGCAATTGTACCTGTTATGTTGTATGATGCAAAATTATCTCAAGTAATGGCAGACAAATTATTAGATGAAGGTGTTTATGTAATCGGATTCTTTTTCCCTGTTGTTCCTCGTGATAAAGCACGTATTCGTGTACAATTATCTGCAGCACATACAAAAGAGCAATTAGATCATACAATTGCTGCTTTTACAAAAGTTGGTAAAGAATTAGGAGTGATTAAGTAAGAATTTCTTTTTTTCAATATTATATTAGCGACTAAAAATATTTAGTCGCTTTTTTATATATTTAACTTATGCTTTTCAAAAATAAAACATATCAAATAACGACAAATCTTTCTGAACAAGAAGTTTTTAAAATACTAAATGATAATACAGAAGAAAAAAGAATTCGTTTTTCTAAAAGTAAATATGAATTTGAAGGGATAGTTTATAAAGATCATTTCAATTTGATGAAAACGATTAGCGGACGAAATAGTTTTAATCCTCAAATTATTGGTCATTTCAATACCAACGACAATAAAACCACTATTGTTTACAATTTAGAATTAAACTCTTTTGTTTCAATATTTTTCATTGTTTGGATAAGTATTGTGACTTTATTTTTTATAATCTCACTTTTTCAAATTATTACTAATGGAATTCATAATTTTTTACCTTTAATTTCTATTCCGATGTTATTTTTTGGATTCATATTATATTTTGTTGCTACAAAAATGTCTGAGGATAAAATCACTGAAACTTTTGAAAAATTATTTCAAGAAAAAGTTCAAGAAGTAAAATAATTCAACGCCACGAATTGTCTCTCAAAATCCTTACTTTTACAACAATTCAACGAAAGAAAATTTCAAAATGGCTCAATTCATAGAAAATGTTGTAAAAGATTTAGTCCAAAATCAAAAAAACTTTATCAACACCACTTTAGTTTTACCAGGAAAACGTCCAATGTTATTCTTCAAACAAGAATTTCAGCGTGAAGCGCAAAATATCATTCTTCCACAAATGAAAAGTATCGAAGAATTGATGAGCGAACTTTCTGGTTTAGAAATTATTTCTGGAATTAATCTATGGTTCAAAGCGTATCAAGCCTATAAAAAAATCGTTGACAAGCCTGATTCTTTCGAAGATTTTATCAAATGGGGACCAACTGTTTTGAAAGATTTCGATGATATCGATGCTTCTTTGCAACCTGCGCATAAAGTTTTAGACTATTTGATTTCGGTAGAACGAATTAGTCAATGGGGAGATGGAAAAATTGAGATTGGGAAAAATGAAATCATTCAAAATCACTTAACGTTTTGGGGAATTGTTTCAAAATTATATTTTCAATTACAACAAGATCTGTTGGATTCGAAAGAAGGTTATGCTGGGATGGTTTTTAGAATCGCAAGTGAAAAGGTTGAAGAGATTGTCGAAAACAGAACTTCACATTATGTTTTTGCTGGTTTTAATGCCTTGACAAAAGCAGAACAAGCACTAATTTTTCGATTAGAAAAAGAAAAATTAGCCACTTTATATTGGGATGCAGATAAATATTATTACGAAAATCCGAATCAAGAAGCTGGTTCTTTTCTAAGAAAATACAAAGAAAAAATAAAACCTATCAATTGGGTGGTTGATGAATTTTCGAGACCAAAAAATTTACAGACAATTGGTGTTGCAAAACAAGTTGGACAAGCAAAATATATTGCAGATTTAATTAGAAATCTCAACGAAGATGAGATAAAAAATACCGCGTTGATTTTGGCTGATGAATCTATTTTACCAGCAATTCTCAATTCGTTGCCCGAAAATATCACACATCTCAACATTTCGATGGGAATTCCGTTACGTTCTGTTCCGTTAGCGCAATTTTTCAAATCAATTTTTGAGTTGCAAATGAATCGGGAGAAGTTAGGAAAAGGAACCATGTTTTATTTCAAAAATGTCTTACAAATTCTTGAAAATAAAACATTATCTCTTTTTAGCACAGAAGAAAGTCGAAGATTAATCGGTGATATTCGTTTACAAAATAGAATATTTAATTCTCAAAATTCGATTCAAAATGCCTTAAGAGAATCAATCTTTAAATCTATTTTTCATATTCCGAAAAGCATCACTGAATTTATTCATCATCTAAAAAATTGGACAGACGAATTACTGCATCATCCTTCGATGAACGATTTGTTGACAAAAGAATATTTGTTCTTTTTCAAAAAAGTTTTCAATCAATTGCACGAAAATTTGTTGAGTGTTGATGATATCAAAGATTATAGAACCTTATTTTTATTATACAACAAAATCGTTTCTTCTGAGACAATTTCCTTTATTGGAGAACCTTTGAAAGGTTTACAATTGATGGGATTATTGGAAACTCGTTTATTGAATTTCGATAATATTATCATGACTTCTGTAAATGATGAAATTTTACCTTTGGGACGACAAAACAATACATTTATTCCGTACGACATTCGCAAACAAATGAAATTGAATACATTTACTGAAAATGATTCTATTTATGCTTATCACTTTTATCGTTTGATTCAGCGTGCGAAAAATGCTTATTTCGTGTATGATACCGAAGCTGATGGAATGGGTTCTGGAGAAAAATCTCGCTTTTTAGCTCAAATCAAATTTGAAAGTAATCATGAAGTAAAAGAAACTTTTGCTGCACCAAGTTTTGTCACAAAACCTTTGAAAGAAATCATTGTTCCAAAAACTGACGAAACAATGGCAAAGCTTCAAAATTGGGCTGAATATGGAATTTCACCTTCTTCACTTTCGACCTATTTACGCAATCCGTTAGATTTTTATGAGCAACGTGTTTTTAATGTAAATGAAGTCGAAGAAGCCGAAGAAATTGTAAGCGCAAGAACATTAGGAAACATTGTACACGGCGCATTAGAGGATTTGTACACGCCTTATATTGGACATATTTTGCATGAAAATGATTTCAAAAATATCGAAAAAATAAAAGACAAAACCTTACAAGAACATTTTAGTAAAGAATATAAAGATGGGCATTTGGATAAAGGACCAAATTATTTAATTTATAAAATTGCTGAGCGAATTGTAGATGGCGTTTTGTCTAAAGATACAACTACTGCAAAGGAAAATGAATTTGTAATTCGAGCTTTGGAAAGCAAACACGAAGTTGATTTTGCACTTACAAATGGTAAAATTGTAAAACTGAAAGGTGTGATTGATAGAATTGATTCTGTGAATAATCAAATCCGAATTATTGATTACAAAACTGGTTATGCGAAAGATATTTCGGTGAAAACCGAAGAAATAGAAACCGTTTACCAAAAAGAAGATAAAGCCAAACAATTGCAATTAATTTTCTACGCACATTTATTTTATGCAGACAAAGAGAACTTAACTAAAGACATTGAATTGTGTATTTATCCAATCAAATTTCCAAATAAAGAATTGATTAAGCTTTCTGTAGATAAAAATACCACCATCGATTATTCGATTGTCGAAAATTCTACCGCGCCAATGTCAACATTAATCGAAGAGATTTTAAATCAGGAAATTCCGTTCAAACAGCCAGAATAGTACTCAATACACCATAAAGAAAACCCTTTGTAAACACTACATACAAAGGATTTTATATTTAATTTGGTGTATAAATCGATTTATATTCTTAATAATTTGCTAAAAAATAGTAGTTTTGGAAAAGTTTAAAATCGCATAATGAAAAACAATAAACTTTTTATAGCTATTATTATTGCCCTACTTATCGGGGTTGCGCTTGGAGGATATGTACATTATAATACCTCGCCAGAATTTATTAAAACATTTTCGACTAACATAAAACTTCTTGGTACTGTTTTTATTCGTCTTATTCAGATGATTATTGCTCCTTTAGTTTTCTCAACTTTAGTAGTTGGTATTGCTAAAATGGGTGATATGAAAATGGTTGGACGAGTTGGTGGACGTGCAATGGGGTGGTTTATCACAGCTTCACTTACTTCTTTGGTGATTGGTGCTATTGTTATCAATATAATGAAACCTGGAGAAGGATTGAATATTGAGATCGATGCAAGTTCTGCTCAAGATTTATTAAAAGGTCAAGCTTCGCTTACATTAGAGCATTTCATTACACATATGATTCCTAAATCTGTTTTCGAATCATTTGCAACAAATGAAATCTTACAAATCGTTGTTTTCTCTATTTTCTTTGGTGTCGCAATGGCAGCTTATGGAAAAGAAGGCGAAATGATTACGAAAGCGTTAGATAAAATTTCGCATATCGTTTTAATCATGGTTGGATATGTAATGTGGACTGCGCCATTAGGAGTTTTAGGAACTATTTCTGCTGCTATTGCAACGTACGGATTCGGTATATTCTTACTTTATGTTAAATATTTAATCGCCTTCGTAATTGGTATTTTGCTTCTTTGGGCTGTTTTAATTTTGGTTGGATATTTCATCTTAGGAAAACGAGTAATCGACTTATTAAGACACATCAAAGCGCCATTATTAATCGCTTTCTCTACAACTTCATCAGAAGCTGTATTCCCAAAATTAGTTGAAGAATTAGAAAAATTTGGGGCTCAAAAGAAAATTATTTCGTTTACTTTACCGCTCGGATATTCCTTCAATTTAGATGGATCGATGATGTACATGACGTTCGCGTCGCTATTTATCGCGCAGGTTTATGGAATTCACATGCCGATCGAGAAACAAATTTTGATGTTATTAGTCTTAATGCTTACTTCAAAAGGTGTTGCAGGTGTGCCAAGAGCTTCATTAATTGTAGTGGTTGCAACTTGTTCGATGTTTGGAATTCCACCAGAAGGAATTGCGTTGATTTTACCTATTGACCATTTCTGTGATATGGCTCGTTCGATGACAAATGTACTTGGGAACGCCTTATCTACAGTTGCTGTAGACAAATGGGAAGGACACGTCGCAATTGAGCAAACATATACACACGATGATGATCATCACAAAGCTTAAAATTGCTTTTCAAAAATATAATAAGAAATGCGACCCTATACAGGTCGCATTTCTTATTATAATCTCATTCGTTAACCGATTACAATTCATTATATTTTGGGAATTTAGGATGAACAATTCGTTTCCATTCCGGATGCTTTTTGATGTAGGCATACACATAAGGACAATACGGAAACAAAGGATTTTTATGTTCCTCCAAATAAACCAATGTTTTTTCTACCAAAGCAGCTGCAACGCCTCTTCCTCCTAATTCTTCAGGAACTTCGGTATGAATCAATTTGATAATATCATCTTCTTCTTTATAATCTATAAAAGCGATGTATCCGTCTACATTCAGCTCAAAACGAAAAGCTGATTCATTTTTTACAACCTGTAAAGGAATTAATTCTTCATTCATATTATTTCTTTTTTTATGACAATAATCCGATAAAAATCTGTTTTCAGAATTGATATACATCAAAAAAGCAATCAAAAACTTTGATTGCTTTTTCCTAATACTTTATACTGATTTCAACTCTATTAATGTTATTTCTGGCCAAACACCTACTCTTCCTGGGTAAAAATGATAACCAAATCCGCGATTTACATTGATAATCTTTCCTTCAAAATCATAAAAACCTGCCCATTGCGGATACACATATTGCGCCGGACTCCAACGCAAACCAATTTTCGGAACTTCAATTCCTAATTGCATTCCATGCGTATGTCCAGACAAAGTCAAGTCAAAATGTTTCGGATGATTTTTCAATATCTCATTCCAATGCGAAGGATCATGAGACATCACAATTTTAAAATCTTCTGTATTTACATAATTCGAAGCTGCATCAATATCACCTAATTTCTTAAATCGTGTTCCCCAATTCTGAACGCCAATCAATGCAATTTTTTCACCATTCTTTGTAATAAATCGGTTTTCATTCAATAATAATTTCATTCCAATCTTAGGGAAAATCGCTTTAATTTTCTCAAAATTATCTTGCTTTTCTTCCTCCGTTTTCCAATCCGAATATTCTCCATAATCATGATTTCCTAGCACTGCAAAATTTCCGTGCGGCGCTTGTTTTATTTTAGAAAAAACATCGTACCATTTGTCCATTTCCCAATGAAAATTATTCACAATATCACCCGTAAACAATAGTATATCAAACTCTTGTTGATTAATTAAATCCACTGCATATTCTATTTTCTCACGATTGTCCAAACTTCCCGAATGAATATCCGTTATATGTAAAATCTTGAAACCATCAAACGATTTTGGTAAACGTTGATATGCCAATTTTTTCTTGATTACCTTGAAATTATATTTTCCTAAAGTCATTCCATAAATCAAACTAAAAAAAGGTATTGAAGCTACTGTTAATCCAGAAATCATTACAAATTTTCGACGAGAAGGTAAATAAGAATCTTCTTTTGTTGAATGATTTGTTGCGCGATTAAATAACCACCCAAATCCTCTAAAAATATCTTGAACCAAGAAAAATAGAACCAGAATAATTCGAGGAAAACCAAACAACATAAACAAACCTGTTGCCCACATTGTCGTTTGTGTTTGACCAACATTACGATCAAAAAAGATTAGATTATATCCAAAATTACCCAAAACAAGTAACCACAAAAGCATATTCCCTAAAAGAATATACTTATTTTGAATGAATTTTTTAAAATTAAAATACAGGTAAATTTCAAGTACGATTGAAATAATTATTGACGTGATAACACTATAAACAAACATTATTTTATTTGATTTTGAACAAAAATAAAAGAAATCTTTCTAACAGTGATTTATTATTAAATTCTTAACAGAACATTATAAAATTTATAGATGATTCTACGCAAAAATTTGCGTGATAAAAACGTAACTTTGTAGCATATTTTTAAGCATAAATTATGAAAAATAGACTACCTGTAACGGTACTTTCTGGATTTCTTGGAAGCGGAAAAACGACACTTCTTAATCATATATTACACAACAAAAAAGGACTAAAAGTAGCAGTTATCGTGAACGATATGGGCGCAGTAAATATTGATGCCCAAATGGTTTCTCGCGAAAATGATTTAATTCAAACGGATGAAAAATTAGTTGAATTGAGCAACGGTTGCGTTTGTTGTGAATTACGAGAAGATTTGATCGTAGAAATCGAGAAGTTGGCACAATCAGGGAAATATGATTATTTGGTTATCGAAAGTTCTGGTATTTCTGATCCAGGTCCTATTGCGCAGTCATTGGATTTTGTTTCGCCAGATGGTAAAATTGATTTGCCAAAAGTTGCACGTTTAGACACGTTGGTAACAGTAGTTGACGCTTATAATTTCTTCAAAAACTTAGGAACTGATGAAGATGTTTTTGATCGTGGTTTTACAGAAAACAGAGAAGATAATCGTCCGATTGTGAATCTTTTAATTGATCAAATTGAATTTTCGAATGTGATTATTCTAAATAAAATGGATTTGGTTGAAGAAGAAACGTTGATGAATATTGAAGCGTTTGTGACTAAATTAAATCCTTCTGCTAAAATAATTCCTGCAAGTTTTTCTCACGTTGAATTAACTGAAATTTTGAATACCAATCTATTCGATTTCGAAAAAATTCAGGACATGGATGCTTGGGTAAAATTATTAGAAGAGCAAGAAAAAGAGGAACATCATCATCACGACCATGATCACGAATGCGGCGAACATTGTACGCACGAACACCACGATCATTTGGAAGAAAAATATGGAATGACTTCTTTTGTTTACAGACAAAAAATTCCGTTTCATGCAGAACGTTTTTTAACCTATTTGAATGATAATTTTCCTCCAACTATTTACCGTTCAAAAGGTTTATTTTGGTTAGCAAATCGTCCTGATGAAGCTATTTTCTTGAGTCAAGCTGGTGGTAGTATCCGAATTGATCCTGCGGGGGCTTGGTGGTGCTCGATACCATATGACGAAAGAATTCAGTTTGCAGCTTATCAATTCAATCAAAAAACAATTGACGCCAAATGGTCGAAAGAATGGGGAGATCGAATGATAGAACTTGTTTTTATTGGTCAAGGTTTGGACAAAGAAAAAGTTACACAAGAATTAAACTCTTGTTTGCTGAATGAGCAAGAAATTGCAGAATGGCAAGCAAAACATAATTAAAATAAAAGAGCCTTATTTCGAATTGAAATAAGGCTCTTCTCTATCATCCTTGTTCTGAAGATTTAAACAGATTATTGTATTTACCAAATTCACTTGTCCTTTCCTAAAGGCTCGGTTAATTACAAACAAGTATGTTTGTAATCAAATTTGGAACGAGTATTTATATTTTTTGCTTCTGATTAAATGAATAAATTAAGTAAAATAGAAATGGTAAAATAAATATCGAGCCGAGTAATAATGCCCAAGCTAACATATTTATTGTACTCATTGCGCCATAATCTGTCAATAAAGATAATGTTGAACCATCTTTGAATAATACCAAATTCGGAAAATGCGAATATGATGCTGCAAACAAAATCATCATCACAATTATTCCTGCATAAACTTTCAACAAAGAATCCTTCGCTTTATTTAAGGCTGAAAGTAATAATACAATCGAAATTGAAGCAATTGCAATTGCGATATAACCGTAAATTTCTGATGTTATCCAACTAAATAATGGAATGTTTTTCCAAAGTGAAACTGCAAATACCAATGCACCAGCAACAAAAATTAAAGCTGTATAAAGCTTCGCACGTTTTCTTAAAATCACTTTATCTTCTTCGTTTTTAACAGTTTGAATTGAATAAACCGAAGCCAAGAAAGCACAAATCACAACAGTAAAAATTCCAACTGAAAAATTAAACCAACTTAGCCACGAAAATATATATGCATCTTGAAACGAAAATGCATTATCATCAATACTTCCTGAAACGATAGATCCTGCAATTATTCCCAAAAACAAAGGCGTCACAACACTTGAATAGGTAAAAATGACATCGTACAGATTGTGCCATTTATCATTGATTGCATCATAATTTCTGAAAGTAAACGATGTTCCTCTTGCAATAATTCCCAATAACATGATTACTAACGGGATGTGCAAATAATTTGAGATTTCTGCATACATCTTAGGAAAACCAACAAATAAAATAACAATGACAATGATTAACCACATGTGATTTGCCTCCCAAATAGGTCCAATCGAATTGTACATAATCTTCTGCGTACGTTTTTTGTAACTCTTTTCAGAGAATAATTCGACAATTCCAGCACCGAAATCTGCTCCACCTAAAATTAAATATAAACAGATGGCAACCCACAAAAATGCTATTACTACGTAAATCATACTTAATGTTTTTCTGGTTTATAATTTGGATCTTCTGGATCGTAAAGCTTCGCAACCATTTGTATTTGTCGATTCATTAAGAACACTAAAATAATGGACAATGTAATGAATACAAACGTGAAAATGTAAAACGAATATTGTATTCCTGGCATTGGCGTGATGGAATCTACCGTTCGCATAATTCCGTAAATAATCCACGGTTGACGACCGACTTCTGTTACCGTCCAACCTGCTTCTAAAGCGATGTATCCGAAAGGTGTCGCAATCATAAACAATTTATAAAACCAGCGTTTTGTTCGCCAATCTTTCTTAAAAAATTGCGCAATCAAATAAATAACAGCTATTCCCATCATCAACATTCCGAATGTTATCATAATCTGAAAAGCATAATGTACAACTGCCACAGGCGGCCATTCATCTTTCGGAAATTCTTCTAGACCTTTTACAGGTGTTTTGAAATCTGAATGAACCAAGAAACTCAATACACCCGGAACTTTTATCGCATATTTAATCTCTTCTTTTGATTCGTCCACTATTCCACCCAAAACAAATGAAGCACTTTCTTCTGTTTTGAAATGCGCTTCCATCGCAGCCAATTTAATCGGTTGACGTTTTGCTACATCTTTCGCCGAAATATCACCACTCAAAGGTGCTAACATTGCTGCTGTAATCGCTAAAACAGAACTAATTTTGAATGCTTCGCGATGAAAATTTACATTCTTACCTTTCAAAATAAGATAAGCATGTAAACCCGCAACCGCAAATCCAGTCGCACAAAAAGCTGCAATTGTCATGTGCAACGCTTGTGAAAACCACGCATCGTTGAACATAGCTTTTACAGGATCTATGTTTAAATATTCGCCATTTATAAAATCGAAACCTGACGGAGAATTCATCCAAGCATTTGCAGCAACAACCAAAATCCCTGAAGCTAAACCACTAATCCCTACAATTACACCACAAATCCAATGAAACCATTTATTGAATTTGTCCCAACCATAAAGGAAAAAACCTAAAGCAATGGCTTCAATAAAAAAAGCTGTTCCTTCTAACGAAAATGGCATTCCGAAAATTGGTCCAGCGTGTTCCATAAATTTAGGAAACAATAATCCTAACTCAAACGAAAGCATTGTACCAGAAACTGCTCCCGTAGCAAATAAAATTGCAACTCCCTTACTCCAAGCTTTGGTTAACCCTTTGTAAATTTCGTTTTTAGTTTTGAGGTATTTGTAGTGAGCAATTGCCATCATAAAAGGCATCACCATTCCAACACACGAAAAAACAATGTGAAAGGCAAGCGACATCGCCATCTGACTTCTGGCAGCAATAAAATCGTCCATAAGTAATTGTTTATAATTTGTTTTGTTGGTTAAAGTTACTAAATAAAAAGAGGCAATTCGATTTTGAATTGCCTCTTTTTTATATGATTTTGATTATAATAATCTATTTAGACGTAGCTGGTAATAACCATTTGAATTGTGGTCCATCTTCAGGAATCACAATACGTTGCGAAATTCTATCCATTCTATCTGGGAATTTCATGATATAATCTCTTGCTTTTTCAGCCTCTGCATTCAATCCAGAGATTTTATCCAATTGCCAAGCTTCAATTAATTTTCGCATAATATCGATGTAATCAAACGCTGTGTACACACCAATACGTTGCGCTGCATCTGAAAACGCATCAAACAAAGTACCTCTTTCTTCTCCAGAAGCTCTTAAGAAATGCGCTGGCATTACAATCTTAAGTTTGAACATATGTTGAACAGCTAACATCATTTCTGAAGGATCAGCTTCGAAAATACGACGAACGAACTCTGTGTAAGCTAAATGGTGACGCATTTCATCTCCTGCAATGATTTTACACATACGCGATAATTTTTTCGCTCCGTATTTTTTTGCAATTGCTGATACATTATTATGCGATACATAAGTTGCTAATTCTTGAAAACTTGTATAAACAAAGTTTTTGTAAGGATCGTGTGCTGTTCCAATGTCAAAACCGTCATTTATCAAATGCTGCGTTGTTACTTCAACCTCGCGCATATTGATACGTCCTGATAAATACAAAAATTTATTCAAAACATCACCGTGACGATTTTCTTCTCCTGTCCAATGGCGAATCCATTTTGCCCAACCATTTTCTAGGTAATTTCCTTCTTCATCTACCACACCGTCCATTTGCATCAACCAAGATTCGTAGGTTGGCAAAGCTTCTTCAGTAATGGTATCTCCAATCAATGTAATCCAGAAATCATCTGGCAAATCTTTCGAAAGCTCTTGTAATTCTTTGATTTCGTCAAAAAAAGAATCTGTTTGAGAATTCGGTAAAAAATCTGTTGGTTGCCAAATTTTATCGGCTGGAACTAAGAATTTGTCCATATAAGCATCAATATCTTTCTCAAGAAATTGCATTACTTCCAGGCGAACATTTTTTATTGACATATAATTATTTTATGCGGTTATACTACTTTTTACAGTTTTTTCGGTAAGCTCGAATATTTCATCAAACTTATAATCACTCACTTTTAAGGGTTTATGGTATTGTATCGTTACTTTCGCGCCCAGATACATCGGGAATTTACCCCACTTTTCTATTTCCCACGTATTATTTAGCGTAACGGGAACAACATAAGCGTCTCTAGCATATTTCGTCAAAACTTTCAATCCATTTTCTTTGAAAGCCTTTGGTACTCCATTTTTGCTTCTTGTACCTTCTGGAAAAATAATAGCTGAATAATTATTTTTCTGAATGTATTGCGCTAATTTTTTTATTTCCTCTATTGCTTGTTTTCCGTTTTTACGATCGATTAATGCAGAACCTCCATGCGTCAAATTGTACGATACACTGGGAATTCCTTTTCCTAATTCTATTTTCGAAATAAACTTTGGATGATAATCAGCTAAATCATATTCCAACGGAGAAATATCATACATACTTTGGTGATTACTCACAAAAATTAATGGTACATTTTGTATCAAATTTTCGTGTCCCTTATAGGTATATGTTGTACCCAAAATTCTTGTCCAAAAAACCAAAAGACCATTCATCACTTTTACACTTTTGTGATGAGCAGCATACCCTCCCAAATTGTAGCACAACCATTGCACAACATGCATTACCAACAACGTTAATCCATAAAAAATATAAAAGATTATAGATAACGGATAACTTAAAACTTTCTTCAACATTAGAAATTTAGACAAATTTAATAAAAAATTATGCTAAGCATAATATATTTTTCTTGGCGATTTACTTTATTAATTTCAAAGTTAGCTTTTCTAGATGAGCTTCATCATAAAAAGTAATTTGATTTGATGATTTTACTTTAAAATATGCAGTTTTTTGCAAATTTTGAATCATATTTTGAGGAATTTCACAATCAGAATTCACTTGTTTTAAATGATTAAAAATTATTGCTTGATTTATTTTGGTATAATCAGCCGTAATAATTCCGCAAACCGTTTTCATTACCATTTTTTTCGTTGCATCTTCAAAAATAATGTAATCTCCTCCATCATTTATATTCCATTTACCCGACAAATCGCTAATTTCTGAAGTCACAACTTTAGTTTCGGAAACTGTTTTGGTTGGTAAACAACTTGTTAATCCTAAAACAAAAAACAAAAGTATTGCTTGAATTGTATATTTCACGTGGTTTTATTTGTAACGAAGGTAGAAATATTTTGAATATTACGGATTGATTTTTTAAATATTCAATTTTATTAAGAAATTTGTTCTCTAAATAAGAAACAATGGCGAACACAAAGAAAGGAGAAGTTTTTACTGATCAAAATAACATCAAAAAAGTAAAAATAGAACGAAAACCAAGTTTTCCTAAAATCTATATTTTAACCGATGATTGTCAATTCGTGGAAGATGGTTTGTACGAATTAGATTTTTTTGAAACGCCAAGTGTGACTAATTTCAAATCTAAATTGAATCCAACTATTCCTGCAATTAACTTTAAACAATTGAGTGAAAAAGGAAAAGATTTTTTACAATAATATGCTGAAATAATTTTCTCTAAAAACACAATTAAATAACAACACAATATCCATTGTTGAAAAAATAGAATTCTACATTTTTTCTCCTACTTTCCTTCGAGGTTTCTTCGACCGTTGTTCGACGAAAATGCCGTTTCGTCGAACAACGGTCGAAGAATGGTCGAACAACAATCGAACAAACTAAAAAACAACTAAAAATTCATATCGCTCAAAACGATGATAAATAGAGGCATAAAAAAGAATTTTTCTTTTTACTAATTGAATAAATAATGATAGGACAAATACGGACACAAAAAATGTTTTTTTTATAATTATTCTAACTTTTTAGTATCTTTATGAATCTTCGTTTTTTGAAAAATCAATAAAAGACGAAAATTTATTAAAAACTTCCTCCGAAATTAGCACCTTCAAATAGTTTTAAAATTCCAAAAAAAGGAATAAAACTTAAAAGTAATACAAGATATAATATCCTATTTTTATAGTTAAAAATAATGGATATTACTGAAAAAAGTGGACATAAAATAAAAGACCCAAATCCAGTAATAGCTATAAAATCGAACATAAAATTTTGATTTCTTGCTATTTCAGTTCCATCAATACTATACATAACAATAAAGCATAGAAAGAAGAATATTGTCAATCCTATAAATACTCTTGATATGTTGATTTTGGTTGGCTGATTCATACAATTTATTTGAATAAAAATAAGTAAACTTTACAGAAAGCATCTCACTGAAAATAGTGATTTACAATTTTGCTTAAAATTTGATTGTATTGAAGCAGTAATAAACAAAAAACCCATACTGATAATCAGTATGGGTTTTCTTTAGATTGTGATCCAGTCAGGATTCGAACCTGAGACCTACTGCTTAGAAGGCAGTTGCTCTATCCAGCTGAGCTACTGGACCAATCCAAAATTCTATTACTAAAATTCGTCGGGGTGGCAGGATTCGAACCTGCGACCTCCTGCTCCCAAAGCAGGCGCGATGACCGGGCTACGCTACACCCCGAGTGGTGTTTTATTTCTAGCTTTAAAAAAGCGGAGAGACAGGGACTCGAACCCTGGCATCGGTTTCCCGATGACAGATTAGCAATCTGCTCCATTACCGCTCTGGCACCTCTCCTAACTTTTAAAAATAAGACTGATTAGTCTCATAAAGCGGTTGCAAATATATATTGACTTTTATTGCAAAACAAGTCTTTTTAGAAAAAAAATTAAATTATTTGGCTTAATTTTGGCTATTCAAAAGACTATTTAGAACTAAAAGAATGAATTTTAAAGGATTAGTATTTTCGGCAATTTCTTGTTTTTTTATTTTGGCTAGTTGTGCAACTAAAACAGTTCCACCAAAAACAATTACAAAAGTAATTCGTGACACAGTCATTATCAATTCAAAAACAGATCAACCGGAAATGACTCGAGCTGCAAAACTCGACAAGTACAAGGTGACAACAGATTATTATCCATCTATTTCGCAAGATGAACGTGTACGATTTTTAGTGTTACACTACACAGCAATCAACACAGAGTTATCGTTAAAAGTATTGACTCAGAAAGATGTAAGTGCACATTATTTGGTAAATGATTATGATGACAAAACAATTAATCTTTTAGTTGACGAAACAAAACGTGCATGGCATGCAGGTGTTAGTAGTTGGAAAGGATTGGATAATATAAACTTTTCTTCTATTGGTATCGAAATCGTTAATCTTGGAAACAAAGGAACGGATGCTTATCCAAATTACACGCCTTATCCAGATTATCAAATCAAAAAAGTAGGTGAATTGACAAAAGATATTGTAAAACGTTATAATATTTCTCCTTTTAATGTAATTGGGCATTCTGATGTTGCGCCAGGAAGAAAACCAGATCCGGGTCCACTTTTCCCTTGGAAAAAATTATATACAGATTACGGTGTTGGTGCTTGGTACGATGATACAGACAAGTATGTATTTATGCAACAATATCCTTGGGATACAACAAGTTCCGTTTTTATCACACAAGTGCAAACTGATCTTAAGAAATATGGGTACAACGTTCCTACAAATGGAATGATAGACGCGCAAACAAAAAATGCAATTGTGGCATTTCAGATGCATTTCCGTCCAGAAAAATACGATGGAGTTGTAGATGCTGAAACTTGGGCAATCTTGAAAGCATTAAACAAAAAATATAATCCATAAATCAATTTTGATTTATAGTATGAAACTCCTACGTGTTAGGAGTTTTTTATGGAATAAACTTTCAGTAAAATAATATGAATAAATAGCTTAATTTTCATTAAAAATGGAATTGAGAGTTAAGAAAAATTGAAGTAATTTTATCCAAAATAATATAACATGGCTTTTAAAAGTTTGCGCCCAATTATTTGGACGAAAGATTTACAAAAAACAACAAAATTCTATAAAAAATTAGGATTTAAGATTGCTGATCAAAATGAAGATTGGATTTGGGCTTGCTTGCAAAAAGACGATGTAGAAATTATGTTGGCTTATCCAAATGAAGGAGCAGATTTTGAACGAGCTAATTTCACAGGTTCTTTTTATTTTGTTGTAGACAACGTAGACGAGTTGTGGAATCAAGTAAAAGATGATTGCGAAGTTGTATATGAAATTGAGACCTTTGAATGGGATATGCGCGAGTTTGCAATCTACGACAACAATGGTTATATCTTACAATTTGGACAAGAAATAGAAGTTACATTCGAAGATTAATTATGATCTCAAAACGATATTACAACATTATTTTAGCGATAATTATTCTTATTATTCCAATTGTTTTTTACATGATTATTAACACTATGGTTAGTATAAAATATGAAACCGACGGAGTTGACACTTGTATTTCTACTGTAACAGGAAAAAATCTTTGTTCGCAAATCGATCAACTAAAAGTTACTATTTATATTGACATGATTGTGATGATTTTCTGGTTAGCCTTAAGAAACTTAATCGTAAAAAAATAACTTATGGATTATCATTTCGAAGAAAAATTTGAACAAATTAATTTCTCAGAAAATCAAAATATATCTGGTGAATACGAGAATTGCGAGTTTATAAATTGTGATTTGAATGGATTAGATTTAAGCGATATCAAATTTATTCAATGTCAATTTATCGAATGTAATTTGAGTAATGTAACTTTAGAAAACACAAGCTTTCAGCAAGTTGAGTTTATGAATTGTAAAATGATAGGTTTTAATCTCGAAAATTCGAACAAATTTGGGTTAAGCATTTCATTTGAAAATTGTACGTTAAACGACTCATCTTTTTATGAATTACCGCTAAAAAAGACAAAGTTTAGCAATTGTTCTTTACAAAATGTAGAATTTTCTTTCGCAGATCTTAGTCAAGCTTATTTTATGAATTGTAATTTGGCTCACACCATTTTCTATCAGACCAATTTAAAGCAAGCCAACTTCAAAACGGCTTATAATTTCACGATAAATCCGAATGATAATCAATTGAAAGGCGCGCAGTTTTCCAAAGAAAATTGTGTTGGATTATTAGATTATCTTAGAATTACAATAAATTAAAAAAAGGTTTCGAATAAAATCGAAACCTTTTTTATGCTTTCTACTTATACTATTCTAATCAGAATAAATAATTTCAGATTATATTTTACTAAATCATAACATTTTAGAATAAATTACTTCTATATTTTATCAATTAGTCAATAATTATTTCTTGATTTAATAAATAATAAGATTATTATTGCATCTTTTTTTGATAAATTTTCTGAAATAAATCCAACTCAGATTATCAACTTAAAACTTTTCTTGACATTTTTTTAAGAAATTAAAAAAAATATTAGCGTATTATTTACACTAATAAAATAAAAAAGAAATTCTTTATCAAAAAAAGCATTATTATTATTCAATACATTATTTTAGATAAACTTAAGTCTATTAATTAAGTCAATACAAAATCACAAATAATGTACAACTAACACCATTTATTAAAAAATGAAAAAAATTTTTGTCGCAATTGCTCTACTATCCATTTTTGGAGCCACGGAATTGAAGGCTCAATATGCTTCTGAATATGACGGCGGTTTGGTCGTTAAATTAAATCCAGAAGGAAGTAAATATGTCCGATTTATTCTTTGGGGACAAACTTGGTTTCAGGATTACGAAGGAAAACACGCCAATGATGGATTTTCTATCAAACGAGCGCGCGTTCTTGCTTATTCACAAATCAATGATCGATTTATGATTTTAACACATTTTGGTGCAAATGGAATCTATGATAATAATCTTTCTCCGATGGGAAAAAGTACAGATGTATCGTTTTTCTTGCATGAAATGTTTTTACAATATAAGGTAACAAACAATTTAGCAATTGGTGCTGGAGTTCACAATTTTGGTGGAATTTCTCGTGGAAATGGTCAAGGTTCTATCAATATGTTGACCTTAGATAATAACAGAGCTGACTGGTCAACACTTGGTTTGTCTGATCAATTTTCAAATCATTTGGGAATGTTTGCAAAAGGGCGAATTGGAAAACTGAATTATCGTTTAGCATTAAGTGATGCTATTACTAATACTTTAGATGGAAACTCTTCGACAGTTTTAGAAAACGGACAAGAAAAGTATTTAGGAAAAGCGATACTTGGAGAAGGAAAATATGCGGTTTCAGGATATTTTGATTATCAATTTTTAGATCAAGAATCAAATGCTTTACCTTATCGCGTTGGAACCTATTTAGGAACTAAAAAAGTATTTAACATCGGAGCAGGATTTTTCAATCAAAGTAATGCAATTGTCAAAAAAGAAAATGATAATTTGATTGGAGAAAATGTAACTCATCTTGCTGTTGATGCTTTTTATGATGCGCCAATCGGAAAATCTTCTTCGATAACAGCTTATGCGAAATATCAAAATTCGGACATGGGCGAAAATTATGTACAAGGAAATGTTGTAGGAGATGGAAATCAGTTTTCTGGACATGTCGGGTATTTATTGCCTAAAAACATCAAAGAAGGAGAAGGAAAATTCCGTAATAGAATTCAGCCGTATGTAGGATATTCTTACAGAGATTTCAAAGGTCTAGTAAAGCCTGCAAACGAATTAAAATTAGGTGGAAACTGGTACATTGATGGTCAGAATGCTAAAATTTCTGTAGAATATCAAAAATCTTTCGATCAACCAAAACACATGGACGACATGATAACAATACAAGCAATGATATTATTATAAAAAAACACACAAGAATTAACACAAAAACACATTATTTATGAGCGAAACTGCTAACAAAAAAACAATCTGGAAAGTGATTGGTGCTTCCTCGATGGGAACGCTAATTGAATGGTATGACTTCTTTATTTTTGGAAGTTTAGCTGTTGTAATTTCTACTAAATTTTTCCCTGCTGACAATCCTACAGCTGCCTTTTTATCAACATTAGCAACATTTGCTGCTGGATTTGTTGTACGTCCATTTGGCGCGTTATTCTTTGGTCGATTAGGAGATATTATTGGTCGTAAATATACATTTATGGCAACTTTAGTATTAATGGGAGGAGCAACTTTTTTAATAGGATGTATTCCATCTTACGAATCAATTGGTTTTATCGCACCTTTATTAGTATTAATCTTACGTTTATTACAAGGTTTAGCACTTGGAGGCGAATATGGAGGTGCTGCAACATACGTAGCAGAACACGCACCAGACGGAGAAAGAGGATATTGGACTTCTTGGATACAAACCACTGCAACAGTTGGTTTATTTGTTTCGTTATTGGTTATTTTATTAACGAAAACATTATTATCAGAAGAGCAGTTTGACCTTTGGGGATGGCGAGTTCCATTTATCTTATCAATCTTAATGGTTTACGTTTCATATTTGATTCGTAAAAATATGGACGAATCGCCAGCTTTCAAAAAAGCAAAAGATGAAGGAACAACTTCTAAAAATCCTTTGAAAGAATCTTTCGGGAATCGTTACAATATGAAATTCGTTTTATTAGCACTTTTTGGAGCTGTGATGGGACAAGGAGTTGTGTGGTATACAGGTCAGTTTTACTCGATGAGTTACATGAAAACGGTGATGAATGTAGAATCTGATCAAGTAGATTCTTTGTTAGGAATTGCTTTATTATTTGGTACACCTTTCTTTGTGTTCTTTGGATGGCTGAGTGATAAAGTTGGTCGAAAATGGGTGATGTTAATCGGAATGATTGTCGCTGTATTCTCGTATCGACCAATTTACGAATCAATGTATCAAACAACAAATCTTGAAAATAAAGAAGTAATTGCAGCACAAACAATTGAAAAAGCTGAAATCAAAAATGTTGACGAAAAATCTGATTCTATTTATACAATTCAAAAATCATTTACAGATGGCACGACTTATAAACAAGTTACAACGCTTCATTTAGAAAATGGTCAAGCAAAAATTGTAGATGGAAAAGTAAGTGAAATTGTAAAAAAATCGACACATATTAATAGTGGTGATAAATGGAAATTAGTTGGATTAATTTGGATTCAAATTATTTTTATCACAATGGTTTATGGTCCAATTGCTGCGTTCTTAGTAGAAATGTTCCCTGTTAAAATTAGATATACATCGATGTCTTTGCCTTACCACGTAGGAAACGGAATTTTTGGAGGTCTTTTACCTGCTGTTTCTACTTATTTGGTAACAAATGCCAAAAACAACGGAGATCCACAGTTTTACTTAGAGGGTCTTTGGTATCCTATTGGAATTGCGGCTGTTTGTTTTATCATCGGAGCAATTTATATCAGTAATAAAGACAGAAATGTTAACTAAAAAACTAATTAGAAATGGAAACAATTAAAAAAATATTAGGAATCGTTTGGATCGCATTATCACTTGTTTTAGCCTACTTTTGTATCATGGAATTTGGAATTCCAAAATTATCATCAGGTTCGCAAGATGATTTAGTATTCGGAATTATTATTCTATTTGTCCTTACACCAATTATAGTTATTGGAATGGCACTTTTTGGATATTATGCTTTACTCGGCGAATATAGCGAAGAAAAAATGTAAAAAACTACACACGAAATCCTCAACACATGTTGGGGATTTTTTATATAAAATGTATTTTCAATAAACGTTTTTATTAAATCCATAAAAAACAAATCATAAAACGTTAATATCTTTTTAAGAGTTTTAGCATAGTTTATGTCAATTAATTTTAAAATCAACAAAGGTACTCGAAGTTAAACTGAAATATAATTCAAATACAAAAAACCTTGCAAATACAAAGCTTTTCATTTATAATATAATTTCTAAAATTGTTTTATATCTGTTCTTTTTCCGTGATAGAAAAGTATTTTCCAGTGTTCTGTTTTCGCATCAACTTCCCACCGCAAACGATCTTCCATCGCTTTTACACCATCTACATCATTCTTGAAAGCAGCATGATATTTAAAATAATTTAATTGAGGTAGATTGTCAGCTCCATAAAATACAATTTCATCATTTTCTTTGATCCAAAAAACTTGTTGAAACGGAACGTGTCCTCCTGTTACTTCGAATTTGATATTATCCGTTATATTTCCACTATCATCATTCATCCATACAATATTTTTGAATGATTTCAACTTTTCTAAACGATCATAGTTATAAGAATTATTTGTTTGAACAACCGCATAATCATACTCGCGTTGTTGAATATAAATTTTTGCTTCAGGAAAGTTACATACAAACTGATCCCCTACCCAATTTCCAATTCCGTTGATATGATCTTTATGTAAATGCGAAATCAATACTTTCGTAATTTGATTTGGATTAATATTATATTCGCGTAATTTTTTTAGAATGATAGGTTCACAATCTACTTCAGTTCCGAAACCACAATCAATCAAAATATTTTCATCTCCAATTTGTATCAAAAATGGACGAACAATAAGATTATATCCGTCAGCGGGATTTTTAACATCAATATTATCACCTAAATAATGAAACTCTTTTTTTGCATCAACATGAAAAACACCTTCTAAAAGAGGAATAACTTTCATTTACTTTTATTTTTTACAAAGGTAATTCGTTTAGATTCTCTCTACAAAAAAAGGCTTCCAAAATAGGAAGCCTTAAAAATTATTATGATTCAAATCTTATTTTACAATTGTCATTTCATCAACGATGTGTTTTGCTCCAGCAAATTTATCAACAACCCATAAAACATAACGAATATCTACAGAAATCGTACGTTGTAATTTAGGATCAAAGATAACGTCACCAGCCATTGCTTCAATGTTTCCGTCGAATGCAATACCGATTAATTCACCTTTACCATTCATTACCGGAGAACCAGAGTTACCTCCTGTAATATCATTGTTTGATAAGAAATTTACGTGTAAATATCCATCTTTATCTCCATATTGTCCATAATCTTTCGCTTTCGCTAAATCTAATAAACGTTGTGGATTTTCGAACTCTTCGTCACCTGCGATGTGTTTTGCAACTGTACCTTCTAATGTTGTGAAATAGTTAGAAGCAACATCTGGTTGACGTTTTGGATTTGTACTTTTTGGTAAATTTTGAATAGAACCGTAAGTTAAACGTAACGTAGAGTTAGCATCTGGATATAAAATATTTCCGATTTTAGACTCACGTAAACCTTTTACCAATAAACGGAAGTTTTTAGAATAAACATCATTCAATTTTGCTTGTTCATCAGTTTGCTTAGAAGCTCTTTCTACTAAAGCATTTGACAAAACATATAAAGGATCTTTTTTCAAGACTTCTACATCTGGAGAAATTAAGAAATTCTCAACTTGTTTTTGATCAGCGAAGAAACTTCTTTCAACAGCATCATTTACATAAGCTGTAAAGTTCTTGTTATTTTGCTTCGCTAAATCAGCAACATAAGGCGCTAAACCAGCTTCGCTCGCTTTAGAAGCATAAAGATTTAATTGAGCAGCCAATAAATCTTTTTCTAAAGGTAAATACATTTTTTCGTAATATGCATTGATTGCATTCTGAATTTTCGGACGCATTTCATCACGTTTTGCATCATTCGCTGCTGCATAGTTTTCTAATGCTTTTCCAATAGAATATGGCGCACTTGCTAAAGTTGAGTAACGTAATAAAATGTTGATGTAATTGTTATGACGAGCATCTAAATTTGTTTTCGCATAATAATTATTCAAATTCGAAACAACATCACCATATTCGGCTTTGTTTGCTCCTTTTTGAGCCCATTTATTGAATTTTTCTTCTTCTTTTGTTTTCTTCGCAACAGTTCCGTGAAGTTTTAAAGCTTCGATCATTCCATCACGATTTTTCCAATAGTTCGCAACTCCAGCATATTTAGAAGCATAATCAATATTTACTTTTTGATTTTGCTCCATATATTTTTTCATTTGATCCATTGTCACTTTAGAAGCTTCAACCCATGCAGGATAAGCGTACTCTACATTTTGAGCAACACCTTGCGCTGGCATCCAACGATTTGTACGACCTGGATAACCTAAAATCATAGCGAAATCATTTGGTTGATATCCTTTTAAAGAAACTGGTAAATGATGTTTTGGTTGCAACGGAACATTGCTTGTAGAATAAGCTGCAGGATTTCCATCTTTGTCACCATATACGCGGAACATAGAGAAATCTCCTGTGTGACGTGGCCATTCCCAGTTATCTGTATCTCCACCATATTTTCCAATAGAACTTGGAGGTGTTCCTACTAAACGTACATCCTCATAGTCTTGGTAAACAAAATAGTAATATTCATTTCCTTGGAAGAATGAACGAACAGAAACAACATATTTTCCGTTTTCACTGTTCTCTTTTTCAATTTTTGCAATCTCTTGGTTAATCGCTTTTTCACGATCTAACTCAGACATTTTATCATTTACAACACCTAAAATACGTTTAGAAACATCATCCATACGAACGAAGAAACGTACTTTTAAGCTTTTTGGTTTTAACTCAGCAGCTTTATCTTTCGCCCAAAAACCATCTTTTAAGTAATCATGTTCTGGAGCAGATAATTCAGCAATAGCACCATAACCACAGTGGTGATTTGTCAAAACTAAACCTTGTCCAGAAACCATTTCAGCAGTACATCCACCACCAAATTGTACAATAGCATCTTTTAAAGAGTTATTGTTGATACTATAAATTTCTTCTGAAGTTAATTGTAAACCTTGTTTTTGCATATCACGGTGATTCAGACGCTCGATGAACATCAAAAACCACATTCCTTCGTCAGCTTTCACTTTAAAAGGAAAAAGCATAACCACTAAAAGCGTGGATAATAAAAATTTTTTCATTATTTGTTTGTCTTCAATTTTACGATTTGCTAAAATAATTGATTATCTGAAGTTCTCCTAATCTTTAAGTATTTAATAAAGTTTTACTGAGGTTTTATTGTTAAAAAAAGATTATTTTTATTTAATTAACACAAAATTTGAATCGTGAAAGTAAAAATTAAAATCATTAATCTACTTTAGGTTATGATTGGTTTTATAGAACAAAAAAATCCGAGAAAATCTCGGACTTTTTACTTTATATCAAAACTTAATTAAGCTTCTTTATTATCTTGAGGTTTATCCTCTTTTTTCTCTGCTGATTTAGCAGGTTTTTCTGTTCTCTCTGGTTTTGGCAACAAAGCTTTACGAGATAATTTCATTTTCTTTTTATCATCGTAACCTAAGAATTTAACATCAATTTTATCACCGATGTTTACAGAATCTTCAACTTTTTCAAGACGTCTGTGCTCTAATTCAGAAATGTGAACTAAACCTTCAACTCCTTTTGCAATCTCTACAAACGCTCCAAATGGTTTGATAGATTTTACAACTGAATGATATGTTTCACCAACTTCTGGAACGAAAGCAATTTGTTTGATTCTTTCTACAACACGATCGATGTTTTCTTGAATCACACCATTGATTTCTACACGTCCTGTTGTATCTAACTCAGTAATTGCAATAACTGTTTCAGTTTCTTTTTGCATTTCTTGAATTACTTTTCCTCCAGGTCCGATTACTGCTCCAATGAATTCTTTAGGAATTTCAATTACAACAACTTTTGGTGCATTTGGTTTCAATTGTGGACGAGGTGCTGGTAAAGTTTCTAATAATTTACCTAAAATGTGCTCACGACCTTCTTTTGCTTGTAACAAAGCTGTTTCCATGATTTCCATAGATAAACCTTGTACTTTAATATCCATTTGACAAGCTGTGATACCGTCTGCAGTTCCTGTTACTTTAAAGTCCATATCTCCTAAGTGATCTTCATCTCCTAAGATATCAGACAATACTGTAAATTTCCCTGATTTAGTATCTGTGATTAACCCCATTGCAATACCTGAAACTGGTTTCTTCATTTGTAAACCAGAGTCCATAATTGCTAATGTTCCTGCACAAACTGTTGCCATAGAAGAAGAACCGTTAGATTCTAATACTTCAGAAACAATACGAACTGTATAAGGACAATCGTCAGGTAACATTTGCGCTAAAGCACGTTGTGCTAAGTTTCCGTGACCAACTTCACGACGAGAAGTTCCTCTTAATGGACGAGCTTCACCTGTTGAGAATGGAGGGAAATTATAGTGTAAAAAGAATTTTTCGTCGAAGTTTGTTACAACTCCATCAACCATATTAGCATCTTTAGAAGAACCTAAAGTTACTGTAGCTAATGCTTGAGTTTCCCCACGTGTGAAGATTGCAGAACCATGAGTTGATGGTAAATAATCAACTTCTGTCCAAATTGGACGAATCGTTTTTGGATCACGTCCATCTAAACGAATTCCTTCGTTTAAGATTAATTGACGTACAGCTTCTTTTTGTACATCGTGGAAGTAAATGTGAGCAAAAGGAGTTACACGAGCTAACTCTTCTTCATCTCCTTCGTATTGAGCTAAGAAATCTGCTTCAACTTGAGCAAATTTATCACCTCTTTCGTGTTTATCAGATGGGTGTTTAGCGATATCATAAAATTTATCATATCCATAAGCCCATACTTTTTCGCGAATTTCTTCGTCGTGTGTTTCGTGGCTATATTCACGTTTTGGTAAAGATTTACCTACTTTCGCTGCTAAACTTTCTTGTGCTTCAATTTGATTTTTAATCTCAGCATGAGCAAATTCAATTGCGTCTAACATTTCACGTTCAGAAATTTCGCTCATCTCCCCTTCTACCATTACAACAGAATCTTTAGAAGCACCAACCATAATGTCGATATCTGCTTGGTCTAATTGTTCTTTTGAAGGATTAATCATTAACTCACCATTCAAACGAATAACGCGAGCTTCTGAAATTAATGTGAAAGGAATATCTGTAATTGCAATGGCTGCTGATGCAGCTAAACCAGCTAAAGCTTCTGGCATTACATTTTTGTCGTAAGAAATAAGTGAGATCATGACCTGAACCTCAGCATGGAAGTCTTCTGGAAACATTGGGCGTA
Source organism: Empedobacter falsenii (assembly GCF_019308355.1). Taxonomy (GTDB): domain Bacteria; phylum Bacteroidota; class Bacteroidia; order Flavobacteriales; family Weeksellaceae; genus Empedobacter; species Empedobacter falsenii_B. The sequence goes on along the minus strand of NZ_JAAGKM010000008.1, from coordinate 1,348 downwards.
AAACACGGTCTACAAGACGCATTGTTAATACTTCATCATCTGATGGTTTTGCTTCTCTTCTGAAGAAATTCCCTGGGATGCGTCCTGCAGCGTAAAATTTTTCTCTATAATCTACTGTTAAAGGTAAAAAATCTACACCTGGATTTGCTTCTTTGTTTGCTACAACTGTAGCTAATAACATGGTGTCGCCCATGCGTACAACCACAGATCCGTCAGCTTGTTTTGCTAATTTCCCTGTTTCGATTGTAATTTCTCTTCCGTCTGAAAGAGTAATTTTTTCTGTGATCGCCTGTGGAATCATTCGTCTTCTTAGTATTTAATTCGTCTAAAGTTAAAGCCGTTTGCTTTAACTGCATTATATAAAGATAAATATCTTATTTTAATTTATAACAAAAAAAAAGGCAATTTCTACGTAATTGCCCTTTTATATTGTGTTTAAAATTACTTACGTAATCCTAATTCAGCGATAATCGCACGGTATCTTGTGATATCTTTTTTCTTTAAGTAGTTTAATAACGCTTTACGCTTACCAACTAACATAACTAATGATCTTTCTGTATTAAAATCTTTGTGATTTTTTTTCAAGTGACCAGTTAAGTGGTTAATTCTGTAAGTGAATAATGCGATTTGCCCTTCTGCAGATCCTGTATCTGTTGCAGATTTACCATGCTTTGCGAATAATTCGCTTTTTACTTCTGATGTTAAGTACATGCCAATATTATTTAATAATTATTATGTAATGAGGTGCAAATGTACAACTATTATATGAAATAATAAACTTTGTACAAAAATAAAAGTGACCGATTGGTTAATTCGGTCACTTTTTAAAAATTTGGTTTAGTTTGATTTAGATAGATAATAGAAAGTGATGTTTTAATTTTCTACTAAATCAAATAGGTTTGTTAGTTGTAAAAGACTAGCTTTCACGGTTGTTGGTTGATAGGTTAAAGTCGGCTTAGTTTTTTTTAATAAGTAATTAATAGGTTGGTTAATAATTATTAAAAATAGGTTTGGGTAGGTAAGATTAATCTTCTATAATTCGTATTTTTTTATTCGTGATAACTTTTATCGGATACACAATTTTTTCATTTTCTGTTTGTATTGTCATACATATATTATTAATTGCAATTATCACGCCTTTTGTCTCATCTTCTATGATTACTTTTTGTCCAATTTCAAAATTCCTATTTGTGTAAAACGACAATAATAATCTATAAATAAACCCGTTGTGCATTTTGATTACTAAATAATAAAGTTGTTCATTTCATTGAAAATCAGTAAATTGTTTTAACTACAAAACATTTACAATGAACAACTTACTTGCAAATTACGAAAGAATATTGGAAGT
>NZ_JAAGKM010000089.1 GCF_019308355.1 Empedobacter falsenii | reverse complement strand
TTTTGCCTTGATTTTGTTCTGATAAGATCTTGACGATCTGAACTTCTGTAAAATTGCTCTGTTTCATAATTATCCCTAAGTTAATAAACTATATTTTTAAACGGTCCGGTTTTTAGGGAAGATTACACAACGTTTTTCAAACGTCACTCAGACTGACGATAATGTGCTGCTGGATCGTCGGATTTTTAATTTCCTTTTAAACATTCAAATTTATTGTCATTCTGGACTCGTTTCAGAACCTCATCCTTAATCTCATCCTCAAACACATAGTATTTAATACATTTTACAATTCTAAAATCGTAAATCCCACATCATAAATCAAAAATCTTTTACATACACTCTACTACACTATGTTGTATTTAACCTGCCTTTTATAGGGATTATCTAGCAAGTTTCAATATTCACATGGTATTAATGAAAAAACTGTAAGACTAATTAAAGAAGATGAGAATTATAATATCAGTTTAAAAACAATATTAAGAATTTGTGAAGCTAGGGAAATCAAGTTATATGAATTTTTTAAGCTGGTTAACATATAACATACAAAAAGACTCCTAGTGGAGCCTTTTTGAATATTATAACTTTAATAATTCACTTAAACTATTTATTTTAATTTTTGGTAAAAATTCTTCTTCTATATTAAAGTTTTGTGAATGTATATTATTACCTTGATCTAGAAGACAGATACTTGCCCATCCTAATTTATTTGGAGTAACAAAATCCTTTTTTGGATTATCTGCTATATAAAAATAATCATCAATATCATTTTCATGGAATATTTTAAAGTTACGCTCATCTGGTTTAGTTGATCCAAATTCTTCTGAAACAATTATTTTATCAAATAAATCTTCTATCTTTAAGGCTTTCAATTTATTTCTTTGTGTTACAGAACGACCATCTGTAATCAAACCTAATTTATAATCTTTAGCTTTTATTTCTTTCAAAAGGTCATCTGCTCCCTCATTTAAAACAATGTTTGGAATATGATTTCTATAGACTTCCAATAACTCCTCCTTAGAAAAATTTGGATAGTTTTCAATCAAAAAATCAAAAACATTCTCTTTTATTTGGTATTTAAAAAACATTAAATTATATAATTCTTCTTGATTTTCTTTATCAACTAAAGTTGAAATTTCTTTATACGCAGATTTGAGAAAATCAATTTCGTACATTAATGTATCATCAAGATCAAAAATAATATATTTAGTCTTCATAATTACGAACTAAAACCTCATCATCATATCGAAGCATTAATAAATTACTTTCCCAATTTTCATTGTATTCAATGGACTTTCCTAGAATATATTCTTCAATCAAATATTTAGGATAATTAGCTCCCGCTAAATAACTTAATGGATAACCTCCTCCAAAACGAGGATTTATCTCAATTCCTATAATTCGCTTTGTTTCTGGATTAAAAAAGAACTGCATTGTTAGACATCCTACAGTGCCTTTGATATAAGAAAGTCGTTCTTTTACATAAGCGACAATCTCATTTTTGTGTGTAACTCCTTTATTAACTTCACCCGCACGAACAAAAATACGTTTACGAGGAACAATACATTTTAAATTTCCATTTTTATCATAGTAGGTATCTACCGTATATTCATCATGTTTAGCATGATCAATATATTCCATAAACATCAACTTCGGATTTTCGAAATGATAATCTGTTAATTGAGATTCATTTTCAATCAAGAAAGTATCTTTACTCAACGAACCATCATAAGGTTTGATAAATAATGGAAATGAAAGGTTATTTTTATCTAAATCTTGTGGGATATCAATATTATTTTTTACAAAAAATTCATTGATAATTCGTTTATCTCTACAGGCTTGTACAAAATCAAGAGATGAAACAATAGGAGTTATACCTTCATTCAAAAACAAGTCTTTATTTTCTGCCAAAACCAATAATTCCGTATCAATTGTAGGAACGATTATTTTTATTTCTAATTCTTTACATATTTCAAGAAGATCTGAAATGTAGTTAGCATCTGTTACTCTTTTCACAGTTCTATAACCATCAGAAATATGACATGCCGGAGCCAAAATAGGATTTAAATCTACAGTATAAACTTTATTATTTTGATTTAATGATTTTATTTCTTTTTGAAATGCTTTAACTAAAGAAACTCTTTGTCCTGCTGATGTTATAAGTATATTTGATGCCATATTATTTTATAAAACTTAATATTTGATTTAACTTAATCAACAATTTAAGACTCCATCTGCTGTTAAATAAATTAACATTTTATTTAAATTGTTATGTAATCTTCCCCTTGTTAAGAACACTTAAAAGTAGAGTTTTTATTTAATATTATTGTATTATTATTTTGATTAATTTGAAATGTAGGAAAATCATTAGGATTTTTGACCTTACCATATTTCA
>NZ_JAAGKM010000088.1 GCF_019308355.1 Empedobacter falsenii | reverse complement strand
AAAAAATCATCCGGAAATAGGTCTTTTGTTTCCATAAATATGTAAATATTAAATGTATAAAAAAAATTCTGCTCGATTTTAACCCAAGCAGAATTTTATACTTACACAGTTTTTGGTACAGTGTCGATAAAAACCATATGGCATATCTATCAAACACAATAGAAACAAAACTGAAAGTGTTATTTTGATTAAATTCTCTGAAATTTGAATATTCATTGCTTATGATAATTTATTTTTTTTATTAATGGTCTTTAAATACAAGAAAGTTATACCAGCACTCAAAATAAATCCTATTACCCCAAAAGTATAGTTCATTTTAATATGCTTTATTGCATCAGTACTTTTATAAATCCTTTTACCTACTTCATTAAAATATTGTTCTTCACCAAATAAGTACCCAAACAAACTAAATATTATTGTCCCTGTTAAAAGGGAAATAACTATAATTTCAGCATAACCTAAATAACTTAACTTTGATTTTAAGTTAATTGACTTATATCTTTTCAATATTGATTCCTTTAAGTTTTTTAATTTGTTAATTGTACTTTGATATGATTGTCTTCTTTTTGAAGAAGTATCTTCAGGAACATATTCTTTTTGATCAAACTTAAATTCTTTTTGGTGTTGATTCTTTTTATCAAAAATAAAATACAGAATAATTACTACAATAGGGATTGCAAGTCCTGAAAAATAGCTAATCCCCTCTAAATAATTGTTTTGAATTTCTTTTAAAGTATTATTTTCACCTTTTTCTACTACAACATTATTAATTGAATCCCATATTGCTATAGAATCTCTTATCGCTACATCATCAACTACAATTATTGAATCAACTCTATTTATTGAATCAAGCTCTTCTTGTATTTTATTTCTTGACTCAGCATCACCAGGAGTTGATGAAAGAACAGCTTGTTGTTTATCAGAGTATTCTTCTGGAATACCTAAATTTCCCCTTGCCTTTTGTAAATAAGCTTCTGGATTATTAATTTGTAAATTTGCTGCAGATTGTTCACCTGTTATAAATGGTGTTTTTCGTTGTGGCATATCTATTTGTATTCTTCAGGTAATAGTGTAACAAAAAATATAAGCTTATCATTTGTGTCAACAAAATAGTATTTGATTGCAGTATTTGCATTAACAAAATATTTGTTATTAGGATTACCTTTAGAAATCTCTAAAAATATTTTTTTATATTCTACCTCCAAGTATTCTATTTCTTCCACAGAGTATTCATCAAAAGATTTAGTATTGTCTTTCACTACATACACAACATAATTTTCATCCTTTTTAAAAAATACTTTTTCTAACACTAAATTATCATCCATCTTTATAGGTAGACTTTCCTTGAATAAATCAACAGTTTGCTCTACTATATTTATAGGATTTTCACTTTGCTCATCTATTTTTGACTCTTCATTAGATTTATGTTTATCTAATAATTCTCTTATTTCAGCTTCTTGGATATTTTTTTGATCTTCAATATATAATCCTAAAACTAATGTCATTAAGAATAAACCTATTAATAGAAGTGGATGTTTATATTTCATTTTACCTTCCATTTTTCTTTTTAAAGAGAAATATAAAATTGGAATAGATATAAGAAATGCAAATATGTTTGCTGACATTTTAGTTCCTATAATGTATGATAGAGAATTGTAGCTTGTTGTACTTTCCTCTAAAGCAGAACCCAATATTAACAAAAAGGTAATCATTAAAGCGGCAATTAAATACCTAAATACAATAAACCAAATTTGCTTGTTTTTTTGCGGTTTCTTTTTGTAGATAGCAATTATTATTATTAATAAGAAGAAGGATAAATTTAGCATGTTTATAAAGTTTTATGTTATTCAATTATTAAAAGTTTGTTTGCAATGTATGCTCCTAATAATAAAAGAGCACCATAAAGCAATAACATATAGTCATTATTGTTGTTAATAAAAATTGATATTGTTTGAACAACACACAAACTCAATAAAATCAAGAGAATGATAATTTTTACAATCTTATTTGGAGCAATATAACCAGCTACATACATTAGTGTAAATCCACAAAAGAAACCCTCAATTATATATCGAAATAATTTTACATCATCATAAATACCAAAATATGAAAAAGCAATGTTTATTATTAATTGAACCAAAAAACCTACGATAAATGCTGACAGAACTGATGCAGGAAGAAATAACAGCCATCTTGAAATATTATTCTTCATAATGAACTGCTCAATTTTTTTAAAAGTTTTTTCCATAATTAATAAAAGCTAAAGGTTGTAATCTTCCCCTTGTTAAGAACACTTAAAAGTAGAGTTTTTATTTAATATTATTGTATTATTATTTTGATTAATTTGAAATGTAGGAAAATCATTAGGATTTTTGACCTTACCATATTTCAAT
>NZ_JAAGKM010000087.1 GCF_019308355.1 Empedobacter falsenii | reverse complement strand
CTGTTTTTTACAACTTCGAATTTCCTATAGCTCCATTATTCAAGGATTGACTTCGTTTTATTCGGCTATTTTTTCTTCTGTATATTTTATAATTTCAAATGAACTTCTCATCTTAGCAAAACCTCTCAGTATTTGCGGTTGCAAAGGTAATACTTATTTTTTAACTAACAAAATTTATTTTGATAAATTTTAAAGTTTTTATTTCAATAAGTCAATTCTTACTTTCACTCCAAAAACCCCTTTCGGAATCGGATGGCAAAGATAATACTTATTTAGATTCTCGCAAATTTATTTTTAAAATATTTTTGCCGCTATATAAGTCCCTATGTCAATTTTAATACTACTCGTCTTTCGTATTGGGATTGCAAATATACAACCCATTTTTCCGAACTTCCAAACTCATTTTACAATTAATTTACATTCTTCTCTTAAGTTGCTGGTACAATGGGAAATATTTTTTGAGAATTTTAGATATGAGAAGTGAGATACGAGGTTTTTGACGAGAAAAGCACGCTTTTTGAGTTACTATTTTGGGTTTACGAGAGGAAGATTGCGCGAACAGTAAGCCATTTTTACGCTCATTACGCTAAATTGACTCTCGCCTTTTCAGCAAGTTTTCTATATGAAATTTCAAAGCTATCATGTTTTTAATTGTAGAAATTTGTTTTATTTCATAATCTAATTGTCTCTTTCAAGATTTGAATGGACAGTTATCTAAATAATATTAATAACAACAGAGCATTGATTCGCTATTGCAATAACTGTTTGGATATTCGTTTATTTTTATGTCATGATTTAAACGAAAAACTACCTTGGCATTCCACAATTTGTTAAACTTGCGTCCTTTTTGGTAAAAAAGCTTTCTTACAGTTATTTCAATTTGTTCATAAATTACTAATGTTAGTTTTAATACAAATGTTCAATTTTAGCCATAATGTTTAAAGATGCCATTCGTGAAGAAGTCATCAGTTTAAATACTTACCCATTTGCAAGTGTACGAATCAAAAAAGACAAGAGTACAAGACTGTTTTTAAACAAAGAACAAATCGAGCAGCTAAAAAACCACAAGAGTTCATTTGGTCAAACAGATACCTACTTCAGAGATATGTTTATTTTTAGTTGTTATGCCGGAGGATTACGTTTTAGTTATGTCGTTACCTTACAATGGAAAAACTACGATGAAAACGAACAACGTATCAGATTAAACATTCGTAAAACAAAACGTTCACATCAATTCAAAGTAGGTCAATCTGCTTTAGAGATATTAAACAAATACAAAAAAGAAACTTCCGAACCAGATGATTTTGTATTTCCAATCATTTCAGAAGCTAATTTCTTCGAACAATCCAACGAATACCAACTAAAAGTAATTGGTAGCAAAAATGTATTATGTGGTCAGAAATTGCGTAGAATCGGTAAAGAATTAGAATTTCCGTTCTCGATATCATTTCATTTAAGCCGACATACATTTGCAACACAAGCCTTAGCTAACGGTATGAGTATTGAGTATGTTTCTAAACTTTTAGATCACTCCGATATCGGAACAACTCAAATCTACGCTAAAATTGTAAACGAAGAATTGGATAAAGCTGTAGAGCAATTTATTGAATAATAGATATTTATTTTAGAATAATGTATAAAAATAGATTTTGCAAATCAAAATATTGTACATATATTTGTACATAATAAAATACAAGATTATGTTAATAGCAAGTGTTTCAGATTTCAGAAAAGATATTAAATCTTATTTAGATAGAGTTTCAAAGAATTTTGAAACCTTAATCATCAACAGAGGGAAAGATTCTGGTATTGTTGTAATGTCTTTAGAAGAGTACAATTCATTAATGGCTACAAATCATGAATTATCTTCTCGTATCAATGAGTCAAGATTAGATGCTGCCATTGAAAAATTAAAAAGTAATCAATCTTTTGAAAGAGAATTAATCGAGGAATAGATGAAATATATTTTCGTAGATGAGTCTTGGGAAGATTATTTATTTTGGCAAAAAACCGATAATAAAAAAGTAAAACGCATCAATGATTTATTGAAAGATATTTCACGTACTCCTTTTACTGGTATTGGGAAACCAGAACCATTAAAACATAAATATTCAGGTTTCTGGTCACGTAGAATAGACGAAGAACATCGTTTAATTTACAAGTACGAAGATAATCAGATATTAATTGCAAAGTGCCGTTTCCATTACGATTAAATAATCCATTTTAAGATATAAATAAGATAGAATTCTGTTAGGTTGTAAAACGTAACAGATTTTTTTTTATGCCAAAATCGTAAACGAGAAATTAGATAAAGCAGTAGAACAGTATATTGAATAATTAATATTAAATAATTTTAACCCGTTGTGCATTTTAAATAATTTGGGTTTTTAGATTATTAATATTTCGATTAAAGTATGTTTTATTAATGTACTGAACCACAGTAAGAGCAGTAATTTTAGCTAAAATTCTGGTTTTAAACC
>NZ_JAAGKM010000086.1 GCF_019308355.1 Empedobacter falsenii | reverse complement strand
TGCCTTGATTTTGTTTTGATAAGATCTTGACGATCTGAACTTCTGTAAAATTGCTTTGTTTCATAATTATCCCTAAGTTAATAAACTATATTTTTAAACGTTCCGTTTTTTAGGGAAGATTACACATCCTTTATTAAAAGATTATTTTGAAAAAAACCGATTAAGATTAAGATTAGATGGTATTAGATTAAATGATTCTAGTAATAATCAAATTAGTAATTATAAGTTTGAATATTTTGAAGGAGAATTACCTAGTAGATTATCATATTCTCAAGATTTATATGGCTATTATAATGGACAAAATAATTGCAGTTTAATTCCTATACAAACTTATAATTATTTTTTTAACTCTGTAGCATCTATAGTTACTAAAGGCGATGCAAATAGAACACCTTATATTGAATATAATAAGATAGGAGCTTTAAAAAAAGTAATATATCCAACAAAGGGGACAATAGAACTTGAGTATGAAAATCATATTGTTTCTGCTACCAATGATTATAATGAATATAATCCAGAACCTATTTTAGTTGAAAAATACATGAATTGGGGTGTTGAACAATCTGTAGATGATCAAGGAATGATAAATCCTAATCCTGATTCATATATATATGAATTTAATTTGACTAAAGATGGAATAGTAAATATATTTACTTTTATAGATACAAATCGCCCAAATTATTTAGAAGCTGGACCAGATATGTATACTGTATATTTAGAAAAAGTAGATGTTAATGGAAATGTAATATCTTCAACTCTCTTAACAAATGGAAATAGTGGAATTCAACTTAATTTAACTTTTGGTAAATATAGAATTAACGCATATAGATCTTCAAATGCAGTTGGATATGACCCATATTTAGGGTATACAGGTTATATGAAATATTATGATATTGAAGATGTTATAAATGCAGATTCAAATTTTAAAGAAACTTTAATAGGAGGGTTAAGGATAAAACAAATTATTAATAGAGATTTTGATGGTTCTATAGTTTTACAAAAAAAATATTATTATACGCATAATAATATTTCATCAGGTATTTTATTTGGGTCACCTATAAGAAGAGAAAATAACTATTATAAAGAAATTCACAAAATACATGGCACAATCTCCTTTCCTTTACAATTTGCATCAGGTTCAAGAGTATTATATAGTACAGTTATTGAAGAAAATATAGATAATATAAAAAATATCTCAAATAAAACAGAATATTATTTTAATCATGATTTAGGAGAGGTCGGAGAATCAAACGCTATCTACAGACAAAGTACTCCTAATTTTAATTGGAGACTTAATAAAAATTCAAATGTTGAAACTTATTTAGGTAATAATCTAATTAAATCAATATCGTATGAACATTCTATTAAAAATTTTGAATTAAATTCTGAATATGGTATAAGAATAAGACCTAAAAATAAAATTTATTTTGGAAATGCTGGAACAAACATTTTTTATTATACAGATTATGAATATGAATACTATCCATTCTATACAGAATTTCCTTACCTAAAAAAAGAAATCACTAAAGAATACCTATCAGGCGGTACTGTAACAACGGAGAAAAATTACGTATATGGTGGCGCAAAACACAATCAATTAACCGAAGAAAATACAACAAACTCAAAAGGAGAAACAATCAAGAAAACATACAAATACGTCTCTGATTATAATGCTGATCCTTCTACTATTTTAGGAAAAATGGAAGCCAAAAATATGATTGTTCCAATCGAAACAAAAGTTTTTAATGGTGCTACTCCAATTTCTGAACAAAAAACAGATTATTTTGAACCGTATACAGGAATAATTCTTCCTCAATATGTTTATGCGAAAAAAGGATCAGGAATTGCTACAACCGACCGCAAAATCACGTATAACAATTACGACAACCAAGGTAATCTAACGCAATATACGTTAGAAAACGGTATTCCTGTATCGATAATTTGGGGTTATGGAGGTCAATATCCAATCACTAAAATAGAAGGAGCATCTTTATCTGAGGTTAATGGTTTTATAAGTGCTTTACAAACCGCTAGCAATAATGGTTCATTAACTAAAGATTCTTTTAATAGCCTACGTTCTTCTTTACCTAATGCGATGGTAACAACGTATATTTATAAACCACTTGTTGGTGTAACAACGATTACGGGGCCAAACGGTATTTCTGAGCTATACAATTATGATGCTTCTAATCGTCTGCAATCTATCGTAAATGATAAAGGAGAAACGTTAAAAACTTTTGAATACCACTATAAAAACTAAACTTTATGAAAAAACTCTATCTCTTTTTTCTAATACATCTTTTTGGGTTTAGTTTAGCTCAAAAAGTACTTAATTCACCTTCTTCTGGAGGGGTTGTCACAGATAAGTCATCTATTTCATTACAACCTGGTTTTAGTTTCAAAGCTACTTCAGGCTCTTCTTTTTCTGCATTTATAGATGCAAATGAAAATGGAACCCCTGATTATGTAGAAGCTTCTATGCCTTCTTTAGGGGAGAATTATATTAAAACGATAGAATGCCTTTGTAATCTTCCCTAAAAACCGGAACGTTTAAAAATATAGTTTATTAACTTAGGGATAATTATGAAACAAAGCAATTTTACAGAAGTTCAGATCGTCAAGATCTTATCAAAACAAAATCAAGGCAAA
>NZ_JAAGKM010000085.1 GCF_019308355.1 Empedobacter falsenii | reverse complement strand
AAAAAAGCCTCAAGTTGTTCACTTGAGGCTTTTGATAAAAACTGGCGACGACCTACTCTCCCGTAAGTAACAGTACCATCGGCGCAGGCAGGCTTAACTTCTCTGTTCGGAATGGGAAGAGGTGAGCCCTGCAGCTATAGTCACCCTAATATTTTTGTATAGGTTTAGTTCCTATTATATCTTGACATTATTAGAAGCTCTATGCATTAAGCTTAAAGCCTTCACACAATCTTTGGTATTACATTATTAATCCAAATAAGATTAACTAACCTTCTCTATGACGATTAAATCAATCTTAGTATTTAATCTTTTTAATTTTTGATATTGCTATCATTAGCTTTGATTCGTTCTACTTTTTTAGAAAAAGTCTATGGGTAATTAGTACTACTCGACTATGACATCACTGCCTTTACATCTATAGCCTATCAACGTTGTAGTCTACAACGACCCTTTAAAGAAGTCTTATCTTGCGGCGAGTTTCGCACTTATATGCTTTCAGTGCTTATCTCTTCCAAACGTAGCTACTCAGCGGTGCACCTGGCGGCACAACTGATACACCAGAGGTTTGTTCAACACGGTCCTCTCGTACTAGAGTCAACTCCGCTCAAACTTCTAACGATCACAACAGATAGAGACCGAACTGTCTCACGACGTTCTGAACCCAGCTCGCGTGCCACTTTAATGGGCGAACAGCCCAACCCTTGGGACCTTCTCCAGCCCCAGGATGTGACGAGCCGACATCGAGGTGCCGAACCTCCCCGTCGATGTGAGCTCTTGGGGGAGACTAGCCTGTTATCCCCGGAGTACCTTTTATCCTTTGAGCGATGGCCCTTCCATACGGAACCACCGGATCACTATGTCCTGCTTTCGCACCTGATCGACTTGTGGGTCTCACAGTCAAGCACCCTTATGCCATTACACTCTACGCACGGTTACCAAGCGTGCTGAGGGTACCTTTGAAAGCCTCCGTTACTCTTTTGGAGGCGACCACCCCAGTCAAACTACCCACCATGCACTGTCCTTCTTGTTCAGAAGTTAGGCTCCAAGTAAATAAAGGGTGGTATTTCAACAATGACTCCACAATACCTAGCGATACTGCTTCATAGTCTCCCACCTATCCTACACATTATTTACCCGAAGTCAATACAAAGCTATAGTAAAGGTTCACAGGGTCTTTTCGTCCCGTTGCGATTAACCGGCATCTTCACCGATACTACAATTTCACCGAGATCATGGTTGAGACAGTGCCCAGATCGTTACACCATTCGTGCAGGTCGGAACTTACCCGACAAGGAATTTCGCTACCTTAGGACCGTTATAGTTACGGCCGCCGTTTACTGGGGCTTCAGTCAAAACCTTCGAGTTACCTCTAAGCTCCTTCCTTAACCTTCCAGCACCGGGCAGGTGTCAGACCCTATACGTCATATTTCTATTTTGCAGAGTCCTGTGTTTTTGATAAACAGTCGCCTGGGCCTTTTTACTGAGGCTGACATTGCTGTCAGCGACCTTTCTCCCGAAGTTACAGGTCTATTTTGCCTAATTCCTTAACCATGAATCGCTCGAGCGCCTTAGGATACTCTCCTCGACCACCTGTGTCGGTTTACGGTACGGGCTGCACATCTCGCTATTTCTTGGAACAATTTTCAGAGGATTATCACTCTAACCGAAGTCTTCGTGTACTATCCCTACTTTACGTAGGTTCAACGTACTATTCCGTCAGTACGCACCTCCTACAATCATTCGTCACTTTTATTGAGTGCAGGTACGGGAATATTAACCCGTTTGCCATCCACTACCCCGTTAGGGTTCGTGTTAGGTCCCGACTAACCCTCAGCTGATTAGCATAGCTGAGGAAACCTTAGTCTTACGGCGAATAAGTTTCTCACTTATTTTATCGTTACTCATGCCTACATTTTCTTTTCTAAAAGCTCCACCACCCATTACCAGATGACTTCTGCGCCGTTAGAATGCTCCCCTACCAGTAGTACTAATGTACTAATCCATAGCTTCGGTAATATGCTTATGCCCGATTATTATCCATGCCGGATCGCTCGACTAGTGAGCTGTTACGCACTCGTTAAATGAATAGCTGCTTCCAAGCTAACATCCTAGCTGTCTATGCAATCCAACCGCGTTTTTTCAACTTAGCATATATTTGGGGACCTTAGCTGATGGTCTGGGTTCTTTCCCTCTCGGACATGGACCTTAGCACCCATGCCCTCACTGCCTAGAAACATATATTAGCATTCGGAGTTTGTCAGGAATTGGTAGGCGGTGAAGCCCCCGCATCCAATCAGTAGCTCTACCTCTAATATACTTTACTAAACGCTGCACCTAAATGCATTTCGGGGAGTACGAGCTATTTCCCAGTTTGATTGGCCTTTCACCCCTACCCACAGGTCATCCGAAGACTTTTCAACGTCAACCGGTTCGGTCCTCCACTTTGTGTTACCAAAGCTTCAACCTGCCCATGGGTAGATCACAAGGTTTCGCGTCTAATACTACTGACTCTAACGCCCTATTCAGACTCGCTTTCGCTACGGCTCCGCACCTGAAGTGCTTAACCTTGCCAGCAACATTAACTCGTAGGCTCATTATGCAAAAGGCACGCCGTCACACTTACGTGCTCCGACCGCTTGTAGGCGTACGGTTTCAGGTTCTATTTCAACTTTCTATTCGAAATGCTTTTCACCTTTCCTTCACAGTACTAGTTCACTATCGGTCTTTGAGGAGTATTTAGCCTTGGAAGATGGTCCTCCCATATTCGGACAGAATTTCTCGTGTTCCGCCTTACTCGTTATCAACTTAATAAAAATTTCA
>NZ_JAAGKM010000084.1 GCF_019308355.1 Empedobacter falsenii | reverse complement strand
ACCAACTGATTTTGATTGTAATGCTTAAAATTCATAAACAACTGTATGATTATCAGATATAAATATACGAAAACCCTCAATAATAACAAAAAAAAAATCCGCCTCAGTTGTGAGACGGATTCTTTTATTTTGATGTTTTTTAGCGTGTAATTCTTTTAAACGTAATCACTATAGTAGGAAAATTATTTTTTGGATTTTTATTTTACGTAAAACCGTAATTTGGTTTTAGATAATTGTTGGAGATTTGTAAAATTGAAAATATAAATTACATTATTGATATAGAATAGTTTTTGTTATAATGTCAATAAAGCAAAAAAGATTAATTTTGTAAAAAAACTAAATATTGATATATGAGAAAAACTCTACTGTCTGTATTCTGTTTATTTTCTATATATACTATTTCAGCACAACAAGATGTGATGTGGGAGAAATTTATAGGAGGTGAATTTGCAGAATATCTTTACAATGCTATTCCTACTCCTGATTATGGCTTTTTGATCTTGGGTAGTTCTGCTTCTGATGCAACAGGTGATATACAAAAGAAAAACCAAGGTAGTTTAGATTATTTTATCTGGAAAATGGATGAAAATGGGAAGCAAGAATGGCAAAATTCTTTTGGTGGAAACGGTTCTGATTTCTTGTATTCGGCTAAACCTACTGCTGATGGTGGATACATTTTAGCTGGAGCTTCTACTTCTTCTAAATCAGGAGATAAAACAAGTGATAATCAAGGTAACGAAGATATTTGGATTATAAAACTTGATGCACAAGGTAAACTTCAGTGGCAACAAGCTTTCGGTGGAAATGGAAATGATATTCCAGTCGATATTATTCGAACAAAAGATGGTGGTTATCTGATTGCTTCCAATTCCAATTCTATTCCATCTATATTCAAAAAATCTGAAAATTTTGGAGGAAATGATTACTACATTATCAAGCTAAATGAAAAGGGAGAACTACAATGGGAAAAATCGTATGGAGGAATTTTTGATGATAAAATCAAATCTGTTGTTGAAACAAAATCTAGTTTTCTTTTAATTGGAAATTCTAATTCACCTGCTTCAGGAAATAAATCAACCGATCAAACATCAAATGCTACTTGGATTATTCAGGTAGATCAAAAAGGTGAAATTATTTCAGAGAATAACCTTGGTTTAAATTCAGAAAATCAATTGATTTCATTTCAAGAAAATGAACATAATTTCATTTTTTCTGTGAATGAAAAGACTGAAAAATCATTTAAACCAAAAGTGATTCAAACAGATTTTGATTTAAGAGTTCAAAAAACGACAGAATTAGATATTAAGGATAATTTAGCCATCACAGAAGTTAAATTAATTGATAATAAATTTCTTCTTACAGCCAATCAAATTACCTCTTTAGATCAATTAAAAAGTAACAATCATTCTATCGAGAGTTACTACATCACGCTATCTTTTGATCAAAATGGTTCAGAGATTTGGAACAAGAAATTTGGAGGAAAAGGTTTCAATTATCTTGAAAAAGCAATCACCACTCGTGATGGCTCAATCATTCTATTTGGAAACTCTACTCAACAAGCCAAAGGAAACAAAGGACAATCTGATTTTTATTTAGTAAAACTTGGAAAAGAAGGAGATGATTTCAAACGAGTATACATCGAAGCCTATCCAAATCCTACAAAAGATATTGTGAATGTTTTAATCAACAAAGAGTTTGAAAAAGCCTCAATTGAAGTGTACAATTTAGTTGGACAACATTTACAAACTAAAGAAGTAAAATACCGATCTACACCGATTTCTCTCGGAAATTACCCAGAAGGTATTTATATTCTAAAAGTTAACACTGACAACCAAACTGAATCTATTAAAATTATTAAAAAGTAACTTATGAAGAAGATTTACTTAGTATTTAGTTTAATATTAATAAATAATTTGAATGCACAAATTAAAGATTATGAGAAATTTATTCCAAAATCTCCTGAAATTTCAACCATAGGAAAATACATTGATAAACCAATATCATTAAGCTCAGGTAGTGTTGATTTTCAAATTCCTATTGAAGAAATCAAAGTTGATAATAATATTAGTATCCCTATAATTTTAAAATATAATACTGAAGGGATAAAAGTAAATGATCAAGCAACTAGTATTGGTCTTGGTTGGAGTTTATCAACAACTTCTTTCATTACAAGAAATATAAGAAGCTTACCTGATAATTATAATATAAATTTAAAAGTTGATATAAATCGTATAACAGAAGGATTAAATAGTAACCCAGGAAGTGCTTCAGCTCATTGGTTAGAAGGAGCTACAGAAACGGGAATAGATAGTGAGCCTGATGAATATATTGTTAATATTTTTGGCACGAACTTTCATTTTTATTATAATTATCAAACAAATAAATTTCAAACTACTCCTAATAATGATTTTATCATAATTGGAACAATAAATAACGGGAATATTCAATTTTTTAATATCATTGATAATAAAGGAAATGAATATTTTTTTAATACTACTACATTTATTCCAAACACCACATTTATTAGTGAACAAGGAGGCTCACCTGGCTCAAATTCTGGCTACAGAAATACATGGTATCTTTCTAAGATAATAACGAAAGACAATACTGTAGTAGAATTAAATTATGAAGAAAATTTTTCGAATACGAGCTCTTTTGAAAATGTCAATCATACATCACAATATATGTATGTAAGCTCAACTAACAACTTTTTAGGAGATGTTTCAAGTCCTTATGCTATTCTAGCTAATGGTGCTAATAATGGCTATATTAAGATTGGAAGTAAATATCCTATTTCTGATGATTTAGTTAATAATCATAAAATAGATATTGTAAATAATATTTATTCTGTATCAAATTATAATGATTTAATATTAAGTCAGATAAAAATAAATAATAAAAAAAGGGTTGAATATGTTAAAAGTTCAACACTTCGTGAAGATTTAAATTCATATAAACTAGAAAGTATTAAAATCCTTGATACAAATGAAAATATAATTAAATCCTTTGACCTAAACCAATCTTATTATAATCAAGAATATACAAATTCTAGATTAGATTGTTCAAAATCTAAAGTACATCTGTAATCTTCCCCTTGTTAAGAACACTTAAAAGTAGAGTTTTTATTTAATATTATTGTATTATTATTTTGATTAATTTGAAATGTAGGAAAATCATTAGGATTTTTGACCTTACCATATTTCAAT
>NZ_JAAGKM010000083.1 GCF_019308355.1 Empedobacter falsenii | reverse complement strand
TTGCCTTGATTTTGTTTTGATAAGATCTTGACGATCTGAACTTCTGTAAAATTGCTTTGTTTCATAATTATCCCTAAGTTAATAAACTATATTTTTAAACGTTCCGTTTTTTAGGGAAGATTACAATCTAAAATACGACCTGATATCATTCTAAAATGTAAAGAATCTCAAGAGAATTACGTCTTAGATACGAAATGGAAGAATCTTAACGGTTACAATCCATCGCCTGAAGATCTTCGTCAGATGTATGTATATCATCGATTTTATCAAGCTAAGAAAGTAGCACTTGTCTATCCTTCTGACCAGCATTCAATTCAGAAAGGAAATTACTTTAGTTCTGAAAATCATTTAGAAATGTCTGATAAAGAATGTAGCATAATGCAAATTGCAACATCAACGGATATTAAAACTTGGCAAGAGGAGATTGGAAATCAGATTAATTCTTTATTAGATTGATAATAACGTCCGTTATTTCATACAAAAACTTATAATTTGTGTAGAATAACGGACATTTATTTATCCTTTACTTTCTTAACTCTAAATTTAATCGTTTTAACCTTCGCTGATAATTTTGCAAATAATTACGTTTTAACTTATCAGATAAAAACGATTTATTGATTAAATCTTCCACTTGATCTTCTTTCGAAGTTAGATTTTGAAGAACTTTAGCAATAGTTTTCTCTGTCATTTCAGCTTTCTCTCCTAAAATAAATAATTGGTCTATTATTTTACCTTTTGAGATTGATTTTGGTAATAATCCTTCTTTTAATGCAAAATCTGCATCGTCAATATGAATTTTGGTATTCAATAAATCATATGCTGGACTTAATTTAAAATCTCCTTGCTGAGTTTCTATCAACGAAAAATTCTTTAAATGTGCATCTCCATTAGAAAACAGATAATTGAAAACAATCAAAGCGAATAACTTTGGAGTTTCTACTTTCCAAGCAGGGACATATTTTTTCAAGGCTTCAAATAATTCGAGATAATTTCCTTCATACTTGTATTGTTCCCCATCAGTTGCAGGAGATTTCCCTAATAAAGAAGCAAAATCTTCCACAGCTAACTTATCTCCAATTTCATTGTAATCAAATCGTTTAGTAAGATACGCTGGACTTCCATCTTTAAAAAACACCAATGCATTATCAGCCGTTTCAATTTTAAAAATTTGTTTAGCGATTTGCATCGTTAAATGTTCATTTGCTGGTGCAAATTCACTATTTTTTGGTAAATCAGAAATCGGTTTCAGTATATATTGACCGCTTTCCTTTTCATTCGTTAATCGTAATTCATTTCCATCAAGAATTAAAGAATATTTCTCTTGAAAACCTGAAATAGAAATATGTGTTTGATTTTGGTTAAAACTACTTTTATCCTTACGATCAGTTGGCGAAGTATAATTTAAAATTGGATCGACTTTTTTTCCTTTAAACATCTTCTTTACTACAGTAGAACTGTAGGTATTAAAATTTTCTTTTAAAGAACCTGGGCAATTATTTAATTCTATTTTCATTTTACATTCTTTCTATTGTTACTGCACCTACTGTATCTACTTTCGATGCTTGTAATAATATTCCAAAAGCATCATCTTCATCAATCTTATATGTTTTACAAATCATTCGTTTATTTACACCTTCAGGTAATAGATGATAGAAAAAAGGAAATAATGATTCTGATTCGAATTCAATTTGATTTTTAGGCAATGTTAAACTGACTGATGGTTTAGAATCATCTGATAACCAATTTTCATTATAGATAAAATGAAAGCGACCATTATCCAATTGCGTTAGAACTCCTGCCCTTTCTCCTTTATATAAAATTTGAGCAATTCTCATGATTCAATTGTTTTAACCTCTAATTTAATTTCTAATCCTAAGGCATCACATAATTTTTGTAATGTTTCTAAAGTTGGATTACCTTTTCCACTTTCAAATTGTTTTAATGTTCGTAAACCTACACCCGAAATATCTGCTAATGTTTCTTGTGATATCGCTAAAACTTTACGACGTTCTTTTATCTGTTCGATTAATAATAGTGTCATATAAAGCACTTTTAATGTAAATTTAGAAAGAAATTAGATATAAAACAAGAAAAGTGCATTATATTGCACTTTTTAAGATTTAATATAAGTTTTGAATATAATAATCATCAATTAGTGCCATATATTGCACTTAATAAATCTTAATTTGAAAACAGAACTAAATAATGGGGAGGTTAGATGGATTTGAAAAAGCTAACCCAAGCTATATTTGTAAACTTATACACTTTAAAAGACAGTGCATTTTTAAAGAAATAGGCCAAAAAAACGTGAAAGATGAATTCATAAATCTAATACATTCTACTGTGCTACAATTAAATAATGTAGTCATTCAAAAAACAATTAAAGTACACCCCTAGGTTTACAAGATGATCTTTTCAAACTAGCAGCAGATGATGAGTTTGGTAGAAAATTACAAGATATAGAATTACTATAATTACATTTTTAAAATTAAATTTTGTCACAAATTTTCACTAAATTTGTGACATAAAATTAACCAAAAACAAAATGAAATCAGCTAAATATCAAATAGAAACAAAGATTTCAAAATCATCTTTTGGCGAAATATTTTTTTTAGATGATTTCTCAAAATATGGCTCTTCAGATAACATCCGTAAAGTACTTTCTCGTTTAGAAAAAGAAGGTTTAGTTGAGCGTTTAGCTCAAGGTATTTATCTTAAACCTAAAAAAGATCCGTTGTTAGGTACTATTTATCCCACAACTGAAGAAATAGCGAAACAAATCGCACAACGAGATAAGGCACGTATTTCTCCCTCAGGAGTTTTGGCTTTATATTTATTAGGATTAGCAACTCAGGTTCCTTTAAAAGCTGTATATCTAACTGATGGATCACAACGCGAAATAAGAATAGGAAATCGTACCATTCAATTAAAAAAAACAGTTCCTAAAAGCTTTGCCATCAAAGATGAATTATTACACTTAATTGTTCAGGCTTTTAAAGAAATAGGTCAAAAAAACGTGACAGATGAATTCTTAATTCAAATACAACCTAACGTGCAACAATTAAATAATGAAGTGGTTCAAAAACAATTAAAGTACGCTCCTGTTTGGATTCAAAAACAAATTATTAATATCATTAAAGAGCAAAACAAATCAAGAATTATTTAATCAGTAATATTAAATTGTAATAAATACGATTGATTCTTTTATCGGATATTGCTAATATTTCGTTAAAATATGAATACTTTTTGTACACCAATAGTACACCACACTCCCCTACACTATTGATAAATAAAGGCTTTTATACTTTCTGCATCTGGAAGTAACACTTATTAAAAATTATGTTATGTCGTACTTCATGACTTCGTAGACTTTAAATATAATTATTTTAGTTTTAATTTTAGTATTTCATAAGGAGTTTTTCCTTTAAAAGATCCATGTGGTCTATTGAAATTATAAAAATTTTCCCATTGT
>NZ_JAAGKM010000082.1 GCF_019308355.1 Empedobacter falsenii | reverse complement strand
ACTTCCAATATTCTTTCGTAATTTGCAATAAAGTTGTTCATTGTAAATGTTTTGTGGTTAAAACAATTTACTGATTTTCAATCAAATGAACAACTTTATTCTTTATTAATCAAAATGCACAACGGGTAAATAATTTTAGTATTTATAAAACATATCGTAATATTGCAATGATAATAAATCAATAATGGGAATAACTAAATCGGAAATCTTCACTGACGAGCAAAATAAACTAGCTACTTTATTCAAGGTATTAGGACATCCTGCTCGTGTGGCTATTATTCAGCATATCATCAAACAGAATGCGTGTATCTGTACGGATTTGGTGGATGAATTAGGTTTGGCACAAGCTACTATTTCTCAACATTTAAAAGAATTAAAAAGTATCGGAATTATTCAAGGTTCCATCGAAGGAAAATCGGTTTGTTATTGTATTGATGAAAAGGTTTGGGTTGCAATTCAGAATGAGTTTTCTAACTTTTTTAATCAAAATGTCAAAATAGAGAAATGCTGTTAAGGCGTTTTTTTGAAATAAAACATCGTAATATTGCGATTAAAAATAAATAATTAAAGCATATGAAACTGTCAAGAATTAAAGAAATCTTACCAACATTAGAAAATGTTGAATTTCAATTAGAGGATGGTACTTTCGTACCAGAACATTTCCACGTTACAGAAGTGGGAGAAATCACAAAGAAATTTATTGATTGTGGTGGAGTTATTAGAAATGAAAAAGTAGTAAACTTTCAACTGTGGAATGCAGACGATTACGAACATCGTTTAAAACCAGGTAAATTGTTAAATATAATTCGCTTATCCGAAAACAAATTAGGTATTGAAGATGCCGAAATTGAAGTAGAATATCAGTCGACTACAATTGGTAAATACGATCTTGAATTTAATGGAAAACATTTCATTTTAAAAAATAAAAAAACAGCTTGTTTAGCGGAAGATGCTTGCGGTATTCCCGTTGCAACTGAAAATAAATTTAGAGTGAAAGAAGAAAAATCTTCTTGTTGCACACCTAATTCTGGTTGTTGTTAATTTTTTGATGTAGATAATGAATAGTACATTAAAAACAACAGTATCAGAAATACTAAATTTCAATTTTATAGACGACCAAAGGAAAGCTAATTTGCAACCTTTGGTTGTTTATATTCAAGAAAAATTCAATCGTAAGGAAGCTATAAATCTCAACTTTATTTGTACGCACAATTCACGCAGAAGTCATTTAGCTCAGATATGGGCACAATTCGCTGCTGCTTATTATAATATCCAAAATATCAATTGTTATTCAGGAGGTACACAAGAAACTGCATTGTTTCCAAAAGTAATTGAAACGCTAAGCAATCAAGGTTTTCAAATCTTTAAAATTGCAGATAGTAATAATCCTATTTATGCGATAAAATATGATGAGAATAGTTCACCAATTATCGGTTTTTCTAAGAAATATAATGATGCATTCAATCCCATTTCAAATTTCGCAGCTATTCTTACTTGCTCCCAAGCAGATGATGGTTGTCCTTTCATTGCAGGTGCAGAAAAACGAATTCCAATAACTTACGAAGATCCAAAAATTTCAGATGGAACACTTCAACAAACAGAAATTTACAAGCAACGTAGTATCGAAATAGCAACTGAAATGATGTACATATTTTCACAAATCACTAAATAAACGATGCAACCAAAACTAAAATTCCTAGATAGATACCTAACCTTATGGATTTTTATCGCCATGGTTTTAGGTGTTACAATTGGCTATATCTTTCCAAATATGTCTGTTTTAATAGAGCGTATGAGCGTGGGTACAACCAATATACCTTTAGCTTTAGGATTGATAATCATGATGTTTCCGCCATTAGCCAAAGTAGATTATTCTTTATTACCACAAGTATTTAAAAACAAAAAAGTAATCGGAATATCCTTAATCTTAAACTGGATAATTGGTACAGTTTTAATGTTTGGTTTGGCAGTTCTATTTCTTCACGACGAACCGGATTATATGTCGGGATTAATTCTCATTGGATTAGCACGATGTATTGCGATGGTAATCGTTTGGAGCGATTTAGCGAAAGCTAATAGAGAATACACAGCAATGCTAGTCGCACTAAATAGTATATTCCAAGTGTTAAGTTATAGCTTTTTAGTTTGGCTATTTATCAACATATTACCAAGCAAATTAGGCTTAGCTAATTTTAATGTTTCGGTTTCAATGATAGAAGTAACACAAAGTGTAATGATCTATTTAGGTATTCCATTCTTAATAGGTTTTATCACGCGATTCACTTTAATTAAAAAGAAAGGTATAGAATGGTACAATCGTGTATTCGTACCCAAAATATCTCCCATAACACTCTATGCATTATTATTTACCATTGTGGTAATGTTTAGTTTAAAAGGCGATAAAATACTTGAATTACCTTTAGACGTTATTAAAGTAGCAATCCCATTAGTTATATATTTTGCACTAATGTTCTTCATCAGTTTTTTTATCAATAAAGCAATGAAGGTTCCTTATGATAAAAATGCATCTATTTCATTTACAGCGACAGGAAATAATTTCGAATTAGCTATTGCAGTTTCCATTGCAATATTCGGTATTCACTCTCCACAAGCTTTTGTAGGAGTAATTGGTCCTTTAGTAGAAGTTCCAGTTCTCATCTTGTTAGTAAAAGCAAGTTTGTGGTTGAAAAACATATATTATAAAGAATAGAGCAATACATCAAATAAGAAAGTAAATCATCCATAAAGCGACACGTTTTTCCATTGTAAGGTTTTAATTTACATTAAATTACCTTAAAAAATGTTTAATGACTAAAACTTAATGTACTATGGCCTATTTGATAAAAGAAACTGTACAATTCAAAGAATTTACACAAGTTGCTTTACACAACGTAAACCTCGATAACTGTTACAAACAAGCTTTGTATCTCATTGATGAAGGATTCAGGTATTGGTTTAACAACGAAGAAATTAAAAACATCAACCAAAACAACGAGCAATACCAAATCAAATCCCCAGAAGAAGAATTGCTATTAACCTGGTTCGAAAAAGCTGATAAAGAAACAGCAACAGCTTTTCTTAACACTACGCAAATAGCTACAAGGTTAGCTTATTTTGGGAATATCAACATCAACAATTCAACCGTCATCCAATTGGGTAAAGCATTAAAGAAACACGGTTTTATGAGGATTTCAAAAAATGGTTCGTATGTATATGCAGTGAAAGAATTAGCATACGATCAAGTACAAAAAATGAACAAAGAGTTAGAGTAGAAATAAATTGAAAATGGCATAATGATTTGTAGACGAGTGTCAATCTTTTGTAGCAAGAACTTATACTAATTGTCATCCTGATTTCTATGACAAAACCAAGTTATTTTTATAAATATTTTGATTTTTAATTAGTGCATAAATTCTGTGAATTATTTTATTTCTGACTGCGTTTAAGACCGACATTTTATTTTTCCCTTCTTCTAC
>NZ_JAAGKM010000081.1 GCF_019308355.1 Empedobacter falsenii | reverse complement strand
ACAGCAGAACCGATAAACAAAGACATCAATGAAACATTACAAGGACACGATGAAAGCATATTTATTGAATTGCTGAACAACAGAACGGAGTTAAATTTTTCTTTTTCAAATGAAAATAAAAAAGAAGAAACCAAAGAGCCAAGCACAGGAACAGGCAACAGCATAGATTTTTTGAAACGTAAACATTTATTGAAAAACTTAAATACAGAAATCGGAAAAGCGGGTATCGTAGGCGAAGAAAACAGCCGAATGTTGTTGTTTTTAATCATCATCAGTTATTTAAACAAAAGTCCTTTACACGCCTTGGTACAGGGAAGTTCGGGAAGTGGAAAAACGCATATCATCAGCAGAATAGCGGATTTAATGCCACAGGAAGACGTATTGCGATTTACAAGAATAACGGAAAGCAGTTTATACAATTGGGGCGAGTTTGACCTATTCCAAAAGGTTGTAATCATTGAGGATTTAGATGGACTGAAAGAAGATGCATTGTATGCGTTAAGAGAATTTATCAGCAATCAAGTATTAAGAAGTTCGGTAACGATAAAGGACAAAAAGGGAAATAATAAATCTTCCCATAAAATCGTAAAAGGACAATTTAGTTCATTATCAGCCACCACCAAAGGCGAAACATACGAGGACAATATGAGCCGTAGTTTTTTGATTGCAGTTGACGAAAGTAAGGAACAAACAAGTAAAATTATCAATTATCAAAACAAAAGAAATGCAGGGGAAATCGACCCAAACGAAAGCCAAAAAACAATCGGATTTATACAGCAGATTGTACGGAACTTAAAATATTATGAAGTCATCAATCCTTATGCGACAAAATTAAATCTCCCCGAAAAGGTACATAAAATAAGACGTTTGAATGAAATGTATCAGGCAGTAATCAAACAGGTTACATTTTTAAATCAGTATCAGAGAAGGCTCACAAAAGACAATCAATTGATAACTGAAATCGAGGACATCGAACAAGCAACGGAAATCCTTTTTGAAAGCATTGTTTTAAAGGTTGATGAACTGGACGGAAGTTTAAGACAGTTCTTTGAACGATTAAAAAAGTATGTAAAGAATGAAAATCAAGATTTTATTTTAAGAGATATAAGACAAGAATTAAACGTTAGTAAAACACAAGTTTTTAGATATATACAAACACTTACAGAACTTGAATACATCAAACAAATAGGCGGTTACAGCAACAAAGGAATAAAGTATAAAGTTAGTTATTGGGATAATTATCAGAAATTAAGAGCTGAAATCAAGGATTTTCTAATGCTCCAAATACAGAACCTTAAAAATGAAGTATGATAGTATTGTGGAACGCTACGGAACACAAAAGGAACGCTAAAAACGATAATAAACATTATCTAAATCATTGATAAACAGAATATAAAATCAACAAACAAAGTTAGTGTTCCAAAATCCAAAAGAAAGAGTAAGCAAAACTATCATACCAATAAAAAACGTCATAATATGGGAACACCAAGCCGACACGTTTTGCATCAAGAAAACTACCAAAAAGAATCCCAAGAATACCGCAATTACCTTTTATTATTGGGCTATACATCAGAAACTTGCCAAGCCAAATATTTATATCTGAAGGAATTTTTTAACCATCTGGAGGAAATCGGAATTTACCAATTGTACCACATTACAGCCGTAGAAATCGGGAATTTTTACGAATATGTGCAGAACAGGAAAAGCACCCGAACAAAAGAAACTTTAAAGCTAAAAACAGTTTATGACATAATGCGTTGCGTACAGCAGTATTTAGGTTATGCGTTGCACTTGGGTAAAATCAAAATCAATCCTGCATCGCACCTGAAATTTAATTATCCTGATGAAGAAGTAAACCGTATCATTTTTACACAGGAAGAAATACAAGAGCTTTACCAGGTAACGGAAGATTTACAGGAAAAAGCGATATTACATATTGCTTATGGTTGCGGGTTGAGAGCCAACGAAGTCAGCCAGTTAAACAAGGAAGATTTACGGCTAACGGAAAACCTTGTTATCGTTCAGAAAGGCAAGAACAGCAAAAGAAGATTAGTTCCGATAAGCGATACAATCAGCAATGAATTACAGGGATTTATTTTTTCATCTGAAGTAAAACAAAAAGCGTTGTTCCTGAACAGCAAAGGAACGAGAATGCAGACAGGCACACTTAACAAGCAACTGAAAAAAATCATCAAACGTACAGACTTCGGAAAAGCATTGACACAACAGGAACTAACCAAAATAGGAATACATACATTAAGGCACAGCATAGCAACACATTTACTTGAAAACGGAATGGCATTGGAACAGGTGCAGGTATTTTTAGGACACAGCCATATAGAAAGCACCGAAATTTACACGCATATCAATCAAAATCAACTAAACGAGCTGTTAAGCGAGTGAAATCACGAGTACCAAAAAAACAAATAAAAACGAACGAGTAAATCAATGAACTTATGCAATGACAATCAGAGAATATTTACAGAAAAAGTACAGCAAAAGCACTTTAAACAGCAATCTGTATAACATCAAAAGATTTACGGACTACTACGATAAAAGAGCCGAAAAAGCCACCTACAAAGATATTTTAAACTATATTGAATATCTACGAAAGAATTACGATTTACATCCCAAAACCTTACAGCATTGTTTGTACGGAGTAAAAATTTACTTCAATTATTTACTTGAAATTGGAAAAAGAAAAGATCATCCTTGCAGTGAATTATACTTAAAAGATAAAATAAACAAACAAATACAGGTTGATAATCTGTACAGTCCTGAAACATTGGAACACTTCTTTGAAAGCTACCAAATCAAACGGAAAAAGCATTTAGAAACAAGGAATAAAATCATTATCAGTTTATTGATTTACCAAGCGTTGATAGTAAACGAAATCGCAGAATTAGAAGTTGATAACATCAATTTAGACAAAGCAGAAATATTTATCAAAGGAAGTACGGAAATCACATCAAAAAGCCCGAAAAGCAGAACATTGCCATTACAGGCAAAACAGATGATTTTGTTTTACAAATACTTGGAAAAAGACAGAGCATTTTTATTGAAATACAACAAGCAAAATCCAACGGAAACCGCATTTATTTTAGGTCAGTATGGTGAAAAAATCAATCCTCACGGAATAAGTAAAATCATCAATGAAAACCGCAGGGAAAACGAGAAAATACAGCCGATGAAAATAAGGCAGAGCGTTATTGCCAATTTGCTGAAAAAAGAAAACGATACAAGGATAGTACAGGTTTTTAGCGGACACAAAAGAGCCAGTACAACCGTACAATACAAGCAATCGGAATTAGAAGCTTTACAGAATGCAATAAACAACTATCACCCAATCCGATGAAAAACAATAAAAAAAGCGGTAAAAAATAAATGCTTCCTTTTTGTGGGATGATTTAATGACCCGCCCGCCAACGCACAGGGGAAAGGCTGTTGCAGACAGGTTTTACAGTGCCCCCGTTTTTTTCTGTCATACTTTTTGCGTTGTTTTTTGCCAACGCTTCACAGCACATTGCAATCCTCGTTCCTGCGGTTGCAAAGAGCTGTCCCAACTGAAAAAAACAAAGCAAAAAGACACCTACGCTCCAACCACCACCACC
>NZ_JAAGKM010000080.1 GCF_019308355.1 Empedobacter falsenii | reverse complement strand
TTCTGTTTTGATATGGATGAAGCAGGTCAAAAAGCTACCTTAAAATATGCGAAATTACTTCAATCCATTCATCCAAAAGTGGTGTTTTATAGTGTTCAATTCATTGATAAAGATGTCAATGAAACTTTAATGGCTTATGATGAATCGACTGTTTTAGACTGTTTAGAGAAAAGAAAACCAATTGATTTTTCTTCTTCTCTTACTTCTTTTTCAATTGAAAAAGAAACTGTACCAACACCTTTGGAACAACCTAAAATGACAACCGATTTATTTTTTCAATTGAATGATTTAATCGAAAAAAGTGGCATTGTAGGCGAACAGGACAGCCGATTATTACTGTTTATCATTGCAAGTTCATATAAAACCAAACACCCACTTCACGCCATTGTACAAGGAAGTTCGGGCAGTGGAAAAACACATTTAATCAGTAAAATAGCCGATTTAATGCCACAAGAAGATGTACTTCGTTTTACCCGAATTACCGAAAGTAGTTTATACAATTGGGGCGAATATGAATTAGTTGGAAAATTGCTTATCATCGAGGATTTAGACGGTTTAAAAGACGAAGCTATGTTTGCCATGCGTGAATTAATTAGTAATCAAAGGCTAAGTAGTTCGGTAAGTATCAAGGATAAAAAAGGCAATATTAAAGCCGTTAAAAAGGAGGTTCGTGGCGTATTTAGTTCGCTGTCTGCAACAACAAAAGGCGAGATTTACGAAGATAATATGAGCCGTAGTTTTCTATTAGCGGTCGACGAAAGTAGCGAACAATCCCGCCGAATTATTGCCTATCAAAACAGACGATATGCAGGCGAAGTCAGCCATCAATCCGAAGAAAAAACCAAACATTTTTTACAAAATATCATTCGAAATTTAGTGCCGTATCACGTGATTAATCCGTTTGCTACTCGATTAGAATTACCCGAAGAAGTGCATAAAATCAGACGTTTAAACGAAATGTTTCAAAGTATCGTTCGTCAAATTACCTTGATTAATCAGCAAAATAGACAATTGACGGACGATGGAAAATTAATCACACAAGTCGAGGATCTAAAGCAAGCAACGGAGGTTCTCTTTGAAAGTATTGTCCTAAAAGTGGATGAATTAGACGGGAGTTTACGTCAATTTTTTGAGAAACTAAAAGCGTATTTAAGCAAAAAAGCACACAAAGAAAATGTAAATGGTTCTGAAATCGACTTTACACAACGAGAAATCCGCCAAGCCTTTAATATGAGCAAAGCGCAGTGTTCACGCTACATGAACAGCTTAATTGAACTCGAATACCTAACGAGTAAATATGCAGGAAACTTGCGTAAAATTGCTTATCGAGTGGATTATTGGGATGATTACCAGAAGTTAAGACAAACCATTAAAGAAAAGATTCTACGACAAATAGAACAGTTATGATACTCACTGAAACAATAGGGAACAATCTTGGAACAATTAATTTAGACTTAACTATCTAGTTTCTAATATCTAAAATCTAACATCTATACTATTGTTCCATGTTCCAAAAGTAGACAACCTCAAATCTAACGAAGTGATTCGTAAACACCATAAGAAACAATAAAAACAATGTGAACAAACCCGTCATAGTTATGCAAGATATACTCGATGAATTTAGAACAGAATTACAACAATTAGGCTATTGTAAAACAGTGGTTAATCATTATCCAAAGTACGTCAAAGCCCTGTTTGAGCATTCTCACGAACTTATTTACACGATTGAAAGTCATCACATTGAAGCTTTTTATTTTCATTTGAAAACTGTAATCAGTAGCCGAAGAAAAAAGCCGTTGAGTAACAGTTATATTCATACACAACTCTTTGCGATTCGCTTATTCTTTGCCTATTTATTGCGTACAAAACAGCTGATTAAAACGCCTTATACCTTAAAAATCAAACGTTCGACTTATAAAAGTCGAGCCGTTTTAAGTGTAGAACAAATCGCACTACTCTACAGCAATTGCATCAATTTAGAAGAAACAATGATTTTAAACCTGTGTTATGGTTGTGGATTAAGACGAACAGAGGTTGAAAGGCTATGTGTAGAAGACATTCATTTAAGTGAAAAACGCTTATATGTTCGCAGTGGAAAAGGAAAGAAAAGACGTGTTATTCCGCTTACAACAAAGCTTGTAGAAGATTTTAAACTGTACCAGGATAAAACCAAAAACAGACGAAATGATGAATCCATTTTACTACTTAATTCAAACGGAAAACCAATGAGCGGAAACAAAATTTATACGGTTTTTTGTCGTGTTTTAACTCGATGTGGATTAGATAAACAGGGATTTAGCTTACATAATTTACGCCATAGTATTGCATCTCATTTACTTGAAAATGAAATGACCGTTGAAATGGTTCGGGATTTTTTAGGGCATGATTTACTGCGTACCACTCAAATTTACACTAAAATTAAGCCGTATGACTTTAGAAAATTATCTTGAAAATCAGTTGAATAAAAGTACCATTAGCAATTATTTATATGAAATCAATCGGTTCAAAAAATACGCTCATAATCACGAAAAATGCCACTATCCACAGCTGATGCAGTACATTGGTTTTTTACGGAATTATTACCAACCTAAAACCATTAAACGTGTGGTGTATGCACTAAAAAAATACTACGATTATCTGATTGAAATAGAAGTAAGAAAGGATAATCCTGCTCACTTTATCAAGCTTCGGGATGCCAAACAAACAGCGGTACAATTACAGGATTTATGGACAGAAAAAGAACTCAAAACCTTACTTGAACCACGAAAGGAACGTTATGCCATCTTAGCCAAACGCAATCAAATTATCCTGAGTTTATTCGTTCATCAAGCCGTTTTAGTTAAGGAAGTAACCCAAATTCTACTCGAAGATATCAACCTCGATAAAGCGGAAATTTACATCCGTGAAACAGGAATGACCAACAGTAGAACCCTGTCTTTAAAAGCAGAACAAATCCTTTTATTTTATCACTATTTACAGGAAGATAGACCACAATTAGAACGAACAAAACAGTCTTTTTTTATTCTCAATAAATTAGGAAATCCAACAACAGCAGACGACATTAATTACCTTTTATCGACCTATCAAAAGCAGGTTGACAAACGATTAACTTCGGTTAAAATCAGACAAAGTGTGATTACCAATTTACTCAGTCAAGGACATAATTTACGAGCGGTTCAGCTGTTTTGTGGACATAAATTTTTAGATACAACCGAGAAATATAAACAAACAGGAATCAAAGCTTTACAAGATGCTATCGACAAGCATCATCCTTTACAATAGTCTTTTTTCTTTGATTCACTTCATTTTATTTTTCATTTGAGTTCATCGAACCTTTGGTTTCAATTGAAAAAAAGAGTACTCCATCAAAATAAGCCGTTTTTCGGGGTTGATTTTGGCTATTTGCGGTAGCGAAAACATAAAATAAATTATAGGCTGATAATGCCTATAATGAACGGAATTTTATGTTAAATAGCTTACCTTATTTTTTGCTGGCGTAAGTGAACGGGGAGCGCGGAGTGAACGACTTTTTGTATCAAAAAGTAGGACAGCAAAAAATAAGGGCAAAATTATAACCCGAAAAATGGCTTGTCTTATCCTATAAAAATCTTTTTTTTCAATTGAAAATCATTATATTTGAATGAATAATGAGGCGTTCATTAAAACTGAAGTAGTGTTGAAAATTTGAAGTATATAGGGGTGTAGGAATACAAATACAACGGCAAAGAACT
>NZ_JAAGKM010000007.1 GCF_019308355.1 Empedobacter falsenii | reverse complement strand
TTCTAAAATTTTATCGTAATTTGCTTTAAAGTTGTGCATTGAATTGTGTGTGTAGTAACTACAATTTACTGCTTTTTAGTAGCTTGTACAACTTTTATATACAAGCTAATACAAATGCACTACGGGTAGAGTTTATAAAAAGTAAAGGAATTGATGTTTATATTGTTCAAGCACCTATTACAAAAACGCTTTATAAATCAATTAATAATAATAAAGATGTGGATCGTTTTTTAAGTAATTTAGGTAATTATAAAAATTATCAAAACTTAATTGAATTGAAAGATTCTACAGATTTTTTTGACAATAACCATTTGAATCAAATTGGAGTTGAAAAATTCAATACAGTTTTGAGTAAAGATTTAAAGAATATTTTAAAGAAGTAGTAATATGACCAACCAACCAAAAAAAATACTATTTGTTTATTACAAGCTTTTCAAGGCTGGGGGAGTCGCACGCGTATTAGTTTCCTTGGCGAACGAATTAGTGGAGAAAGGTTATGATGTTTCAATTGTGATTATGATCAATGAAAAAAGTAGCTTTTTTGAATTAGACCATCGAGTTA
Organism: Empedobacter falsenii; assembly: GCF_019308355.1. Taxonomy (GTDB): domain Bacteria; phylum Bacteroidota; class Bacteroidia; order Flavobacteriales; family Weeksellaceae; genus Empedobacter; species Empedobacter falsenii_B. The sequence goes on along the minus strand of NZ_JAAGKM010000007.1, from coordinate 98,488 downwards.
AGATTATTGTAATTGATACTTTTTCGCATTGGGGATTTCAAAAAATTAATGTTAACTTGAATAAGTATTTTCCAAAATTGCCCTATAAAAATAACATCAAAAATTATGTGTATGATTTCGGTCAATGGGAAATGTTACATAAATGGATGAACAAGAATGGTCAAAATTATGATGTAATTATCTCAAGTTGGTATAAATTATCTGCTCAATTAGCATTGAATAAAAAAGTAAGAGGAAAGACAATTGCTTGGGAACATGCAAATTTTGAAGTAGGAGGAAAATTATGGAAAGATACTTTACGAAAACATTACAAAAATTTGAAAGGTGTTGTTTGTATTAACTCCAATTCTTTAGAACATTATAAAAATATTCATAAAAATGTTCACTTGATTCCTAATTTAATAGGAGAACCTTTTGAATCTTTTGATGAAAGTTTGATTGATCAAAAAGAAAATACGTTAATTTATGTTGGTCGATTAGATGCGGATAAAAATGTTGGTGAATTGATTGATATAGTTAATGAAATCAATTTAAAAGATTTTAAATTTAAGATTATTGGAGATGGACCATCTAAAAATGAGTTAGAAAACAAAGTGAAATCTATTGAGATTTTAAATGATAAAATTCTATTTTTAGGAAGTCAAACTATTTCAGAAATTTTTCAAGAACTTTCGAAAAGTAAAATTTTTCTTTTTACAAGTAAAACCGAATGTTTACCAACGGTTTTGATTGAAGCGAATTTAACAGCTAACGCATTAATTTCTTATAACTGCAAGTATGGACCTTCTGATATTGTGAATGAGAAAAATGGTTTTTTAATTCCTATGAATGATAAACAACTTTTTAAAGAAAAATTACAATACTTAATTGATTATGAAGAGGATTTAGAGTTACTCAATAAATTAAGTGGAGAAAATTCTGAAAAGTGGAGAAAAGATCTAATTATTAATCAATGGAATTCATTAATTGAATAATAATTTTGTATGATTAGTAAACAATTAAAAAATAAATTACGACGTTATAAATATCTGCTAAAATGGTATCTACAATATCATTTTCAAAAAGTCGAATCATATAAAAATAGAAAACCATTTGATGTATCTGAATCCCAAAATTTAGTGTTGGTTCCTCATGCCGATGACGAATGGATAGGTAATAGTCAGCTGTTATTGAAAAAAAATACAATCGTTTATTATTTTCAATTCTTAGGAAATAATTATAATGAAACAAATAAAACTGTAAGAAGAAATGAATTGATTGAATTAAAGAATAAAATTGGTTTTGAATTGGTTGTATCTAACAGTTATGAAGATTACTCAGATTTAAAAGAATTATTAAATAATAAAAGTATTTCTAATATATTTATTCCCTTTCCGATTGATTGGCATAAAGAACACATAAAAGTAAATACAATATTTCATCATATTTTATCAGGTTTACAAATTAAACCTAATTTGTTTTTTTATCATATTTCGGTTCCTTTGCCTATAGATTTTGAAATAAATTATATACAAATGGATAAATCTGATTTACATTTTAAACAAACTATTTTTGCTGATATATATAAATCCCAGTATAATACACCAATAAAACGTCTAAATTATCAGCTAAGATTAAATGCTAAAGGTTCGGAATGTTATGCTACAGAAAACTTTGTGGAATTATCTTTTGAAGAGTGGACAGATTTATTAAATTTTGTGAACGATAATTACGACACTAAAATAAAGGAACTTATTTATTATATTGATGATTTAGGAAAAATTAGAGAAAAATCAAATCAGATTTATAGAGATTGGAAAAATAATAATTAAATGCTAAACTATTTAAAACTTATACGAGTTAACCAATGGGTGAAAAATCTATTTGTTTTTTTACCAATATTTTTTTCGGGAAATTTATTGAATATCGATTTGTTTATTGAGTCGTTTTATGGCTTTTTAATCTTTTCGTTTGTGGCAAGTAGTATTTATATTATCAATGATTATGTCGATATAGAAAAAGATAAAAAACATCCCGAAAAGAAAAATAGACCATTGGCAAGTGGTAAAATATCGAAGCAAAATGCTTTAATTCTATTTGTTATTTTAGTCATTGTAACATCAATTCTGATTTATTTTTTTGGAAATAAATATGTCGCAATTCTTGTTGGAATTTACTTTTTTATGAATTTGGCTTATTCATTCAAGTTAAAACAAATTGCAATTCTTGATGTGATGATTATAGCATTTGGATTCTTACTAAGAGTTTTTGTAGGAGGATATATGACAGGAATCTTAGTAACAGATTGGACAACTTTGTTAGTATTTGATTTGGCACTAATTTTAGCTTTAGGAAAACGTAGAGGGGAATTAATTAACGCCGATTTACAAGGAATTACAAGGAAATCTCTAGATGGTTATAATCTCAATTTTCTTAATTCAGCTTTATCCATAACTTGTACTGTCGCTGTAATTTGTTACATGATGTTTATTCTTTCTCCAGAAACTCAATCCAAATTTCACCATTATATTATTTATACCTTTGTCTTTGTTTTTGCAGCTGTTTTGCGCTATTTGCAACAGACATTTGTATTTGCTAAAACCGAATCTCCAACTAAATTGATTTTTAAAGATCATTTTCTACAAATTTTAATTGTAATGTGGGGAATCTGTTATGTTTTATTGATTTATTTTAACAATGGAAAATAAAAAATTAATCCCAGTTGCCAATTGGGGACTATATCCATCTATAAAAGCCAATGTTGTTTCTCCAACTACAATTCTAGAATTTCAGGAAGCAATTCTTTCGAATGAAGAAGTTATAGCGAGAGGAAATGGTCGTTGTTATGGAGATGCATCATTACAAAATACAATTATTTCAACATCGAAATGGAATAAATTTATCGATTTTGACCGCAAAATTGGAACTATAGAAGTAGAATCAGGCGTTTTATTATCAGATATTTTAGAAGTTTCAATTCCAGCAGGATATTTTATTTCGGTAACGCCAGGTACAAAATTTATTACAATTGGAGGAGCAATCGCTTCGGATGTTCACGGAAAAAATCATCATATCGACGGATGTTTTTCAGATCATTTAATTCATTTTGATTTAATGATCGAAAATGGAGATATTTTACATTGTTCAAGAAATGAAAACACAGATTTGTTTTGGGCAACAATAGGAGGAATGGGATTGACAGGAATTATTATTTCTGCTAAATTTATGTTGAAAAAAATTGAGTCAGCATATATCCGAAATGAAGCAATTCAGGCAAAGAATTTAGATGAAATTTTCGAATTATTTGAATCTTCTGAATCTTGGACGTATAATGTTGCGTGGTTAGATTGTTTACAAAAAGGAACTTCTTTAGGAAAATCGATTATGTTGCGTGGCGAACATGCAACTTTAGACGAATTACCTCAAAAATTAAAAAAGAATCCTTTAAAAATTAAGAAAAAATTAAACTTAAATATTCCATTTTTCTTTCCAAATTTTGCGTTGAATCCTTTATCAATCAAGATTTTCAATTGGTTGTATTTTAATAAACAAGGTAAAAAGCATTTGAAAAATTATGTGGATTACGAAACATTTTTTTATCCGTTAGATGCTGTTCATAATTGGAATCGTATTTATGGGAAAAATGGTTTTATTCAATATCAATTTGTGATTCCAAAGGAGACGGGAAAAGAAGGAATGCGAAAGATTTTGGAAACAATTGCTGCTAGTGGAAATGGTTCTTTTTTAGTCGTATTGAAATTGTTTGGTGATAATAATCCAAAAGCGTATAATTCGTTTCCAATGAAAGGATACACGTTGGCTTTAGACTTTAAAGTGAATAATAAATTAGAAAAATTAATTGCAAGTTTAGATAAAATTGTGATGGATTATGGAGGACATATTTACCGGACAAAAGACGCGATGTCTAATCCTGCTTTGACAGATTATTTACAACATATCGATTCTCCAAAATTCGAGTCGATGCAAAACGAACGTATCAATAGATTTAAACAAAAATGATAGTAATAGGATCAAATTCTGATGTAGCAATAGCTTTTGTAGAAAAGGTTTTGAAAGAAGGTAAACGTTTTCCGATGGTTTATTTATTTACATCAAACATCGAAAAAACAAAGAAATTAGCACTACATTTTTATGCAAAATATGAGCAAAAATGCGAGATTGTTCATTTCGATTTAACAAAAGAAAACGATTATTCTTTAATTTCTCATATTGATTCTGAATTATTGTTTTGTGCAGCTGGATATTTAGGAAAAAATTCGGAAGAAGGTTTATACGATGATTGGAATACGAAACAAATAGTAGAAGTTAATTACTCAAAATTAATTGTCTTAATTAATCATTTTGCGCAGAAATTCGAAGCAAAAGGTTCGGGAACTATCATTGGATTGTCGTCTGTAGCTGGTGAACGTGGTCGTCAAAGCAATTTTATTTATGGATCTGCAAAAGCTGGTTTCACAGCTTATTTAGCTGGTTTGAGAAATTATTTATTCCATAAAAAAGTTCATGTAATGACGGTTATTCCAGGATTTATGGATACACAAATGACAGCTGATATCGAAACACCAAAACCATTAACAGCTCAACCAGACCAAGCGGCTAATATTATTTATAAGGCTTATGTCAAAAAGAAAAATGTTGTTTATGTAACATTTTTGTGGTGGGGAATTATGATGATAATTCGTAATGTTCCTGAATTTATTTTCAAAAAAATGAAAATGTAATGAATCGCAATTTATACCTTTTTGATTTTGATGGAACATTAACTTGTAAAGATACCTTATTCGATTTTTTAAAATTCTCTTTTTCTAAAGTTTATTTCGTTAATTATCTGATGTTTATACCGTTGTTTGTCGTTTCAAAATTAAAGATAATTGATGCTGGTTTTGTAAAAGAAATGTTTATTTCGAAATTTTTGAAAGGAAAATCTTATGTTGAAATTAACCAATTAGCTCAAAATTATTTCGAAAAAAATCATCAAGAATTAATTTATTCAAAAGCTGATGAATATATTAAATCGTTAAGTAATTATAATGACAAATTTATCGTTTCAGCTTCTGTCGATTTTTGGATTCAACCTTTTGCTGATTATTATGAAATGGGACTAATTTGCACCAAAGCAAAATATGATGAACAAGGTTTTTTTACAGGGAAATTTGCTTCACCAAATTGTAATTATCAAGAAAAAAAGAATAGAATCGAGAAAGAGATTGATTTGTCTTTGTACGATCAAATTATTGCTTTTGGTGATACAAAAGGTGATGAAGCAATGTTTTCGATCGCTACAAAATCTAATTTTAGATATTTTAATAAATAAAACTATATTTGTACGACCAAACTATAGCTATGAAAGATTCTTTGAATAAAAGTAAAATTTTTATTGCTTCAATATTGATTTTACTTCTTAAATCTATCTTTTTCTTTACTCGCCATATACAAGAAGATGCTTTAATTTCGTGGCGTGTTGCTCGAAATATCATCGAATATGGTGTTTACGGTTATAATGGTGCTGAAAAAATTTCGGCCTCTACCACGCATCTTTATGTTTTTGTAGGAGTTATTTTTCAGTCTTTTTTTGGAGAAGGAAACTTCATTTATCCACTCCTTATTTTCAATACAATCTTATTGACAGTTGGTATTTATTGGCTTGGAAAACTATTTTTTAATTCTACAAATAAGATTATTTTATTCATTTTATTTGTTAGTTTTTTACCGCCAGCTATAAAGATGTCAATCTTAGGAATGGAATTCGGAATGCTTTTCTTTTTCTATATGGCATTGATAAAATATGGTTTTGTAGAAAGAAAAAATTGGGCATTTATTCTGTTTCCAGTTTTAATCCTTTGGACGCGTATTGATACGTGTATTTTCTTAGGATTGTTATTTATTTACGATGTAATTCAGCAACGTAAATGGAATAACGCATTGATGATTGGTGGTATTTTAGCTGTTTTATCTACAGTAGCTTTTAATTGGTTTTATTTTGGAGAAATTGTAAATAATACAATTACTTCAAAAAAGAATAACTACTCAAATCCAACTATTTTAGAAAGATGGAATGAAATCAAATTCTTTGGACTAAATTATTTCGGGATTGTAAAATTTCCAACATCTATCTTTAACTTTTCAACTATAATTTTATTTCTAATATCTCTAATTTGTTTAGTTATATTAAATAAAAAATGGAATGTTGATAAACGAAAAGTTGTTTCGTTTTTGTTCTTGTTTGGACTTGTTAAAACGTTCATTTTTGGTGCGGCTAATTCATGGTTCGATTGGTATTATTGGATTCCACAAATCTGTCTATTCTTACCTATTATATTAATTGTTTTAGATTCCGATGAGTATAAAACTTTTTCAATAGTATATTTTATTATCTTTTTTATTCCATTTACGTTATATCAAGCGGTTCATTCTATCGCAACGGGACACGGAGAATGGAATCATGCACGTAAAATAGGTTTGTATTTAGATTCGATTGAACCTAACAAAGACAATTATATATTCTTAGAACCAGCAGGTTATATTCCTTATTTTTCTAAATTGAAAGTAATCGATTATGTTGGGTTGGTTGATAAAAGATTAACAGAAGAAAATATCGTGAAAAATGGTAAAGAAGTAGGTTTTTCTAATCTTATAAATAAAGCAAAACCGAAATATATTTTGGAAGATTTTAAGCCAATGTTCAAAGGCGAATTAGCTGATAAATCTATTTATGAAGATTATGAATTAATCAAAGAATTTAAAATTGCTGATGTTGCAAAGTCGGATAATCCAATTTTAGATAAAATCTATAAATTCAAACCTTCTGGTCGAGATTTCTATTTATATAAACGTAAATCAACAGCGAAATAATGGCAGAAAAGAAGAAAATATTAATACGTATTGGCTCACTTCGTCATGGAGGTGCTGAAAAAGTATTGGTCACTTTTCTCAAAAATCTTTCACCAGAAAAACACGAAATTGATTTGTTGTTAAATCTCTATTCGGGTAAGTATTTAAAAGATGTTCCATCTTGGATTAATATCTATTATTTGAATAAAGGTGAAATGATTACGACGAATCGTCCGCAGGATATTCCGCAAAAAGCTTTTCGAGTGATTTATCAAAAGATTTTGTCAACGTTTCCAAAGTTGCTTTATAAATTTATTTTACCAAATAAAAAATACGATATAGAGTTTGCGGCAATTCATGGAATGGCAGATGAAATCTTGAATTCTCCGATTAAATCTTCTAAAAAGATAGTTTGGATTCACAATGATTTGTCGAATATTCCTGAATATACAACAGAACGATTGAAAAATTTTTTCAAGTTTGATCAGATTCTAGTGATTTCAGAAAAAATTAATCAATTATTTTTAGGTTTAGCAAATTCAGATGAACAAAAACAAAAAGTGGTTCGAATTTATAATCCTATTGATGTCAATGAAATTAAAAAGTCAGCATTAGAACCTTGTGAGATTCAGAAAAAAACTGATCAACCGACATTTGTTTCAATCGGAACAGTTTTTCCACAAAAAGGATTTGATCGTCTATTGAGAGCGCATCGCAGATTGTTAGACGAAGGCTTTCAACATCAAGTTTGGATTGTTGGTGATGGTTATGATTTTCCGAATATCAAAAAATTGGTTGAAGAATTAAAAGTTGAAGAAACAGCACATTTGATTGGTTTCAAAGAAAATCCATATCCTTATTTTGTTCAAGCCGATTATTATATTTTGTCCTCTCGTTACGAAGGTTATCCAACTGTTTTATTTGAAGCGATGGTTTTAGCAAAACCAATTATTACAACAGATGTTTCGGGAGTTAGAGAAATGTTAAATGATGGCGAATTAGGATATATTATCGATAATGAAGAAGAAGCAATTTATGATGGAATGAAATATTTTATTCAAAATCCTGAAATTGCTCAAAAATATCAACAAATCATTGAAGGTAAAACACTACCTTTTGAGTTAGGTAATGCAGTAAATTCAATTGAAAAATATTTAAACTAAATTATGAAGACAATTATTCAGAAAGATTTTTATCGAAACTTTGGATATTGGACGAATTCTCCTTTTTTGAAAGGCTTTATAAGTCCAGGTTTTCGTTTTATTTATTGTTTAAGAAAAGCTCAACAATATTCTACAAAACATCCTTTAGGATTGATTTATCGTTTATTGCTGCGTCGTTATTCGATTAAATATGGCTATCAAATTTCTGCAAAAACAGAAATTGGAGCAGGTTTAAATTTAGGTCATTGGGGAACTGTTGTTGTTAATCCGAAATGTAAAATAGGAAAAAATTGCAATATAGCGCATGGCGTAACGTTAGGACAGACAAATAGAGGAAAATTGAAAGGTTTTCCAATTTTGAAAGATGATGTTTGGGTCGGTACAAATGCCGTAATTGTTGGTGGAATTACAATTGGAAATAACGTGTTGATTGCGCCAAACAGTTATGTAACGCAAGACGTACCAGATAATTCGATTGTGACAGGAAATCCAATGCAAATTATTTCGAACGAAAAAGCAACGGAAGGTTATATTAATAATAGAATTGATTAAAATTTTTTGAAAACAATACTTTTCATATTGCCAGATCTTAATCAAGGAGGTGCGGAGCGAGTAATTACAACGCTTTGTAATGAATTAGATCGAACAAAATTCTGTCCAAAATTGGTGTTGTTTAAAAAAGAAGGTTATTATTTGAATCATTTGAAAGATGATGTTGAAATTATTGAATTAAAGGTTTCTCGTATTCGTTATTCGATTTTCAAAATTATTCCGTTGATTAAAAAGTTGAAACCAGAAATCGTTTTTACAGGTTGGGGAGAAATTTCGGCTTTTTTATCACCAATTATTTCGTTGTTTCCTAAAACTAAGTTTATCACAAGAGAAACAAATGTGGTTTCTAAACATGTAAAACGTAAAGAAATTTTATTCTTTTATCGATTTTATAATAATTTTCATCAAATTATTGCGCAAAGTGACGATATGAAAAATGATTTGATTGAGAATTTTAGAATTTCGGAAAATAAAATTGTGAAAATTAATAATCCTGTTGATTTTGATTTGATTAATCGATTAAAAATAGAAAGTGTTAATGTTGGTTTTAACATGAGCTATAAAAATATTGTGGCAATAGGAAATCTTTCACCACGAAAAGGTTTTGATCTTTTATTGAATGTGATGAATGAATTGAAAGGAGAAAATATACATTTAACGATTCTTGGTGATGGAGCTTTTAAAGATGAACTAGCTCAACAAAAAGGAGAGTTAGGTTTAAATAATGTAACGTTTAAAGGAAAAGTTTCAAATCCATTTGTTTATTTAAAGAATGCAGATTTGTTTGTGCTTTCTTCTCGTTACGAAGGTTTTCCGAATGTTTTGTTGGAAGCTGGAGCTTGTGGAACTTATAGTTTGACAAATAATTGTCCAGGAGGAATCAATGAAATTGTGCAAGAAGGCATTAATGCAGAAATTTTTCCAATTGAAAATTCGAAGGGTTTTGCAGAAAAAATGAAAGAAATTTTGAATCAATCTCACGATAAAGAAAAAATAGTAAAAAGTATTTATTCACGCTTTAGCAAAGAGATTATTATTTCTAAATACGAATCAATTTTTGATAAAATATAATGTCAGTTCAACCTAAAATATCAGTCATTGTACCAGTTTATAACACCGAAAAGTATCTTTCGAAATGTTTAGATTCGATATTGAATCAAACGTTAAAAGATATTGAAGTGATTATTGTAAATGATGGATCTAAGGATGATTCGCAACAAATAATTGATGTATTTGTTTCAAAGGATTCTCGCGTAATTTCTATTCACAAAGAAAATGGAGGATTAAGTGATGCGAGAAATGTTGGAATTGAAAAATCGAAAGGAGAGTTTATCGCTTTTATTGATTCTGACGATTATATAGATTCATCAATGTTTGAAAAGATGTTTGATTTGGCAAAAAAACATCAATCTGAAATTGTTTTATGTGATTTGGTAAAAGTTGATGAAAAAGGAACTGAATTTCGTGATTTACCACAATCGCCTCAATTGCCAGAAAAAATAGTTTTATCAGATGATTTTACAATTTTTGGAGAAATGAGTTGCTTTGCTTGTAATAAAATCTTTAAAAAATCGTTGTTTGAAAATCATCGATTTAGAAGAGGAATTCATTTTGAGGATATAGAATTGATTCCGAAATTAGTTTTAGATTCGAGTATTATTTCTAAAATAAATGAACCTTTTTATAAGTATTTTGAACGACAAAACTCTATAAGCAAAACACATACAGAAAAAGGTTTGGATATGTTTGTAGCTGTAAATGAGGTGACAAATTATTTTTATCAGAGTAAATACAATACATTTGCAACTGAGCTAAAGCGTTTTCAAATCATACAAGGTTATTATTCGTATTTAGCTTATTTGGCTTATGTGAAAGATAAAAATTTGAAGCGTAAAATGTTAAATGTTTTGAATGACTTTTTAAAGGCGAATAACTTAACAAAAAAGGAACTTAAAAACTATATACGTTTCGATAGAAATTATTTAAATTCATTACCATTGAAAAAAAGAATTTTTTACCATTTAGCCATGATTTATCCTCAACTATTACTTAAATTTTAATCGGTAGTGAGTTTTATTTATTTATTCATATTTGCATTTCTACTTGTTGCATCTTTTTTAGAATTCTCTAATAAAAAGATTAGTACACAATTATATGTATTAATTGTTGTGATAATGTGTTTAACTGCTGGATTAGGGTATGCATTGAGTCCTGATTGGGTAGCATATTTTAAAACTTTCAATTTATTGTCGGATGTGAATTGGTCTGAATTTGATCGTTTTGCAGAAATGGCAAGTATGGAAAAAGGATACCTAGGTTTAAACAAAATTCTAGTTGATTATGGTTTTGATTTTGGAATGCTTACATTAACTGTTGCAACTACATCCTTGATTTTAAAATCTTCGACATTTTATAAGTATGGAGGATTTCCTTTTTTAGTGCTATTTATATACGCAATGCCAAACTTTATGTTCGAAGAGCATGTGCATATTAGACAAGGTTTGGCAAATGCTATAGCCATATATTCAATTCGCTATGTAATTGATCGAAATTTAATCAAGTTTTTAATTTGTATTACAATAGGATTTCAATTTCATGAGTCGATCATTGTATTCATTTTAGCATATTGGATTGCTCCAATGAAGTTTGATGAAAAATTTATAGGTTGGTTAGTTGTTTTTTCTATCATAGGTTTCTATACAGGACTAAATTCTATTATTGAGGTTATTATGCAATATATGCCAATTGGACAAGATAAGTTTGAGGATTATCAAAGTCAGTTATATAATGAAGGTGATGGTGTAGCAGTAGGTGATTTCGTGAAGATTATTTCAATTCTTTCAATTATTATTTATAATAAATATGCTGTAGAAGATAAATTATATTGTTATTTCCGTAATCTTTTTGTTTTTGGAGTATTACTTTACTTCTTTCTAGGAAAAGGAATTTTTGGTATTAGATTACCAGGATTTTATTTAGTTTTCTTAGGGCTTACAGTAGGAAGATTAGTGTATTCTTTCAACGGAGAAAAGTTTAAACGGAATTTTATTTATGTAAGTTTTGTTTCTTATACTATTTTATTGATTTTTTGGTTTCAAGTTAAACAGGGACATAAATCGAATTTTGGTAATTATAGAACATTTTTTAATAAAGAGGCAGTTTACGGATTATGGAAATGGAAATAGTATCAATTATAACACCATGCTATAATTCAGAAAAATATATAGCTGATACTTACAATTCTATAAAATCTCAAAGCTATAAGAATTGGGAATGGATTATTGTAGATGATTGTTCATCAGATAAATCTGTCGAAATAATTCAATCTTTTAATGATAATAGAATAAAATTAATTATTCAATCTAAAAACCAAGGAGCTGCCTATTCTAGAAATTTAGCATTAAATAAAGCACAAGGCAGATTTATAACATTTCTCGATAGTGACGATTTGTGGTTACCAAATTTTTTAGAAACTACAATTAATTATTTAATAGAGAATAATGAAGAGTTAGTTTATTCAAGTTATAAGCGGGTTGATGAAAATTTAGAACCATTGTTAGTCGATTTTATTGCTGTAGATAAAGTAGATCGAAATCGAATTTTATACAATTGTCCTATTCCGATGTTAACATCTGTATATGATTCAAAACGAATTGGAAAAATACCAGTTCCAGATGTAGAACTTCGAGAAGATCATGCAATGTGGATAGATTTGTTAGGTAAAATAAAATATGCAAGAGCTATCAATGAATCTTTAGCTATTTATAGAATTCGAAACAACTCAGTTTCTCGAAATAAATTACGAATTGCAAAAAAACAATATAATGTTTATAGATATTATTTAAAAATGAATTTTTTAAAATCGTCATATTACACTTTTTTTTGGGCAATTAATGGATTAAAAAAATATGGAAAACTTTAAATTATTAGACTATTTATATACCTTAAGTGTCTCTCCCTTATATGTTAATATATTTGGAGCATTTTTTTCTGCTTTATTTATTACATTAATATCGATTCCAAAAATTATACGAATATCATATAAAAAACAATTGATGGATGTGCCTGGAGAGAGAAGTTCTCATGAAAATAAAGTGCCAACTTTAGGAGGTGTAGCTTTATTTTTTGGGATTGTTGTGTCCACCTCAATATTTGCAACTGAATTAGGTGTTAACTATTCGTTCTTTTTATCTGCAATTACAATATTATTTTTTATTGGATTAATGGATGACTTATTAGTTGTAGCTCCTGATAAGAAATTATATGGTCAGATTATAAGTACTATTTTAATCATTTTTGGTTCTGGTATAATGATTAAGTCATTTTCAGGATTATTTGGTATCTACGAGATTCCTTATTTTGTTGGAGTTATATTAACCATTTTTGTATTTATAGTACTAATAAATGCATTCAATTTAATTGATGGAATTGATGGTTTAGCTGCAGGAATTGGTATAGTAATTAGTTTGTGTTTTGTTTATATATTCTATAGAATATTTGATTACGGAATTGGAATTTTGGCGATTAGTACACTAGCAGTTTTATTAGGTTTTGGAAGGTATAATTTGTCTAAAAAGTTTAAAATATTTATGGGAGATACTGGTTCTATGGTTATAGGATTTATTTTGACTTTTATGGCAATTCGTTTTTTATATATTAGTGAAACATCAAGTTTAGGATTAAAAACGGGTCCTGTTTTACTTCTTTTTATTTTTGTAATTCCAATAGTAGATACATTATCCGTTTTTACAATCCGGATTCTTAGAAAAAGAAATCCTTTTTCGGCTGATAAAAACCATCTTCATCACCAGTTTTTAAAATTAGGGTTTACTCATATTCAAACTTCAATAATATTAGTATTAATTAACATTTTTTTTATATTCATTGGGTATTATTTTAGAAATATTGAAATTAATAAACTATTTTTGATCTTTATTGTTTTATCAATTAGTTTTGTTGTCTCTCTACGATACGCTGTAGTATTAAAAAAGAATAAAAAAATATCATTATAAAAATGCATTACTTAAAATCAACTTTAACCAAAACTGTAATTTTATTGATCCTCATGAATTTATTTTCGTGTATATCATTAAAAGATGTTCAATTAATTCAACCTGATCCAAATTTAAAATTAGATACAAATGGTAAAATAACTTTTGATAAGCCAGAATATTATATTCAGAAAGGGGATCGAGTATTAATAAATGTTTCTTCAGCATCTAGAGAATCAATGGGGATACTTAGTGATTTTATATCTTCAGGGAATAGAACTTTTGCACAAGGAGAAAATTCTGGAGTGGTAGTTAGAAAAGATGGAAATATAGAATTACCTAGAATAGGTTTTGTTCATTTAGAAGGATTAACTATAGAACAGGCGCGTAAGAAAATCCAAGATGAGTTTTATAAAATCTATGATGAAAAAGGAACTTTTATCGACGTTAACTTGGCAGGTATTGAGTATACTATTGTAGGAGAGGTTCAACAAGGTACGTATAGAGCAAACAAAAGAGACTTAACAATTTTAGAAGCTTTTTCAAAAACAGGATCGAATAATATTTATGCAGATTTAAAAAATATTCGAATTATTAGAACAGATTTAGATGGTACAAAACAAGTTTATGTGGATTTAACAAAAGAATCTATTATGAATTCTGAGTATTACTGGATTCAGAATAATGATATTATTGTTGTTAACCCTCGTAAAGAAAAAGTATGGGGTGTAGGACTTAATCCTCTGACAGTAGTAACTACTGTAATGGGAGCAATCGCAACAATTTTGGGTGTTTATTTATTTTTTGATAAAATTTAAAGATGGCAAACACAACTACAACTATTGATCAAAAAAGTAAGAAAAAACAATCTGACTTTATTGATATAGAAAGACTTATACCAAGGTTGTTAAATGCTTGGCCATTATACATAATCTCGATGCTTATAGCATTAGCAGTTGCCTATTATCTTAATAATTGGAAGCTGAACAAAATTTATACAGCAAATACAACATTTAAAATTAAAGATAATAGTTCTGCTAATAATTCATTAGCTTCGAATTCTATTAACTTTATTTGGGGAGGAAATGCAAATAAAATCGATGGGTTATCGTATACATTAACTTCTCGTATACATAACGAAAAAGTTGTTAAAAGGACAGAATCTTATATTTATTATACAGAAGAAGGACGTTTAAAAAAATCTAATATATATAAATTAGATGCTCCTTTTCATGTTCATATTGATACTTTACATCAACAAGTTGCTTATGTTGATGTAAAAGTAAAACCTAAAGATCATAACTCTTTTTATTTTGAAGTCGAGAACAAAAATGGTTCTTTATATCAGTTTACTAAAGATAGTATTATAAAGTCTGACGAGTTGAATTTACCTAAAATTGGTTATTATAATCAATGGATGGTAGGTAAAAATTATAAAATCATGTTGACTCGTTCAAATGTACCATTTTCTGAGAGCTCAATATCATTTAAATTAGTCACAATCAAAGATGCAACTGGGAGAGCAGTACAGAATTTTAGTGTTACAAATCCATCTAAAATTTCAAGTATAATAGCTGTATCAAAAAATGCTGAAAGTTTGAATGAAGCGGTTGATTTGTTAAATAACTCTATTCAAGTTTTAATTAAAAACGAATTAGCAGAAAGAAATCTATCTGCTTTTCAAACTCGAAAATATTTACAAGAACGAATCGCAGCTGTTAAACTTAAATTAGATAGTGCGACAGATAATTTACAAGAGTTACAGAAGAAAACAGGAGTTTATAATTTCGATTCAAAAAAAGGTGAGCTTTTAGGTAAACTTACTGAATTAGATAAAGAACGTGTAACTGTAGAAGAGAAAATTAATGCATTACATCGTTTAATGCCTAAAAAATCGAGTAGTGTTGATAATTTAATTGCGCTTAATATTGCTGGTCTTGATGTGTCATATTACATGACGAATGTAGATCAATTAGAAGGTCTTGAGAATCAGCGCGAGCAAATGTTAAAAGTTTATAAAGCGAACACTGATGAAATTAGAGAAATAGATCGCCAATTAGCTAAAACAAGAAATAGTATTTCGAATGTAGTTAATGCACATTTACAAAAGCTGAATACAGATCTATCAATGATTAACGCTAAGTTAACGGAATCTGAATTCAAAGCAAAAGATTTACCATACGAAGAAATTGAATTTGTTGAAGCAAATCGTGGATTTGAATTAAATAGTACATTATATTCAACTTTAATTAATCAATTAAATACAACAGATTTATCTTTAGCATCTATCGTATCTGATATCACGATTATTGATCCAGCTAAAAATCAAGGACAAGGTTCTATTTATCCAAATCCGCAGCGTAATTATTTAATAGCTTTGGGAATTGGTTTATTGATTCCTTTGATTTATGTTGTGATTAAAGAATTATTAGACTTCAAAGTTCGTGTTTTAAAAGATATTACAAGTCGTACACATATTCCAATTATTGGTTTAGTTGGTCCTTTGGGAGATAATTCACCTTTAGTTGTAATCAACAATCCAAAATCAGGAATTTCTGAATCGTTTAGATCAATTCGTTCTAATCTGAAATATTTATACAAGAATCCAGGACTTGAAGAAAATAATAAAACGATTTTGGTAACCTCATTCATTGGAGATGAAGGAAAGACTTTCAACGCGATGAATATTGCGAGTTCAATCGGTTCTATGGATAAGAAAACGGTTCTGATTGGATTAGATTTACGTAAACCAAAAATATTTGATGATTTTAATATTAATAATAAATTAGGCGTAACGGATTATGTTGCTGGAGATTTAGACTTAAATCAAATTACGCAACGTACAATTTTACCAAATTTAGATATCATTACAGCAGGTCCAATTCCTCCAAATCCTTCAGAATTGATTTTAAGTAAACGAATGGATCAATTATTTACTGAATTGAAAGAGAAATATGAATTTGTAATTATAGATTCACCACCGATTGGTTTGGTAACAGATTCGTACGATTTGATGCGTTATGCAGACTGTACATTGTATGTAACACGTTACAATTATTCGGAGAAAAACTTTATCAATGCGATTTCTAATAAATATGATGAAGGTGAGGTTTCGAATGTCGGAATTATATTCAACGATTTCCAAATTAAAACTGGTTACGGTTACGGATACGGTTATGGATACGGTTACGGATATGGCTATGGTTACGGATATTTTGCTGGAGATGAAAACTTTGATAATTCATCATTCGGAAAAATAAAACGTTTAGCTTCTCGAATTAAAAGTAAATTCTTTTAATTGAAAAATGATTTTAAAGAACATATTTGATTATATACTTGCATTAATCCTACTAATTTTTTTAGTGGGATTAATTGTTTTGTTAATTATCATAAGTTCTATCGATACCAATGAATTTGGTGTTTTTACACAGAAAAGAATAGGGAAGAATGGAAGGTTTTTTAATATTTATAAAATCAGAACGATAAAAGGTATTTCAAAATCGACAATAACAACCGATCAACATCAAATTACCAAAATAGGAAAGGTTCTTCGAGATTATAAATTGGATGAATTACCACAATTGTTTAATATCCTAAAAGGAGAAATGAGTTTTGTTGGTCCTCGTCCAGATGTTGCTGGTTATGCAGATAAATTGATTGGAGAGGATAGATTGATGTTGAAAGTTAAACCTGGAATTACTGGTCCTGCTCAATTGAAATATCGTAAAGAAGAAGAAATTTTATCCAATGTAAATGATCCAATCAAATATAATGATGAAATTCTTTGGCCAGATAAAGTTAAGATCAATGTAGAATATGTAAAGAATTGGAGTTTTCGACAAGATTTGATTTACATGTTTCAAACAATATTCAAAAAATAAAAAGAGAATCCAATTTTAGGATTCTCTTTTTATTTTTAAAAATATTTTTGTTTTTCTAAACTTGAATAACACCTAAATTAAATTGTTTTTCAATCGGAGCATGATTTGCAGCTTCAATTCCCATCGAAATCCATTTACGCGTATCCAAAGGATCAATAATTCCATCTGTCCACAAACGTGCCGCAGCATAATAAGGACTTGTTTCATCATTGTATTTTGCTGTAATTTCGTTCAAAAGTTCTTGCTTTTTCACTTCATCAACTTCTACACCTTGTGCTTTCAAAGTGGCTTCTTTTATTTGTAACAAAACTTTCGCAGCCTGTTCACCTCCCATAACTGCCAATTGAGCCGAAGGCCAAGCTGTAATTAATCTAGGATCATATGCTTTTCCACACATAGCATAGTTTCCTGCGCCATAAGAATTTCCAACTATAATCGTGAATTTTGGAACAACAGAATTCGAAACTGCATTTACCATTTTCGCACCATCTTTGATAATACCACCATGTTCAGATTTAGATCCAACCATAAAACCAGTTACATCTTGTAAGAAAACTAACGGAATTTTCTTTTGGTTACAATTCGCAATAAAACGAGTTGCTTTATCTGCAGAATCTGAATAAATCACGCCACCAAACTGCATTCCGTCTTTTTTAGACTTCACAATTTTACGTTGATTAGCTACAATTCCAACCGCCCAACCATCAATTCGCGCATACGTACAGATGATTGATTTCCCATAATCAGGCTTATATTCGTCCAATTCCGAGTTATCAACAATTCTGTTAATAATCTCATACATATCGTACTGCTCAGCACGAGATTCAGGTAAAATACCATAGATTTCTTGCTCATCTAAAGCAGGTTTAGCTGCTTCAATTCGATTAAATCCAGCTTTTTCATAATCACCAATTTTACCAACGATAGATTTTATTCTATCCAACGCATCTTTATCATCTTTTGCTTTATAATCAGTCACACCAGAGATTTCGCAATGTGTTGTTGCTCCACCTAAAGTTTCGTTGTCGATGTCTTCTCCAATAGCAGCTTTTACCAAATAACTTCCAGCTAAGAAAATAGAACCCGTTTTGTCTACAATCATTGCTTCGTCGCTCATAATTGGTAAATATGCTCCACCAGCAACACAACTTCCCATCACAGCAGAAATTTGAGTAATTCCCATTGATGACATGATTGCATTATTGCGGAAAATTCGACCAAACATTTCTTTATCAGGAAAAATCTCATCTTGCATTGGTAAATAAACACCTGCGCTGTCCACTAAATAAATAATTGGTAATTTATTTTCCATCGCAATTTCTTGCGCACGCAAATTCTTTTTACCTGTAATTGGGAACCAAGCACCAGCTTTTACAGTTGCATCATTCGCAACAACAATACATTGTTTGCCAGAAATGTAACCAATTTTTACAACAACACCTCCCGAAGGACATCCGCCGTGTTCTTTGTACATTTCATCGCCTGTTAAAGCACCAATCTCAATGTTCGGTTTTTTTTCGTCTAAAAGATAATCAATACGTTCTCTTGCAGACATTTTTCCTTTGCTATGCAACGCATCAATTCTTTTTTGACCTCCGCCAAGGTAAACTTGTTTCAGTTTTTGGCGTAGTTTTGAAAGTAATAATTTGTTATGATCCTCTCTTTTATTAAAAGTTAAATCCATTGTGGTTTTCTGTTTGTTTACAGCCCTAAACTAATGAATTTTATCGAATTCTTAAAATGAAATTTAGACTTGAGAATCAACGAATACAAAGTTCT
This sequence comes from Empedobacter falsenii, assembly GCF_019308355.1. Lineage (GTDB taxonomy): Bacteria > Bacteroidota > Bacteroidia > Flavobacteriales > Weeksellaceae > Empedobacter > Empedobacter falsenii_B. Next base: position 79,291 of record NZ_JAAGKM010000007.1, on the reverse strand, counting down.
TACAATGCGTTTGAATTTGAGGAAAAAATGATAGAAAATCAGTTTCGAGATTAGAATAATTTTTTTCAAATTCGGGAATGATTTGATGCAAATTATTCTGAAATTTAGCCCGACTTCCAATTCCTTTCAGTGTTTTTTGAACACCTTCTATGGTCGAATAATTTTCGAACCAATCATATTTCAACAAATAAAAAATGGTTTCTTGTAGTTTTTTTGGAAACGAATTGTATTCATCCTTAAATAATTGATAACAATCTGTTTTGAATTTTTCGAAAGGAGTTTCAGAATAATTATTCCAATATTTAATCAAAAAATAATCATAAATTACATCAATAATAATTGGTGCAAATTTGTGCTGTGTTTCGTGAAAATAACTTGAGCTTTTCTTCACCGTTTCGTGAGAATCTGTAAATGTATCAATCGAACGATGCAATAAAATCCCTTTCTGAATTTCTTCTGGAAAATCTAGATATTGTTTTCCTTTAACAATTTCTCCAAGCAAATTTCCAATCTGAAGCGATTGATTTCCGAAAGATAAATATTGATGTGCGACAAAGTTCATAAGGCTTGTTTAGTTTCATAAAGTTAAGTTTTTTTGAACAAACCTGTGTTATTTTACTATGAAGAAAAAAGCCATCTAAAAAGATGGCTTAAGAATTATATTTTATTCGTTGTTTCCAGAAATTTGATTGATTTTTTCTTCTAAAATCGGATAATATTCAATCATTGAATCTTTTAAATTTCGATCCAAACTTAATGCATTTTGCAACGCTTCATTTCCTAATTGATCTTGCTCTGTAATATAATAAACATTGCTTAATTGATAGAAAAATTCGGCACGATTAAAATTCTTCAAAGCGCCTGTTAATAAGACTGCAATCGCTTCCTCGTATTCGCCAACAGCAATTAAAGTTTCGACGTAAGCAAACCAAGTATTGAAAACCAAAGGTTTTAATTGAACCAATTTCGAAAGGTTTTTTATAGCTTCCTCAAACTTCATTTGTTTCAGAAAATAGTAAGTTGAATCTGTATAATATTCGTAACTATCACCATTCAATTCTATTGCACGCTGAATGTAATATTCGGCTTCTTCAATATTTTCTAATTTGTTGTAAAGCGAAGCTGCTTTTGCCCAAACTTTATCCAATTGTGGATCTTCTTTTATCGCAATATGATAAGCTTTTAATGCTTTTTGTGGTTTCTCTAACTTTTCGTACAATTCACCAATTTTCATATGCGTAACAGCTGGCGAATCATCAAATTCTAATGTTTCTTCTAGTGTTTCTATTGCTTTATTGTATTCTCCTAATTCTTCCAATGAAACTGCTTTGTTAGCATGACCAACAATAGAGTTAGGATTAATCGCGAGCACGTAATCCAACGCATTTATAGCTTCGTCATACATTTTTTTGTGATTGTACAACAGACCAAGTTGCAACCAAGAAACTTCCGAATATGGATTATCGTCAATAAAATCTTTCAGAAATTCGATGCATTCATCAGGATTATGAATTTCCTCGTAACATTGAATGATAGAATAGAAAGTATAATCGTTTTCTGGATTGAATTTCAATGCTTTTCTGAAAGCAATCAACGCAGAATGAACTTCATCTAAATTCAAATATTCATTTCCGATACAATTGCAAATAAAATCAGTTTCTTCGTCGTCTATTTGCAAAGCTTCTTCATAAAAACTTATCGCTTTTCGAGGCATATTTTTCATTCCCCAAAAACGCGCTTGTACCAAAAGATAATCTAACTCGTTTGCAGCTAAATCCTTTAAATCTTTGATGAGTTTTGCAGCTTTTTTTAAATCCTCAATTGTAAGAAAATATTCAATTCTCTTGATTTTGATATCTATATTCTCGGGATGCATTTTTTCTGCAAAATCCAACGCACGTTTCGCATATTCGCTATCATTTACTTCAAGATAGAACTCTATAATTTCGACCAAATCCTCCGAATCGTAATATCTATATTCACGATTGTCAAGCATTTGCTCAAAACCTTCAATTAGCTCGCTATTAAAAAAATCTTCGTCCATAGTATTAGACTAATTTACAAAATAAAATGTGCAAAAATCATAACGAATTGTTAGAGTTTTGCACATTTGTTAAACAATTAAAATAGATTGTTTTAGATAATATTTTTGATGCTTTCGATCATTTTATCAGCTAATTTATTTGCATTTTCTTCTGAAGTACTTTCAGTATAAATACGAATAATTGGCTCTGTGTTTGATTTTCTTAAATGAACCCATTCTGTAGGGAAATCAATTTTAACTCCATCAACAGTATTGATTTCTTCGTTTTTGTAAACTTCTTGAATTTTCACTAACAATTCGTCCACATTGATTTCTGGTGTTAATTCGATTTTCTTTTTCGCCATAAAATATGCTGGAAAAGAAGCTCTAATTTCAGAAACTGATTTATCTTGTTCAGCTAAATATGTCAAGAATAAAGCAATTCCTACTAAAGAATCGCGTCCGTAGTGCAATTCTGGATAAATAATTCCACCGTTTCCTTCTCCACCAATTTTAGCGTCAACGTTTTTCATTTCAACCACAACATTCACTTCTCCAACTGCTGATGGCGAATATTTTTGACCATATTTTTCAGAAATATCGCGTAATGCACGAGAAGATGATAAGTTAGAAACTGTTGCTGAAGGCGTTTTTGATAATACATAATCTGCGACTGCAACTAATGTGTATTCTTCTCCAAACATTTCACCTTTTTCGTCGATAATTGCTAAACGGTCAACATCTGGATCTACTACAATTCCGAAATCAGCTTGTTCGTCGATTACTTTTTTACAAATATCACCTAAATGTTCTTTTAAAGGCTCTGGATTATGTGGAAAATTCCCGTTTGGTTCGCAATACATATCGTAATGAATCACACCTAAACGTTGTAACAACTTAGGAATTGCAATTCCTCCAGTTGAATTTACCGCATCAATCGCAACTTTGAAATTTTTCTCTTGAATCGCTTTTGCATTCACTAATGGCAAAGCCAAAATTTTCTCGATATGTAAATCAATTGCATCATCAAAAGTTTCATAAGAACCTAAATCATCAACTTCAGCAAATGTATAATCATCTTTATCTGCGAAAGCTAAAATTTGTGCGCCATCTGCAGCAGAAACAAATTCTCCTTTTGCATTCAATAATTTCAATGCATTCCATTCTTTTGGATTGTGAGAAGCAGTTAAAATAATTCCTCCATCTGCATGCAAATGTGTCACCATAACTTCTACAGTTGGCGTTGTAGATAAACCTAAATCGACAACATTAATTCCTAATCCTTGTAAAGTTGAACAAACTAATTGAGAAACCATTTGTCCAGAAATACGAGCGTCGCGCCCTACAATTACTTTATATTCTGATTGATTTGATTGATTCTTAAGCCAAGTTCCGTAAGCAGCTGCGAATTTTACAGCGTCTATAGGAGTTAAATTATCTCCCGGTTTTCCTCCGATTGTTCCACGAAAACCTGAAATAGATTTGATTAGAGACATAAATTTTATTTTATAGTGATACAAATTTACAAATTACAAAAACTTTTCTTACCTTTTTGGAACGATTTTAGTTAAGATTTACTTAACAATTTTTAAAACCATAAAAAATAGTATTAATTATGATGACAACTTCATTTATTATGTTAGGTATTACCGGAGTTTGGAGCTTTTTGGTATACTTAGTGTTCGGTTTAATTTGTGCTGGAATTGCTAAAGCAATAATGCCAGGTAAAGATCCGGGAGGATTTTGGGTAACTGCACTTATAGGTATTATTGGTGCATATTTAGGAGCTTATATGCGTACAATTTTAGGAATTTCTCATGATGGAGAAGTAAGTTTTTTCAGTCCATTGGATTGGATTTTTTCAATTTTAGGATCATTATTAATCTTATTTATTTGGAAAAAATTATTAGCTCCAATGTTTAATAAATAATTCATTACAATTATAAAAAAATCCTTTATCAGTCTCTGATAAAGGATTTTTTTTATTCATACTATTTATAGAGGAAGAATTGCTTTTTCGTATTTCTGATTAATCATAATTGCAGAAGCTTCGTAAAAAGCAATAAATCCACAGATGATTCCTGTCCAACCAGCAAAATGTAAAATGCTTTGACTCCCTGTAAAGTTACCTGCTGCCAATAAAAAGAATAATAAGGTTAATGAACCGAATAATAGTTTTCCGACCAAATTGCCTTTTAAGGTTTGTAAAAAGTTGATTAATGTAAATAATCCCCACATTCCTAAATAACATCCCATCGCATTTCCGTCTGGTTTTTCTACGCCAAACATCGGTGCTAACCATGTAAATACAAGAGTTAACCAAAAAGCGCCATAAGACATGAATGCAATACTACCAAAGTTGTTTCCTTTTTTCCATTCCATAACGCCAGCCACAAATTGAGCTCCACCTCCAAAGAAAACACCCATTCCCATAATCATACTATTAACAGGAAAAAAGCCTGCATTATGTATGTTTAATAAAACAGTTGTCATTGCAAAACCAAATAATCCTAAAGGTCCAGGGTTTGCTGTTTGGTCTTTAATCGAGTAAATATTATTCATGTTATTTATTATTTTGAGACAATAATAATCTGAAAATAATAAATAAAAAAGAATTTATTCATAAAAAGTGTATAACGTACACTATAAAAATGTTTTTAAGCGAATAAATTATTGGTATTTAATAAATTGGTTGCTAAAATTATTATTGTCTTGAATAAATAAAAAAATCCGTTAATTATTATTAACGGATTTTTGAATTTGAAATATAATGTGATTATTTCTTTTTGTTCTTTTGTTGTTGCTCTTGCATTTCTTGAGCTTGTTTCATCATTTCTTGCATTTTCGAAGCAAACTTACCTGTCTTTTTAGGTTTCGTTTTATTTGTTTCGATGATTTGATGAATCTTCGCTTCGTGAATCATATATTTCTTAATATATAACACGATGAAAATATTAATCGCATTGGATACTAAATAATACCAAGATAGACCTGAAGCGTAATTGTTAAGGAATACAAAGAAGAAAACTGGCATTACATACATCATGTATTTCATGAATTGCATGTTTGGCATTCCTTCTTGTTGTGGCATTTGGAAGTTATCCATAGATCCAGAAACTTTAAAATAAATCATCATTGCAACAATGTATAATAAAGCGAATACACTTAAGTGACCATTAAGGAATGGAACCCATTCTGGTAATTTGATTAAATCGTCGAATGCTGTTAAATCATCTACGAACCAGAAAGGAACACCTCTCAAATCGATTAAGTTCGGGAAGAAACGGAACAATGCATAGAAAATAGGAATTTGTAATAATGCTGGTAAACATCCTGCTAATGGATTGATTCCTGCATTACGATAAATTGCCATTGTTTCTTGTTGCTTCTTCATCGCATCTTTCGGATCCTTGTATTTTTCGTTGATTTCATTTAACTCTGGACGAACAACTTTCATCAATGCAGATTGACGGTATTGTTTGTACATAATTGGGGATAAAATCAATTTTACAACGATTGTCATCAAGAAGATTACCCATCCTAAAGGAATACTCATTGCTGCCAACCATTTAAATACATTCAAGAAGAAATATTTATTCAACCAACCAAATAATCCCCAACCAAAGTCAATTAAGTTTTGGAATCCTTTGTCGTTATAATCTTTCAACATTTTATAATCCAATGGAATAAAATCCCATGTGAATTTTGTATTGATTTCATTATTTTTTAACTCTAATTTTGAGTTTAAGTGATAGTGTTTACTATAAGTTAAATCCTCTTTATCAGAGTTTTTAGAACCACCTTTTGTTGTTTTAAACCCTTCATCATTTGATAAAACTGTTGCGAAGAATTGTTGTTTGTTGGCTACCCAAGAAATAGCTTCCTCTTCTTCCCATTCGTCAGAACCAAATAATTCGTATTCGATGTCTTTGTTTCCTTTGAACTGAAAATAAGTATGCGACCAATATTTTTCTTGATCTTTCCCTTTTTCAGTACTGAAACCATCCATTGTCCACGCTAAATCTACATTTTTCTCAGAAGTGATATTAGATAAACCTTGCGTTTTAACTTCGAAATCGATACCATAAGAATCGCCTAATGTATAGATGTATTGAATTTGACTATTTTGCGCATTTGCTGTAAACGTCACAATTGTATTGTTCGCATTTTTCTGTACTTGAGGTACAAAAACTAAATCCGAAACATTAAGAACAGCTCCTTGTTTTGTTTTGAATGATAAATTGAACTTACTTGATCCATCTTTTATCAAATGTAAAGGATCTTTGTGTCCATCTTTTTTGTCATTGTAAGCTGTATATCCAACGATTTGTACGTCAGAAATTTGAGCTCCTTTTGGCGAAAAAGTAACTTTTAGTTTATCATTACTAACTTCAACATCTTTTGCTAATGTAGGATCTACAGTTTGAAAAGCTTGTGTTGTAGCTGTTTTATTTAATTGTTCCTGTTTTTTTGCTTGCTCTTGCTTTTGAACTAATTCTTTTTTCTGTGCTTCGACCTCCGCTTCCGAAGGTTTGTTTAGAAAATAGAATACGCCAAAAAGAATTGCAATTAAAATAAAACCAATCGTTTGGTTAAAATCAAATTTTTTCTCTTGTTGCATTTAATAAATCATTTTGTTTATTCAATAAAGAAGCTTCGATAAAACTTATAAATAAAGGATGTGGCGAAGCAACTGTACTTTTATATTCCGGGTGGAATTGTACACCTATATAATATGGGTGTTGATTATGTTCTAAAATTTCTACTAATTCTGTTTCAGGATTTTTACCAACTGGAATAAAATTGTTTTCAACAAATTCATCGTAAAAATCATTGTTGAATTCATATCTATGGCGATGACGTTCTAAGATTTCGGTTGTGTTGTAAATTTTCTCAATTTTTGAATTAGGAGTTAATTCACATTTCCAATTTCCTAAACGCATTGTTCCTCCTTTGTCCGATACATCTTTTTGATCTTCCATCAAACTGATAACTGGATAAGGCGTTGTTAAATCCATTTCTGCTGAATCTGCTTTTTCGTAACCTAAAACGTTACGCGCAAATTCAATTGCCATAATTTGCATTCCCAAACAAATTCCTAATGTTGGAATATTATTTCTTCGTGCATAATTTGCAGCAATTATTTTACCTAAAATACCACGATCACCAAAACCTGGTGCGATCAAAATTCCCGAAACGCCTTTCAACTGCTCTCCAACATTGTCTTCTGTAATATCACCAGAATATACCCAACGAACTTTTACATTCGTTTCGCAAGTTGCAGCAGCATGTGTAAATGCTTCTGTAATTGATTTATAAGAATCGTGTAACGAAACGTATTTACCAACTAAAGCAATTTCTATTTCGTTTTTAGGATTTTTATGATTTGATAAGAATTTGTTCCAAACTGTAAAATCTGGTTCTTGATCAGTTGGCAAATCTAAGCCTTTTAAAACAACTTCGTCAAAATTTTGTTTATGTAATAAGAATGGAACCTCATAAATTGTGTCTGCATCCATACTTTCGATTACATTTTCTTTGCGAACATTACAGAATAAAGCCAATTTAGCTTTTACATCTTTTGGTAAATGACGCTCCGTACGTGTAACTAAAACATTGGCATGAATACCATTTTCCATTAATGTACGAACAGAATGTTGAGTAGGTTTTGTTTTTAATTCTCCCGCAGCAGCTAAATAAGGGACTAATGTTAAGTGAATAACAGAAGAATTATGTTCTCCTAATTCCCAAGTTAACTGACGGATAGATTCGATATAAGGTAAAGACTCAATATCTCCAACCGTACCTCCAATTTCAGTAATGATGATATCATAATCACCTGTATTACCTAATAATTTGATACGACGTTTTATTTCGTTTGTGATATGAGGAACAACTTGAACTGTTTTTCCTAAATAATCTCCACGACGTTCTTTTTCTATAACTGTTTGATAAATACGACCTGTAGTAACTGAGTTAGCACGAGACGTTGCACGGTTCAAGAAACGCTCATAATGTCCTAAATCTAAATCGGTCTCTGCACCGTCTTCCGTAACGTAACATTCTCCATGCTCGTAAGGATTAAGTGTTCCTGGGTCTACATTTATATAGGGATCCAATTTCTGAATTGTTACTCTATATCCTCTTGCTTCTAGTAGCATTCCTAATGATGATGCTACGATTCCTTTTCCTAACGACGATGTTACTCCTCCGGTAACGAAAATGTACTTTGGTGCTTTGTTTGTTTCCATTGAATCTTTAAATCAATGGTTGCAAATTTACGAATAAATAATGGGGTAAAAAAAAGTGGGAGTGAAATTTAGAGAAATAAAAATAGGCAAGCGATCTACATCACACCGCTACGACCGTATACCTTTGCTACGTTCCCGTCCTGGAGGATTCAACAGGAGCTGGTTGTGTAGGACTTGCCTGATGCAAAGGTAAGAAAGTTTTGTAAAAATAAAAGGGTTTAGGGAAAAAAATAAATAATTTTATCAAAAATGTAAATAATGAATTGATTTACAAATAAAAATTAGAACTAAAAAAGTAATTGATATTGTAAAAAATAATTGAAGAAAAGAATTTATGAAGATAAATTCCTTTTTAAATCATACAATTTAATAGAGAAAGAATTACGAGATATAATTATCTTTGCAGAATGATTAGTTTTAATAAAATTTTCAAAAACTCTTTGGTGCTTACAGCAATTACATTAGCATTGTTTTTCGCGCTTTACTTTTATTTTTCTTTAAACGGAACAGTTTCTGTAAAAGATTATTACACTTACAGCTTCATGATTTGCTGTTTTATTGTATTACCTTTGTATGCATTATATTGTTTTTTAATAATTTTCAATTTATCGAAAAATAAAGCAAAAAATCATCAAACTTCAGAAGAATTAATGACTTTCAAAGAAGGTTTTAAAGTTGGTTTCTACACGATTTTCTTTGCAGGAATCATGAGTTTGATTGTTATTTTTGTATTCTTCAATACTTATGGAGAATGGGCACAAGATAGTTTGAAACAAGGGTTATTAGATACTTTTACGTCTAATATGTCTGATCCAAAAGTCGCAAAAGATATCGAAACATTTAGAAATTCGGATGATTATAAAACACTTAATTTATTTACTGTGAAAAACTTCTTCGGATTATCCTCAATTTTCTTATCTTTCTACATCGCAATTGCAGCGATGTTTTCACAATTCTTAAAAAAACGTGTTTTTTAACATATGGATATTTCAGTTGTTGTTCCTTTACTGAACGAACAAGATTCCTTAGAGGAATTATTCTACAGAATCAAAAAAGTCTGTGAACAGAATGATTTTACATTCGAAGTTATTTTCGTTGATGACGGGAGTACAGATGATTCGTGGCAAATTATAGAGTATATTGCCAACTTCAATACAGAAGTGAAAGGAATTAAATTCCGTAAAAATTATGGTAAGTCTCCAGCACTTAGCGCGGCTTTTAAAGAAGTGAAAGGTGATGTTGTGATTACTATGGATGCAGATTTACAAGATTTTCCTGAGGAAATACCGTCGTTATACAAAATGCTGAAAAACCAAAAAGCAGATATTGTTTCGGGTTGGAAAGAAAATCGTCAAGATAATAAATTGACAAAAAATCTTCCTTCGAAATTATTCAATGGTGTAGCACGTAAAACCTCTGGTGTAAAATTGCACGATTTTAACTGTGGTTTGAAAGCTTATCGTTGGGAAGTAACGCAAAATATCGAATTGTATGGTGATATGCACCGTTATATTCCTGTTTTAGCGAAAAATGCGGGATATTCGAAAATTATTGAGAAAAAAGTAAAACATCAAGCGCGTAAATATGGTGTTTCAAAATTTGGAGCAAATCGTTTTGTAAATGGTTTCTTGGATTTGATTACACTTTTCTTTGCGTCAAGGTTTGGGAATAAACCAATGCATATTTTCGGTTTATTGGGTACATTGATGTTTATTTTAGGGTTTTTCGCTTCATTTTATTTAGGAATCGAGAAATTATATAAAGTTTATATTTCCCATACACCAGCCAGATTAATCACAGATAGTCCTTATTTTTATATTTCGTTAGTTTTTATGATTTTAGGAACGCAATTATTTTTGGCGGGATTTTTGGGCGAGTTAATTGTTCGCAATAATCGCGAAAAACAATTGTATTTAGTTCAAAAAGAATTGAATTTAAACTAATTAAATAACCAACTACTATGAAGAAAATATTTTTATTAGGATTTTTAGGTTTAGTTGCAACTTCGTGTTCGTCATCAATTGATGGAGAAGGTGCTGCAACGGCTCAAAAAGAATATACAGCTGACAATATCAAAGATTTGAGCGTTTCGTGTAATTGTAATGTTATTTTAGTTCCAGGAAATAAATCTGGAGTTAAAGTAGAATCGCATCAAAATATTATTGATAATTTAGAAGTTGAAGCAAAAAATAATGCGGTTACAATCAAAGAAAAATCAAATGTAGACCATTATAGTGCCTATGATTTGTACGTTTATGTGACACGAGATTTAGAAAAGATTGATGCAAATAAACAAACTTCTTTGACTACTTCTGGAACATTGAATGTTGATGAATTGACTATCTCTGCGAAAGATCAAGCGAGAATTAATCAAACTTTTTTGATTACAAACAACTTTGATTTGAAAGCAGATGATCAATCTAATATTATGTTAGAAGGAACTGCTGGAACTATGAAAGTGAAAGCTTATGGCGAAGCACAATTGAATTTATTCAAATACGAGGTCAATGAAGCTAATTTCACAACAGATGATAACGCTTTATTAGACATCAATGCACGCCAAACCTTATATGGTTCTGCAAAAGGAAACTCAATTGTAAATTTTATGGGCGATCCTAATAAGGATACAAAAATTGCCGACCGCGCCCAAGTATTAAAAAAATAAAAGATAAGAATGACTTCAAGTTTAGATAATGCTAAATTATGGCTTTCTGACGCTTATGATGCGGAAACAAGAAAAGCTGTTCAAGATTTAATTGATAATAATCCAACCGAATTAGACGATTCTTTTTATAAAAACCTTGAGTTTGGAACAGGAGGAATGCGTGGTATAATGGGTGTTGGAACAAATCGTTTAAACAAATATACACTTGGTGCAGCAACGCAAGGTTTAGCAAATTATATTAATCAACAATTTCCGAATAAAGAGAAAAAAGTTGCGATTGCATACGATGTTCGTCACAATTCGGATACGTTTGCAAAAATGGTTGCCGATGTTTTGACTGCGAATGGAATCAACGTTTATTTGTTTGAATCTTTTCGCCCAACGCCAGAATTGTCTTTTACAGTTCGTCATTTAGGTTGTGATGCTGGAATTGTGTTGACAGCTTCCCACAATCCTCCGATTTACAATGGTTACAAAGTTTATTGGAATGATGGAGCGCAAATTGTTCCGCCACAAGATGGAGAAATTATTAATGAAGTAAATAATGTAAAAGTAGAAGAAATCAAATTTCAAGGTAACGATGCATTGTTAACGTATATAGGTAAAGAAATTGATGAAGCTTTTATTGATGCATGTGTAGCGAACGGAAGTTTTACACAAGATGGTAAGGAAGATATAAAAATTGTTTTTACTTCTATTCACGGAACTGCCGTTGCAATTACGCCAAAAGCTTTTGATAAAGCTGGTTTTACTCAAGTTCATCAAGTTGCTGAACAAGCAATTCCAAGTGGAGATTTCCCAACAGTAAAATCGCCAAATCCAGAAGAACCAGAGGCTTTGACTATGGCAGTTACTTTAGCGAATGAAATTGGTGCTGATGTTGTGATTGGAACAGATCCTGATGCGGATCGTGTAGGTGTTGCAACGCGTAACAATGAAGGTGAAATTGTTTTATTAAATGGTAACCAAATGAATACTGTTTTGGCTTATTATTTATTAGAAAAATGGCAAAAATCGGGGAAATTAGTTGGAAATGAATTTATCGGATCGACAATCGTAACGTCTGATATTTTCTATGATATTGCTGCGAAATTCAATGTTGATTGTAAAGTAGGATTAACAGGTTTCAAATGGATTGCTGATATGATTCGCAAATTCGAAGGCAAAGAAAGTTTTGTTGGAGGAGGAGAAGAATCATTCGGATTTATGGTTGGAGACTTTATCCGTGATAAAGATTCTGTTACAACAGCTTTATTGGTTTCTGAAATTGCTGCTGTACAAAAAGCAAAAGGAAGTTCTCTGTACAATAAATTAATGGAAATCTATCTTGAAATCGGAAAAGCATATCAAGAAGATTTAATTAGTATTGTAAAACCTGGAAAAGAAGGTGCAGAGTTAATTGCTAAAATGATGGTTGAATTTAGATCAAATCCTCCAAAAGAATTAGCAGGATCTAAAGTTGTTCGTGTAAAAGATTTTCAATCTTCTATCGACAAAGATTTAATTTCTGGTGAAGAAAAAGCGATTGAGATACCAAAGTCAAATGTATTGATTTTCTATACAGAGGATGGAAGTAAAGTAGCTTGTCGTCCTTCTGGAACAGAACCAAAGATTAAATATTATTTCTCTGTAAATGCTTCACTTTCTAACAAAGAAGATTATCCAGCTGTTCAACAAACGTTGTTAGCGAAAATCGATTTATTGAAAGAAGATTTTAGCAAATAATCATTCAAGAATAAATATTAAAATAAATAGAAAATGGCCGTCAATTTTGACAGCCATTTTTTATATGATTAAATTTTTAATGTTAGAAAAACATCGAAAATAGATAATAAAATCCTGTTGCAATAAGTGCAGAAACTGGAATTGTCAAAATCCAAGCCCATAATAAACTAATTGTAACTCCCCAACGAACGGCAGAAACTCTTTTTACCATTCCAACACCAATAATAGATCCTGTGATCACGTGAGTTGTAGAAACTGGCATTTTGATATGTTCAGTAAAAAATAATGTAATAGCTGAAGCTGTTTGAGCAGTGAAACCTTCGATAGGAGTAATTTTTGTAATTTTATTTCCCATCGTTTTTAGGATTTTCATTCCGCCACCTAAAGTTCCTAAAGCAATTGCAGAGAAACACATAATCGGAACCCAATCGTGAATATCAGTACTACTTGTTGTGATGAACCAATGCTTCCAATTGAAAACATCATTCAAAATCCAATCATTCATATCCGTATTAACAATTGCAGTTTGATTAGCAAGTAAAGCAAACGTGATCACTCCCATTACTTTTTGAGAATCATTCAAACCATGACCAATACTCAACATCGCAGAAGAAACTAATTGCAATTTCTTGAACCAAGCATCTGCTTTATGTGGTTTTGCATTTCGACAAAGATTCAGCGTGATGATGTAAATAACATTACCAGCGACTAAACCAATAATTGGTGCAACCAAAATAAAAGCGATAATCGTTAAGATAATCGTACTGTTAATAGCAGAAAAATCATAACCTGTTGCAGCTAATGCACCTCCAGCTAAACCACCAATCAAGGTGTGAGATGAAGAGGAAGGGATTCCTAATTTCCAAGTTAAAATATTCCAAGTGATTGCTGCAGAAAGCGCCGCCATAACAACGATAGATGGATTGGATCCAAATGCGACGACAACATCTTCTTTAATAATTTTTGCGATTGTGTCTGCAACTCCAAATTCTCCAATGATAAATTTGGCAATGAAGAAAGCAACAAAATTGAAGAATGCAGCCCATATAACGGCTTGAATAGGAGTTAAAACCTTTGTAGTAACAACCGTTGCAATAGAGTTTGCGGCATCGTGAAAACCATTTAAGAAATCAAATAAAATGGCTAAGCCGATAATGATAAATAATACAGTTAATTGCATGGCGCAAATTTAAAACTTTATTAAACTTATCATTTATCAATTTCGAAAATTATTTCAAAAATAAAAAAGGAGCTTAATTTAAGCTCCTTTAGAAATGATATTTTAAATAAATAACGTTACAACATAATAGATTAATGCAGCTAATAATGCTGAGACAGGAATAGTAAGTATCCACGCCCAAAGTAAACTAATTGTTACTCCCCAACGAACTGCAGAAACACGTTTCGTTAAACCTACACCAATAATAGAACCAGTAATTGTATGTGTTGTAGAAACTGGAATCCCGAAATGTTCAGAAATATAAAGCGTCATTGCTCCAGATGTTTCAGCAACTACACCTTCTAATGGCGTTACTTTTGTGATTTTAGAACCCATTGTTTTGATGATTTTCCATCCACCACCCATTGTACCTAATGCGATAACGATGAAAGATGTAATGGGAACCCATCCCCAATGTTCTACAAAATATTGAAATTTATCTTCAGCTTTTAAATATTCAGGATCAAAATCTACATTCATATGGTAAAAAATAACCGCAGCACCAATAATTCCCATTACTTTTTGCGCATCATTCATACCGTGTCCTAAAGAGAAAAGAGCAGAAGAAACTAATTGCAATTTCTTGAACCACCATTCTGCTTTTGCAGGTTTGGCTCTTTTGCAAATGTGAAGCGTGATTATGGTTAATATCGAGGCGATAATCATACCAATTAATGGTGCTAATACGATAAAGCAAATAATTGGAATTACTTTTTTGTAAACAATTACATCTTCTCCACCAGCAGAAAAACCACCGGCGTGAGCTAATGCAGCTCCAATGAAACCACCAATTAATGTATGAGAAGAAGAAGAAGGAATACCAAACTTCCATGTTAATAAGTTCCAAGAAATTGCAGCGATAATTCCAGCTAAAATAACTTCTAGTGTAATAAAATGCTCGTTAACCGACTTTGCAATAGTGTTACCAATCTTAAATTCTCCAATCCAATAAACTGAAATAAAGTAAGCAGCAAAGTTGAATGCGGCAGCCCAAAGTACAGCTTGAAAAGGCGTTAAAACCTTAGTTGCAACAATTGTAGCAATTGAGTTTGCGGCGTCGTGAAAACCATTAATATAATCAAAAACAAAAGCTAAGACGATAATAGTAATCAATAACATTCCTGGCGTAGACGATAACATGCTCGAAAACGCTGAAAAAAAATCTGTCATAATCTTTTAGATTAAGTTTTGGTTATGAATGTTTTACCGCTACAGCTTCCAATACGTTAGCAACACTTTTACACTTGTCTGTTGCAGATTCTAATGAAGATAAAACCTCCTTATACTTGATGATATTTTTAACATCAGTTTCGTTTTCGAAAATTTCCTGAACTGCTTTATCAAAAATACGATCCGACTTATTTTCTAATTTATTGATTCGTTCACATATTTCGTAAATACGATTTACGTTTCTCAAATCTTTCAATTGCTCAATTCCCTCTCCGATTAATTGACAAGCCTCTAAGTTAACAGCTGTAATTTTGCGGATAGATTTTGTAATTTTATCTACTTGATAAATATTGATACGATTCGCTGCTCCATTTAAATTATCTGCAACATAATCGATAGATTTTACTAATTGATAAATATCTTCTCTGTCAAAAGGTGTGATAAAGTTTTTGCTTAACTCTAAATTTGTTTTTTGAGTAAGATATTCAATTTTGCTTTCTATCTTAGAAATTTGCGCGATGTAATCTTCGCGTTCTTCAACTGGAGCGTTTACACATTCATGTAACAATTCAGCTAATTTGATTAAACTTTTTGAAGCTTCCTCGAACAAAGGATAGAATACTTTATCCTTCGGAGTAAATAATTTAAAAAATGAGTTTACCGACATTCAATAATGTTTTGAAGTGCAAAATTAATTTTTCTAATGTAAAATTAACATTAAATAAATATTATACGAACGTTTTTATTAAAATATATTGATAATTATATGATATTCAGATTAATTAAAAATACGAAAAGTTATTAGCTTAGAGAAAAATAATATAGGATAAAGTTTTAATAAATTTTGTTGTCAATAGATGTAGATAAGATACTATCACTTATCAAAAATTAGGTTTATTGATAATTTACTTGTTTTGTTATTCTTGAATTAAAATTCTGTAAAATATAGTTTATAATTCTTTAAAAAATTATAAATCAATGTAAAATAAATCCATTATTATTTGTTTTTGTATAAATTATTTGTAGTTTTGCATGCCCAAAAAATGGGTTTAATCCAAATTTAAAAGGAAATTTAATTAGTATGCCAACAATTCAACAATTAGTTAGAAAAGGTAGAAAAAAACTAACCAAGAAGAGTAAATCGGCTGCATTGGAATCATGTCCACAACGCCGCGGTGTTTGTACACGTGTTTACACTACAACTCCTAAGAAACCTAACTCAGCAATGCGTAAAGTTGCTCGTGTTAGATTAACAAACGGGAAAGAAGTTAACGCGTACATCGGTGGTGAAGGTCATAATCTTCAAGAGCACTCGATAGTATTGGTTAGAGGAGGTAGAGTTAAAGATTTACCAGGTGTGCGTTACCACATTGTACGTGGAGCGTTAGATACTGCGGGAGTAAACGGACGTACTCAACGTAGAAGTAAGTATGGAGCGAAACGTCCTAAAGATGCTAAAAAATAAATTTAAGGTAAGATGAGAAAGACAAGAGCTAAAAAAAGACCTTTACTTCCAGATCCTAAATTTAATGATCAGTTAGTAACTCGTTTCGTAAACAACTTAATGTACGACGGAAAAAAATCTGTAGCATTCAAAATTTTCTATGATGCGTTAGAAATCGTAGATTCTCGTAAAGAAGATGCAGAAAAAACTTCATTAGACATTTGGAAAGAAGCATTATCTAATGTAATGCCTCACGTAGAAGTACGTTCTCGCCGTGTTGGTGGAGCTACATTCCAAATTCCAATGGAAATTCGTCCAGACCGTAAAATTTCAACAGCAATGAAATGGTTAATCAAATATTCTCGTAACAGAAACGAGAAATCGATGGCTCAAAAATTAGCTGGAGAAATTATTGCAGCTGCTAAAGAGGAAGGATCTGCCGTTAAAAAACGTCAAGATACTCACAAAATGGCAGAAGCTAACAAAGCATTCTCTCACTTTAGATTCTAATACAAGATGGCAAGAGATTTAAAATACACAAGAAACATTGGTATTGCTGCTCACATCGATGCAGGAAAAACTACAACGACAGAGCGTATCTTATTCTATTCAGGTAAGAATCACAAAATTGGAGAAACTCACGAAGGATCAGCTACAACTGACTGGATGGAGCAAGAAGCTGAAAGAGGTATTACAATTACTTCTGCAGCTGTAACAGTAGATTGGACATTCCCAACAGAACAAGGTAAACCATTACCAGACGCTAAAGGGTACCACTTTAATATTATCGACACTCCTGGTCACGTTGACTTTACAGTAGAGGTAAACCGTTCTTTACGTGTTTTAGATGGTTTAGTTTTCTTATTCTCAGCAGTAGATGGAGTTGAACCTCAATCTGAAACAAACTGGCGTTTAGCAGATAACTATAAAGTTCCTCGTTTAGGTTTCGTTAACAAAATGGACCGTCAAGGAGCTGACTTCTTAAATGTATGTCGTCAAGTACGTGAAATGTTAGGGTCAAATGCTGTTCCTATTGTATTACCAATCGGTGACGAAGCAGACTTTAAAGGAGTTGTAGATTTAATTAAAAACCGTGCAATTGTATGGCATGATGAGAATCATGGTTCTACATTTGATGTTGTTGAAATCCCAGCTGATATGGTTGACGATGTAAGACAATTCCGTGGTCAATTAATTGAAGAAGTAGCTGCGTATGACGAGAACTTATTAGAGAAGTACATGGAGGACGAAAACTCTATTACTGAAGAAGAAGTTCACGCTGCATTACGTGCTGCAACATTAGATATGTCTATCATCCCAATGACTTGTGGATCTTCGTTCAAAAACAAAGGTGTACAATTCATGTTAGATGCTGTATGTCGTTACTTACCATCACCAAGTGATAAAGAAGCGATCCCAGGAACTGACCCAAAAACTGACGAGCCTATCTCAAGAAAACCTTCAGTTGATGAGCCATTCGCAGCATTAGCATTCAAAATTGCTACTGACCCATTCGTAGGTCGTTTAGCATTCTTCCGTGCTTATTCAGGTGGATTAGACGCTGGATCTTACGTATTAAATACTCGTTCTGGTAACAAAGAACGTATTTCTCGTATCTTCCAAATGCACGCTAACAAACAAGAGCCTATCGAGAGAATCGAAGCAGGTGATATTGGAGCTGCAGTAGGTTTCAAAGATATCAAAACAGGAGATACTTTATGTGATGAAAAAGCCCCTATCGTATTAGAGTCTATGGACTTCCCAGATCCAGTAATTGGTATCGCAGTTGAGCCTAAAACGAAAGCTGACGTTGATAAATTAGGTATGGCTTTAGCTAAATTAGCTGAAGAAGATCCAACATTCCAAGTAAAAACTGATGAGGCTTCTGGTCAAACAGTTATTTCTGGTATGGGTGAGTTACACTTAGATATCATCGTTGACCGTTTAAAACGTGAATTTAAAGTAGAGGTTAACCAAGGTGAGCCTCAAGTAGAGTACAAAGAATCATTCTCTCGTCCAGCTAATCACCGTGAGGTTTACAAAAAACAATCAGGTGGTCGTGGTAAATTTGCTGATATCGTTTTCGAAATGGGACCAGCAGATGAAGGAAAAGTAGGTTTAGAATTCGTTTCAGAAATTAAAGGTGGTAACGTTCCTAAAGAATTTATCCCTTCTATTGAGAAAGGTTTTAAAGCTGCAATGAAGAATGGACCTTTAGCAGGATTCGAAATGGATTCGTTAAAAGTTACTTTAAAAGATGGATCTTTCCACCCTGTGGATTCTGACCAATTATCTTTCGAGTTAGCTGCTCAAATGGGTTACAAAGCTGCTGCAAAAGCCGCTGGTGCTCAAATCTTAGAGCCTATCATGAAGTTAGAGGTTTTAACTCCAGAAGAAAACATGGGTGATATTGTAGGTGACTTAAACCGTCGTCGTGGTCAAGTATCAGGAATGGATGATAGAAATAACGCTAAAGTTATTAAAGCTATGGTTCCATTAGCAGAAATGTTCGGATATGTAACTTCATTACGTACATTATCTTCTGGTCGTGCTACATCTACAATGGAATTCGATCACTACGCTCCAGCACCAACAAACGTGTCTGAAGCTGTAATCGCTAAAGCAAAAGGTAACGCTTAATTCAAGAAAAATGAGTCAAAAAATTAGAATAAAATTAAAATCTTACGATTATTCTTTAGTTGATAAATCAGCTGAAAAAATCGTAAAAACTGTAAAAGCTACAGGAGCTGTTGTTAATGGACCAATTCCATTACCAACTCACAAAAGAATCTTTACAGTTTTAAGATCTCCACACGTTAACAAAAAATCTCGCGAGCAATTTCAATTATCAGCTCACAAAAGATTATTAGACATTTATTCTTCTTCATCTAAAACAGTTGATGCTTTAATGAAGTTAGAATTACCTAGTGGTGTTGAAGTAGAAATTAAAGTATAGTTAGCTGTATTTTAAATAAATATAAACCCTGAGACGTGCACATCTCAGGGTTTTTTTATGAATTGCTATTAAGAATGCTTTGATTGATATTTTTCGCTGTTTGTAAACTTTTGAAAAATAATCAATTGAAAGTTTGTTGTTTACAAATTAATTCATACATTTGCATGCTAATTTTAGAGAAGATCTCTAGTGGTCGAAAGTCCACATTCTCTGAAATATTAAACAAATTATTAACATATTTTAATCAAATGTCAGGTATCATTGGTAAAAAAATCGCGATGACTAGCTTATTTGATGAGAACGGGAAAAATATTCCTGTGACAATCGTAGAGGCTGGGCCATGTGTGGTTACTCAAGTCAGAACCGTAGAGAAAGATGGGTACGTTGCTGCTCAACTTGGTTTCGATGACGCAAAAGAAAAAAACACGACTAATGCTTTAAAAGGTCACTTTAAAAAAGCAGGAACGACTCCAAAGAGAAAGTTAGTTGAGTTTTACGGTGAAGAATTCGTGAACTCTTTAACTCTAGGAGGAGAAGTTAACGTTGAATTATTCAACGAAGGAGAATTTGTAAGTATTACAGGTACTTCAAAAGGAAAAGGTTTCCAAGGTGTTGTTAAACGTCATGGTTTCGGTGGGGTAGGTCAAGCTACACACGGTCAACATAACCGTTTAAGAGCTCCAGGTTCTATCGGTGCTGGTTCAGATCCATCTCGTGTATTCAAAGGAATGCGTATGGCTGGAAGAATGGGTGGTAAACAAGTTACTGTTCAGAACTTAAAAGTACTTAAAGTGGATACTGAGAAAAATCTTTTAATTGTTAAAGGTGCTATCCCAGGTCCTAAAAATTCATACGTAATCGTTAGAAGATGGAAGTAGTAGTATTAAACATCAAAGGTCAAGAAACTGGAAGAACAGTATCTTTAGACGAGGCAGTTTTCGGAATTGAGCCTTCTACACACACAGTGTACTTAGAAGTTAAACAATATTTAGCAGCTCAACGCCAAGGAACGCACAAAGCAAAAGAAAGAGCTGAGATTGCAGGATCAACTCGTAAAATCAAAAAGCAAAAAGGAACAGGTACAGCTCGTGCTGGTTCTATCAAATCTCCAGTGTTTAGAGGAGGAGGTAGAGTTTTCGGACCACGTCCAAGAAACTACTCTTTCAAATTAAACAAAGCACAAAAGAGATTAGCTAAAAAATCAGTTTTATCACAAAAGTTAGCTGAGAATGAAATCAAAGTTGTTGAAAACTTTTCTTTCGAAGCTCCAAGAACTAAAGAGTTCAAAACTGTTTTAACTGATTTAGGATTAGAGAACACAAAATCATTATTCGTATTAGGTGAATCTAATAGCAATGTATATTTATCTTCTCGTAACTTACAAAAAGTTAAAGTTGTTACAACTGAGGAATTAAATGTATTTGATTTAATCAATGCTTCTCAAATCGTATTTTTAGAAGGTTCTTTAGCAACAGTTCAAGAAAATTTAACAAAATAAGACGAAGAAAATGGGAATCATAATTAAACCAGTAATTTCAGAAAAAGCAACTAATAACAGTGAGTTGTTAGGGCAATATTCGTTTTATGTAGACACAAAAGCTAACAAAATTCAAATTAAAGAAGCTGTAGAAAAAACTTACGGTGTATCTGTAGTTTCTGTTAGTACTTTAGTATCTGCTCCAAAAGTAAAAACTCGTTACACAAAAACAGGTTTTCAAACTGGAAAAACAAATAAGTTGAAAAAAGCGATCGTTAGCTTAGCTGAAGGTCAAGAAATAGAGTTGTTCGGATAATTTAAGAATTAAAAAATGTCAGTAAGAAAATTAAAACCTATCACCCCGGGACAACGTTTTAGAGTGGTTAATGAATTTGCGGCAGTAGATAAAAATGCTAAGCCAGAAAAGACATTAGTTGAAGGAAAATCTAAATCGGGTGGACGTAACAACACTGGTAAAATGACAATGCGTTATATCGGTGGTGGACACAAACAAAAATATCGTATCATCGACTTCAAACGTGATAAAGAAGGTGCTGCAACTGTAGAATCTGTACAATACGATCCAAACAGAACTGCATTCATCGCTTTATTATCTTACGAAGATGGTGAAAAACGTTACATTATTGCTCAAAATGGTTTGAAAGCTGGACAAGTAATTGTTTCAGGTGAAAACGTAGAACCAGAAGTAGGTAATGCTATGAAGCTTAAAAATATGCCATTAGGTACAGTAATCTCTTGTATTGAATTACGTCCAGGGCAAGGAGCAGTTATGGCAAGAAGTGCAGGTACTTATGCTCAATTAGTTGCGCGTGATGGTAAATATGCTATCGTTAAGTTACCAAGTGGTGAATCAAGAATGATTTTAGTGGAGTGTAAAGCAACAGTAGGTGTTGTTTCTAACACAGACCATCAGTTAGAAGTTTCTGGTAAAGCTGGTCGTTCTAGATGGCAAGGTCGTCGTCCAAGAACTCGTCCAATGGTTATGAACCCTGTAGATCACCCAATGGGTGGTGGTGAAGGTCGTGCGACAGGAGGTATCCCTCGTTCTCGTAACGGTATTCCAGCGAAAGGTTACAAAACTCGTGACAAGAAGAAAGCGTCTAACAAATATATTGTTGAAAGAAGAAAAAAATAATTTATGGCACGTTCATTAAAAAAAGGACCATTCATCCACTATAAATTAGAAAAGAAAGTTCTTGCTAACGTAGAAAGCGGTAGCAAAAACGTGATCAAAACATGGTCAAGAGCATCAATGATTTCTCCTGATTTTGTTGGTCAAACAATCGCAGTACACAACGGAAAGCAATTTATTCCTGTTTATGTTACTGAGAACATGGTAGGTCATAAATTAGGTGAGTTCGCTCCTACACGTACTTTTAGAGGTCATGCCGGAGCTAAAAACAAAGGAAAAAAATAGTAAAGGGCCATGGGATCTAGAAAAAGATTAAGTAACGAAAGAATCAAAGAAGCTAACAAGCAGGTAGCTTTTGCGAAATTAAATAATGTTCCTACTTCTCCTCGTAAGATGAGATTAGTAGTAGATATTATCCGTGGAGTTGAAATTCAAAAAGCTTTAGGTATTTTAAAATATACTAAAAACCACGCTTCAATCCGTTTAGAGAAATTGTTATTAAGCGCTATCGCTAACTGGCAAATCAAAAACGAAGGAGCTGATGTTGAAGAAGCTGGATTATATGTTAAAGAAATCTCTGTTGATAGTGCACGTCAATTAAAAAGAATTCGTACTGCACCTCAAGGTAGAGCACATAGAATCAGAAAACGTTCAAACCATGTAACTTTGGTTTTAGGAACTAAAGAAGATAAACAAAAAGTACAAGATTAAGAATATGGGACAAAAAACTAATCCAATCGGAAATCGTTTAGGAATCATCAGAGGATGGGATTCTAACTGGTACGGTGGAAATGATTACGGTGATAAAATTGCAGAAGATGCAAAAATTCGTACTTATTTAAGAGCACGTTTGTCTAAAGCCGGAGTTTCTCGTATTTACATCGATCGTACTTTAAAATTAGTTACAGTAACTGTAACTACTGCTCGTCCAGGTATCATTATTGGTAAAGGTGGACAAGAAGTTGACAAATTAAAAGAAGAGTTAAAGAAAATCACTGGTAAAGAGGTTCAAATTAACATCTTCGAAATTAAGAGACCAGAATTAGATGCAATCTTAGTAGGGGATAGTATCGCTCGTCAAATTGAGAATCGTATTTCTTACCGTCGTGCTATTAAAATGGCAATTCAATCAGCAATGAGAATGAACGCAGAAGGAATCAAAGTTCAAATCTCTGGTCGTTTAAACGGTGCAGAGATGGCACGTTCTGAAACTTATAAAGATGGACGTATTCCTTTGTCTACATTCCGTGCAGACATTGATTACCACATTTCAGAAGCTCATACAACTTACGGTCGTTTAGGGATCAAAGTATGGATCATGAAAGGTGAGGTATATGGTAAGAGAGAATTATCTCCTTTAGTTGGATTACAGAAAAAACAAAAAAAATCTGACAACAACAGAAAGGGAGGTGAAAGATCTAATAATAGAAAGCGATAATTTAGTTTAACAACTAACATAAAGAATTAAGTAGATATGTTATCACCGAGAAGAGTAAAGTTTAGAAAAACCCAAAAAGGTAAGATGAAAGGTGTTTCTCACAGAGGAACTCAATTAGCTTACGGGACTTTCGGGATCAAATCTTTAGACGAAGCGTTTATTACAGCACGTCAAATCGAGGCAGCTCGTATTGCTGCAACTCGTTTCATGAAGAGAGAGGGTCAATTATGGATTAAAATATTTCCAGATAAACCAATTACTAAGAAACCAGCAGAGGTACGTATGGGTAAAGGTAAAGGTGCACCAGAATATTGGGTAGCTCCTGTACAACCAGGTCGTATCTTATTCGAAGTAGGAGGTGTGCCATTAGAGGTTGCAACTGAAGCATTGCGTTTAGCAGCTCAGAAGTTACCTGTTAAGACTAAGTTTATCGTTGCACGTGATTTCCAAAATTAATAATTTCAAAAATTAAGAAAAAATGAAAGCAGCAGATATTAGAAATCTAAGTGTTGAGGAGTTACAAGCTAAAATAGCTGAAGAACAAGCGAACTACGATCAATTAAAATTGACAAACGCTGTTTCTCCTGTAGCAAATCCAATCGGTATTAGAGACTTACGCAGAACAATTGCTCGTTTGAATACCGTGTTAAACGAAAAACAATCATAACAGTAATCTGTAACTGATGGAAAGAAAATTAAGAAAAGAAAGAGTAGGTTTAGTTACATCAAACAAAATGGAAAAAACCATTGTTGTAGCTGAAACTAAGAAGCAAAAGCACCCATTCTATGGGAAATTCGTTTTAAAAACGAAGAAATATACAGCGCACGACGAAAATAACGAGTGTAACGAAGGTGACACAGTGCGTATCATGGAGACTCGTCCTTTGTCTAAAAACAAAAGATGGAGATTAGTAGAAATCATTGAAAGAGCTAAATAAGATAAGTTATGTTACAACAAGAATCTAGATTAAAAGTTGCAGATAACACAGGAGCTCGTGAAGCATTAGTAATCCGCGTTTTAGGTGGTACTAAAAGAAGATACGCATCAGTAGGTGACAAAATCGTAGTTGCGATCAAAGAAGCTACACCTTCAGGAAACGTTAAAAAAGGTGCTGTATCAAAAGCTGTTGTAGTTAGAACTAAAAAAGAAGTTCGTAGAAAAGACGGTTCATATATCCGTTTCGACGATAATGCATGTGTATTATTGAACACTCAAGGAGAAATGCGTGGTACTCGTGTATTCGGTCCAGTTGCTCGTGAGTTACGTGATAAAGAATATATGAAAATTGTATCATTAGCCCCAGAGGTATTATAATAGAACAACATGGCAAAGTTAAAAATTAAAAAAGGAGACAAAGTAGTCGTTTTATCAGGATCTAACAAAGGTCAAACTGGTACTGTGTTACGCGTATTCCCTGACAAAGCTAAAGCTATCGTTGAAGGGGTTAATATTGCAAAAAAACGTGTAAAGCCAAGCGCACAAAATCCACAAGGTGGAGTTGTTGAAAAAGAAGCTCAAATCTATTTATGTAAATTGGCTTTAGTAGATCCAGAAACTGGGAAAGCAACGAAAGTAGCGATCAAAGAAGAAGGAGGGAAAAAAGTAAGAATTGCTAAAAAATCAGGAAAAGCTATCTAAGATGAGTACAACAACATACACACCTCGTCCGCAGGTTAAATATAAAGAAGAGATTGTAGCTGCTCTTAAAGAAGAGTTCGGATACAAATCTATTATGCAAGTTCCTAAATTAGAGAAAATTGTTTTATCTCAAGGTTTAGGTGCGGCTACAGCTGACAAAAAAATCGTTGATTACGCTATCGAAGAGTTAGAATTAATCACTGGTCAAAAAGCAGTAGGAACAATTTCTAAGAAAGATGAAGCAGCTTTCAAATTACGTAAAGGAATGCCAATTGGGGCTAAAGTAACTTTACGTGGTGAGAAAATGTATGAATTCTTAGACCGTTTAGTATCTGCAGCTTTACCACGTGTACGTGATTTTAGCGGTATTTCTTCTACAGGTTTCGACGGTAGAGGTAACTATAACTTAGGTATCAAAGAACAAATTATCTTCCCAGAAATTAATATTGATAAAATCAAGAAAATTCAAGGTTTAGATATTACCTTTGTAACTTCAGCGAACACAGATAAAGAAGCTAAAGCTTTATTATCTAAATTCGGATTACCATTTACTAAAGAAAAATAAGAAGTCATGGCTAAAGAATCAATGAAAGCGCGTGAGCGCAAAAGAGAAGCATTAGTTGCTAAATATGCTGCGAAACGTCAAGCTTTATTAGAAGCTGGTGACTACGAAGCATTACAAAAATTACCTAAAAACGCTTCTCCTGTACGTTTACACAACCGTTGTAAATTAACAGGTCGTCCAAGAGGATACATGAGAACTTTCGGGATCTCTCGTGTAACTTTCCGCGAAATGGCGAACGAAGGGTTAATCCCAGGTGTTAAAAAAGCGTCTTGGTAATTTACCAATAGCTTTAGAAATATTAAATCCTTACTCTTTATTGAGTAAGGATTTTTTTGTTTTTGTAAGGTTTATATTTCTTTGATCAATTCCCTAAAATCAGCTATGTAATTTGGCTGAAGACAAAAATCTGAATTGTTGTAAATTTTATAATTTAAACCAGCATCTTTTGCTGAATTAATTCCGGTGAGTGAATCTTCGATAACTAAAACTTCTTCCTTTTGCTTTTCGCATAATGATAAAGCTTTTAAATAAGGTTCTGCATTTGGTTTGCCTTTTGAAACATCATCTGCTGAAATAGTGTGATCAAAATAGGAATGAAGTTTTAATTGTTGAAAAGCATACTTAATTTGTCTTCTAGAGGAATTGGAAACAAGAACAATTTGAATTTGATTGGCTTTTAAATGTTCCAACATCTCAGCAACGTGGTCATTTAATTGTACAAACTGATGAAAGTTTTCGACATAAAATTTTTCTGTCCAATCGATTATTTCCTCGTACAAATGATTTGTAAAGCGTTGCTGATTTTCTAACATCAATTGGATTGCTTCATTTGTTGTGAAATTCATTCCGTCATTTTCTACCAAACATATCGTATCCAACCGATATATTTTAATGACTTCATCAAACATCAGCTCCCATAATTGTTGACTATTTACGATTACCCCATCAAAATCAAAAAAGATGGCATTTATTTTCTTTCCCATGTGATATTTTCATAAGATGCATTCCAAAACTGAAATTCTAATTCGCTTGCTTTGACAAAAGCTTCTAGCATTTGTTCTTTTATTTTTTCAGTTGCTCCTTCTGCAATCTTATCAACATAACTTTTCGCTTTTTTTACACCTTCACCAAATTCATCTCCACTATAGGTCTCAATCCATTTTTGATATGGATTATTTTCTTTTGTTTGATTTTTGATGATTTCATCACCAACTTCTTTATAAATCCAAAAGCAAGGCAAAACAGCAGCTAATGCAATTTCAATAGGTTCGAATGCAGCTGTACTTTTTAAGAAATGTGAATAATGGTGACAAACAGGTTGTGTTTCGATGATGATGTTTTGCGATAATCCAAAATCCTCAAAATAGGATTCGTGTAAAGCACGTTCAACAATTAATGCATTTTTTCCGAATTCGAAAAAGTCAATGGCTTGTTGATTGTCTTCAGATTTTGATCCAATGGCAGCTAATACTCGCCCAAAATGTTCCAAATATTTTGCATCTTGTAACATGTAAAACTGAAATTTCTCTATTGGTAATGACCCATTTTGCAATTCAATTATAAAAGGCATATTTAGAATATCATTGTAAATAGGCGCGATGGTTTCCCAAGCTTTAGTTGTGAATGTCATAGGTTTTTAATTTTTGTGGATTAAATAAATGATTAAGAGGTCCATTTCCTTTTCCAATTGTTAGGTCTTTACTTCCTAATATTGCTTGTTCAACATATTCTTGTGCTAGTTGTACACTTTGTGTGAGTGAAACCCCCAAAGCTAAATTACACGCAATTGCAGAAGATAGTGTGCAGCCTGAACCATGCGTATTTTTTGTCTCTATTTTTTGAGAGGTATAACTTTGTACAGGTTGTTCTTTTTGAAATAAATAACTGATAATTTTTTCTTGCTGAAGATGTCCGCCTTTTAATAAAAGATTCTGACAACCTAAATTTAAAATCGTTTCTCCATAAGAAAGCATCAATTCAGCAGAATCAATTTTATGATTTACCAAAATACTTGCTTCATCAAGATTTGGCGTGATAAGCGTGGCCAAAGGAAAAAGCTTTTCTATGCAAGCTTCAAGTGTTTCTTCTTTGATTAACCGATGTCCACTTGTCGCAACCATGACAGGGTCATAAACAATCGGTCTATTGTAATTTTTTAATTCCTCTGAAATGATATGAACCAATTCAACACTATGAACCATTCCAATTTTTATTGCATCAGGATAAATATCCTCTAATATGGATTGAATTTGTTCACGAATTGCTTGTGCAGGAATTTCGTAAATATTTTGTACGCCTTGTGTATTTTGAACAGGCAAGGCTGTCAATACATTTGTTGCATAACAGCCATGAGCGGAAATTGTTTTGGTATCAGCTTGTATGCCAGCGCCACCGCTTCCGTCAAATCCGGCAATTGTTAAGACACTATATGCTTTTTGGATGGTATTCATTTTCGTTAATAATTTGTTTTAAAATTTGGGCAGATTTTTTTGGATTTTTGCTTCCGCAAATTGCAGAAACAATTGCAACACTATCTGCACCGGCTTGTATGATTTTAGCAATATTACTTTCATTAATTCCGCCAATTGCAATCAATGGTTTTGATGTTTTAGTTTTCAAAAATTTTAATCCTTCAAAACCCCATTCAGTAATCGTATTGGTTTTTGTTGGAGTCGAAAATATTGGACTTACCCCTAAATGATGTACATATTTCATTTCATCATCATTCAACTGTTTGATAATTTCTAAAGACCAACCAATATTTTTTAGAGCTTGTGCATTTTTGTGAATTTCAGAAGGTAATATATCTGACTGCCCGACATGTATTCCCCAAGGGTTAACAGCGGTTGCGACTTCTAATGAATCGTTAATAATCAAAGGGATATTGTAGTGGTCCGTAATTTTTTTTAATATTGTAGCTTTTGAAATATACTCGCTGACAGTGCAATTTTTTTCCCGAAGCTGAATGATATCAACCCCACCTATAATTGCTTGCTCTGCAACATCTAACCAATGAAGATGCGTACAATCTTTTTCAGAAATGACTAAATACAAAGGATAAGGAAAAGTTGGATTAATCTTCATAAACTGAGATTTTCAAATTTGTTTGAATTTCTTCTGCAGATATATGGTATAACGTGTCATACAAATTCATTTGTAAGGTTCCTGGGCCATTACTTTT
This sequence comes from Empedobacter falsenii, assembly GCF_019308355.1. GTDB lineage: Bacteria > Bacteroidota > Bacteroidia > Flavobacteriales > Weeksellaceae > Empedobacter > Empedobacter falsenii_B. The sequence continues at coordinate 50,385 of NZ_JAAGKM010000007.1, read as the reverse complement.
TTTCTGTGCCAATTCACCTGCTAAACTAAATATGGCCATGCCGCTAACCGTTTCGAGGAAAGGATTTTTATTAAGGCCAATAAAAGCACCGATGCTAGCTGTTGCTGAACAACCTAAACCAGTAACTTTAGTCATCAATTCATGACCATTTTTAATTTCAATTATCGGATTGTTGGATACAATAAAATCTGAAGCACCTGAAATGCAAACAACAGATCCAATTTTCTGGTTTAAATTGTGTGCTGCTTTTATCGCTTGATTACTTTGATGTGTACTGTCGACTCCTTTTCCCTGAACAGCTTCGAAGGTATCTAAAGTTAAAATTTCTGAAGCATTTCCTCTTATGACAGTAGGATGATAGCGAAGCAGTTCTTTTATAAGTTCATTTCTGAAAGTTGAAATTCCAGCTCCAACAGGGTCTAATACCCAAGGTTTATTCAGTTGATCTGCTTTTTTTGCTGCAATTAGCATGCTTTCTGCCCAATAATCATCAAGAGTTCCGATATTGATGACTAATGCATTTGAGATTTTGACGATATTTTCCACTTCTTTGTGTGCATGTATCATAACAGGCGATGCTCCAATTGCCAAAAGAGCATTTGCAGTATTGTTCATCACCACAAAATTGGTGATGTTGTGAACAAGCGGATTTTTTGTCCGGACAGCATGTAAATTTTGAATAATTAGATTTTCCATTAATTGATAATTTTTTAGATGAAACAATTAATGGCTAAAGAGGATTTTCTTTGAAAATAAAGCGTTGCAAATATTAAATAATTGCATAGATATTGCTTTTCCCTACGTCGGTGTTAACCGTATCAGGTTCAAAGGGACTCTCTCAATTCTTTTCAGAATACCCCTAAAGCCAAATCAAATTTATATAAATTGTTTTGACTTTCAGCTATTTTTTAAGAATAAAAATAGAAGATTACATCAAGAATTAATTGTTGAGATCGATTAAAAAGATAAATAAATATAAAGATTGAGTTTCATGTTTTGTCTTAATCCCTAGTTATAAAACGATTAAAAATAAATTATTTAGATTAATAGTTTGTAATTAAAAAATATGCAATATATTTGCAACCCAAATGCATAGTGCATTTTGGTAAAAGTTTAATTTTAAAAGTAGTGCTTACGCGCTATACTATAGAATTATTTATGTATACAGATCCAATTTCAGATTTTCTAACTCGCGTTAGAAATGCAATGATGGCAGGACACAAAGTAGTGGAAATTCCTGCATCTAAAATTAAAAAAGAGATCACTAAGATCTTATTTGAACAAGGTTACATCTTGAACTACAAATTCGAAGGACAAGATCAACCTCAAGGAACAATTAAAATCGCTTTAAAGTACGACAAAGTTACTAAAGAGCCAGCTATCCGTAAAATCAAAAGAGCTTCAACTCCAGGTTTACGTCAATACGCAGGATCTAAAGAATTACCTCGTGTATTAAACGGTTTAGGTGTTGCTATCATCTCAACTTCTAAAGGTGTGATGACAGATAAACAAGCTCGTCAAGAGAATGTAGGTGGTGAAGTTTTATGTTTTGTTTATTAATCTTTTAAAAAATTAAGAAATTATGTCAAGAATAGGACACGCACATATCAACATCCCTGCAGCAGCAACTGTTGAATTTAAAGATAACGTAGTTACTGTAAAAGGTAACAACATTACAATGACAAGAGAGTTAAAAGAAGGATTTGATTTAACAATCGAAGACGGAGTTTTAACTGTAGTTCGTCCAAACGATTCTAAAGATAACAAAGCTTTACATGGTTTATACCGTTCATTAATCAATAACATGATTACTGGTGTAACAGAAGGTTTTAAAAAACAATTAGAATTAGTTGGTGTTGGTTATAGAGCATCTAACAACGGACAAAAATTAGATTTGTCATTAGGTTTCTCTCACAATATCGTTATTGAATTACCTGTTGAAATTAAAGTTGAAACTTTAACAGAAAAAGGTAAAAATCCTATTATTACATTATCATCTCATGATAATCAATTATTAGGAATGATTGTAGCGAAAATTCGTTCTTACCGTAAGCCAGAGCCTTACAAAGGAAAAGGAATTAAATTCGTAGGAGAAATTATTAGAAGAAAAGCAGGTAAATCTGCATAAAAATCATTGAAAAATGGCATTATCTAAAGTAGAAAAAAGACAAAAAATAAAAAGACGCGTGCGTCGAAATATTTTTGGAACAGAAACTAAACCTCGTTTATCAGTTTACCGTTCTAACAAAGAAATTTACGCTCAAATTATTGACGATAACAATGGAGTAACTTTAGCTTCTGCATCATCTCGTGAAAAAGGTGTTGCTGTAGAAGGTACAAAATCTGAAGTTTCTGTATCAGTTGGTAAAGCATTAGCTGCTAAAGCTATTGCAAAAGGAATTGAAACTGTAGTTTTTGATCGTAACGGTTTCGTATATCATGGTAGAATCAAAGCTTTAGCAGATGGTGCTAGAGAAGGTGGATTAAAATTCTAAAAAAGAGAAAGAAATTATGTTAGGATTTAAAAACGTAGAAAGAGTAAAACCAACAGGTTTAGATTTAAAAGATCGTTTAGTTGGAGTACAACGTGTTACTAAAGTAACAAAAGGAGGTAGAGCATTTGGTTTCTCTGCAATCGTAGTAGTAGGTGACGGAAACGGAGTAGTAGGTTACGGATTAGGGAAATCTAAAGACGTAGCTTCTGCAATCGCTAAAGCTATCGAAGACGCTAAGAAAAACTTAGTACGTATCCCGTTATTTAACAACACAATTCCTCACGAACAAGAAGCTCGTTTCGGTGGTGCGCAAGTATTCATCCGTCCAGCATCTAAAGGTACAGGGGTAATTGCAGGTGGTACAGTACGTGCGGTATTAGAATCAGTTGGTGTACATGATGTATTATCAAAATCAAAAGGTTCTTCTAACCCTCATAACGCAGTAAAAGCTACATTCCGCGCTTTATTAAGCTTACGTTCTGTAGAGACTATTGCTCGTCAAAGAGGTATTTCTGTAACTAAAGTATTCAACGGTTAAAAAAAAGTAAAATGAGCAAAGTAAGAGTAAAACAAACACGTAGTGCAATCAACCGTGATAAATCTCAAAAAGCTACATTAGTTGCTTTAGGTTTAAAAAAGTTGAATCAAGTTGTTGAGCACGAATCAACTCCTCAAATTGAAGGAATGATCCGTAAAATCTCACACTTAGTAGTAGTAGAAAGAGCTTAATCGCTTTTAACCTTTTAAAAATTATTAAAAATGAATTTAAGTAATTTAAAACCAGCTGCTGGTTCAGTACAAAATAAATTCCGTAAAGGTAGAGGTGAAGGTAGTGGAAACGGTTTGACAGCAGGTCGTGGACACAAAGGTGCTAAATCTCGTTCTGGTTATTCAAGAAAAATCGGTTTCGAAGGTGGACAAATGCCTTTACAAAGACGTTTACCTAAATTTGGTTTCAAAAACATCAACAGAGTTGAGTACACAGGAATCAATTTAGATACAATTCAACAATTAGTTGATAACAACAAAATTACAGATACTTTAAATAAAGAAACATTAGTTCAGTTAGGATTAGCTCACAAAAATGACTTAGTGAAAATTTTAGGTCGTGGAGAGTTAAAAGCAACTGTTAATGTTACTGCTGATAAATTCACTCAAACAGCTCAAGAAGCTATTGTGAATGCAGGAGGTAAAGTAGAATTAGTTAACGCTTAAGAATATATTTTATAGATGAAAGGGTTTATACAGACCATAAAAAATATCTGGAGCATAAAAGAATTGAAGGATAAGTTACTTGTAACTATCCTTCTATTGTTGGTTTATAGATTCGGTTCTCATATTCCACTTCCAGGTGTCGATATTAACGAGGTTAATCGTTTTGTTGCAGACCAAGAAAATGCAAATTCAGGAATTTTAGGATTATTAAACTCTTTTACCGGAGGTTCTTTTAAGAGAGCTTCCGTATTTGCGTTAGGAATTATGCCTTATATCTCTGCTTCGATTGTTATACAATTGATGGGATTAGCAGTACCTTACATCCAAAAACTACAAAAAGAAGGAGAAAGCGGACGTAACAAAGTAAACCAAATTACGAGATGGTTAACAATCGGGATTTGTTTGGTGCAAGCACCAGCATACCTTACATTGGTAACTTCTCAAATTTTACCTTACGATCCAACTTCATCATATGCTATCTATGTAATTCCTCCAACCAACTTTTGGTTCTGGTTCCCTTCAACAATCATTTTGATTACAGGGACAATCTTTGCCATGTGGATGGGAGAAAAAATTACTGACAAAGGTATAGGTAACGGTATTTCAATCTTAATTATGGTTGGTATCCTAGCCGACTTACCAAAAGCAATATTTAATGCATTTGAAGTTGACCCTTCAAACGGTATTTTCTTCTTGATAGAAATGTTAGGGTTAATCCTAGTTATTGCAATGTGTATTATGATTGTTGCAGCGGTGCGTAAAGTACCAGTACAATATGTAAGAAGAGCGCAAACTTCAAGTAGTTCATATATGAGATCAGTTACAGACTCTGTACGTTCATATATTCCACTTAAAGTAAATGCAGCAGGTGTAATGCCTATTATCTTCGCACAAGCAATTATGTTTTTACCAGGAACATTGGCAAACTATTTCTTAGACGAAGGAAGTCCAGTAAAAGCATTCTTCGCGAAAATGGCAGATCCATTTACGTGGGAATACAATTTGATCTTCGGATTACTAATTATTATCTTCACATATTTCTATACTGCAATCACAATCCCAGTAAACCAAATGGCAGAAGATCTTAAACGTAACGGAGGAATCATCCCTGGAATCCGTCCTGGAAAAGAAACTGCAAATTTTTTAGACGAAATTTTATCAAAAATTACGTTACCTGGAGCAATTTTACTAACTTTGCTTGCTGTTTTGCCAGCGATTGTAAAATTATTAGGTGTAGAACAGAGCTTAGCAATGTTCTTTGGAGGTACATCAATGTTAATTATGGTGGGAGTTATCTTAGATACTGTACAACAAATTAATACATATTTATTAAATCACCGTTACGATGGTTTAATGTCTTCAGGTAGAACTTCAAGAGATATCTAATAAGATTTTATTAAAAAGATTTATGGCTAAACAAAAACATATTGAACAAGACGGTACGATTACAGAAGCATTATCAAATGCAATGTTCCGTGTCGAATTAGAAAATGGACATGTTGTAACATGTAACATATCTGGTAAAATGCGTATGCACTATATCAAATTATTACCAGGTGATAGAGTTAAAATAGAGATGTCTCCTTACGATTTAACGAAAGGTAGAATATCTTACAGATACTAAAAGAAATAATAACGACTGGTGATAGAGTTAATGTAGATACGTTAACTCTATCGGATTATAAATAAATTTACAAAGATGAAAATTAGAGCATCCATTAAAAAGAGAAGTGCTGACTGTAAAATTGTGCGTCGTAAAGGACGTTTGTATGTGATCAACAAAAAGAATCCTAAGTTTAAACAAAGACAAGGTTAATTATTTAGAATTATGGCAAGAATTTCAGGTGTAGATTTACCTAAAAACAAAAGAGGGGTAATCGGACTTACATACATTTACGGGATCGGAAGAAGCAGTGCTTCTAAAATCTTAGCTGAAAATAATATTTCAGAAGATACAAAAGTTAGCGAATGGACTGATGAAGAAATCAACGCAATCCGTGCATCGATCAATGAAACTTTCAAAGTAGAAGGTGAATTAAGATCAGAAATCCAATTAAACATTAAACGTTTAATGGATATCGGATGTCAAAGAGGTATTCGTCACAGATTAGGTTTACCATTACGTGGTCAAAGAACAAAAAATAACTCACGTACAAGAAAAGGTAAAAAGAAAACAGTTGCTAACAAGAAAAAAGCCACTAAATAATAAATAGGATCATGGCAAAAAATCAGAAAGTAGTAAAGAAAAGAAAAGTAGTTATTGAAGCTACTGGACAAGCTCATATTCAAGCATCGTTTAACAATGTTATCGTTACTTTAACAAACAAAAACGGTGAAGTTATCTCTTGGTCTTCAGCAGGTAAAATGGGATTCCGTGGATCTAAAAAGAACACTCCTTACGCTGCTCAAGTAGCTGCTCAAGATGCAACAACAGTTGCATACGAAGCAGGATTAAGAAGAGTAAAAGTATTCGTGAAAGGACCAGGTCAAGGTCGTGAATCTGCTATTAGAACAATTCATAACGGTGGTATCGAGGTTTCTGAAATCGTTGATGTTACTCCATTACCACACAATGGATGTCGTCCACCTAAAAAGAGAAGAGTATAATCATTTTTCTCAATTTAATTATTTAATATATTTAATAGTAACAAATCATGGCAAGATATACAGGACCAAAAACTAAAATTGCAAGAAAATTTGGACAACCAATTTTCGGTGACGATAAATCTTTTGAGAAAAAGAAATATCCTCCAGGGCAACACGGACCTAACAAAAGAAGAGCTAAAAAATCAGAATACGCTATTCAGTTAACTGAAAAACAAAAAGCAAAATATACTTACGGTATTTTAGAGCGTCAATTTGCTAACTTATACAAAAAAGCAAATGCTTCTAAAGGAATTACAGGTGAAGTATTATTACAATTATGTGAATCTCGTTTAGATAACGTAGTTTACCGTTTAGGTATCGCAAACTCACGTAGTGCTGCACGTCAATTAGTATCTCACAAACACGTAACTGTAAACGGAGAAATCGTGAACATCCCTTCTTACCAATTAAAAGCTGGTGATGTAATCGCTGTTAGAGAAAAATCTAAATCTTTAACTGCAATCACAAACTCTTTACACGCACGTAGCGAGTACGATTGGTTAATTTGGAACGACGAACAAAAATCAGGAACTTTCACAAAAGCTCCAGAAAGAGTTCAAATTCCAGAAGATATTAAAGAGCAATTAATCGTCGAGTTATATTCTAAATAAACCTTAAAATCAGACTAATAAAATGACTATTTTAAATTTCATCAAACCTGACAAAGTAATCTTAGTAGAGTCTGACTCTAAATTCGGACAATTCGAGTTCCGTCCATTAGAGCCAGGATACGGGATTACAGTTGGAAATGCTCTACGTAGAGTGTTACTTTCTTCATTAGAAGGATATGCGATCACTTCAATCAAAATTGAAGGAGTTGAGCACGAATTTTCAACTATTCCAGGAGTAGTGGAAGATGTTACAGAGATCATTTTAAATCTGAAAAAGGTTCGTTTTAAGAAACAAATTGATGAATCAGATGCTGAAACTGTAACTGCTACTATCTCAGGGCAAGATCAATTAACAGCAGGTGATTTAGGGAAATTTATTTCTGGATTCCAAGTTTTAAACCCTGAATTAGTTATCGCTAACTTAGACGCTAAAGTAAACGTAACAATTACATTTACAATCGAAAAAGGTAGAGGATACGTACCAGCTGATGAGAATAAAAAGGCTTCTGCGCCAATCGGTACTATAGCAATTGACTCAATTTACACTCCAATTAAGAATGTAAAATACGCAATTGAAAACTATCGTGTAGAACAAAAAACTGACTACGAAAAATTAGTTTTTGAAATTACAACAGATGGTTCTATAACACCTCAAGATGCTTTAACTGAAGCAGCTAAAATCTTAATTCACCACTTTATGTTATTCTCAGATGAGAGAATTACATTAGAAGCGGAAGAAGTTGCATCTGGTGAAACTTATGATGAAGAAGCATTACATATGCGCCAATTATTGAAAACAAAATTGGTAGATATGGATTTATCAGTAAGAGCATTAAATTGTTTAAAAGCAGCTGAAGTTGAAACATTAGGCGAATTAGTTTCTTTCGCTAAGTCTGACTTAATGAAATTCAGAAACTTTGGTAAGAAATCTCTTACAGAGTTAGAAGAATTGGTGGACAGCAAAGGTCTTAACTTTGGAATGGACATCGTAAAATATAAGTTAGACGTAGAATAATTTTATTAAAAAATGAGACACGGAAAAAAATTTAACCATTTAGGTAGAACTGCCTCTCATAGAAGAGCTTTATTATCTAATTTAGCTATAGCGTTGATTACTCACAAGAGAATTAACACAACAGTAGCAAAGGCTAAAGCATTACAAACATATGTTGAGCCTTTATTGACAAAGTCTAAAACAGACGATACTAACAACCGTCGCGTTGTATTTTCATACTTACAAGATAAAGAAGCTGTAACTGAATTATTCAGAACTGTAGCTCCTAAAATTGCAAATCGCCCAGGAGGATACACTCGTATCATCAAAACTGGATTCCGTTTAGGTGACGGTGCTGATACTGCAATGATCGAGTTAGTAGATTTCAATGATATCTACACTAACGCGAAAGTAGAGAAAAAAGCAACTACACGTCGTAGTAAAAAAAGTACTAAAACAGAAGAAGCTGCACCAGCTGCTGAAACTGAAAGTACAGAAGAAGCATAATCTATTCGATTATATAGTAAAAAGCCTCCCAAATTGGGAGGCTTTTTTTGTATTTATTAATTATGACAATTTGTAATACTTTATAATTTTCTAGATTGACAATAAATTCTTTTCAATCATCTAATTTTCTAGATATGATTGTTTTAAAATCTTAATGTTAAAAAATCAACTAAAATCCTTATTTTTGGATTGATTTTGGCAATAAACCAACTATCAAACATAAAATTGATATGAAAAAATTACTATTCATGATGGCTGTCGCAATGGCAGTTGTTTCATGTAAAAAAGATGATAAAGTCGTAGGAAAAGATAAAGATGGAAAAGAATTAATTGTGAACGAAAAAGGTGATACAGTTGCCAAAATAGAAACAACAGATTCTTTGAAAATCGCTGAAACGCCTGCTGAAACAGAAGTTGTTGCAATAACAAAAGGTGCAGATGACAAATATGCATACAAATACAATTTGGAGATAGGAAAGACTTATCCAATGACGTTGGGAATTAAAACAACTCACACGGCTTCGGACGGGAAACAATCTCAAAAAATGTCAAGTGAAAGTAAAAAACAAATTGATTATACGGTAAAAGATTTCAAAGATGGTGTGTATACATTAGAAGTGAAATCTAAACAATATAGCGAGAAAATGACAGATCCTTCGGGAAAATCAATTTCGTATGACACAAATGCTGCGAAACCAGCGAACAAAGATATTGCGGTTTCTTGGTCGATTTACAAAGCTATGACAGGAAAAACGTATACAATGAAAGTTGATCAGAAAGGAAAAGTTGTAAGCGTTGATGGATTAGATGAAATTAAAAAATCAATTTTAAATTCTGTAAAAACTCAAGTAAGTGCAGAAGAATTTAAATTCTTTACACAGATTATCGATAATTCATTAAACAAACAAGCAATTTCTTCTCAATTTGAAGAAACGATGAATATTTTTCCTAACAAAACTTTAGCGCTTAAAGAATCTTGGAGCGATAGTCAAAAAATTGATCAAGGTCCAATGAAAGGAAATATTTCGATGAAGAGAACTTTAGCAAGTGTTGAGCCTGCAAATACGACAATTACTGTAAATGGAACGCAAAGTTTGAAAGGTAATGAGTCGCAGCAAGGTGTTACAATGTCTGCGAATAGTAGTGCGAATGTAGATGGAAAAATTTTGTTGGATACAAAATCTGGTTGGATCAACAAAGTTAATTTAACGAAAAAGGAAACATTAAAACGTACAGTAGAAGCGCAAGGTCAAAAACAAACGATGACTGAGTCGGTTACAACTGTCACAACAGTTAACTAAAATGAAAACAATTATTTGGATTATAATTTTAAGTATTATTTTCTTAACGATTTTTAGATTTTTAAGAAAAGTATTTGCAGTGAAAAAGGTTTTTCAAGAAGCAATTAATCAGCAAAGAAATGCTTATAATCAGAGCCAAAACTCAAATGATTCGTACAACGAATCGAAACCAAACACATCTTTCGACAAACCGAAATATAATATAGACGCCGAAACGGTGGATTACGAAATAATCGAAGAAAAAAAGGATGAAAAATAAAAAGAATTTACTCTACGTTCTTATCTCATTGCTGCTTTTTGCAGTGATTGCATTGGTGTATTGTTCACCAGTTTTATCGGGAAAATCTGTTATTCAGCCTGATATTATCAACTACAAGGGTAGTGCGCAAGAAATGTTGACGTATCAAGACAAAACAGGAGAAAATGTCTATTGGTCTGATGCGATGTTTGGTGGAATGCCAACCTATCAAACTGGTGCGAAATATAGTTTTGATATCATCAAAACCATTGATGGCGCATTCAGATTTTTACCGCGTCCAGCAGATTACATTTTCTTGTTGTTTACAGGATTTTTTATTCTTGGCTTAACGCTTTTCAAAAAGTGGCAATATGCTTTAGTCGGTGCAATTTTCTTTGCATTTGGTTCGTATTATTTCGAATTAATTGCAGCCGGACATAACGGAAAGCTACATACAATTGGGTATTTCGCGCCTTTGGTTGCTGGAATTCTTCTATTGTATCGCAAAAAATACATTGCAGGTTTTGTACTCACAACCTTGTTTATGGGATTGCAATTACAAGCCAATCACATTCAAATGACGTTCTATTTGTTTTTAGCGTTGTTGGTTTTTGCAATTGTTCAATTTATTGATAGTTTAAAGAAAAAAGAATTACCAGATTTCTTAAAATCATCTGCATTAGTAGTTGTCGCTGTAATTATTGCAGCAGGATTGAATGCAAATCGATTATTGTCAACTTACGAATATAGTAAAGAAACGACTCGTGGGAAATCTGAGATGACCTTGTTGAAAAAGAATTCGAACGGATTAGATCACGATTATATCACACAATGGAGTTATGGAAAATTAGAAACATTAAATCTTTTTATTCCAAATTTGATGGGGGGTGGTTCGCAAACGAATCCAGAAGATTTAAAGAATTATACATCAGAATTACAAAATACTCAATATAGTCTTGGTGAAGACGAGTTCAATCAGCAAGTTTTTCAAGCTGTGGCAAGTCAACCGAGAAGTGCATATTGGGGAGATCAGCCAGGAACTTCTGGTCCAGCTTATCAGGGAGCTGTAGTCGTTTTCTTGTTTATTATCGGAATGTTTATGGTACGTGGAAAATACGCGACCTATAAAAAATGGTTAGTTGGAGCAACGATTCTAAGTTTCATTTTGGCATGGGGTAAAAATTTACCATTCGTTACGAACTTATTTATTGATTATTTCCCGATGTATGATAAGTTTCGCGCTGTATCATCAATCTTGGTAATTGCCGAATTTACAATGCCTTTCTTAGCAATTTTGACTTTATATTATTTCTTTAATTCTGACGAATCAGATGAATTCAAAAAGAAAGTACTTTATATAGCTGGTGGTTCTACAGTTGGAATTTTAATTATATTCTTCTTATTCGGTGGAATGATTTTTCCATTTACATCAGAGAATGAAAAATTAATGACTGAACAATTAATCGGACAAATTCAGCAAGCAAATCCAAATGCAATCGGACTTTGGGATGGATTGATAAAACGATTAGATGAAGCATTAATTCAAGATAGAATTTCTATGTTTAAAGCGGATACAGTTCGCACATTGATTTTTGTTTTGTTCACAATGGCTTTGTTGTTGGCTTATTTATTCAAGTTTATCAAAAAACCAATTATCGTCATTTTAGCGATTGGTGCATTGGCTTTTATTGACGGATTTACGGTGAATAAAAGATATTTGAACGAAGATAATTTTGTATCTAAATACATTGTTGATAATCCTTTCCCAACTGAAATGTCGCCTCGTTTACAAACCGAAGCTCAGAACAACAATAATGTAGCGCAAATTGCTTACAAAGTTCCGTTGAATAATTTATTATCAAATATTTCAAAACAAGATAAATCGCATTTCCGTGTATACAATACAGTTTTGAGTACATTTAATGAAGCTGGAACTTCATATTTTGTTCCTTCAATTGGTGGTTATCATGCGGCGAAATTAGGAAAATACCAAGATGTTGTGGATATCTATTTTTCTCAAGATCCGCAATTGAAAAAATACGGAATCAAAGATGAAACAGGTTTGATTAATGTATTGAATATGATGAATACGAAATACATTATTCATGGAAGTCCAACGGAACCCCAAGTACAGCAAAATCCTACAGCTTTGGGAAGTGCTTGGTTAGCTTCAAATATCAAATGGACAGAAAATGCAAATGATGAAATCTTAGCGATAAATTCTACACCAGTTGATCATACAGTAATTTTACGTAAAGATTTGGTTGAGAATAAAAACTTGAATGTTTCGGCAGATGCTAATGCAAAGATTGAATTGGTTGATTATTCACCAATGAAAATGACGTACAAATCTTCTTCTAATACAGATCAAATTGCTGTTTTCTCAGAAGTTTATTATCCACATGGATGGACTGCAACAGTTGATGGAAAGGAAGTTCCGATCGAAAAAGCGAATTACGTTTTGCGTGCAGTTCCTGTGCAAAAAGGAAATCACACAATCGTGATGGAATTTAAACCACAAGTTATTTCTACTGGAAATATGATTGTGATAGTTTCGAATATTTTACTTTTAATCGTTGTGGCTGGAGGTATTTATTTGGGATATAAAAAATGTTCTACAAAAGAGAATTTAAACTTAGCCGCTGAAAAGGCTTAATTTTGGAATGAAAAAAATATTAATCATCACCTATTACTGGCCTCCTGCGGGAGGTCCTGGTGTTCAAAGATGGTTGAAATTCACAAAATATCTTCCTGAATTTGGATATGAAACCTACGTTTACATTCCAGAAAACCCTTCTTATCCAATTCTCGATGAAACTTTAGCCAAGGACATTAATCCAAAAGTTAAAATCATCAAGAATAAAATTTGGGAACCTTATCAGTTAGCAGAAAAACTGAATCCAAAGAATAAAGCTTATAAAGGTGGACATTTCGAAAAGAAAGAAAATCAATCTTTCATGTCGAGATTGTCAGTTTTTGTGCGTGGAAATTTCTTTATTCCAGATGCGCGCAAGTTTTGGGTAAATCCTTCTGCGGAATATTTAAAAGACTTTTTACAGAAAGAAAATATAGATACGATTGTAACTTCTGGTCCGCCTCATAGTTTACATTTAATCGGTTTGAAATTGAAAAAACAATTACCAAATCTCAAATGGTTGGCAGATTTTCGTGATCCATGGACTCAAATTAGTTATCACAAAGAATTGAAATTAACTTTTTGGGCTGCAAAAAAACACGAAGATTTAGAGCGTGAAGTAATGCAAAAAGCAGATGTTGTTTTAGCAACAAGTTATGCTGATGGAGAAAATTTCAAGAAGATTGGTGCAAAACATGTAGAAGTAATTACAAATGGTTTTGAAGAAGTAAAACAACAAACAGAAAAAGATCAAAATCACTTTCATTTGACGTATTCTGGAGGTTTGGAAATGCTTCGAAATCCAATCGCTTTGTGGAAAGCTTTAGCTGAAATTAGCAACGAAAATCAATCGTTTCGAGAAGATTTTAAACTTAATTTTTATGGTTCTTTAGCCGATGATGTCAAACAATCAATTCTTGAACAAAGTTTACAAAATAATTTAATTGTTCACGGTTATGTTTCGCACCAAGAATCGTTAAATGCGATTAATTCTGCAAATATTCTGTTGTTAACAAATTTTGATAATGTTGCTTCGAAAGGAATTATTCCAGGAAAATTATTCGAATATATGGCAACTGGAAATCCAATTTTAGCAGTTGGTCCAGCAGATGCTGATGTCGAAAAAATACTTCAAAAAACTAAAGCAGGTGATTATTTTTATCATCAACAAGTGAATGAAATCAAAACGTACATTCTCTCGATTTACAATCAATGGTTGAAAAATCCAAACCAAAAATTTGAAACAAACGAAGAGGAAGTTCAACAATTCAACCGTAAAAACTTGACTAAAAAGTTGGTTGACGTGATAAATAATTTAAAAATAAATTAATACTATATTTGTAGAATAAAAATATTTATAGTAATTTCATCATAATTAACAACCTTATAATGAAATTACTATACTATTTTATCATTTTTATTGGTTGCATTGTATATGCACAGCCACAAATAAAAACTGATATATCCTTTGCGCCTATTAAATATTCGCAAACGAATTACGAGTTGTCCAATTACAACATTATTTATGACTACAAAATTGTTCGTAATGTAAAAAAACCTGAAAAAACAAAAACTGGTTTAGCACTTTTACAAATTGGTAAACGTTACAATAAATTCGTCGATTACAATCAAATCGGTACGGATTCTATTCTTGAAAGTTTTAGTCATTTACCTACAATTAAGACGAATGAATTTAATCAAATAATGTCTCAAAGTTTTAAATCTGCTTTTAAATATCAACTTATTCTAAAGAAAGAAAATGATGAACTTACATTTGTTGATAGAATCTCTCCGAATGATTTTCTTTACAAAGAAACGTTACCAAAATTAGATTGGAAACTACTGAATGACACCAAACAAATCTTGAATTATACTGCAAAAAAAGCGACTGTAAACTACGGTGGTAGAAAATGGACGGCTTGGTACACTGACGAAATCCCAATGAATGCTGGTCCGTATAAATTTTATGGTTTGCCTGGTCTTATTTTAGAGATTTATGATGATAAAGAACATTATCATTTTACAGCAAACGCTAGCAACCAAAATCCTAAACAAATCTATTTAGCACAAGGTGAAAAAACACCTATAAAAGTTAAGAAAACAGAATTCTATAAAGCTGAAAAAGATTATCATGAAAATGCAGCTGAAAGGTTAAAAGGAGTTGCACTTGACGAAAATAAGAAACCTATAACCAATTTTGGTGGAATGCCTTATAACCCTATTGAATTAGAATAAACCAAATATTAAATTATTTGTTTTTATATACTTAAGTTGCAAAAAGATTTGTGTATTATTATTATTATTATTATTGAATGTACCTAACAAAGGGAAGAGTACAGAGGCAATTGTAGGTTGCAAACTATGATTGATTATTAAAAAACTAAATTACTTAAAAAATGAAGAAAATGTTATTAGCAAGTGCTTTTGCACTTATCGGAACTTTTGCAATGGCAAATGAAACAGAAACTGAAGATAAACAAGATGTAACTTCAGTAGAATGCTGGGATGTATCTGTTGAAAGATGTGGAGTTGGATTTGTATATGAAGATTGTGGTCCTTTAGGAGATGTTATAGATTTTGCTGTAGAACTTTATGAAGAAATGGAAGTTTATTGTAATTAAATAATAAGAGGTATAGCATTAAACTTAGTTAATGCTATACTTTATAAATAGAGTTATGAAAAAAATATTCATATTATTTATTTTATCCTCTTTTTTTATTCAAGCACAAACATATAAAGTTGTATATGACGTGAAATTTGTAACTGATTCTGTAAAAAAAGAAGTAAAATATGAAGAAATGGATTTGTATATTGCAAAAGATAGTACAATTTATATAAGTCCAAAAAAGGTAAACTACGATAATTATCTTCAAGGATTAAATGCTAAAAATACTCAAGAATTTATAACAAATAACACACTAAATATAGCTGCTATAAAAGAAAAATACCCACCCCCAATCATTAATCATACTATAATAAGAAATAATGGAACAAATAAAATATTAAGTAAAGTAAATAGAAATATTTACCTATTAAATCAGCCTATTGAGGAAATAAATTGGAAAATAGAAAATGAGCAAAAAACTCAGCTGGATTTAATTATAAAAAAAGCAACAACAACATATTTAGGGCGAAAATGGACAGCTTGGTACACAGAAGAAATACCAAACAGTGTTGGTCCATACAAATTTGGAGGATTACCAGGGCTTATTTTAGAAATCTATGATGACAATAATTATTTCCATTTTTCTGCAATTGAGATTAATCAAAATAATACAAAACCTGATTTAACAAAAGATTTTACAAAATCAAAAAAAGTGAATTTAGAGGATTACAAAAAAATATATGAAAATAGGGGAGTTGAAATTATACAAAACTTAAAAAGTCTTAATATAACAAGCTCTAATATTTCACCAGCTGAAATGGAAAAAAAGATAGATAATAAATTAAAAAGCGAAAATGTTTTTTTAGA
The DNA here is from genome assembly GCF_019308355.1 of Empedobacter falsenii. Lineage (GTDB taxonomy): Bacteria > Bacteroidota > Bacteroidia > Flavobacteriales > Weeksellaceae > Empedobacter > Empedobacter falsenii_B. Next base: position 34,270 of record NZ_JAAGKM010000007.1, on the reverse strand, counting down.
AAAAAGTAATCATATTAATTTTTGAAAGCCCAATTAACACTATTATTTGCTTTATTTTTTCACTTTATTTTTGCACAACTTACCATTTCTGGTGTTGTAAAAAATGAGGAAGGAAAACCTATATCTGGTGCTAACGTTACCATTTCTCCAAGTACTTCGGAAGAAACCTTGGCGTATTTTATTACAAAATCGGACGGTAAATATTCGATAAAAATAGATAATCCATCGCACGAAACCTATGAAATTAAGGTTCGTGCGATGAATTATGCTTTTACTTCAGATTTGGTAAACGAATCTTCCACAAACTTTGATTTCACTTTACAAGAAAAAGCTATCGAGTTAAAAGAAGTTAAATTAAAAGAATCTCCAATTCGCAAAAAAGGGGATACAATTGCGTATGATGTCAGTAATTTTAAAGATATAAAAGACCGTTCTATAGCAGATGTGATCAAAAAAATGCCTGGAATAGAAATCGAAAATTCTGGTAGAATCTTGTATCAAGGCGAACCAATCAATAAATACTACATCGAAGGAATGGATTTGTTGGGCGGAAAATATGCATTAGCAAACGAAAATCTTTCTGCAGACGCTGTGGATAAAGTACAAATTTTAGAGAATCATCAACCGATCAAGATTTTAGACAGTTTGGTTTATAGCTCTAAAGCCGCATTAAATATCAAATTAAAAAGCAAAATTACCTATTCTGGTAAAGCAGAAGTTGGTCTTGGCGCTTCACCATTGTTGTATCAGGCGAATATTACACCAATGTTGTTCACAAAAAAGCAACAAATGATAGGTTCTTATCAAGGAAATAATCGTGGAAATGATGTTTCTCGTCAATTAAAAACCTTAAGTCTTGAAGATTTTTTAAATGACTCTGAAAAATTTTCGAACGAAAGTTGGTTATCAATTGCAGGTGTACAAACTCCCAATTTTGATGGCGAACGTTGGTTAGATAATGCAATAAATATTGGTTCTTGGAATCATCTTTTTAAATTAAAAAAAGAGCTAGATTTACGAATTAACTTGTCTTATCACAACGATTTTCAAAAGCGATTCGGAGAAACAAACACACAATATTTTTTACCAACAGGTGATATATTTCTCAACGAAATCAAAAAAAATTATTTGCAAATAGAAAGTCTTAATCTAAAAGCAACATTATCTCAAAATAGTTCTAAAAATTATCTTGAAAATGTCTTGGAATTTAAAGGAGACTGGAACAGTTCGAGAGGAGATCTCAATCAAAACAATAATTTTATTACACAACGTTTGGCTCAACCAAATCGTCAATTTACCAATCAGTTTAATACAATTAGAAAAATTGGTAATCAATTGATCACGTTTAAATCCAATATTGCGTACAGAAATTATAACGAGAATTTAAGTGTTTCTCCTGGAGTTTTTACTGATTTTATAAACAACGGAAATGATTATCAAAATGTGTTTCAACAAATTAATTTTGAGAAATTTTCGACAAATAATTTCGCTGAATTTTCAAAAGGAATAAAAGCTTTAACGCTACAATCAAAAATTGGAATTAAGTACACCAATCATACAATGAAAAGTGATTTGTTAGCAGATAATCAACCAATAAATTCTACTTTTACTAACAATACACGCTGGTCAACTTTAAATCCGTATGTAGAAAATAACTTTTCGTACAGAAAGAATCGACTTAATTTTTCTTTTGGAATTCCTTTTCAGTGGTATAATTTAGAGAATAATTCTTTCGGAAATAAAACTTCATACAATCGTTTTTACATCGAACCAAAATTTAATATAGGTTTAGAATTTTCAAAATTCTGGAAAGTATCAACCTCGCATAATTTCTCTAATGATTTGGGGAGTTTAACACGTTTGCACGAAGGATTTATATTGTATCGATACAATTCTATTCAACAAAATGACGGAAATTTTAACGAAGTAAAAAAATGGATTTCTTCTTTACGTTTCGAGTATAAAAATCCGATAAAATCTAGGTTTATCAATTTTGGATATTCGTACAATTGGTCAGAAAATAACTTAATCTACAATTACAGCTATAATGCGGATGCAAGTACAGTTTTAGAAGCTTTGAACTTAAAAAATCATCAAAAAACACATTCTGTTAATGCTAAAATAAGTCAATATTTTTCTAAAATTAAGACAACATTTAATTTAGCTGGAGGTTATAATTTTACAACCTACGATCAATTATTAAATGATGATTTAATCGAAATTCACAATACCATTTTAACTTCTAATTTTGACGCTTCTTTCAGATTATTAAGTTGGGTAACGTTTGAATATAAATATGGTGTAACCAATTACAAAAATAAATTTTCACAAGAAGCTAAATCACGTTCAATCACCAATCAAATCCACCAAATAGGATTACATTTTTTTCCTGCAGATCAGCATTATATAAAACTTAATTTTGATTTGTATGTTAATGATGATTCAAGATTAAATCCAAATTCTACTTTCGGAGATTTGATGTATCGTTACTCTTTAAAAAAGAAGAAAATAGATTTTGAATTAAGTGCTTATAATCTATTAAATGAAAAATATTTCTCTCAAAATAGCTTTTCTTCAAATTTCGAACAACGATTTATCTATAAGTTAAGACCAACACAAGTTATGTTTACAACAAGATTTAATTTTTAATTTATCAAGCTCATAATTATTAACTTCAAAATTGTATAACTCGATAATTTATTTTAATAAAATATCAAAATCTAACATCTGTCATAAGTGGGTTGAATATATTTTACCTAAATTTATTTTGAAAAAATATAAACCACAGAGAAATGAATGACAATCGTAAGAAAGATGCATTGAATTACCATTCGATGGGTCAACCAGGAAAGATTGCAGTAGTGCCTACAAAACCTACGAATACGCAACGTGATTTATCGCTTGCTTATTCGCCAGGTGTTGCGGAGCCTTGTTTAGAGATTGAAAAAGATCCAGAAAATGCTTATAAGTACACAGCAAAAGGAAATTTGGTTGCTGTAATTAGTAATGGAACAGCCGTTTTAGGTTTGGGAGATATAGGTGCAGTAGCTTCAAAACCGGTTATGGAAGGTAAAGGTCTTCTATTCAAAATTTTTGCTGATATTGATGTTTTCGATATCGAATTGGATACAAAAAATGTTGATGAATTTATCAATACGGTAAAAGCTTTAGAGCCAACTTTTGGAGGAATCAATTTAGAGGATATTAAAGCGCCTGAATGTTTCGAAATTGAGAAACGTTTGAAAGCTGAAATGAATATTCCAGTTATGCACGACGATCAACACGGAACAGCTATTATTTCTGGTGCAGCGTTGATTAATGCGTGTGAATTACAAGGAAAAGATATTTCTAAAGTCAAAATTGTAGTGAACGGAGCTGGTGCAGCAGCAATTTCGTGTACAGGAATGTATATTTCTGTAGGAGCAACGAAAGAGAATATCGTGATGTTGGATAGTAAAGGTGTTATCCGTTCGGACAGAGATAATCTTGATCCTTCTAAAGCAGAATGGGCAACAGATCGTGATATTTCGACATTGGCAGATGCTGTGAAAGATGCGGATGTTTTTATCGGTTTATCAGCGGCAGATGTTTTGTCAGCAGATATGTTGAATACAATGGCAGAAAATCCAATTGTATTGGCAATGGCAAATCCGAATCCAGAGATAGCATACGATTTAGCAGTTGCGACACGTCAAGATATTATTATGGGAACTGGGCGTTCTGATTATCCAAATCAGGTGAACAATGTACTTGGATTTCCGTATATTTTTAGAGGAGCGTTAGATGTTCGTTCAACGACAATTAATGAGGAAATGAAAATTGCTGCTGTTCGTGCAATTGCAGAATTGGCGAAAGAACCAGTTCCAGAAGTGGTAACGCAAGCATACAATAATCATTCAATCAAATTCGGAAAAGATTATATCATTCCAAAACCTAACGATCCACGTTTGTTACCAGAAGTTTCGGCTGCGGTTGCAAAAGCTGCGATAGAAACTGGTGTTGCAAAAAATACAATTACAGATTTCGAAGAATATAAATTGTCATTGATTAAGCGAATCGGAAAAGAAAGTACGATTATGCGTAATTTGACACAAACGGCGAAATCAAATCCAAAACGTGTTGTTTTTGCTGAAGGAGATCGTTTCGAAATTCTTCGTGCAGCGCAAATTGTAAAGGAAGAAAAAATCGCTATTCCAATTATTTTAGGAAAGAAAAATAAAATTCAACAAATGATAAAAGATTATATGTTGGATTTGGAAGATGTTGAAATTGTTGATACAAATGCAGAAGAAGATTCGGATAGATACAATCAATTCGTTGATTTTATTTACTCGAAACGTCAACGAAAAGGAATCTCAAAATCTGACGCGAAAAAATTATTGAGAGATCGTAATTATTTTGGATCATGTATGGTTGAGTTTGGTTATGCAGATGCAATGATTTCGGGAATGACGAAAAATTATTCGCAAGCGATTCGTCCAGCTTTAGAATTAATCGGAGCGGAGCAAGGTCAAAAAGTTGCGAGTATGTATATGATGTTGACAGAAAAAGGACCAGTTTTCTTAGGTGATACAACGGTTAATTTAGATCCAACTTCAGAGGATTTGGTCAACATTACATTGCAATTTAACGAAACAATTAAGAAGTTTAAAATTGAACCAAAGATTGCGTTATTGTCTTATTCAAACTTCGGATCGAATAAAGGAGAAACGGTTTCTAAAGTTCAGAATGCGGTAAATTATTTACATAAAAATCATCCAGATGTTTTAGTTGATGGCGATATTCAGGCAAATTTTGCAGTAAACAGAGAGAAATTACAAAGTAATTTTCCATTTTCTAAATTAGCAGGAACGCATGCGAATACATTAGTTTTTCCAAATCTTGAATCAGCGAATATTTCGTATAAATTATTACAAGAATTAGGAAATATAGAAGCGGTTGGACCAATTTTGATCGGAATGAAAAAACCAATTCATTTGTTACAATTGGATAGTACTGTTCGCGAAATTGTGAATATGGTTACCATTGCTGTAATTGATGCACAACAACATCAGTAAAATATAAAATTTATAATACAAAAAATCCACTTAAAATCATTTAAGTGGATTTTTTGTATTATATGAAACCGAGATGATTTAAAAAATAAACTATTTATATTAATAAACATAAAAAAGCCTCGCAATGCGAGGCTTTCCTATTGATAAATGAAATTCTATTATTTAACTTCTTCGAAGTCTACGTCTTCAACACCATCATTTTTTGCTTGACCTTGATCAGCTCCTGGTTGCGCTTGTGCACCACCTTCTTGACCTTCGTTCATTGCAGCATAAATTTCTTGTGAAGCAGCATTCCAAGCTGTATTTAATTTTTCCATAGAAGCATCAATTGCAGCAACGTCTTGAGCAGCGTGAGCAGATTTAACCTCAGCTAAAGCTTCTTCAATTGGTTGTTTTTTGTCAGCAGGAATTTTATCTCCGTACTCAGTCAATTGTTTTTCCGTTTGGAAAATTAACGCGTCAGCAGCATTTACTTTTTCAATTTTGTTTTTTGCTTCTTCGTCTTTTGCAGCATTTTCTTGTGCTTCTTTTTTCATTCTTTCAATATCAGCATCAGATAATCCAGATGAAGCTTCAATTTTGATTGATTGCTCTTTTCCTGTTCCTTTATCTTTTGCAGATACACTTAAGATACCATTCGCATCAATATCAAATGTTACTTCGATTTGAGGAACACCTCTTTGTGCTGGTGGAATATCTACTAAGTCAAAACGTCCGATTTCTTTGTTATCGTTGAATAATGGACGCTCTCCTTGACCAATTCTTAATGTTACTGCTGGTTGATTGTCAACTGCAGTTGAGAAAACTTCAGATTTTTTAGTTGGAATTGTTGTATTCGCTTCAATTAATTTTGTGAATACTCCTCCTAAAGTTTCGATACCTAAAGATAATGGTGTAACGTCTAATAATAATACGTCTTTTACATCACCTGTTAAAACACCTCCTTGGATAGCTGCACCAATTGCAACAACCTCGTCTGGGTTAACTCCTTTAGATGGTTTTTTACCGAAGAATTTTTCTACTTCTTCTTGGATTTTTGGCATACGTGTAGATCCACCAACTAAGATAACTTCGTCGATATCGTTGATTGATAAACCTGCATCAGATAACGCTTTTTTACAAGGCTCCATAGAACGACGTACTAAATCTTCTGTTAACTGATCAAATTTAGAACGAGTTAAAGTTTCTACTAAGTGTTTTGGTCCTGTTTCGTTAGCTGTAACGTATGGTAAATTAATTTCTGTTTGAGCAGAAGAAGATAATTCGATTTTAGCTTTTTCAGCAGCTTCACGTAAACGTTGTAAAGCCATTGCGTCTTTTTTCAAATCTACACCTTCTTTCGCTTGGAATTCAGAAGCTAACCAATTGATGATTGCATCATCAAAATCATCACCTCCTAAGTGTGTATCACCGTTTGTAGATAACACTTCGAATACACCGTCACCTAATTCTAGGATAGATACGTCAAAAGTACCACCACCTAAATCGTAAACAACGATTTTTTTATCTGAGTTTGCTTTGTCTAATCCGTAAGCTAATGCAGCAGCAGTAGGCTCGTTGATAATACGTTCTACTTTAAGACCTGCAATTTCACCAGCTTCTTTAGTTGCTTGACGTTGAGCATCGTTAAAATAAGCTGGTACAGTAATTACCGCTCTTGATACTTCTTGTCCTAAATAATCTTCAGCAGTTTTTTTCATTTTTTGTAAAATCATTGCTGAGATTTCTTGTGGAGTATAGTTACGTCCATCAATATCAACTGCTGGCGTATCATTGTTTCCTTTTACAACTGAATAAGGAACACGACCGATTTCATCTGCATCATTATTAAATTTAGTTCCCATGAAACGTTTAATAGAATAAATCGTTTTCTTTGGGTTTGTTACAGCTTGACGTTTTGCTGAATCACCAACTTTAATTTCTCCTCCTTCTACGAATGCTACGATAGATGGAGTAGTTCTTTTACCTTCTGCATTTGGAATTACAACTGGCTCGCTACCTTCCATTACAGAAACACAAGAGTTCGTTGTACCTAAGTCGATTCCGATTATTTTGCTCATATTGTTTAGTTATTTTTTATATTATTAATGATTTATTTTAAACTTTTACACATCATCAAAAATGATGCTACAACAGAATAGTCAATCTTTGTGCCAACATAAAAAAAATGACATCCAATAGATTTTAGATGTCAGGTTGTCAGATTATGATTAATGATTTGATTATTTATCGATAAAAAAGTCAGTTTATTGGTTGATAAAATGTCAGCGTTAAGTTATATACTTAAACTCAAACTTTATCTCAGTCTTAGTCTCAATCTCAATATTACCCAATCTTACTTCCGTTTTCAACTTTTCGTTCGGGATTCAAGAGAATAACATCATTATTATTTCCATAAACGCCCATCACGAGACATTCGCTCATAAAAGTGGCAATTTGTTTTTTCGGAAAGTTAACCACAGCCATTATTTGTTTTCCAATCAATTCTTCTTTGTTATAAAGCGATGTAATTTGTGCCGAACTTTTCTTGATTCCTAACGGACCAAAATCAATTTCTAACTGATAAGCAGGATTTCTTGCTTTCGGAAAATTATTTGCACTGATAATTGTCCCAATTCTCATATCAACTTTCTCGAAATCTTGCCAAGAAATTGTTTCAGTATTATTTTCAGGTTTTGGTTCTTCTTTTAGTTTATTCTCTTTATCGTAAATCGTTTGCAGAATTTTTTCTAAATCAGTTTTTTCATTCGCATATTTCGTTTTCATGTTATCTGGCATTCGGTTATAATACGTCAACGCTTTTTCGCCAAATTGTTTGATGTAAAAATTAGTCAATGGAGGAACGTTTGGAAATTGTTTATGAAAAATCATTTCTGTATACGCTTGCCATTCGCGTTCTTCTCGCAATTCAATTTGATTTTCTCCAGATCGTTGATAAAGATGAATTATTTCGTGCATTAGTAAATTAGATACTAATACTAAATCAAAATCTAAAATATTCCGAGGAACTCTAATTAGGAATCCATCTTTTTCATCTCCTTCCGCAGTTAATAAAAAACCTTTTGGATCGATTTCTTCTCGAAACGTAAAACCTGTAAAAGCATTATGTTTTAATTTCAATTCATCTAAAATTTCGTACAATGCTTCAACGATTAAGTGATTATTTTTTAAATAATTTATTCTTTCCTTAAATTTTTCTGTAATCATAGCTTTTTGGCTTATTTATCAAATATATAATCTTATTTTTGATAAGGTTTTAAAATTGCTCATGAAAAAAATAATACTCTTACTTGGTTTTATATCAATTACAACAAATGCACAAGTATTGCATCATAAAAAAGAATTTACAAAACAAGATTCTTTAAGAGGAACGGATAATGAATTTAGAAATTGGTGGAATGTTAAACATTATAAAATTAGTGTTGAACCTAACGAAAAAGAAAAATTTATTACTGGAAATGTTGAAATAAAATTTGATGAAATAATCAAGAAACACAACAGCCTTTTACAAATAGATTTGCAAGAACGAATGCAAATTAAAACTGTAAGTCTTAATGGAAAAGATGTTTCAGATTTTAAACGAGATGGGAATGTTTATTTTATTAATACAGAGAAATCTAAATTAAAATCAAATGATAATCTTTTACAAATTTCTTATTCTGGAAATCCTCGTGTTGCAGTGAAAGCACCTTGGGACGGCGGTTGGATTTTTACGAAAGATGAAAAAGGTCGCGATTGGATGTCTGTTGCGGTACAAGGTTTGGGCGCAAGTGCTTGGTTTCCGAACAAAGATTATTTAGGTGATGAGCCAGATAAAGGAATGGAATTGGAAATTATAGCTCCAAAAGATTTGGTTGGAGTTGGTAATGGACGATTAGTTTCTAAGAAAGAGAAAAATGGTAAAACAATTTCTACATGGAAAGTTGTCAATCCGATCAATAATTATAACATTATTCCATATATCGGACATTATGTCAATTTCAAAGATACTTTTGAAGGTGAAAAAGGTAAATTGGATTTAGATTATTATGTATTAGATTATAATATAGATAAAGCAAAATCGCAGTTTGAACAAGCAAAATTAATGTTGAAAAGTTTCGAACATTGGTTTGGACCTTATCCTTTTTACGAAGATTCTTTCAAAATTGTTGAAGCTCCGCATTTGGGAATGGAACATCAATCTGGAATTGCGTACGGAAATAAATTTGAGAATGGTTATTTAGGTCGTGATTTATCAGGTTCTGGTTGGGGATTGAAATGGGATTTTATCATCGTTCATGAAGCTGGTCACGAATGGTTTGGGAATAATATTACCGAAAAAGATGTGGCAGATATGTGGATTCACGAAGCATTTACGGCTTATTCGGAAACGTTGTTCACAGAAACTTATTATGGAAAGGATGCGGCGAGCGAATATGTGCGTGGAACGAGAAAAGCAATTCAAAATGATATTCCAATTATCGGCGTGTATGGCGTAAACCAAGAGGGTAGTGGCGATATGTACTATAAAGGTGCAAATATGATTCACACGTTGAGAACTTGGATGAATAATGATGAAAAATTTAGACAAATGTTACGTGGATTAAACAAAGAATTTTATCATCAAACTGTAACTACAGAACAAATTGAAAATTATATTGCGAAGTTTTCTGGATTAAATTTGAATACTTTTTTTAATCAATATTTAAGAACAGTGAAAGTACCAACTTTAGAGCTTAAACAAAATGGAAATAAAGTTGAATATCGTTATACGAATGTTGTGGATGGATTTGCAATGCCTTTGCGATTGAAAGATTCTGAAGTAACAATCAATCCAACGACTAATTGGCAAACGATTAATAACTCAACGATTACAAGAGCGATTGATGTAACAATTAATCCAAATTATTATATTGACACGCATATTATATATTAAAACTGAATGAGATATTGAAATGAGTTCAATATGACAAAGAAAGTCTACCTGAACTTGTTTCAGGTTCTCATCCAAAATGATTTATAAAATATTCCAAACAAATATCATCGGTTATTGAATGATGAAATTATAAATTTGTGACATGAAAAAATACATTGCATACGCAATCTTATCAGGATTATTATTAACAGCAGGTTGGCCATCGCACGGCTTTCCATTGTTATTATTTATAGGATTTGTACCCTTGATGTTGGCAGAACATCAAATCACTCAATGCGCAGAATTTAAGAAAAAAGGACGTAAAATTTTCGGACTTTCGTTTTTAGCTTTCTTTATTTGGAATGCGATTGTAATTTGGTGGTTGCATTATGCACAAGAAACGGACGCGAATGGAGATTTGCACAATTCGTGGAGCGCTTATTTGATTCCCGTTGTAGCGAATTCGTTGTTTATGTCAATTGTTTTTCAGTTATATCATTTCGTCAAAACCAAAGCTGGTAATTTATATGGATTGGTTTTTCTTCCTGCGATTTGGATGAGTTTTGACAAACTAACCTTGAATTGGGAACTAACTTGGCCTTGGTTTAACCTTGGAAATGGTTTTGCAAAATATTACGAATGGGTGCAATGGTACGAATACACAGGAACTTTTGGAGGTGCACTTTGGATTTGGTTAGTTAATATTACGGTATTCTATTATTTGACGGCTTATATTAATAAGAAAGAAATGAGGTATCTAAACAAATTAGGTATTTATGCTGGATTATTAATTGCTGTGCCAATTGGTATTTCTTATATTATTTATGCGAATTACGAAGAAAAGGGAAAAGCACTTGATGTGTTAGTTCTTCAGCCAGATCTTGATCCATACAACGAAAAGTATATGAAAGATGGTTTGCAGATTTATGAAGAATTGAAACAATTGGCACTGAAAAATATTAAACCAAAAACTCAATTTGTTGTTGCACCAGAAACAGCCGTACCTGGATCATCTGCTTTGATTTTTGATAATATGTATGATGATTTAATTATACAAGACATTCAGCAATGGACAAAAACCAAAAAAGATTTACATTTTGTAACAGGAGCATCTATCATGCGAATTTATCCAATGCAATCTTTAGCATCGGAAACGGCATCTGTTATGAGAGATGGAATTACGTGGTACGACGCTTATAACTCAGCTTTGCAGATAAGTGGAAACGATTCGATAGAAGTTTATCACAAGAGTAAATTAGTACCTGGAGTAGAAATTTTTCCATATCGAAACATTTTAATGCCAATTATTGGAGAATTTATGCTTAACTTTGGCGGCACAACAAAAACGTTGGGGATTCAACCTCATCGTTCTGTTTTCAAGAATAAAACAAACAACGCTACTGTTGCTCCGGTTATATGTTACGAATCTATTTACGGGGACTATACAACAGAATATGTGAGAGAAGGCGCAAATGTTATATTCACAATGACCAACGATTCTTGGTGGGGCTCTACCGATGGTCATCGTCAATTACTATTATATGGTAATTTGAGAGCTATTGAAAATAGACGCGCTATCGTTAGATCTGCAAATTCAGGTATTTCGGCTTTCGTTAATCAGCGAGGAGATATAATGAAGTCTTTACCATATGGAGAGCAGGGTGCCTTAAATGGTACAATTTTAATGAATAGTGAATTAACGTTTTATACAAAATATGGCGATGTAATCGCGAGAATAGCGCTGTTGGTAATGGGAATTATCTTGGCTTATACTCTTGCGCAGAAGTTGTTATATAAACAAAATAAGAAAAAAATATAAAATTAATAACCTAAAGAGTTGTATAAGTAATATATAATTTGTTACTTTGCACTCCGTTTAAAATAGGACAATACAAAATAAGATGTCAAAAATTTGTCAAATTACAGGTAAGAAGAGATTAGTGGGAAACAATGTTTCTCATGCTAATAATAAAACAAAACGCACTTTTGAAGTGAATTTGTTCAAAAAGAGATTTTTTATGCCAGAAACTGGTGAGTGGATTACATTAAGAGTTTCTGCACACGGTTTAAAAACAATCAACAAATTAGGAGTTGATGAGGCTGTTAAACGTGCACGTAAAGAAGGTTTAATCAAATAATTTAAGACACCATGGCAAAAAAAGGAAACAGAGTACAGGTTATTTTAGAATGTACAGAGCATAAAGAAAGTGGTATGCCAGGAATGTCTCGTTATATCACAACTAAAAACAAAAAAAATACTCCAGATCGTATTGAGTTGAAAAAATACAACGCAGTATTGAAAAAGTATACAATTCACAAGGAGATTAAATAATAAAATTTTAGACGATGGCAAAGAAAACGGTAGCAACCCTACAAACTGGGTCTAAAAAAATGACCAAAGTTATCAAAATGGTAAAATCTCCAAAATCTGGAGCTTACGTATTTGTTGAAAAAGTAGTTAACGCTGATGAAGCAGATTCTTTCTTCACGAAATAATCAAATCATCTCCTTAACAAAAAATATTTAAGGTTAATTGAGCTGCCTCGTTTTCAGGGCGGCTTTTTTATTTCCTTATATTTTATGTATCTTCGTACAAAATTTTAAGAAATTTAGCTTATTAATGAGTTGGTTCAAAAAGATATTAGGTAAAGAAAGCAAAGAAAAATTAGATGAAGGATTAGAAAAATCTAAAACTTCTCTATTCGATAAAATCAGTCGCGCTGTAGTAGGTAAATCTAAAGTAGACGATGAGGTTTTAGATGATTTAGAGGAAGTATTGATCTCTTCTGATGTCGGCGTTGAAACAACGATCAAAATTATTCGTCGAATAGAAGAACGCGTAGAGCGTGATAAATATGTTTCGACTTCTGAGTTAGATTTAATTCTTCGCGAAGAAATTGCAGGCTTACTTTCCGAGAATAATATCGAAGATACAAATGGTTTTTCGATTCCAAAGAAAGATGTGCCATATGTTATTATGGTGGTCGGAGTAAATGGAGTTGGAAAAACAACGACGATTGGTAAATTGGCTTCTCAGTTCAAATCTCAAGGACTTAAAGTAGTTCTTGGTGCGGCAGATACGTTTCGTGCGGCAGCTGTAGATCAGTTGGTAATTTGGTCGGATCGTGCAGGTGTACCAATTGTAAAACAAGCGATGGGTTCTGATCCTGCTTCGGTTGCATTTGATACCATTCAGTCGGCAGTTGCCCAAAATGCAGATGTTGTTTTGATTGACACAGCAGGACGTTTGCATAACAAAATTAACTTGATGAATGAGTTGACAAAAATAAAACGTGTGATGCAAAAGGTAATTCCAGATGCGCCTCACGAAGTTTTATTAGTGTTAGATGGTTCTACAGGTCAAAATGCTTTTGAACAAGCGAAACAATTTACACAAGCAACAGAAGTTTCTTCTTTAGCGGTTACAAAATTAGATGGAACAGCAAAAGGAGGAGTAGTAATTGGGATTTCAGATCAATTTCAGATTCCAGTTAAATATATTGGTGTTGGTGAAGGAATCAATGATTTACAAGCTTTCAATAAAATGGAGTTTGTCGATTCTTTTTTCAAACGAAATAATTAAGAAATTTAATTCCTATAAAAATATAAATCCTTCAAGTTTTTCTTGAAGGATTTTTTTATGATATAGTTTTAATAAATCACCTTAATATATTCTTTATAAAACTTTTTGCTTTTGTTTTCTTTTTTCGAAATAGTTTTTAGAAACTCGTTTAAATATTCTCTAAAAGGTGAATCTTTCGCTAAAGCATCTTGTTTCTTACTCGTCAAAACTTGAACAGTTCCGTACATTTCTTCATCATTTTCTACGCTCGATGCAATCAAAGTAAAAGTTTCATTTGATTCATTAATGATGTTTTTATTCGACCAAACTAACAACGGTTGATTTTTTTCGTTGTACAAAACATTGTCCCATTTTCCTAACCAATCATATAGCATTTTTTTTGCAACCAAAGGCGTTTGAAAACTTTCGACACGATATTCTGTCAACGAACGTTCGGCTTGTTCTTGCGCATATAATAAATTGAAACTTGTAAAAAGTGCGATAAAAAGAAATAATTTTTTCAAACTCAAAAATCTTGTTTAGCGTAAAGTTATCAAAAATAATTGCAATTCTTATGTAACTTATTTGTTCTTCATGCGTCATATAAATATACACTAACTCTTAATAGAAGAATTAACCATGAAGAAATTTTTTGTACTTGCTGTTACATTATCAGGAATTTTTGCTTTTGGACAAGATGAAAAGCAGGACTCAACCGACTATAATCCAATCGAAATAAAAGAAGTTTTAGTTCAATCGCAACGCAAAAAAATGTTTGCGGACAAAACAGTTTATACCTTCGATAAAGAAGCGTTGGAAAAAGCGCGTTACGCAAAAGATTTGTTAAATACGTTACCAGAATTACAAGTTGATCCAATTTCTAACACTATACAAAGCACAAAAGGAGGTACAACATTGATCTTAATCAACGGAATTGAAGTAACGGATAATCAAATTCGTTCCATCAAACCAGAATATGTTGTACGTGTAGAATATTTTGATATTCCACCAACACGTTTTGCTACTAGAGCCGATCAGGTTGTTAATTTGATTACACGAAATCCAGAAAATGGCTATGTATATGGAGCTGATCTCACTTCTGCTTTAGCAACAGGTTTTGTAAACGGTTCTGCTTATGCTGAATTTACAAAAGGAAAAAATAATTTTGGATTAGAATATGCAATTAATTTAAGAGATTATAATAACCGAGAAAACAACAACTCTTACAATTATTCACTTCGAGATGATTTTAATCAAATTGTAGATTATCAAACAAATGAAAAAAGATTTGATCATTTTGGATATACTTTTCAGAATGCCACTCTGCGATACACCAATACAGATTCGGACAAATATACTTTTCAAACAAAATTGTACATCGACATTCTCACGAGTTTTTCTGATGTTAATGGAAATAGCATTTTCTCGATTAATCAAAATTCTGAAAATCATACAGTTTATAAACATACTAATTCTGATTATTCCAAACCAACTTTAGACTTCTATTATGCTAGGAAATTGGGCAAAAAAGATGAATTGATTTTTAATTTCGTCGGGGCACATTTCAAGACAAGTTCTTACGATTTTTCTCATGAATGGCAAACAAATAATCAGGCAGATGTTTATCGTTATGTAACCAATCTACAAGCAAAACAAACTTCTGTGGTTGGAGAAATTGCGCATACACATGATTTTTCATCAGGCAAATTGAATTCTGGTTATCGGTTAACAACAAATAACATTAACAATGATTTAGTTAATTTAGAAGGATCTTCTCATTACAAAGTCAATTATTTGCAACAATATATGTACTCAGAATTTTCGGGTAAAACAAAGAAATTAATGTACCGACTGGGTATGGGATTAACAAATATACATAACCAAAGCGAAGAAAACACGGAAAATACATGGACAATAACACCAAAAATTGTATTGGGATATGAAATAGCAAAGAACAAAAGTTTGCGTTTTACAACTTCCTACACGCCTACAAGTCCTTGGAGCAATGCTTTAAGTAGTAATGTGGTACAAATAGTACCGAATATTGTACAAAAAGGAAATCCCGAATTAAATATTCAGAAATCTTTTGTTAATAATTTAGTGTATAGCTACAATTCAAAATATTTTGATCTGAATACAAATTTATTCTATCGATATAAAAAAGATGCTATTAATGAATTGTATATTTTAGACGGTAATCGTTATGCATTAACCTACGAAAATGCAGAAAATTCGCAAAGTTTGGGTGTACAAATATCTGGTTCTGTCAAGCCGTTTGGTACAGACTTATTGACGCTGAAAGTTGTTCTAAAACCAACAACAGAAAGTGTAAAATTGAAAGATGGAAGAAGTATCAAGAATGATTATTTAGGAAATAATTTTGTGATAAATTCTGCTTTCAAGAATTTTAGTATATCATATATACTCAATATTCCGGCGTATTCTCTAGATGGCGCTTTCCTAAGCACAAATGAAAATAGTAGCGATCTTTCAATCGCTTATAAAAAGAATAATTGGACTTTTTCTACAGGAATGTATTGGATCGGAATACCTTCGGAATATAAAGTAAAATCGTTAAAAGAAAGTTTGGTAAATTATACCAGTCATACTCAAATTTGGAACAATAAAAACATGTTTATTTTAGGGTTGAGTTATGATTTTTCGACAGGTAAAGAAACAAATATCAATCGAAAATTAGAAAATGAAACTGCAGGAGCAGCGACATTTTAATAAATAAACAAAAAGAGAATCCTTAGGATTCTCTTTTTGTTTATTTATAATTTGACTGTGATGTTGAAACGAGCTCAGCAAGACATATTAATTGTTTTTAATAAGTATAAATTTTAGCTTTCTAACATCTACAACTCCGCCAAAAATTTCAACGTATCAATATTATCGGCATAATCTGTTAATTTAGGGAATTGAGTTTGCCCAAATTCAACATAATTCGGATTATCTTTCATGTCATTTCCTATCACGCATTGTATTTGATTTTCATTTTCGATCAAATAATTTTTAACATCATTTATATCTTTATAAACTTCAAAATTTACAACTGCAATAGGCGAATGTAAAGCTATATCTTTTTTCATCAGAACAAAATTATTGTCTAAAAATTCATCTTTTCCTAACAAAAATATTGCACGATTGTAATCGTAATTATTTGCATATTTAGGATGATTAATCACATCGCCATAAGAAAAAATAGCTTCGAATATTTTTGGTAATTGTGCTTCATCTTTTACATAAAGTTTCGTCACATTTCGGCATCCTAATCCAAAATAAATGAATATATCATTACCCAATTTTTTCAATTCTTCATCAGTTTCCGAACCATTCAATACAGCAACCGAAGTTCTATTTTTACGAATAATGTTAGGAACTTTACCAAAATATTGTTCAAAATAACGTGCCGTGTTATTACTTCCAGTTGCAATAACTGCATCAAAATTTTCTAATCGTTCAACAGTTTGAATAATCAATTTGAAATTTTCATCAATCAAATACAAATATTTTATCGCTAATTTGATTAATTTATCATCTTTAGATGAGGTTTTGATTAACGCATTAT
Organism: Empedobacter falsenii; assembly: GCF_019308355.1. Taxonomy (GTDB): domain Bacteria; phylum Bacteroidota; class Bacteroidia; order Flavobacteriales; family Weeksellaceae; genus Empedobacter; species Empedobacter falsenii_B. Next base: position 17,186 of record NZ_JAAGKM010000007.1, on the reverse strand, counting down.
TTCCAGAAATAACAACAGAAAGTAAATCATGAAAACCAACCAAAGGTAAATTCCCAGCCATGATAATTCCGACATTTTTTTGCGTTTCAGCAAAAGGATAATCTTTCGACCAAGCCAATAAATTTTCTTCCGTTAAAGCTTCTGCCCAACTTTTCAAGGCTAACGTAATATTATCTTTTGTAAACCAATTGTTGTAGGCTTCTGCATCGCTCACTGCATATTCAGCTTCTTCTTTCCAATTCTCGAATTTTTCTGTCAGTTCTGTGTCTTTAATCGAATCATTATTTATAATAAAATTAAAAAACTGCCCCAATTCGTTAAATGCTGAAATCCTTTGTTCAAATGTCATTTTTTCTGAAAATTAAATGTAATTTTGTAGTTGCAAATGTAGGAAATAAAAAAACAGATACAATGGCTATAATTATTACAGATGAATGTATAAATTGTGGAGCTTGTGAGCCAGAATGTCCAAATAACGCGATTTATGAAGCTGCGGTAGATTGGAAATATTCTGATGGAACTTCTCTTAGCGGAACAATTGTAAACGTAGACGGCGCAACTTTTGACGCTGATGCGGTGCAAGATCCTGTGAGTGATGAGGTTTATTACATTGTTCCCGATAAATGTACTGAATGTAAAGGTTTCCACGAAGAACCACAATGTGCGGCAGTTTGTCCGGTGGATTGTTGTGTGCCTGATGATAACCACGTAGAAAGCGAAGAGCGCCTTTTGAGCAAAAAAGCGTTTATGCACTTAGAGTAAAATCGTCACAACTTTACATATAAAAACCTCTCAAAATTTGAGAGGTTTTTTTAGTTTTCGGGCAATCCCTTCGGGCGGGCTTTTCGTTCCAATCTTTTCCTCAAACTTCGACTTCGCACAGTTATCAAAAAGGATTTCCACTTCAATCCCTATTGCATTTTATTAAATTTCGAAACTCGAGCTTCGAAACTCGAATTTTAAGAATATTTTCTCTTTCTAATCCAAAAACCAATTCCAGCAAACAAACCAATAATTGCAGTTGGAACAAGTAAATTCATCATTTGCCACGTAGATTTTTCTTGTAAAACAGTTGTTTCACTTAACAACGGAATTTCTAATTTACGATTGCGTAAAGCCAAGAAATCAGTATCACCTAATAAATAATCCATTGCATTCATTATAAATGTTTGGTTGGCGTATGTTTTCGGTTTTCCATCTGGATTATCTGGACGAACCGAAAATTTATTTTCTCCTAATTGCATTGGAATTCCTCTCCATAAAGCATTTTTCAAAACATCTCCATCCGAAATAACGATCATTTTTCCGTCAGTAGTTTTCGGTTTGAAATTCGGAAATTCTTTACGTTCGTAACGCGAAGCATAAGCCGAATTGAAATTACCTTCTAACAAAACTGCCATCGGAATTTTACCCATTTTATATTCTTCAGGATTTTCGATTTCGACTTCGTTTAATTGAATATAATTTAAAGCAGGTTTCAAACTTGTTTGTTCAGAAGAACTCAACAAAACGGTTTGTTTAATATTTGGATTTTTTAATAACTCGATTGGATTCGCAAATTGAAATAAAACATGATCGATCGAACTTGTAATTGGGTTTTCTTCACCTTTAATTCCTAATTCAAAATAAGGCCAATTGTAATAATTGTAACTTGTATTTCCTGCCGTTTCACCATCAGCCAAAACAATTTGCGCCCCATTCATATCCTTGATAACAGCTGGATGAATACGAACACCATAATTGAATAAGAAATCATTTAACTTCAAATCTCTTGGAAAAGCAACGATTTTTCCACTTCGGAAAATAGAATCCATTTCAGCATCGACAGTTTCCACAGCCATCATCATTTTTCCACCATTCATGATATATTGATCCAAAACCAATTTATCCATATCAGAAAAAGGTAATGTAGGTTTTGCGATAATTAAGGCGTCAAAACGTTTCAAACTATCCAAATCAGAAGGTTGTAAAGTAAACGATTTGTTTGCTATTGGATTAAGGTAGATCTCAACATCATATTTTTCTGACAAAGCAGAACCTAATCCTTGAATATTTACTTCTGGTAATTCGTCATGATGAACGATAAAACCAACTCTTTTGCGCTCAAAATTGGTTGCTTTCTGAATTTTTTCGGCAAATAAATATTCTAATTTTTCAGTAGATGCTAATGCTAATTTTTCAAATGGAGTAGAAGGGTCATTCACTAAAACCTCCATATAAGTCGATTTGTCACCGTAAGTTAATTTTGCATACGGATAAACATTCAAAATTCCTTTGTCTGTTTTAATTGGAACTGGAGCTAATTTATTTTGCTCTAATTCGGCTTGTCCTAAATCTACAGGATCAACAAAAGAATAAGAAATATTACTATTTTTTTCGCGAAGTTCGTCTAATAAAAATTGAATTTCGTTCTTCAAAATTCTGTAATCACCTGTTAAATCTCCACCCAAAAGAATTTCAATTTTAAGCGGTTGTTTTACATTTTCTACTAACTTTTCGGTTGTAGAAGTTAACGTAAAACGTTTGTCTTTTGTCATGTCAATTCGCGTATAAAAAAATTGAGCGATGATAAAAAGCGCGATAAATGCGATGAAAGTAATTAGATGTTTTTTGTTTAATTTTTTCATGGCACTATTTTTTATTTTCAAGATTAACAATTGAAATTTGATTCAAGATTCCAATCAAAATCAAAAAGTAAAGTAAATCTCGTGTGTCAATAATTCCTTTCAAAAACTGGTTGTAATGTGTAAAACTTCCAATTTTTTGAACATAGAAATCCATCGAACCAAGTAAATTATATGACGCTAAACTTTCGAATCCATAAAAAATAATGAAGCAAAAGAAAACCGCCAAAACATAAGCCATTACTTGATTTTTGGTAATAGATGAAGTAAATAAACCAATTGCGGCGAATAAACTTCCTAGAAAGAAAAGTCCTAAATAACCAGAAAAAATTGTTCCGTAATCTAATTCTTGTTCGGGCATCAAAAATTCTTGCAACGTAATCGTGAACAAGAAAGTTGAAAGCAGACAAAAAACGACAACTGAAACGACTGCTAAATATTTGCCCCAAATAATTTGGTTATTTTTTATAGGTAGTGTGAATAACCACAATAATGTGCCATTTGCTTGCTCTTCCGCGATTAATTTCATCGTTAAAGCTGGAATCATGAATAGAAAAATCCAAGGTCCAACAAAGAAAAAACTACTTAAAGAAGCATTTCCAGTATTGAAAACATTGAATTCGTTATCAAAAAACCAAAGGAACAAAACCGAAACGATAACAAATGTTGCGGTTGCTAAATAAGCGTTGAAGCCTAAATAAAAATTGGAAAACTCTTTTTTGAAGATTGTCCACATGTTATTTTTTATTATTACGATTAATTAAACGCACAATAAGCATAAGTAGTATACCACAACCAAAGAAACTGACAATTGACCAATACCAATCTCGACCAAAATCTGTTTTTTGAATCACAGCAAACACGATAACAAATAATAAAATTGTTGCCAATTCATTCATCATTCGCAGTTGAACAGAAGTGTATTTGAAAACTTTATTTTGGATTTGTTTCAACGTTCGCCAGCACCAAAAATGATAAATTAATAAAACACTTATCATCCCCAATTTACTTTTCATCCAAGGCATATACAGCAAACCTTGATTTTTGTAAAGCATATTCAATCCCATTGTGATCAAAATAACCAAAGCAGGAGCGGTAATTACATTCCATAATTTTTTCTCCATGTAGGTATATTGATCCTGCAAAATTGATTTTTTTGGTTCTTCCATTTGTTGTGTTTCTGTATGATAAATCATCAAACGAACAATGTAAAATAAACCAGCAAAGTAACTTACCACAAAGATAACGTGTATTGCTTTGTATATTAAATAATTATAAGTCATATAGTTATTGTAAACTCTCTAATACTAAATTTTCTCAGCGTTAATTTTCAAATTCAATTGTAATTGTATCGTTTTTCTTTAATCCCATTAACTGATTTGCACCTCCTGATATTGTTGGATTACTCTTGTATAAAGTAACTTCTAAAAATCCTGCCGAATTAAACAAACACAATGTTCGTCCAAAAGCTTGCACTTCTTTGTTAAAATCTTGTACAACTTCGTTGTAATGCTCATAAATAACAGTAATATCGGTCATCGAGAAATCTTTCTGACGAAGCAAAATTTTATATTTTCTGTCTTGTGCAATTTCATCGAAAAAATCTTTCGAAATATTACTCACAACATTTCCAAAATGATCAATATAAATCACATTTCCTATGATATATTTATCATCACGATAAATTGGTTTCAACTCATTCAATTGCTTCATTTCGGTACGTTTGTTCCCTAAAAGAGCAGGAACTCCGCCGCGCGCCAAGTGACATGCAACTGGTACAAAACAATTTTTCATTGGAAATAAACTGTCTATTCCTTCTGGATAAGCAGTGATTTCGTAAATTTCTTCTGGTTGATTTTTTTGGCAAATCAAGGATAAAATTCCATTATCTGCACAAATAAAATAATGATGATTGATTAATGCACAAATCGGCTTCTGATAAGGCGTACTTAAGGCATTAATTCCAATAATATGTATAGTTCCGTCGGGAAATTCTTCGTAAGAATTACGAATGATATAGGCAGCTTCAGATAAATCATAGGGATTAACATGATGCGAAATATCTACAATTGTAACATCGGCCAATTCTTTTAGAATTGCGCCTTTAACGCTAGAAACAAAGTAATCTTTGACTCCAAAATCCGATGTTAATGTAATAATTGCCACTATTCTCTAATAATTAGCAAATATATTGTTTATTATTCTTTATTTTTGTGTAAGTGAACCAAAAAAACAATCTCATTTGACAGAAATTAATATTGAATTAGCCGAAATTAATGCTCAAGATTTTTATGGTGCTAATAATGAACATCTAAAAAGAATCAAAGAATATTATCCAAAATTAAAGATTGTTGCTCGCGGAAGAGAGTTAACAGTATTTGGAAATGAAGATGTTCTGAAAGTATTTGACCAAAAAATGCAACGAGTAATTCAGCATATTCACAAATACAATCGACTATCTGATCGCGAACTCGAAATCATTATGACCGAAGATAATAATGAAATGCTTCAAATAAAAAAAGAAGACGAAATTATTGTACACGGTGTAAATGGTAAAATCATCAAACCTCAAACGCCTAATCAACAAAAGCTGGTACAAACTGTTTACAACAAAGACATGGTGTTTGCAATTGGGCCTGCTGGAACGGGAAAAACTTATACTGCTGTTGCGTTGGCGGTACAAGCGTTAAAGAACAAAGAAGTTCGCCGAATTATTATGACACGTCCTGCCGTAGAAGCTGGCGAGAATTTAGGTTTTTTACCAGGTGATATGAAAGATAAATTAGATCCATATTTACAACCTTTGTATGATGCGTTGAAAGATATGATTCCGTTCGAGAAACTTTCGTCTTATACCGAAAAAGGAGTGATAGAAGTAGCGCCTTTAGCATTTATGCGTGGTCGAACATTGGACGGAGCTTTTGTAATTCTTGATGAAGCACAAAACACAACCTATGCTCAGATGAAAATGTTTTTGACGCGTATGGGAAAAAATTCTAAATTTATTATCACAGGAGATCCAGGTCAGGTCGATTTACCACCAAAACAAAAATCTGGTTTACGTGAAGCGATTAATATATTGAAAGATGTAAAAGATATCGGATTTATTTATTTGGATGATAAAGATGTTGTTCGACACAAAATTGTTCGTGAAGTCTTGAAAGCTTACAAAGTGAGCGAAGACAAAGAGCGAGAGAAAATAGATATAAAAAAGTAAATCAAAAAGCCAATTGTTTCTAAAAGCAATTGGCTTTTCGATTTAATATTTATGGCAGAATATTAAATTATTCTTTTAGCGGATTAGTTTTTAAAGTAAAACCTAAAATGTTAAACGCTAATCCTATTGGCAAAATCATTCCTGCGATTAAACTCATTCTATTAGAATCAGAAAACTCTAAGACTAATAAAATTGAAGTTAATATTAAAACTAATCCCGTTATATATAATATATTTTTCATTTTATTATAAATTGTAATTCAATCAAATATAATGATTTATTTCTGATTTTGTAAAAAAATATTCGATTCTAAAATCAAGTTCAGAAAGATAATTTTGATAATGCGAATCAAGTAAATGTGATTCTGACAAAAGGGGAAATCTGAAATAAACTTATAACTAACAACTCAACACTTAAAACTTTTTCACATCAACCAACCTTTTTGTAATTTGTTGCATCTAACTTACAAATCAAACAATATGAAAAAGTTATTTTCTTTTTTCTTTGTTTTTGTTGGAATGTTTTTTTCTACAAAAATAAATGCGCAAGATATTCGAATCGGATTTCCGCGTATCGAAATTGGTGAACGCCCAGACGAAAATTCTGTGAGTTTGCAATCGATGGATGTGCAAGTTGAGATTTTTGGAAATTTGGCCAAAACGACAACAACTTTAGTTTTTACAAATTCATCAAGTCGAAATCTTGAAGGGAATTTAGTTTTCCCTTTGCCCGAAAACACGACTGTTAGTGGATATGCAATTGATATTAATGGAAAATTGCGAAATGCAGTTCCTGTTACAAAAGTGCGTGCGGTTGAGGTTTTCGAAAGTATTCAGAAGCAAAATATCGACCCTGGAATCATCGAAAAAGTAGAAGGAAATAATTTTCGAACTCGTATTTCTCCGATTCCAGCAAAAGGTTCACGTACGATTCAGTTATCGTATTACCAAGAATTAAAATTGGATAAATCGTCGTATCAATATCATTTGCCGTTAGATTCTTCGAAAAAAATTGCGAAGTTTAATTTGACAACAAAAGTGTACAATGCTGCTGGAAAACCACAATTGATTGAAACGCCAGATGGTTCGTTCAATTTTTCGGAAAATAGTAATATATATGAAGCAAATTTGTCGAAAACAGATTTTACACCTAAAAAATCATTGATTATTAATCTTCCGAAATCGCCGAATAATGTAGAATCTTTTGTTCAGAAAAATGTAGATGGTTCGGTTTATTTTTATGCGAATTTATTGGTTGATGCAAAATCTCAACCAAAAGTTTGGTCAAAAAATATTGGAATTATCTGGGATAATTCGTTGAGTGGTTTGAAACGAAATCATCAAAAAGAGTTAGAATTTTTAGATAAAATTATTTCTCAACAAAAAAATCTAAATATTGAAGTTTCGTTATTGAATTTTTCTTTGGAAAAATCGAGATTTTTTCAAATTAAAAATGGTGATTGGTCAGAATTGAAAAAATATTTGGAAAATGTGACGTATGATGGAGGAACAAATTATGCGAAAATTCTTCCAGCAAGTCTGAAAGCAGACGAATATTTATTGTTTTCGGATGGAATTTCGTCTTTTGGCTCGAATATTTTTAATATAGATAAACCTTTTTATACAATTGCATCTTCGCCGACTTCTAATTATGGCGTTTTGAAAATGATTGCGCAAAAAGTTGGAGGAAAATTTATCAATCTAAATGAAAATTCTGTAGAAAATGCGTTCAAACAAATCAACGAAAGTTCGGTTCAATTCTTAGGAATTATCAATAATACAGCGGGAGAAGTTTACCCAATTTCGACAAATGATGTGAACAATGGAATTTCGATTTCGGGAATTTCTCAATATCCAAATGCAAAATTAATGATGATGTTTGGACGAAACGGAAAAGTGGAATTCAATAAAGAATTGGATTTGAGTAAAGCAACTCAAAATCTTGAAATTAGTAAAATTTGGGCGCAAAGTAAAGTGAATTATTTGGAATTGAATCTAGAACAACATAAAACAGAAATTGAAGAAATTGGAAAACAATTTTCTATCGTAACTTCGAACACAAGTTTGATTGTTTTGGAAAATGTTTCGGATTATGTAAAGTATAAAATCAATCCACCAGCGGAATTGCAAAGTGAATTTAATAAATTATCGAAACAAGGTTTTGAACAAAATGAAACTCGAAAAGCTGATTTGTTGAAAAATGCAATTGCGAAAGCAAAGGAATTGAAAGAATGGTGGAAGAAAGATTTTAAATATATAAAACCAAAATATCCAAAACCTGTTGGGGATTCTGTTTTAGTTTCAGTTGCATTAGAAGGAAGAGCGGAAGGGATTGCAATTGAAGAAAGAGAAGTTTCTGCAGATATACAAGCTGTTTCTGTTACAGCATATGGAACAACTAGAAGAGAAAGTAGAGCGAGTAGTGCAAATATGCTTGTTACAGATAAAAAAATGAAGGATGTATCATCAGCTTCGGTTCCAGAAATTAAAATAGTTAATGTAAAATCGGATAAAGAATATATGAAGTTGATAGAAGCATCTAAAAATCCATATCAAACTTATTTAGATTTGAGAAAAGATTATGCCGAAACACCTGCGTATTATTTTGATGTGGCAACATTTTTCTTTCAGAAAAAGGAAAGAGAAACTGGTCTTAAAATTTTAAGCTCGATTGCAGATTTAGGATTGGAAGATGCCGAATTGTATAAAATGTTAGCATACAAATTGAAAGAAATTGAGGAATATCAAACCGAATTATTTATTACGAAAAAAGTATTAGATTGGCGACCTTTTGATGCGCAAAGTTATCGAGATTATGCGTTGGCGTTACAAGATAATGAGCAATATCAATCGGCTTTAGAATATCTGTATAAAGTATTAACGAATGATTATTCAGTAGAAATTGCCAATCGTGATCGAGATATTACGGAGATTATTGTTCCTGAAGTTAATAATTTGATTTCGCTTCATCGAAAAGAATTGAATTTATCGAAAATTAATAAAGATATCATTGTTGATATTCCGGTTGATATTCGTGTGGTGATGAATTGGAATAAAGATATGACCGATATTGATTTGTGGGTGACGGATCCAAATGGCGAGAAATGTTTTTACGGACATCGTACAACTGCGATTGGTGGACGAATGAGTGAGGATGTGACGCAAGGTTTCGGACCAGAACAATTTATGTTAAAAAAAGCGATCAAAGGAAAATATAAAATAGAAACGAATTTTTTCGGAGAAAGACAAATGAGTATTTCAGGGCCAACAACTATTTCGGCAGAGATTTACTTGATGTATAGCTCAGGAAAACAAGTGAAGAAAATGATTACTTTCCAGAATAACAAGCCAAATTCTGGCGGCGAAGGAATTTTGGTTGGTGAATTTGAATTTTAGTAAATGGAAAAGGAATCTTGAAAGAGATTCCTTTTTTTTGCATAACGCATAATTCATCATTCATCATTCATCATTAATAATTAAACTCACATCCACTGATTTCGATCCAAACTTCTATACTGAATAGCTTCACTAATATGTTTTGAAAGAATAGTTTCAGAATTATCTAAATCTGCAATTGTTCGTCCAACCCTAATAATTCGATCATACGCACGAGCAGAAAGATTTAATTTTTCCATAACAACTTTGATTAAATGCTTCGAATGATCATCTAAATCACAAAAAGTATCCAACTCTTTTGGTCCCATTTGCGAGTTGTAATGGACTTTTGTATTTTCAAATCGTTTGGTCTGGATATTTCTTGCATTAATGACACGTTCACGAATCACAGCACTTTTTTCGCCACGACGTTCTTGCGACAAATCATCAAACGGAACAGGATTCACTTCGATATGTAAATCAATTCGGTCCAAAAGTGGTCCAGAAATTTTATTCATATAACGTTGCATTTCCGCTAAAGAGGAAGTGTTGTTTGGATCATCCATAAAATAACCGCTCGGACTTGGATTCATAGAAGCTACTAACATAAAACTCGCAGGATAATTCACAGTGAATTTTGCCCTCGAAATTGTGACTTCTCGATCTTCCAAAGGTTGACGCATAACTTCTAAAACAGTTCGCTTAAATTCGGGTAATTCATCCAAAAACAAAACACCATTATGCGCCAAAGAAATTTCTCCAGGTTGTGGATAAGAACCACCGCCGACTAAGGCGACATCCGATATAGAATGATGTGGACTAGAAAAAGGACGACTTACAATTAATGATTTGTTAGATAATTTTCCAGCAACGCTATGAATTTTTGTTGTTTCGAGCGCTTCTTGTACGGTCATTTTCGGAAGAATTGAAGCAATTCGTTTGGCTAACATTGTTTTTCCACTTCCTGGAGGACCGATCAAAATAATGTTATGTCCTCCTGCAGCAGCGATTTCCATCGCACGTTTTACATTTTCTTGACCTTTTACATCAGCAAAATCGAAAGGATAATTATTCATTTCACTAAAAAAATAATCATCTAAATTAACTTGATGAGGTTGTAAAATGATTTCTTCGTTAAAATAATCAACAACTTCTCTGATGTTATTAACCGCAAAAACATCGATTCCTTCTACAACAGCTGCTTCGTCTGCATTTTGTTTGGGTAAAATAATTCCTTCGAAACCTTCTTCTTTTGCTTGTATTGCAATCGGCAATGCACCTTTTATAGGTCGAAGTGAACCATCTAGCGATAATTCGCCCATCATTATAAATTTATGGAGTTGTTCAGAATTTACTTGCTCCGAAGCTGCTAAAATTCCAATTGCGATTGGTAAATCATAGGCAGAACCTTCTTTTTGTAAATCTGCTGGCGCCATATTAATCGTGATTTTTTTACCAGGTAATTTCAAATTAGAATTTTTTAGTGCAGCATTTATCCTAAAATTACTTTCTTTTATTGCGCTATCGGGCAAACCAACCAAATGATACCCGACACCTTGATCAATATTAACTTCCACAATAATTGTTTTTGCGGAAACTCCGAAAATAGCACTTGCAAAAATTTTCACTAACATAAAATATTTTTTTATAAATTTACTTCCTTTTTCTATTGAATAAAATAGCTGAGAGGATTTAAGTATTTAATAATTAATTAAATAATACACTTTGGTGTAAATTCTATATGAAAAAAGAAAAATATTCTTTTGAATTTGAACGATTCGAGAGTAAATCTGAGCTTGCAGCAGAACAAAAAAAAGTAGTAGAAGAGGCTTATGATATTTCGTTGAATGCATATGCGCCTTATTCTAATTTCAATGTTGGTGCATCTGTTCAATTAGAAAATGGAGAAATTTTTTCGAGTTCAAATCAAGAAAATGCTTCGTATCCAGTCGGAACTTGTGCCGAAAGAGGTTTATTGGCTTATGTAAATGCAAACTTCCCAAATATTAAGATTGAAAAATTGGCTGTTTCTACGCCAAATGTCAATTATCCATTGCCTCCATGCGGGATGTGTCGACAATATATTTTAGAGATTGAAAAGAAACAATCGCAACCAATCGAAATTATTTTATCTGGAAAAGAAGGTGATGTTTTGGTGATAAATTCTGCTAAAGATTTGCTTCCATTACATTTTACTGACGAATTTTTAGGGTAGCAATTTTGTACACTAAATAGATTAGTTTAAATTTGTTCCAACGGAATTGTGCAATTATGGAAAAATTAACGCAAGAAACGTACCTACAATGGTATCGTGATATGACTTTTTGGCGTCGCTTCGAAGATAAGTGTCGTTCATTATATTTAAAGCAAAAAATTAGAGGTTTCTTACATTTATACAATGGTCAAGAAGCTTTACCAGCCGGTTTTATTCATGCAATGAAACCTGGTGTAGATCATGTGATTACTGCTTATCGTTGTCACGTTTGGCCTATGGCTTTGGGTGTAGACCCAAAACGTATTTTGGCTGAATTATGTGGTAAAGAAACAGGAACTTCTCATGGTTTAGGAGGATCTATGCACGTTTTCAGTAAAGAGCATAATTTTTATGGTGGACACGGAATCGTTGGTGGGCAAATTCCATTAGGAGCAGGAATCGCTTTTGGTGATAAATTCTTTAATCGCGATGGTGTTACAATCTGTTTAATGGGAGATGGCGCAACTCGTCAAGGTACATTACATGAAACATTTAACATGGCGATGAACTGGAAATTACCAGTTGTTTTTGTTTGCGAAAACAATCAATACGCTATGGGAACTTCTGTTTCTCGTACTGCTAACCACGAAGATATTTGGAAATTAGGTTTAGGATACGAAATGCCTTGTATGCCTGTAGATGGTATGGATCCTGTAAAAGTTGCAGAAGCAGCTTACGAAGCTATTGAAAGAGCGCGTCGTGGAGATGGACCAACTTTCTTAGATGTACGTACATATCGTTATAGAGGTCACTCTATGTCTGATGCTGAGCCTTATCGTACAAAAGAAGAGGTGGAAGAGTACAAACAAGAAGATCCAATCTTGAATGTTGAGAATCATATCTTAGTAAACAATTGGGCAACTAAAGAACAATTAGATGCAATTATTGATGAAGTAAAAGTGATGGTAGAAGAATGTGCAGAATTTGCAGAAAACTCTAACTATCCAGAAGAACACGTAATGTATGATTATATCTATTCAGAAGAAAATTATCCATTCTTAGATAAAATCGAAAACAACTAAAAACCATGGCAGAAATTATTACAATGCCTCGCTTAAGCGATACAATGGAAGAAGGAACTGTTGTAAAATGGCACAAAAATGTAGGAGATAAAATTGCTGAGGGTGATATCTTAGCAGAAATCGAAACAGATAAAGCAATCCAAGAATTCGAATCAGAATTTGATGGAGTATTATTATATCAAGGTGTTGCAGAAGGAGTGTCAACAAATGTTGATGAAGTTTTAGCAATCATCGGAAATGAAGGAGAAGATATTTCAGGTTTAATCGGGGGTGGAGCAAAAGTTACGACTGAAGTTAAAGAAGAAAAATCAACTCCCAGCGAAACAAAAACAGAAGAAGCAAAACCTGTTGCAGAAATTCCTGCAAATGTGGAAGTAATTACAATGCCTCGTCTTTCTGATACAATGGAAGAAGGAACTGTAGTTGTTTGGCACAAAAATGTTGGAGATCAAGTTGCGGAAGGTGATATTTTAGCAGAAATTGAAACAGATAAAGCAGTGCAAGAATTCGAATCAGAATTTGATGGTGTTTTATTATATCAAGGAGCTAAAGTGAACGAGCCTGCACCAGTAGATTCTGTTTTAGCAATTATTGGTGAAGCTGGTACTGACGTTTCTGCAATTGTAGCAAACGGAGGTAAAGTTGCTGCACCAGCAGTTTCTACAGAAGTTGTTGATGACGAAAAACCAGTAGTTGTACAATTAGATGTAAATAATAAGGTTGAAGAAACTTCTTCTTCTGATCGTATTTTTGCATCGCCATTAGCAAAAACAATTGCAAAAGATAAAGGAATTAATTTAGCAGAGGTGAAAGGTTCTGGTGATAATGGACGTATCGTGAAAAAAGATATCGAAAATTATCAACCATCTGCTCAACCAAAAGCGGAAGCAAAATCTGAATCAGTTAAACCAGCTCAAACTTTTGTTTCTGGAGAAGATAAAGTGATTCCAAATTCTCAAATGAGAAAAGTTATCGCTAAACGTTTGGCTGAATCTAAATTTACAGCTCCTCATTATTACTTAAATGTAGAGTTGGATATGGATAATGCGATTGCTGCGCGCAAACAATTAAACTCAGTGCCTGATACGAAAATTTCATTCAACGATATGATTGTGAAAGCATGTGCAATGGCTTTACGCAAACATCCAGCTGTTAATTCTACTTGGACAGATACAGAAATTATTCAACATGGAGATATCAATATCGGTGTGGCAGTTGCTGTAGAAGATGGTTTATTGGTTCCTGTTGTTAAAAATACAGATCAAAAATCATTTGCTCAAATTTCTGCTGAGGTCAAAGATTATGCAGGTCGTGCAAGAGATCGCAAATTAAAAGCAGATGAAATGGAAAAATCAACATTCTCTGTTTCAAACTTAGGTATGTTTGGAATCGAATCATTCACATCGATTATCAATCAACCAAACTCTTGTATCCTATCAGTTGGTTCAATTATTCAAAAACCAGTTGTAAAAGACGGACAAGTTGTAGTTGGTAACACAATGAAATTATCTTTAGCTTGTGATCACAGAACAGTAGACGGAGCAACAGGTGCACAATTCTTACAAACATTAAGAATGTACATCGAAAATCCTGTTACAATGTTAGTGTAAGCTAAGATTTAATATATTTTTTTAAAGACCATTCATCGAATGGTCTTTTTTTTGTTATAGATTTTATGAATTTGTATCTTTAATCTCTAAAGTAATTAATTTAATGAAGCAACTAAAATTCTACTTTAATATTTTAAAACAGACAATTGTTGAATTTGGTGAGGACCGAATTATGAAATTGAGCGCTTCGTTATCTTATTACGCATTGTTTTCACTTTCACCATTAATTCTGATTGTAATTTCCAGTGCAAGTTTATTCTTTAAGAAAGATGCTATCGAAAACCGAATGTTTTATGAGCTTAAAAATATTGTTGGTCCAGATGTCGCTTTAGCTGTACAAAATTTTGTTACAAATTCTACCATTTCAGGAGATAGTTCGCTTGCTTTATATATAGGTATCGGAATTTTGATTTTTGGTTCTACAACAATGTTCACCGATATGCAAGATAGTCTCAATCTTATTTGGCGTGTCGAAGCAGTTCCTCGTAGAGCTTGGTTGAAATTTGTAATAAATAGAGGGCTTTCATTTTTGATTATCCTTTCATTAGGAATAGTTTTAATAGCAACAGTAATATTAAATAGTATATTAATGAGTTTTGGAGAAGAAATTTTCAGTCTTTTCGAACTCGATACCATTATGACGAAGACCACAGTTATTCTTCTTAATAATACATTGAGTATTTCAATCTCGATTTTGATATTTTATATTCTCTTCAAGATTCTTCCCGATGCACGTATCAAAGCAAAACAAGCTTTTGTAGGAGCGTTTTTTACGGCGATTCTATTCTTTATTGCAAAATATTTAATTGGTATTTATATCGCAAACTCCAAATATTCTACCATTTTTGGATCGGCAGGTTCGTTGGTTATTCTTTTGTTGTGGATTTATTATGTTGCAACAATTCTATATTTCGGCGCAAAATTCACAAAAGTATTTGCCGAAGCCAAAGGTTACCCTATTATTCCAAAACGAAATGCGAAGCTCAGAAAAGTATCGTTTATTGATTATCAACTCGATAAAAAAGATTATGAAAGTATAGATTAGTTACTAATTTATTTCGCTTCTCGAAACCTCTCCCGAGCCCATAACCCAAAAGTAGCCGCTGCCTATTTGTTTGATTCAGCAAATATTCACCGCCTAATCATTTCATACAGTGAAAATACAAAACTCGAGTGTAATGATTCACCATTTTTTTTCAACTCGAACTGTCAACAAAATTAAAACTCTTGAAAAACAATTGTACTTTTCGTCAGTTCGAGTGAAAATCTCTGATTTTAGTATCGGGAACTTAGACGAATTGCTGTCAACTTTCAACCGTCCAAAAAAAGTATTGTATACACTCTACTGCCACTATGTTGCCTTCATCCTGCCTTAAAGTAGGGAGTAAGCTGCAATTACGAATTGAGGATATGGCTGATTTTTTACAAAACTTAAATCAAAATTATGATTAAAAATATTAGTTTTACCCGTTGTGCATTTTGATTACTAAATAATAAAGTTGTTCATTTGATTGAAAATCAGTAAATTGTTTTAAGTACAAAACATTTACAATGAACAACTTACTTTCGAATTGCGAAAGAATATTAGAAGTTCTACTAAAAATATCCACAGATACACTTTTAATTTATCAACGTAGAAGACCTAAACTTTTTGATTTATAAATCATGTTTTAACAGCTCAATTTATGGGTATTGATAGTGAAAATCATTTATTTCGAAATCCTCCTATAGTGCTAAGTGTAAAATTGAGCGAAGTATTTACAATCGTAGTACTTAAGGGAGATTATCAGCGAAAATTAATAGTATTCAACTCAAATTAGCGAAAGAATTTAATGAATTTGAAAATTGTTTTATCGTTGATAGTATACCATTTGAAGTGTGTAAAATAGCAAGAATTAATCGCTTAAAAATTTGAAAGGAATATCAGTATAGTGTACTAAATAGAGGTTTTTGTGCTTCTCAGCAAATGTCTTTTTAAGGCTATAAAATTTATGCTGTTTGTTCTTTAATAGGTGTTTTCCAGAGTATTGATATTAGTCCTGCATCTGTTCATGATTTTCATTTTTTGAAATATATAAAATCTCAACTATCATATTGAATACTACTTGATGACAGAGATTATTTGTTACAAACAATTCAAATTGACTTATTTAATGAAGCTAATATTTGATTAGAAACAGCGAAAAGATCCAATCAAAAAGAGTATAAACCTCAGTTTTATCTCTTCAAAAAGTACCGAAAAAGAATTGAAACTTTATTTTCTCAACTATGCGATTAATTTATGATTAGACGTAATTATACAAAGACTTTTGAGGGGTTTAAAACCAGAATTCTAGCTAAAATTACTGCACTTACTGTGGTTCAGTACATTAATAAAACATACTTTAATCGAAATATTAATAAGCTAAAAACTCAAATTATTTAAAATGCACAACGGGTATTAACTATATTGAATAAATGAGTTTCGCTTTGTGCAATTTCTCCCGAGTAGTTCCTTCAAAAGTATCCCTTTTTCTTTTCTTGAACAAAAGAAAAGCAAAAGGTCTAATCATTTTCTGCTGTAAAAACGGGTTTTCTCGTCAAAAATCTAATATCTCACATCTCAAATCTAAAATTCTCAAAAAATATTTTCCATTGTACCAGCGACTTAAGGAAAGAATGTAAAATAAATGTAAATTATGTTTGGAAAAACAAATAATGCAGGCGTATATTTGCAGCCGCAATACGAAAGACGAGTAGTATTGTAGTTGACATAAGGACTTAGTAGCGACAAAAATTATTTAAAAATAAATTTGCGAGAATCTAAATAAGTATTATCTTTGCCATCCGATTCCGAAAGGGGTTTTTGGAGTGAAAGTAAGAATTGACTTATTGAAATAAAAACTTTAAAATTTATCAAAATAAAATTTGTTAGTTAAAAAATAAGTATTACCTTTGCAACCGCAAATACCGAGAGGGTTTGCTAAGATGAGAAGTTCATTTGAAATTATAAAATATACAGAAGAAAAAATAGCCGAATAAAACGAAGTCAATCCTTGAATAATGGAGCTATAGGAAATTCGAAGTTGTAAAAAACAGGTACTAC
>NZ_JAAGKM010000079.1 GCF_019308355.1 Empedobacter falsenii | reverse complement strand
TCATAACTCAATTCTACCGCTCGTAATTTAAATGAAGCATCGTAATGATTTTTTATTCCTTTCATAATTGTAAGATAAGTATTATATACCTTTTCTTACTCTGGAACTTTCGTTAGGATATCCAATTAAACTCTTAGAAAAAAAAGGAGAACTTGAAATAAGAGGTGGTAAAGTAATTTTAATTGCTAAAGACTAAAATTTTCAATGATATAAAAAGCTGCCCAAGCCATAAATATTATAATAAAAACCCAAACCCAAATTGGTATTGTTCGTGGATTTTCGCTTCCTTTTATAATAAAACTTTGGTTTTTTCCTGTATCATAAGCATTAATCATTAATGGCAATACTCCATTCACTTTTTCATTATCAGAAAGCCCTTCTATATGAAGTATTGGCCCATTAGAAACGGTAAAACGAATAATTTTTAACCCTTCTTTTTGGTCAAACTTGCTTACTATTTTTAATAAATGTTCTCCATCCGTCAATTTAGTTGTATCTAACTTGAACGTAACTGGTGGAACCAATTCTGCAATAGGTTTTTCTTCTTTGTCAATGTACAAGTACACAGTTATATTTTTTTCTGACATAATCCCTTTTTTATTAAAATTTTAAAACAATATTTTTGATATGTTTTTTATCTTTTTCGCCAGGTTTAATAAGAAATTTAAACGAATAAAATAATGTATATAATGTAATTATAGTAATCAAGATCACAATGAACCAATTCCAATTTGATTCGGGACCAGTTCCATGTGTAAAATCTTGCGTAATTTTTGGTTGTTGAAGTTTACAGGCATCACATGCTTTTGCATAGCTATATAAACCTAACAATAATATTGTTTTATATTTTGTCTGTTTCATTTTATTTAATTTTGTCCATGATAGCTTTCACTTCTTCTACTGTTACTTTTTTTCCATTATTTCCCCAGCTTGCTTTCTCATAATTTATAATTGCAGTAACATCTTCTGGTGTAAAATGTGCATTTTCTCCTACAGCTGGCATAGAAGCATATTCTGGTCTTGGATCGTAACCTTTCATGATAATCGTAATATAAAGTTCTAAATTTTCTCCTAAAACAATTGGGCTTCCTTTTAATGGTGGAAATGCTCCAGGTAAACCTTCTCCATTTGTTTGATGACAAGTTGCACAGTTTGTTCCAAATAGTGCTTCTCCGTCAGGAAGATTTGAATCGGTTGAATTTCCTTCAGATTTTTTTTCTTTTTTATATAAAAATTTCACAGGCTCAACATCTTCTGTAAGTTTTACTTGTTGTAGACTGAAGAGATAAGCTACTAAATCTTTTGCTTCTCTTGAAGGAACAATTTTTCCTTTAATTCCTATTCTAAATTCATCTGGAACATTTACTTCTATCTCTCCTTCGTCCAAATAATCTTTTACATTAAATAACCATTTATAAGAAGGCATTACAGATTCTGGTACAACAGATCTTGGATTATATAAATGTGAATATTGCCATTCTAAACTTGGTTGCTTACGACCAATATTAGTTAAATCAGGTCCTGTTCTCTCTGTTCCCATTAGTGTTGCTGTATTCTGAAAAAAGCTAATACGTTTATTTCGTGCATAATCTGCAGCAATACTTGGTCTTTCTCCAAAAACCTGATCCATATCTACATTTCTGATCTGTTGTGTATGACAAGCTACACAACCTTCTCTTATATAAATTTGCTTACCACGAACTTCCTCTTCTGTAGAGACATTACTTCCTGGCAAAGGACGATTTATTTTCTGATTATTAAGTGCAGGTAGAATACAAATAATCAATGTTAGAAAAAGAAAAAATGCCAATGCGGAAAGAAAAAGCTTTTTATGATTATTAAAAAAATCCATTATAATGTTGTTTTTTCTATATTAATAATATCTAAAAGTTCAGCTGGTGATTGCGGTATTTTTATTTCCTTTTTTGGTTTTAACATTCTATAAAAGTTATAAGCGAAAATAAAATGAGATATCCACATCATTGTACCTCCTATAGCCCTCCATAACCAATAGGGCATCATTAAAATTATACCTTCAAGAAACGGTTTTTTATCCATCCATAAAATTCCTTTTTCTGTAGATCCTATCATCAACGAAACAATATAAACAAGTAAACCTATTAATGCAAACCAAAAATGTAAACCAACAGTAATACTTGGTGGTTCATGAGAAGTAAGTCTCGGTACAAGTGTATAAGTAAATGACCATAACATAAATGTGATAATACCATACATAGTTAAATGAGAATGAGCAACAGTGAAGTCGGTAAAATGCCAAACAAGATTAGTTACCCGAAATGCTTCTACAGTTCCTTGCATTGAACCAGTGAAATAGAAAATAATTGAAACGACATAAAATGGTAGTACATAACTTAATTTTAATCTGTGCCAAGAACCTCGAATAGTCATCATAAAATTAATGCTTCCTGCAGCTACAGGTATTATCATACCTACGCTCGCTACAATTGCAATAGTTTGCATCCACCATGGAATAGCACTAAATATAAAGTGATGATTTCCAATTAGAGTGTAAAATAAGATTTGAGTCCAAAAAGCAAGTATACTTAGACTATATGAGTACACTGGGCTATTAAGTTCTTGTGGAAGGAAAAAATACATTAATCCAAGATTAAAAAACATGAACCACATACCAACACCTTGATGCATAAAATAACCTTGTGTAATGGTTTCACCTAATCCATCTTGCCAAAACGGAAGATAAGCAACAAGTAATATGACAACAACAAACATCATTGCAGATACTATATACCAATTCGAGACATAAATTTCTTCTGTTTTTCTTGATGATATTGTTTGGATATGATTATAAATACTGATAATAATTCCTATTGCAAAAAGAAGCATAACTGGCCAAACATATTCTCTGTATTCTCCACCGCTATTATTTATCCCAACCATTAAACAAATACTTCCTAATAAAACAGCTGAATTCATTAAAATTAGTGAAGTATAAGCTATTTTTAAGCTAAAGATTTTTGTATTACCTACTCTTGGAATAACATAATACGAAAAACCGACCATAGCAACAGATGCCCAACCCCAGAAAACAATATTCGTATGTACGGGTCTTAATCGACCAAAGCTTAACCAACTAACATGATCAGCATCAGGTGCGACAAATTTTATTCCCAAATACTCTCCTACGGTTGTTCCTATAATAAGCCATAAAATACCACATCCTAAGAACCAAAGTATAAGTTTTTTTTCGTTGTTAGGAATAACTATATTTTTTCTTTCTTTTCGTTTGGTTTGTAAAAAACGAATATCATGTATTTCATTTGTTTGATCTACTAATCCACGTGGATCTTCAACAGAATTATTTAATAAAAGTTCGTTTCCTATTAGTTTAAACTCAAGTTCTATCTTTCGTTTTTCAAGAGCAGCCACTTCTCCTGGTTGAAGATTCTTTAAATCTTCATAGATTTTTTTTAATTCTTTTTTTCTTAACACATTTGATATAATGCTATTGATTTTAATTAAAATAAGAATCAAAGCAAAAAATACAGGAATAAAGAAAAACAAGATAGTCAATTGAAGACCAGGTTCATTTAATAAATTATCCATTATAGTTCTGTTTATATAATTTTGATTTTCTAATTTACATAGGATAGCGTAACAAGACTTATGCGTGTGGTCATAGGTGTGTTAAATAATTGTACTTGTGTCTTTTACAGAAATTATTTATTTAATATTCATCTTATGAAAAGAAGGAAGCCTTATGGAAGAATTATTATTAAATAGAAAAATAGAAGAGTCTTATCGTAGAAAATATTAACCAATAAATTAAAATTTAATTTCTGAAAATTTAATTCTCAATACTTATATCTACTTTTTACAATACTTTAATTTGCATCAAGATTTCTCGAAGGTCATATGAATTTGTAATCTTCCCTAAAAACCGGACCGTTTAAAAATATAGTTTATTAACTTAGGGATAATTATGAAACAGAGCAATTTTACAGAAGTTCAGATCGTCAAGATCTTATCAGAACAAAATCAAGGCAA
>NZ_JAAGKM010000078.1 GCF_019308355.1 Empedobacter falsenii | reverse complement strand
ATTGAAATATGGTAAGGTCAAAAATCCTAATGATTTTCCTACATTTCAAATTAATCAAAATAATAATACAATAATATTAAATAAAAACTCTACTTTTAAGTGTTCTTAACAAGGGGAAGATTACAGTCTAATAGCTTCAATATATTTTACTAAAGTTTTATTATATGTAAAGATAGCCACTTTAGCTTCTTGAAATAGATTTGATTGTGTATCTACTAAATGTTTTGCACGATATAATGCTACAGTTGTTTTACCACTACCTGCAACTCCTTTTATTTGAACGGGTTCTTTTACATTTAAAAATAATACACGTTTTTGTTCTCCGTGTAATTTAATCGGTTTAAGTGCCATATTTTATAATTTGTTAGGTAGTTTTAATAAGCTAATTTATAAATATAAGATTTCAACCAATAATAATTAGTTGTATTTCTTGCAATAAATTTAAATAAATAATAATTAAAAGGATATAAAATACTCCTAAATCAATAATAGAGGTCAAATGGGTAACCCCTTAATTAATTATCATTTTGTTTGAATTATAGAATTTAGTAACCTATGTAAGTAAATTTCAACAAAAAAGTATTTTTGTTTATTTGATGTTTTGAGAAAAGTGATTTAAACGAAGAATGTGAAGCAAAAAGGAGAACTTAACGTTCTCCTTTGCGTTGCTATTAGCCAATGAGGATAGTTTTTTATTTTGCAGATTTTACAATTTTCTTTTTACCCTAAAAAGTGGTTACATTACTTACTCCTTTCAAAACAATAAATTAAAGTGCAATTAGATGAAAATTTCTACCTAAATATTTCACATACTTTAATCAATATCTAACTAACTTACTCATCCGAAATTTTGTTTTCTTTTTGAACTTCATCATATTCTTTCTCACGCACACAGTAAACGTAATTATTACTTTTTACAATTCTTAAAAATCCTAATTTCCTTAATGCTTTTCCTAATTGATTAATGGATGAATTATTCACTGCTATATTCCCGAAATAAGCCAATCGTGTGGCTATTTGTGTCGTATTAAGAAAAGCAGTTGCAGTTTCTCTGTCGGCTTTTTCGAACCACGTTAATAGCAATTCTTCTTCTGGGGATTTGATTTGGTATTGCTCATTATTGTGGTTGATATTTTTAATCTCTTCGTTGTTGAACCAATACCTAAATCCTTCTTCGATTAGATGTAATGCTTGTTTATAACAGTTATCGAGATTTACGCTGTGATGATATTCGATGTGTTCAACTTCAAAACATAAGAATCTTCTCGAACCTGTTGTATCATTTAAAAATTGAGCTGTATTTACCGAACCTGCAAATGATGCTCTACGTGGTAAAGTTTCGTTATTGTGTCCGTACGCTTTTCTCATTCTGATATGGGATTTGGTAATGATTTCTTTTAAGGAGCCAATTTCTGTTTTGTTTAAGTTTTCTAATTCGTCCAAGTTGATGAGCATACATTCAGCCAAATGAATTAATGTGTCTTTGTTGTTGGGATTAATCGTGCCTGAAAACAAATAGTCTTTTAAAGGTTTAGGTACTAACTTTTCCATCCACGTTGTTTTTCCTATTCCTTGTTTCCCACTGAACACAATAACTGTTTGATTGACTACTTTTTCGTTGGTTACACAAGCCACCATTGCAACAAACCATTTCTTGAAACACTCTAACCATAATTCTTGATTGGTAGTTGTGATGGTATTGGCTAATTCGGTGATGTAATCGACTTCTTGATTTATCTCTGGCAACGTCGAAAAATAATCTTTGAATGGATCAAATTGTTCGACATAATCCGATAGCAATAAATAGCGTAAACCTTGAATGCTGC
Source organism: Empedobacter falsenii (assembly GCF_019308355.1). GTDB lineage: Bacteria > Bacteroidota > Bacteroidia > Flavobacteriales > Weeksellaceae > Empedobacter > Empedobacter falsenii_B. The sequence continues at coordinate 2,768 of NZ_JAAGKM010000078.1, read as the reverse complement.
ATTTCACTTTTGCTTTTAGAACTTCTCTTAATATGGAGTTTTCTACAAAATCTGTTATAGGCTTATACATTTGGTTTCGAACCTTTTTGTATTCGAGCTTTCCTGTTACAATGTTGTACCTAAAGTTGTACCTTTTGTTTAGGAACATTTCCAGTCGTTCTATGGCAGCAGGTTTTTCTTCGTCATCATCGATTTCTTCCTCGTTTGTTGAACTACTTTTCGGATTTGTCTTTTCCTTTGTTTTTGGTGTTTTATACTCCTTATCAGTACCAAATTCGTGTGTATTGTTGTACGCACTTTTTACTGCATTCATTACTTCGATTTCGTTGTAATTGTAATCGGATAAAATAAAGCCTAAGGCTTCTGCATAACTGATTCCTTTTCGGTTTAGGTTACACGCTAATTGATGTACAAAGTTATTTCTGTTTCCTTCAGCGTAATCCATTTTCTGTTTTGTGAATCTGACGCAATGATCGTATAATAGATCTGTAGTATTGAGATTTGAGCTATTAGATTTATTCGTGTTATGAGATCCTGAAACAAGTTCAGGATGACTAACTGAATTAGATTTCTCGACAAGCTCGAAATGACAATTTTGTTCAGAATAACAAGAAAAAACTTCTGCGTTTGGATTAAAATAGATTTCTGGATCGTAGGAGTAGAAGCATAGCCTGGTGATGTCTTTTCCGGATTTATCGATTTCTATTTCTAATTCTTTTTCGTAAAATTCTTTGACATTGTTGTACGTGATTTTATGTTCTTCTTGATTGGTTGAAACCTTGATGAATAGCTTTAATCCGTTGTTTGATGGACTAATAAAAGCAACAAATGTTGTACTTAATTCAATCGCTTTTTGTTTGATTTCGGCAAGCTTATTTTTCTCAACTTTATCAATATCCAGTACGATTATTTGATTGTAATTTTGGAGGTAGTCTAATTTTCTACCTCCTTTGAATGTTGCACTTGGTGTAAAAGCTATTAATGATTTCTTTGCTTTTTCGTAAGGTTCCATTTTACCTTGTTCTAAGGATTTTCTTAAATACAAAATTTGACTTTTGTATGTTCCTTCTTTGATTTCTGTTACGATTTGCTCAATTGGAACAGTGTTGATGACTTCGTTGAAGTTTTGGAATAGGGTGAATTTCATATTTTGTTGTATTATGTATTATGTAAAAAGTAAAATGAATTGTTCTTTACTTTCATTTTTATTCATTGGTTTATTATTTTATAAATAATGTATTCATGAATCCTTCGGATTTGTCTTGACACAAAAACGAAACAAAAAAAATCAAGGCTATAAATCCGTTTAGGCTAAAAATCCTTTTCACTTCGGGAATGAATTAAATCATTCCCGATGGTCGGTAATTCCTTCTAATCCTTCGTAAAAATGATTTTCTTAACGCCAACGATTTAGATGCCATTTCTTCGTTTCACTCTTAGCGTTTGTTAGAGAATGATTTGTTGTAGTGTTCGTTCAATAACTTTTCGACATCAGACATTTTGTAGTAGATTTTGTTGCCTACTTGACAGAATGAAACCTTTCCTTCATCTCTCCACGTTTGAGCTGTACGTTTTGAAATTTTCATTAGCATTAGAAACTCTTGGTTATCCATAAATGTTTCTTGTTTAGCTGCTAATGCTTTGTTTAATTTTTTAGTGATTTCCTCTAATTGGAATACGATCGCATCGTATTGTTCCTTTGTTAAAATGATTGCTTCCATTTTCTGAATTATTTAAGATTATGGAACAAATGAAGTATAGAAAAAAAAGTCGCCAGGTCTTAAGTTGGTCTTGTAAGACCAAAATAATTTTGAAACTAACTGTTTATCTATGATTGGTTAAAGACTTGCTATTTTTTGAATAAGACCTTTTTGAGCAAAAAAAATCCTAACTGAGTAAGTTAGGATTGAATGCTTTAAAGCAATTTATCTATATCTATTCGCTTATTTACATTTGGTCGTTTATCTTCTCGTGATGGAGTTAAAATTGTTCGAACGGTTTTTAGGCTTAATTCGTTTCCATCTTTATCAACAAAATTGGACACAATTACTTTTGCGATATCATTGAGATTTCCATCTAAAAATGGTTTTCCATCTACAAAAAGTTCTCTGGACATTTGATAAAATATATCAACCAGTTGATTTACGTTTCCATTGAATTGTAATTTGTTGTAATTGCATTTTTCTTCTTTAACTACTTGTAATTCTTCCTGTAATCTTCTGATGTGTTGTAAATGTTCAATTTTCTTGTTGCATTGCTCTGAATATTCTGGAAGCTTTGGATTGATAAAATGAATGTTAGCTTGTTCGTATTCGTATTTCTCATTGGTTAAGAAAAAGATTTGATCGCAATAATCTTCCATCTTTTCCAGATCTTTCTGTGTTTTATAAAACGAAAAATAACGTTCTTCTGAATCTGCATTGATGTATCTCGGTGCAGGTCTTTCTTCGTCTTTTATCTCTATTGGTTTATATAAACCTAATCGAATTATTTCTGTTGAAGTATAAATTTTCATTAAACGAGTTTTATTTCTTCCTTTTTCAAACAGAAATTCATTTACTGAAACTAACTTTTCAAACTTATTAATCCAATGTAGCTTATCTTTTGCATATAAAAGTTGATGTTTGATAAAATCAGCAATTTCCTTTAGATTTGAAAATCTTAAATTGTAGTATAAAAAGAAGAGAAAAGAGTTTGAGTACACTATAACGAGTTCAGAGCTATATAATCTCATATTCTGATTAAGACTCAACTCTTTCTTATCAAAT
>NZ_JAAGKM010000077.1 GCF_019308355.1 Empedobacter falsenii | reverse complement strand
TTGAAATATGGTAAGGTCAAAAATCCTAATGATTTTCCTACATTTCAAATTAATCAAAATAATAATACAATAATATTAAATAAAAACTCTACTTTTAAGTGTTCTTAACAAGGGGAAGATTACACCTTGATGAATCTTGTTCTAAAAAGAAAGAAACTGTTGTTTATTTTGATGGATTAGGTCGTGAAAAACAAGCTTTACAAGTTGCAGCTTCTACCAGTGGAAAAACAATTGTAATTCCTTATGAATATGATGGATTTGGACGTCAAGCCAAAGAGTTTTTACCCTTTCCGATTAATTCTGGGGATAACAAAATTACGACAGCTACTGGAGATGGATTCTATTCCACTTTAACAGGAGATACAACACCTTTCTCTGAAAAAACATTTGAGAATTCACCACTGAATAGAGTTTTATTTCAAGCAGCACCAGGAAATTCCTGGAGAAAAGGAGCTGGGCATGAGATCGAATTTCAATATGCTACAAATTCAGATGGAGAAGTTTTTAATTTTGGCGTAGCAGATCCTACAACTAATCCCACTTTAACGTTAAGCAGTTCTATAACATATGAAGTAGGAACATTGTATAAAACCATTACAATTGATGAAAATAAACAACCTATTGAGGAATTTAAAGATAAAGAAGGGCGTGTTGTTCTTAAACGAATTAATATTCAAGCAAAACCTCAAGCTCCTTTAAATTCTTCAGGTAATCATGATACCTACTATGTATATGATGTTTATGGTAATTTAACCTTTGTACTTCCTCCACAATTAATTAATACTAATCATGGAGATATTGTTAGTTACAAAAATAATCTTGCCGAATTAGGTTATCAATATCAATATGATGAGAAGAATAGGTTGATAGAAAAACAACTTCCTGGTAAAGGGCGTGAGTTTATGGTATACGATAATCAAGATCGATTAGTTGCTTCACAAGACGCTTTACAAAGACAAAACGGTGGCTATTTTTCATTTACTCATTATGATAAGTTTGGAAGAATTGCAGCTCAAGGACAACATCCTGAGCCTGGTGTTTCAAGGATTTCATTACAAGCTTATTTAAATAGTTTAGGATCTAATAATGTAGAACGTACAACATCTTCGTATAGTCATTCAGGTTTAGATATTTTCTATACAAGAGCATATGGAGGCGATCAAGTAACATCTACTTATACTACAGTTAATTATTATGATAATTACCAAAATTTATCTATTACACCTTCCGCAATAAATGGACAGTCTGTAATTGGAGTAACCGATACAAAAACCAAAGGATTAGCAGTAGCTAGCTTTACAAATGTATTAGGAACGACAACTTGGAATAAGAATTTTACTTTTTACGATACAAAGTACATTCGTCCTATAGCTTCATCTTCTACAAATTATTTAGGAGGTTATACAAATGTAGCTTCTAACCTAGATTTTAGAGGAAAAGTTAAAAATACAGTTACTAAACATAAGCCAAATGATGCTGGACTTGAAGTAACAATTAATGAAGGTTTTGAGTATTATGACAACGAGTTATTAAAGTATCAAACACACCAAATTAATAACGGAGCAGTTGAATATATTGTTCAAAATTCTTATAACGAGATAAATCAATTAACCAACAAAAAAGTTGGGAACTCCAATTCTTCTTCTCCATTACAAAACGTTAACTACAAATACAACATACGTGGATGGATGACCGATATTAATAACATTGATGTAACAGGAGATGGATATAATGATTTATTCTCATTTAGAATTGGATATAATAATCTATACAATGGAAATATTTCTAGTACTTTTTGGAGATCTGCTCCTAATGAAAGATTATTAGGATATAACTATGAATATGATGGATTGAATCGCCTTCTTACAGGAACTTTTATCAATTACGCTTCATTAAATTATACATATAATGAATACATAAAAGGATATGATTATAATGGGAATATTCTAGGTATTACGCGTACTGGAAATAATCCAGATTTCTATAATCCAATTGATGATTTAACCTATGATTATCAAGGAGCATCAAATAAATTATTAGCTGTTACAAATGCTTATAATAACACAAGTGGTTTTAGTGATGGAAACAAAAATGGAAATGACTATAGTTATGATTCTAACGGAAATCTTACCAAAGATTTAAACAAAGGAATAACGAACATAACATATAATTTCTTAAATTTACCTACAGAAGTTCTTTGGAATGCCACGCAGAAGATAAATTATACGTACGATGCGAGTGGAGTGAAATTGAAAAAAATTGTTACAAATGGTGCTACAGTTACCACAACAGATTATTTAGGAGGTTTTCAATACCAAAATAATAGCTTACAATTTTTCCCTACAGCAGAAGGATATGTAAATGTCACAAATGGTAATACATTTAATTATGTTTACAATTACACTGATCATTTAGGTAATGTTCGTGTTAGTTATCAAAAGGAAGTAAATGGTACACTAAAAGTATTAGAGGAAAACAACTATTATCCTTTTGGTTTAAAACATAGTGGTTATACACCACTTACAACAGGTAACCAAAACTATAAGTACAAATACAACGGCAAAGAACTGCAAGATGAATTAAGCCTAAACTTATACGACTACGGCGCACGAAACTACGACCCTGCTATTGGTAGATGGTTTAAGGTGGATCCACTTGCCGAAAAGTTTCCGGGTATGTCGCCGTATTGTGCAATGGGTAATAACCCCATCTTTTACATCGACCCAGACGGCAGGGAAATCATAGGTGCTACTAAGAAAGATGCACAGAATTTTAAGGCAGACATTCATTTGACTTTAGCGGATAAAAGGTTTGATGGAGTTAGAGCATTGATAGACGTAAAAGGAAAAACCTTTAAAAGTATAGATGCTAAGGCTTTGAGTACGGCTTTAGATGGTGTTACCCTTAGTGCTGATGAGAGAACATATATTGATATGGTTACTAATACCATAAATTCAACGGATATTCATACTGTAGAATACGTTTCAGTAAATAGTGATTTATCATCTTCTGGTTTCTCTGCTATTAATTCTTATCTAAATGGATTACAGTCAGGTTATGGGGATGCATTGCGTCAGCGACGACAAGGACAGGACGGCTCTACCGAATATTTTTACAATGACCAAACAATTAAAATTTTAGGAGGGGAAGGTTTTAATGTACCTACCAAGAAAGGTTCACATTCGTTTATTACCGGTGTAACAGGTAATGAGAGAGTTTCAACATCAGGACACGAAGTGTTTGGGCATGGTATTCCATCAGCAACAGGAGCCAGTCCAAGCGATAATAATGCTAATGCAATACGTGTTGATAATCTAATCCGAAGAATGTTAGGAATGCCTCAGCGAGATGGTAAAAACCATGGTGGCTATAAAGAAGGGCATATAACTGACCCTCAGAAACTACCACGTACTCAATAAAACATTACAAGATGAAAACAGCATATTCCATAATTTTAATGCTGTGCTTTTCGCTTGTATGTAAAGCACAGGAAGGTAGAGAAAACATGACCGACTCAATGGCAATGGTCAGCAGGGCTAAAGCAGATAAAGTATTACAACATTTTGATACAATACAAGCTCCCAAGATTTTGTATTCTTTAGAAGATAAATATTATTACCTGATTATTAAAGATACTCCGTGCTATCAGGAATATTATGTTACTTTAGACAGCTTAGGTAGAATAGATAAAATACGCCTTATAAAAGTGGAAATAAAAACCCGGAAGCAAAGAAAGCAACAGGAGCAATACCGGGAATTACTATCAGAGGCAGAACCTATATTTGATTTAGGCAAGTACCATACGGATTTTATAACGGAAATGCCTGATGCAAAAATGGTATCAGGGAAACCGTCCTATTTTGTATTTAAAAATATTGATGGTAAAAGATATGGAGAATACAGTTTATCGTCAGTAACAGCACCATTGCCCATTAATATAAGTCTTTGGGCATATTTAATCAGGCGATTATCAGATGAAGCATATAAAAACAATAAAACCCGCTAATTGCGGGCTTTATTGTTTTATTGAGCAATGAGTGATTGCAAATTATCTTTCATTCTTTTATTTGCTAAAGCCAGATCAATCATTTTTAGCAAAGCTTGCTGTTCATCGTCTGCAAGCGTATCAATCAGCTTTATTTTTTGGAGTAGCGGTAAATTTACTTCCTGTTCCAGGTCATCGGATTTAAAGAACTCTGCCATATCCACCTCAAAGACGGCAGCTAATTTTTCCAATGTAGAAATAGAGGGTTCTACTTTACCGTTTTCGATACGGCTGTATTGTCCTTGGGGAATGGTGCTGTCTGCACACACTTCTTTTTGAGAGAGGTTTTTAAGTTCTCTTAACCGTTTTATATTCTTAGCAATCAGCTCTACCGTCCGTACCATAACATTGAATTTTATACAGCAAAATTAATAAATAAGGCTGTTTATTGCAACTAAATGAAATATATGTTTGTTTATTTATGCAGTTAAATATATATTTGTAGGCGAAAAGAATATTCATTTTGACGCAAAAAATATTTTTCAATGGAAATACAGGAAATCAAACAAAAGCTCACAATGTCGAACGTACTGCACTATTACGGTTTAAAGACAGACAAGCAGAGCCGAATAAACTGTCCGTTCCACGAGGACAAAACCCCGAGTATGCAGGTGTATTACAAAACCCAGACGGCATATTGCTTTAGTTCCAACTGCAAAACCAATGGCAAGAGTATGTGTAATCTTCCCTAAAAACCGGAACGTTTAAAAATATAGTTTATTAACTTAGGGATAATTATGAAACAAAGCAATTTTACAGAAGTTCAGATCGTCAAGATCTTATCAAAACAAAATCAAGGCAAA
>NZ_JAAGKM010000076.1 GCF_019308355.1 Empedobacter falsenii | reverse complement strand
AATTTGATAAGAAAGAGTTGAGTCTTAATCAGAATATGAGATTATATAGCTCTGAACTCGTTATAGTGTACTCAAACTCTTTTCTCTTCTTTTTATACTACAATTTAAGATTTTCAAATCTAAAGGAGCTTGTCTCAGAATCTCATTCAATATGTCATTTCGAGGTATTGAGAAATCTTTCTATCACTTTTTTATTCATTACTTTTCTATTTTAATTATAGGTATTCATATGCCCTTCGGGGAAGCTCATCCAAAAAAACATTTGAAATTAAAAGGAGGAGCCATGGTATGGCTCAGGTAATTCAACTAAATAAATTATTTCCATAAAGTTGGCAACTCGCTCCACTCAGACACTCCAACTTTTTTATTCCAATAATTTAGAGTTGAATTGCATTTCGATTCTAAATCGTCGGATTTTTTTAATTCCTTTTTCAATACTCAAATTCTTTGTCATTCTGACCTTTCAAAGAATCTCATCCTCAACCTCAACCTCAACCTCAACCTCAATCTCAATCTCATATCTCATATCTCATATCTAACATCTAATCTGTACATTTTACTTAATACATACTACATTTTACAATTAAACATCGATACACGAACACCGAACAAACCATACGGAACGGATATACAATGGATACAGAATGGATACAGCGCGGATACACAACCGATACAGAAAAGTGTCATTTTCGATATACACCGATACAGGATTTTAACACTTTTTAACACTTAATTTATCTAACCACAATGTTTTTTATCAAGTTTTACGTTGTACGCTTAACGTTTTACGTGTTTTTTATTATCAATATTCTAATTCACTTATAACAACGAATTTTAGAGTTGACATACGATTTGCAGACGAGCTTCAATCCATTGAAACAAGCGTAAAAAAGATTAGTGAGCGTATGCGAATCATTTAATCTTTTTAGTGCGTGAGATGAGAATTGAACGTCGAAAATCGCGGTCTTGTAATGCTTTGCATTCATGAATACCTTAAAAATAATAATAAATCATATGAATAACTTTTGGTTCGTTTTTGCGTCAAGGTAAAAATGAACATATAATCATTTTCTTATTATCGTAAATTCAATTTAGAATTTCATCTCTATTTTTTCGCGCGCGCGTGCCTGTTTATAATATATTCCTCTTAAAAAGAAATTCCCCCGATAGACAAGTTTTAAAAAATACATTAATAAATGAAAACTAAAATTTAACACTAATTACTTTATGAAGATCATTTACTTTCTTCTTATGGTGTCTTCGGGGGATAGAGTGTGAATCTGTTTACTCTTTCATAATTTTACAATAGTTTTTTAAAATTCAACATTCGTTTTAAAAACCACTCCTTTTCCTGTACATCGCGCCAACTTTGTTTTGGGGAAAGGGGTTTTTGTTTTTACGATTTACGGTCTACGCTTAACGTTTTTCGTTTTTATTCTTATTTATATTCAAATTCACTTTTTATAACGATTCTTAGAGTCGACATACGATTTGCAGACGAGTTTCAATCCATTGAAACAAGCGTAAAAAAGATTAGTGAGCGTATGCGAATCATTTAATCTTTTTAGTGCGTAAAATGCTAATTGAACGTCGAAAATCGCGGTCTTGATTTTTTGATTACTTTTTGATCAAGCAAAAAGTAATATACCGAAGCTTATAAAGCTTCTCCTCTTAATCTCAAATGTGTTTTTTATCAAGAAAAAAAATGAATAATCTTAATCATGCATCTCAGCTTTTTGACACTCGCCTCCAAATCATATGACATTTTTTTAATTCCTTTTTCAATATTCAAATTCACTTTCTACAATGAGTTTTGTCATTCTTGACTTGTCTCAGAATCGCATCCTATATATTTGATTTAGACTCAACTCAAACAACTAACATCTAATCTGTACATCATACATTCAACTTATTACTTATAACTCATTACTTACAACTTAAAACAGGTAGTAGCCCCAATAAATTTGGAAAATGATATTAAACGTTTTAAATTTATTGTGCGAATAAAAAAGATAAAACGAATGCTTTCAAAGTCTCATTACCGAGGCTCTGATAGAGAGCGTGTAAAGAAAGGTCAGCCCTTTACTTTACGATCCGTGTTTTAAAAATGCTATAAATACGGGGTATTGTTCTTTAAAAGAATGGAAAAAACAAACAGACTTTGTCTGGTGGTTTTTTACGGATGAATGGAAATTGTTTCGTTCTCATTTTGTGTTGGGTTTTATGGAACGAGTCGAGATATGAAGAGGGGCGATTTCCTATCTTCAATTTAAATCGAGGTACGGCTAAGAACCTTTGACGAAATATCCGATAGAGAAAACCACCCCATAGAATGCAAATATACAAAATATGAGGTAGCGACAACCCTATTGGTCTTGCGTCATCTTAAATTAGCCGTTTTCGATAACAAGACTCGAGTTTAATAACTGTCGCTTAATTAATTATAGTCAAATATAGATAAATATTTTGTTACATGCAAATTTATATCTAATTAATTTAAAATAACATTAGAGTTGAGTGATAATAATAGAAAAGATAGATTAGTTTCACCTGCTTATAGAGAAAAGTTAGGTAAGTCTTTATTAAATAAGCGTATAGAATTAAACTATACCAGAAAAGATATTTCTATATTAACAACTATAACAGAAAACACAATCAATAGTATTGAAAAAGGTATAACTACCAATATAGATTATTACGTTGAATATGCAAAAGCCGTTCAGTACCCATTAGAAACATTATTAGACTTTAAAATTCCTCTTAAACCTCTCAATGAATTACCAAAAGATAGGATAGAATCTTTAAAATTGACATCAAAAATTAGAGAGCATATAGTAAATACTAACTTTCTTAATAAAGGTAAAACTGTTGCTGAAATAAAAGAGGAGTTAGTTCGGTTGAAATTAGTACCAAAAGAAATAACTTCTGTTGCTATCGCTGGTGTTATGAGGAACTTAAAAAACGATGAGTTGATCAGTTCAGAAGAAACAACTGGTAGAAAGGCAATTTATATTTTAAATCTTAATCAATACAAATATTGAAAATAAATGGCTGATACATTTACGAGTATAGAAAATCAAATTACTAAGCTGATTGATAGAGGTATGTTTTTTGACTTAGAGAATGATAAGATCAAAGAAATTTTATTAGATATTGGTTACTATAGATTAGGGTTTTATTGGTATCCATTCGAAATAGATGAAAATCATAATTTCGTAGAAGGGACTAAAATTTCGACTGTAATTGACTTGTATTATTTAGACGTAGATTTAAGATATTTGCTAATAAAATATATAAACAGACTAGAATTAAATTTTAGAACTAACCTAATTTACTGGGTTTCGATGCATTATAATAATAACTCGATTTGGTACACAGATCCTGCTATAATGTCAGAAGAATATTTGAAAGATATAAAATCACATTATAATAATAATTTTAAGAAAAAAAATATTCAAATTTGCAAACATCATCAAAAATATCCAGAAGATAAATATGCACCGTGTTGGAAAACATTTGAATACTATACATTTGGATCAATAGTTAAAGTATACCCGTTGTGCATTTTGATTACTAAAGAATAAAGTTGTTCATTTGATTGAAAATCAGTAAATTGCTTCAACTACAAAACATTTACAATGAACAACTTACTTGCAAATTACGAAAGAATATTGGAAGTTCTACGAAAAATATCAACAGATACACTTTTAATTTATCAACGTAGAAGACCTAAACTTTTTGATTTAGAACTTATCAGTCTTGTCTTAACTGCTGAATTTATGGGTATTGATAGTGAAAATCATTTATTTCGAAATCTTCCTAATACGTTAAGTTGTAAAATTGAGCGTAGTATTTACAATCGTAGAAAACGTAGATTATCAGAGCAAATTAATAGTATTCGCCTCAAATTAGCGAAAGAATTTAATGAATTTGAAAATTGTTTCATCGTTGATAGTATGCCGTTGGAAGTGTGTAAAATAGCAAGAATTAATCGCTCGAAAATTTGCAAAGAACATCAGTATAGTGCACCAAATAGAGGTTTTTGTGCTTCTCAGCAAATGTCTTTTTATGGCTATAAACTTCATGCTATTTGTTCTTTAAATGGTGTTTTCCAGAGTATTGATATCAGTCCCGCATCTGTTCATGACATTCATTTTTTGAAAGATGTTAAAACTCAAATGTATGATTGTTTGCTACTTGGAGACAAAGGATATTTGTCACAAACAATTCAAATTGACTTATTTAATGAAGCTAATATTCGATTAGAAACACCGAAAAGATCCAATCAAAAAGAGTATAAACCTCAGTTTTATCCATTCAAAAAGTACCGAAAAAGAATTGAAACGTTATTTTCTCAACTATGTGATCAGTTTATGATTAGACGAAATTATGCAAAGACTTTCGAAGGGTTTAAAACCAGAATTTTAGCTAAAATTACTGCACTTACTGTGGTTCAGTACATTAATAAAACATACTTTAATCGAAATATTAATAATCTAAAAACTCAAATTATTTAAAATGCACAACGGGTTTAAAGTATATGAGCATATTATCGATCAGGATGTTAGAAAAAAAATTTCTTTACGGTATTCGCTCAAGAAACCTGAAAAACTTCAGAACTTTTTAGATACTTTAGTCTTTGTTCGCAATAGTTGTGCACATAGCGGAGTTATTTATGATTTACATATAGATGAAGGAGTAAGTGGTATTCCTAATACTCCTTTTAACAATGAATACAGTCATAGTTTAGATTCTGCAATAAAAGCGTTAATATATCTGCTTAATAATATTTCAATTTCTAGAAAGAATGAACTTGAAATTAGATTACATGAATTATTCAATAAGTTTGAAAACAATGATGTTATAAAACAAATTATTGAAAAAAAATTAGGATATAGTTATTTAATAAAAGAATAATTGTATATTTGTAATATAATAGTGTCCCATTAATCATTTGCATTCGTGGTGCACTTAAAAAAAATAAACAGCCTTAGATATTATCTGAGGCTTTTTTTATACATAATATACCAGATTAATATGAATCCGTCTCACAACTGAGGCGGATTTTTTTTGGTTATTATTTTAGATTTTTGTATATTTATGTTTGATAATCAGATATTTGTCTATGAATTTCAAGTATTACAACCAAAATCAGACGGTGTTGTT
>NZ_JAAGKM010000075.1 GCF_019308355.1 Empedobacter falsenii | reverse complement strand
AAATCATCCGGAAATAGGTCTTTTGTTTCCATAAATATGTAAATATTAAATGTATAAAAAAAATTCTGCTCGATTTTAACCCAAGCAGAATTTTATACTTACACAGTTTTTGGTACAGTGTCCTTTTTTTGCTGCATAATTATACATTTTCATACACTATCTATGCTTTATCTATACTGTAAATATACTTCATCTATATGTCATCTAGTGACATAAGATGATAAAAAAGTCATTTGGAAAAGTTTGGTTTTAATAAAGTTACGATTTTTTCTTATTCTTGTTTTGTCTACCGGTAGAAGGATTAAATGTTGAACGAAAAAATGTAGTAAAATGGCAAGACAAAAAGGTATTATTAAGCTTTTGGGTACTGTGGGAGACATTACCTTTTACAAAGCAAAAGAAGGGTTTTTAGCACGTGAAAAAGGTGGCGTGGATAAGAACAGAATTATGAATGATCCAAACTTTCAACGTACACGTGAAAATGGCGAAGAATTTGGGCGAGCAGGAGCATCTGGAAAGATTTTGCGAACGGCTTTTCGAGCGGTATTGTTAAACTCTGCTGATTCGAGAATGGTTGGGCGTTTAACTCGTGATATGGTTAAGGTGATTCAGACCGATACGGTGAGCGAACGCGGACAACGAAATGTAATTGATGGAGATTTATCATTGTTGAAAGGATTTGATTTCAACATCAACGGGAAATTATCGACTACGTTGTATGCGCCTTATAGCGTTACTTTAGATCGTGTGGATGGTGATGTGGTTGTAGATATTCCCGCATTTACTCCAGCAAATATGATCAATGCGCCATCTGGAACAACGCATTTTAAAATTGAAGCTGCAGCAGCTGATGTCAATTTTATGGATGGTTCATTTAATGTGTCGAATGCCGATACTGGAATTCTTCCTTACGATACTGTTTCCACTTCAACGATTAGCTTGGCGACGACTTTGCCTGCAAATAGTACAGAACCTATCTTCTTGGTTCTGGGTGTGGAGTTCTATCAAGAAATTAACGGTGAAAAGTATGTACTGAAAAATGGTGCGTACAATGCGCTACAATTAATTGATGTGAATCAAATCTAATGCAATTAGAATTAATCAGAACGTATTTCCCTAATGGAACAAATGGAATTTTGCAGAATGCAAAAGGTATTATTTGTTATACGATCGAGTTGCCTTGGTTGAATAATGAAGTGAGAAAATCGTGTATACCGGAAGGGAAATATGTTTTAGCGAAAAGATACAGTCAAAAATATGGATGGCATATTTGGTTAAAGGATGTAGCGAACAGGACTTATATTCTGATGCATCCTGCGAACAATGCAAAAAAGGAATTACTAGGCTGTATTGCTCCGGTTACTTCTTTGGGTGGTGCTGGAATAGGATGGGAAAGTCGAAAGGCTTTTAATAAAGTGAAGGATTTGGTTTATCAAGCGATTGATTCGGGTGAATCGGTTAGACTTGAAATTAAGTGTATAAAAAAAACGGATAATTTAACGGATGAAAATAATAGATCGAATACAATCCCCAACGCCTAAGTTGTTTCAATGGCTCCGAAATATCGGTTTGGTTTTAGCTGCAATCGGAGGAGTGCTTTTGGCATCTCCAATCCAATTGCCGGAATGGTTAAATGATCTTGGTGGTTATTTAACGGTTGCCGGTGGTGTGTTAGGTGCAGTAAGCCAATTGACGGTTTTAGATGGCGTGAATAAAGATGATACAGGATAGTCATATGAAAATGGGGGTTCTCTGTGGTACAATGTTTAGTATACTGGGAAATTTAGGTTTAAGTGATTTGTTACAAACTGCTATTCTCGCTGGAGTTGGTGCTTTTGTGAGTTTTGTGGTTTCGTACATTTTAAAGAAATTTGATAAATAAAAGTAAAGGTTCTTCAATGGAGGAACCTTTATTCATTTCTATATGCTCATTTTTATTCATTACTTTTTTAATTGTTTTTAAATGAATTCATATGCCCATCGGGGAATTCTTGACACAAATACACCAAAAACAAGATGGTATTCCAAACGAAGATTTGAAGAAGCCTTTTTTATATATCATTAATGCTAATTTCTAAGAAATGGACTCTATAAATTCTTAATTGGGTATAATTTTAAATAAATTTTTAACGATTTTAGAAAAAAGGCTCTACTATAAAAAATCAACCAATCTGAAATATATTTAGACAAAGTTCTGGACAATATCTATAAATTACATAAAAAGTGTAAGTAATTGATTTCTTGACAAGAATTTTATTAATCTTAAAAAAAAATATTTTATCACTTAATTTTCTAATAAATAGTTATTTTTAATCAAAATTGAATTACTTTTGCCTATCCGTTAACTAAATAGTAAAACTATGAAAGTAAAATTGTTAGCTATAATATTGTCAAACTATGCATTTTCTCAAATAGGCATCGGAACTGTTTTACCTAAAAGTAAACTTGATGTAGAAGGCGATATTATCTTAAGAAATTCTTTACGTGTAGGAGGAAATGATTTAACAAAAGGAAATGCAGGGTTAAAAGATCAAGTTTTAGTATCTCAAGGAGTAGGGATGTCTCCAACATGGAAATATGTAAATGTTCCATTTATGGAGAATGGACAATATAAATTGATTAATACATATGTTATAGATGATAATATTGGGATAAAGTCTATCACTATTTCAGGTGTTAACTACCTTAATAAAATAGGTGATCAATTTGATAGTTCTTGGACTAAAATAAGTGGACTTAAGACAATAGTGGAAATCAAGTCCAACGAAAATAAAACTACTTATCAATTCCAAACAGGTGTAGAGTCTGTCACAACTTCTTCAGTTGGGGAAGTAAAATTTATGTGTGGAATTTTTAAGGATAATACATTAGTTGCTCTAAGACCTGATAAAATTACGACCATTACAACTAACTCGCCTATGCAATATATGTATACACTAAACTATACAGAGGAGAATACTCCCAAAGGTTCCTACAGTATTGAGATGGCTTGTAGAGGAATAGAGGGAAATAGTCATACCTTATCGATAGGAACAAATACAACATCTTCTACTAATTCAAATAACTTTCAACTTAAATCTTTTTTAAAGATTGATTTAGCTGAATTAATTACATTTAAAGCACAATAGATGAAAATAGAATTATTAATAACAGGATTATTTTTAAGTGCATTGACACAAGCTCAAGTAGGAGTTGACACAAGAACACCTCAATCTAGTCTTGATGTAAATGGAGATTTTGGTTTAAGAAAGAGAATTTTTTTAGATAATAATAGTGTAGAATCTAAAGGAACAAAAGAGCAGATTTTAGTTTCGCAAGGAGAAGGTTTACCTCCGACATGGAAATCATTACTTATTCCAGAATATGAACCGAATAAGTTTTACTTAATTTTTAATGATTCATTTTCAGATCAGATTGGAATACAAATAGCTCCTAATAACAATTCTTCAGTAAATGTTTCTACAGAATTAATAGATGGGGCTTTATTATCTGATTTAGAATTGAAAGGCTTTAATGAAATTCCTGGTTTAGCAAAATCGTTTAATGTAAATAGCAAATCAAGTAAAGTTTATTTTCAGTTTGAAACTGTTGTTCAACAAAATAATTCAACTTCAACAAATGGTGAAAACATAAAGTATACTTGTGGTATTTTCGTAGATGGAAAACTGAAAAGTGCTAGGATCAATACCATTTATACAAGTAGATCTACTAGTACATTTCTAACTCATACTCAGATTGGTGGTACATCAAATTTAACTTTAGGTTCTCATAGTATTAATATCGCTTGTGCTAAACTAAGTGGGTCTACAAGGGATTTGGCTATAGGAAGAAATGTAGATGAAGTCACAAATATTAATACGTTTATGGCACAATCATCTTTAAAAGTAGATGTATACGAAATACCTGAAAATTTTAATTCAATATTCAATTAACATGAAACTCTATATAAATATATTACTTGTAATTTTTTCTTATTCATATACATATTCTCAAGTTGGAATTAACACAAAGAACCCTACTAAAACTCTTGACATTAATGGGGATTTAAATTTAAGAAAAGAGTTACGATTAGCAGGAAATGATAATTCTTTAGGTGATGCAGGTACATTAAATCAAGTGTTACAAGTAAAGGATAATGAGTATCCAACTAATGTATGGAAAACTTACAAAGTAGCAGATGGAACAGGTAGTCTTTCATTATATTATTTAAACACGACTATAGATAAAGTAGGATTATTTTTTAATAGTACAGGTAGTATAACTTCATATGAATTAGATTCAAATGATGATGGATGGAGTTTTATGACGAATAATAAAGATAATTTTGTAGTAAAAGATACTACGAATTCTAGTAAAGTAACATTAAGTTTTCAAACAACTGTGCAAATTAATAGACCATCGAATTCAACAGGGAATTCTGCTAGTTTTGCATGTGGAATCTTTATGAAAAAAAATAATGAAGGATTTAAATTGAAGGCTGTAAGATCTGATGTAGTAAGAGGTGAGCCTGGATCTTATAAGATATTTAACTTGAATGTAACATTAGATAAATTAGAACAAGGTAGTTATGAAATACAAGCGGCATGTAGAAATAGAAATCTTGGATCAAATACTACTTTAGTGAATATAGGAATCGGACAGCCTGTTGATGCGACAAAACTGAATCAGGATATGGCGAATTCTACATTAACAACTACACTTTTACATCCTTACATGTAACTAGATAGCCATTCTGTGGATGAACAAAAAATGATATAGGTTATATCAAAAGAAATGTAATGTTTTTATGAATTAAAATGAGACACTGTACCAAAGACTCTGTAAGTATAGAGTTCTACTTAGTTTAAAATAGAGCAGATTTTTTTTATAAGTTTAATATTTACATAACTTTGAAAACAAAAGACTTATTTTCGGGATGATTTTTTCAAACAGTTTAAAACTGGAGATGAACTCCAAAAATTCCTAAAAGACTTACTAAATCGAGAAATTGAAAAAATGTTAGAAGGTAATTGAATGCTCACTTTGATTACGATAAGCATGATATATGAAAGGAAGAAAATGCTCGTAATGGATACTCTACCAAAAAGATAAAACGAGTACGGAGAAGAAAAAATAAAAATTCCTAGGAATCGTGATTGAATATACAAACAAAATGAACAGTATAAGTTAAGCGACATTTTTTAAAAATTGTAAATTATTATTAAACTCAAAAATAGTTTTATAAGACACTGTACCAAAAACTGTGTAAGTATAAAATTCTGCTTGGGTTAAAATCGAGCAGAATTTTTTTTATACATTTAATATTTACATATTTATGGAAACAAAAGACCTATTTCCGGATGATTTTTT
>NZ_JAAGKM010000074.1 GCF_019308355.1 Empedobacter falsenii | reverse complement strand
CCTCTTCCCATTCCGAACAGAGAAGTTAAGCCTGCCTGCGCCGATGGTACTGTTACTTACGGGAGAGTAGGTCGTCGCCAGTTTTTATCAAAAGCCTCAAGTGAACAACTTGAGGCTTTTTTTGTGGTTATACGTCGCGCTTTAGCTGAACGCTGTAAGCTTTACGCATCTCCAGACTATGTTTTATAAAAAAAGAAGCTTGCTTTCATCCAACAAGAAGCTTCTTCTTAATAAAAAGGAAGCTTCCTTTATAACTTACAACTCATAAATCGAAAAGCCCCTATTTCCCTCAAGTGGATATTTTAACTTCTACTTCTATTCCTGTAAGTCTTAAATCTTATGTCTTATAAATTATAACTTATCACTCAAAACTTACAACTTACAACCCGCGTTAGGGATAGTAGTGGAAATCCTTTTGTAGAAATTGGATTTTCTATAATCACTTCTAATCTTCTTCTACAAAAGATTGCAACGGATAGCCCGACCGAGCGATTTGCATTAGCTGTGTTTGTATTATTTTGGTTATTCTATGAATAATATAAATGGAAGGCAAAGAGCGAGGGAACGCCCAAATTTATTATCTTTACTCAAAACCTATATATTATGGAAGAAAATCAGTATGATAATCAATTGTTACCAAAGGAAAGTTGGTTTAAACGTAATTGGAAATGGGTTGTGCCTGTTGGCTGTTTGTCGTTTGTGATTTTATTTTTTGGATTGTTAATTGGTGGTGCTTTTTGGGGTTTTAGTAAGATAACTTCGGATAGCGATGTAACGAAACATGCAATTAATATTATTAATCAAAATCCTGAAGTTCAGCAGAAATTGGGTGCGGATGTTAAAACGAACGGAGTTTTTACTGGAAATATTTCTATTACAAATGATACTGGTGAAGCTAACATCTCTGTACCTATAAAAGGAACAAAAGGCTCTGGGACTGCAATTATTGTTGGAGAAAAAGAATTTGATAAATGGAATTATGAAAAGATTGCGGTTCAGGTTGATGAAACTGGAGAAGTGATCGAAATAAATAAAGTAAAAGAAGAAGCTAACGAATGAGTTAGCTTTTTTTATTTAGCTATTATTGATAAAGATTTAATTGTTTATTCAAAATAATAATTTTACTTTTGATTAACATTTGGTGCGAACTTAACCGTTCGGTAACAGGGAATCAGGTGAAAATCCTGAACAGACCCGCTGCTGTAAGCTCCATATTTTTTAGATACATTATATCCACTGTTTTTAATGGGAAGGATTTCTAAAAAAGGAGTAAGTCAGAAGACCTACCAAAATGATAAATGTTGAATGCTTTCGGGGACTAAAGCGTGAAGTTCAAATTTTGGATAGGTTCGTCCTTTCAATACTTCTTCATATACTCTCGTTAGCAACAATTGATTATTGCTAAATGAGAAATCTAAAAACTATAATTATTTGTTGCAGCTTGATTTTGCTTTCATGTCGCATAGCCTCTGCGCAAATTATTCATGATAGTATTTTAGAGCTTCAGCAAGTTAATATTTTAAAAAATAATATAAAAGCCGTTGTTCCTGTTCAGGAATTGAAAGGAGCGGAACTAGAGGCTTTAAATAGCCATTCTGTGGCAGATGCTGTTCTTTTTTTTGCAGGAGTGCAAATTAAAGATTACGGTGGAGTTGGAGGTTTAAAAACTATTGATGTTCGTGGGATGGGATCTCAACATGTTGCAGTTTTTTATGATGGAATTCAACTTGGAAATGCGCAGAATGGAATTGTCGATTTAGGAAAATTTTCTTTAGACGATATGGAAATGATTTCTTTATATAATGGTCAAAAAAGTAATATTTTTTAATCAGCGAAAGATTATGCTTCTGCTTCTGCTATTTATCTTCAAACCAAAAAACCTGTTTTTATTGGTGATAAAAAAACGAATGCTACACTTCGTTATAAGTTAGGCTCGATTCAATTAATCAATCCTTCTATTCGTATTGAACAGAAAATTACGGATAGATTATCAGCTGTTTTGAGTGCAGAATATGTTAAAACGAATGGTATATATAAATTCCGTTATCAACGCAAAAATTTGGATGGAACTACTGCATACGATACACTTTTGAAACGTAGAGATGGACAAGTTGATGCAAAACGTTTGGAATTAGGATTGATCGGAAAAGGAAATCAATCGAATTGGAATGTAAAAGGATATTTGTATGATTCGGATCGTGGAATTCCTGCTGCAATTGTGCGTGGTCGATTTGATGGACGTGGACAAACTTTGGTTGATAGAAATTATTTTGTTCAAGGTAAATATGAGAAACGATTCAGAAATTTTCAATCGAAGATAAACGCAAAGTTTGCTTACG
Organism: Empedobacter falsenii; assembly: GCF_019308355.1. Lineage (GTDB taxonomy): Bacteria > Bacteroidota > Bacteroidia > Flavobacteriales > Weeksellaceae > Empedobacter > Empedobacter falsenii_B. The sequence goes on along the minus strand of NZ_JAAGKM010000074.1, from coordinate 3,458 downwards.
ATTTCACCCATTATACAGATACAGTTTCGACAGTAAAAATAGAAAATAAGTACACACAACGCGAGTTTTATGTGTCTTGAGCGAATCTTTATTCGATTACAGATAATTGGGATGTGAATGTTGCAACAGATTATCAGTTTAATAATATGGGAGCAGATTTAAAGAATTTTTCTTTTCCTACTCGTCATACAAATCTTGTTGCGTTCGCGTCAACTTATCGTCTTGGAGGTTTGAGTTTACAAGGAAGTTTATTGGGAACTTTTGTAAAAGAATCAGTAGAAATGAACACAAGTGCGCCTGATAAAAATATATGGACGCCAACAATTATCGCCAATTATCAACCATTCAAATCTCACGATTTTAATATCAGAGCGTTTTATAAACGTATTTTTAGAATGCCAACGTTCAACGATTTGTACTACACAGACATTGGTTATGCGAATCTTCGACCAGAATATTCTACACAATATAATGTTGGTTTTACTTATTCTAAATCATCTCAAAATTTCTTCAAAAATATTACGATTCAAGCCGATGCTTTTTACAATGAAGTAACTGATAAAATTGTGGCTGCGCCTTCTGGAAGTTTGTTTCGTTTCACGATGCTCAATTTGGATGAAGTCAGAATAAAAGGGTTGGATGTTAAAATTCGATCAACATTTCAATTAGGAGAAATAGAGGTTTCGCCAATGCTTAACTATGGTTTTTTGCAAGCGTTAGATTATTCGAATCCTAAAAAAAGTTACTACAAAAATCAAATTCCATATACACCAAAACATAGTGGTTCTTTTGTTTTAGCGGCTTCTTATAAAACATGGAATTTTAATTACAGTTTTATTTATGTGGGAGAACGTTACAATGTTCATCAAGATAACATCAAAACAAATCGTCTTAATCCTTGGTTTACAAATGATTTAGGGATACATAAAGAGTTTAGGTTGAATCAAAGTCTATTCAAAGTTTCTTTTGAATTAAATAATATTTTGAATCAACAATATGATGTGGTTTTAAATTATCCAATGCCAGGAAGACAATTCAAGCTAATATTAAGCGCAAACTTATGAGAAATTTCAAACAATTATTCGTCTGTTTTTTAACAGCAATTACTTTTTATGCTTGTCAGCAAGATACTTATTTGATCGAGAAAGAGGAAGAAGGTGTAACCGATCCCGAAAAAACAGATGTTGTTGGTTTTTATTTACTAAACGAAGGAAAAATGGGAAGTAATATGGCTTCGGTAGATTATATGGATTTTACAACAGGAACCTATAATAGAAATATATATGCAACCGTAAATCCTACTATGGTAAAGGAATTGGGAGATGTTGGGAATGATATCAAAATTTATGGAAATAAGTTATATGCGGTTATCAACGTATCAAATTTTATCGAAGTAATGGATGTAAGAACAGCCAAACATCTGGGAACAATTCCTTTAGAAAATGGTCGTTACATCACGTTTGCAAATGGGAAAGCGTATGCATCTTCGTATGCTGGTCCTGTTACAATCGATCCGAAAGCGCCTTTGGGAAAAGTGGTCGAAATAGATACGATTAATTTATCGGTTACGCGACAAGTGACCGTAGGTTATCAGCCAGAAGAATTAGAAGTTGTTGGGAATAATTTGTATGTAGCAAACTCAGGAGGATATCGAGTTCCTGAATATGATAAAACGATTTCTGTGATTGATTTATCAACGTTTAAAGAAACTAAAAAAATTGATGTTGAAGTAAACCTTCATCGTTTAAAAAAAGATGCAGATGACGATTTATATGTGACTTCTCGTGGTGATTATTACAACGTTCCATCAAATTTATATGTGTTGGATAGTAAAACGCATCAAATCAAAAAGAAATTTGATATTCCTGTTTCTAACTTTACAATTGTTGATAACAAACTCTATTATTATTCAAACGAATTTAGTTACACAACTTTCGAATACACAAAAACTTATGGTGTAATTGATACCAAAACAGAACAAGTTATCAACAAAACATTGGTCAATGATCCTGTTATTAATGAAATCGAAACGCCTTACGGAATTGCTGTAAATCCTCAAACCAAAGATCTTTTTCTAACCGATGTCGGAAATTATGTTTCGATGGGTTACATCTATTGTTTTGATAAAAATGGTGCTTTTAAATGGAAAACTGCTGCTGGAAATATTCCTGCTCACTTTGCTTTTGTCTATAAATAAAATTTACATATGAAATATTCTAAAATCTTACTAACCGCACTAAGTTTTGCTTTAATACAAAGCTGTAGTGATGATGAAAACATTATCGAGACTAATCCTGATAATGCTACTTTACAAGTATCTTATGATGCAGCACGTTTAAAAATTGTTTCAATTGAACCAACTGTTTCTGGTTTCGAAAATGCAACATATACATGGAAACTTGGCAATGAAATTATTGGTAATGAGAAAACCTTAGGTTTTGTTTCTGATAAAGTTGGTGCTTACGATTTAACATTAGAAATTACTTCAGGAGTAACTTCTAAAACGATAAAAACAAAGGTTAATGTTACACAAGAATTATCTACTTACAGTAAATATATTTCTCAAGTCTTTGATTATTTGCCAGCAGTTGGACAATTCACAAATGCTTTACCATCTTATGTAACAGGAGAAACTCAAGCTGATATGACAGCCAAAGCTGCTAAGGCTTTAGTAGGAGAAAAATCTACAATGATTACACTTGGAGGTTACGGAGGATATGTGGTATTTGGTTTTGACCATACGATTATGAACCAACCAAACAAACGCGATTTTAAAGTTTTAGGAAATGGTTTTGCTGGATCTTCTGAACCTGGAATTGTGATGGTTGCATATGATAAAAATAAAAACGGAAAACCAGATGACGACGAATGGTACGAAATTGCAGGAAGTGAGTACACGAATCCAAATACAATAAAAAATTATAGTATTTCTTATCAAAAACCAACCGAAGAAGATAAAATACCTAATCCTGAATATGTAAAATGGACAGATAATCAAGGAAATTCAGGTTATAAAACTAAAAATTCTTATCATAAACAATCATATTATCCATTGTGGTTTGGTTCGGATCAGTTAAAATTCTCAGGTACACTTTTGGCAAGCAATTATACAGAGAAAAATGGTATTTGGACTGGTAAACAATTGGCTTATGGTTATGTAGACAATGCACCAAATAACAGCGAAGATTCAAATATTGATATTGATTGGGCTGTTGATAAAAATGGAAATCCTGTTAAATTATTAGGAATCGATTTTATCAAAGTTTACACAGCAACAAATCAAGAAGCGGGTTGGTTAGGCGAAATCTCAACAGAAGTTGCAGGTGCTTATGATTTGCATTTATAATATAACAAAACTAAATAAAATGAATTTTAATTTTACAAAGAAATTATTCTTTAATTTCTTATTTGCTACATCATCAATCTTTTTATTGACTTCTTGTAATAATGATGACGAC
>NZ_JAAGKM010000073.1 GCF_019308355.1 Empedobacter falsenii | reverse complement strand
TTATTTGTTTTTCCAAACATAATTTACATTTATTTTACATTCTTTCCTTAAGTCGCTGGTACAATGGAAAATATTTTTTGAGAATTTTAGATTTGAGATGTGAGATATTAGATTTTTGACGAGAAAAACCCGTTTTTAACGCAGAAAATGATTAGACGTTTTGCTTTTCTTACCAAAAAGAAAAGAAAAACGGATACTTTATAGTTAACTACTCGGGAGATTGTCGCAAAGCGAGAATGGATTATTCAATATAGTTAATATATAATAGATGCAATGTTGAAACAAGTTTAGTATGACATCATAATTAAGTTTCTATAAAGAAGCTCTTTTATAAAATAGGAGTGACAGAACTAAAAAAGGAGAACTTCATGTTCTCCTTTTTTAGTTGATAGTAATTATTGTTATCGTTGTTATGCTAATCAATCTTTTATTTATACTCTAGAATTAAATAACCCCAGCTACAACAAAAGTACTTCCACCCGCATAAATCATATCATTACTCGATGCCGATTTTTTAGCAGCTTCCATCGCTTCAGCAACCGTTTCGAAATATTTTACGTTTTCTAAATCTGATGGAACGACTAATTTTAATTCATTAATTAGTAATTTTCTTGGAACATCTGGTGCACAAAAGTAATAGGTTGCGTCTTTAGGAAAGAAAGATAAACTTTCTTTAACGTCTTTATCATTCACAAACCCTAAAACCAAGTGTAATTTTTCGTACGATTGTGCTTTGATTTGATTAGCAATTTCCAATAGTCCGTGCGGATTATGTGCTGTATCTGCTACGATTAACGGATTATTTCCAAGAATATCCCAACGTCCTCTTAAATTGGTATTCTTTACAACATTTAATAATCCATTCTTAATATTTTCATCAGAAATTTCCCAACCTTGATTTTGTAATTGCTCGATAGAAGTTAAAACTGTTCTACGATTCTTGACCTGATAAGAACCCAATAAATCAGAAGGTAAATCTTGAAAGTGTTTTTCTTCAGCAAAAATTATGTTCGAATTTCTTTCTAACGCTAATTCAGTAAAAACCTTTTTTGTTTCTTGTGTCGTTTCACCAATAACAACTGGAGTATTAGACTTGATAATTCCACCTTTTTCAAAAGCAATTTTCTCCAACGTATCACCTAAAAATTGGGTATGTTCCAACGCTATATTCGTAATCACCGAAAGTTCTGGTAAAATAATATTCGTAGAATCTAATCGTCCTCCTAACCCTGTTTCGATTACAGCAATATCAACATTTTGTTGAGCAAAATATTCAAAAGACATCGCAATTGCAATCTCGAAGAAAGAAGCTTCTTGGCTAATGATTTTATCTTCGTGCTTTTCTACAAAATCAATCACAAATTCTTCATCCGCCATTACACCATTAATGCGCATACGTTCACGAAAATCCTTTAAATGTGGTGAAGTTGTTAAACCAGTTTTGTATCCCGCTTCTTGAAGTATTGAAGCTAACATATGAGACGTACTTCCTTTACCGTTTGTTCCTGCGATATGAATCGTTTTAAACTTCTTTTGAGGATTTCCTAAATATTCACATAATTCAGTAATATTCGTTAAATCCTTTTTAAATGCAGTTGCTCCTACACGTTGAAACATCGGTAAATTAGAAAATAACCAATCAATGGTTTCTTGATACGTTCTCATTTGTACAAAAATTTATACGAAGATACGCAGGGATAAAATAAAAGTCGATTTCTTCCGAAGAAAAAATCGACTTGATATGATGAATATTTTGTTCAATTAATCTGAATAATCCTGACGAGTCGTTAACGTTCTTTTTAAATAAAAGAATCCAAAAACTGCAGCAGCTACCGAAGCTACAAGAATCATTAATTTAGCTTCATTCACATAATCAGGATCTTTAAACGCCAAAATCGATACGAAAATAGACATTGTAAAACCAATTCCTGCTAACATTCCTGCTCCAAAAACACGTTTAAAGTTTACAGCTGTTGGCAATTCACTTAATCCCAATTTTACAGCTATAAAAGTCGCTAAGGTTACACCAATTGGTTTACCTACTACTAAACCTAAGAAAATTCCAGCTGCTAACGGGAAACTAAAATGGGAGAATCCTCCACCATCAATAGTAATTGCTGTATTTGCTAAAGCGAATAATGGTAAAATGATGAAGGCGACTGGTAAATGTAAAAAGTGTTCTGCTTTAGCACAAAGGGATTTGGATTGAACTTTATTAAAAGGAATTGTAAAAGCCACTAAAACACCTGCAATTGTTGCGTGTATTCCTGAGTGTAACATAAACCACCACACAATAATTCCACCAATTATATAAGGTATGATTGAATTCACTTTCATTCGATTTAACCCAAATAATAAAGCTAAAACACCCATTGCAATCCCAAATTGAGTAATGTCAAAAGGTAACTCAGGATTAGGATAAAATAATGCAATCACCAAAATAGCACCTAAATCATCAATTACTGCAAGTGCCGTTAAAAACACTTTTAAAGACATTGGAACTCTTTTCCCTAACATTGTAATCACTGCAACGGCAAATGCAATATCTGTCGCCATTGGAATTCCAAATCCATTAATGGTATCAGTTCCATAATTCAAAGCAGCAAAAATTCCAGCAGGAACTAACATTCCTCCAACTGCAGCAAAAATGGGCAAAATAGCTTTCTTCACATTGGAAAGTTCTCCAATTAGCATTTCACGTTTTAATTCTAATCCGATTAAGAAAAAGAAAATAGCCATTAATCCATCGTTGATCCAATGTGCAAAAGAATGCCCGAATAGATCCAAATGCCAAATACCTTGGTAAGAGTCAGCAAACATTGAATTGGCAACAATTAACGAAAATAGTGTACAGAAAATTAAGGTAATTCCGCCAGAAGTTTGGCTATGAATAAATTTTTGAAATAGTTTAGAAATCATCTTTTTTTATTTGTAATTTCTGTAAATATACACAAGTTAAAATAATTGGATTTTAATCTGGTGGTATTATTTAATTCAAAATTCTTTAAATAGGATTATAGATAATTCCTGAAGAATGATCTTTGCTTGCACCAGTTACTGAAGCTAAACAATTAATTTGATTCGTAAATTTTCTGTATCCTAAAAATGCAAAAATTAAAGCTTCTTTAAAATCAATTAAATTATCAGTTGGAATGATGATTTCAACAGTTGATAATTCTCGTAAACGATTGATAAAAAATGAATTTCGAACTCCTCCTCCAGTTATCAACACATTGTTGATATCGTATAAAGCAAAGGTATTTTTAATTTGAATTACGAAATGCTCCACACAACTTCTCAGTTTATCTTCGGTAGGAATATCGTACTTATCAACAATTGTTAAAAACTCATTCGTTACCCATTCAAAACCTAATGATTTTGGGAAAGGTTGATGATAAAAATTCAGAAGGTTCAATTCTCCAACTAATGTAGTATTAATATATCCTTGTTCTGCTAATTCTCCATTTTTATCATATTCAAACCCGAGTTGTTTGGCATAATGATTCAAAACAATATTAATCGGACAAATATCAAACGCAATTCGTTTTCCATTTCTATTCATCGAAATATTCGAAAAACCTCCAAGGTTTAAACATGCATCATAGTTAGAAAATAATAATTCGTCTCCAATCGGAACCAAAGGGGCTCCTTGTCCTCCTAAAATAACGTCTTGTGTTCTGAAATCACACACCACTTTTTGTTGACAACGCGACGCTATTGCTGCACCGTTTCCTATTTGCAAAGTGAATGATTTCTGCGGTTGATGAAAAATAGTTTGCCCGTGAGATGCAACAAAATCTACTTTTCCAATCTTATTTTTATGAATAAATTCTTTTACTTTCTCCCCAAGAAAATAACCAAACTCTACATCTAATTGACATAAATCTATTGCCGAATATTGAAAAGCTTCTGTTAGTTTTTTTCGCCAATCAGATGAATAATCTATAGTTTCGGCAAGTAAAATTTCGAAATGTTGGTTATCATCAAATCGGACATAGCAAATATCCAAACCATCTAACGAAGTTCCAGACATTAAACCAATGCAAAAAGTAGGGTTTTTCATGCTGTAAATTTAATGAGAGAATTTGATAGTTCGTAAATTTAGAAATTAGAAATTTTCAATAACTAAGAAAATTATCTTCATTTTTTCCTTGATTAAAATAATAAATCTTTAGTTCTTATTTGGATGTAATGCTGAAAAAAGTTCAGCAGGATATTATGATTATGGTTAAGAAATACAAAAGTTTATATAAATTCAGCATGACAAAAACTGAAAAACTTAGTACTTATTACTTATAACTCTAGATGCGTTAGTGATAGTAGTAGAAATCCTTTGCGTGAAACGAAGCGATAGCGGAGTTGCAACGCAAAGATTGCAACGAATAGCCCGCCCGAAGGGAACGCCCAAATCATTAGAAAAATTGTTTTGATAATTCTTAGGTTATTGCGAATATATCAGTTAGAAATTCTAATGATAAAAGCTTATATTTGAAACACAATTAATACAAACAAAACATGGCACAAGATGTAATCTTCGATTTGATTGAAGAAGAAAAAGAAAGACAACTGAATGGAATTGAATTAATCGCATCAGAAAACTTTGTTTCGGACAACGTAATGCGCGCGATGGGTTCTGTTTTGACAAATAAATATGCAGAAGGTTATCCTGGAAAGCGCTACTACGGTGGTTGCGAAGTTGTAGACGAAGTAGAAACTATTGCAATTGATCGTTTGAAAGCGTTGTTTAATGCAGAGTATGCGAATGTGCAACCTCACTCAGGATCTCAGGCAAATGCAGCTGTTTACTTAGCATGTTTGAAGCCAGGAGACAAGATCTTAGGATTCGATTTATCGCACGGTGGGCACTTAACTCACGGTTCTCCTGTTAACTTTTCTGGGTTAACTTACCAAACTTCTTTCTATGGAGTGGACAAAGAGACGGGGAGAATTGACTACGAAGCTATGGCAGAAACTGCTCGTAAAGAGAAGCCTCAAATGATAATTTGTGGTGCTTCGGCATACTCAAGAGACATAGATTATGCTAAATTTCGTGAGGTAGCTGATGAAGTTGGTGCTTTGTTATTGGCTGATATCTCGCATCCTGCTGGGTTAATTGCCCGCGGAATCTTAAACGATCCTATGCCTCATTGTCATATCGTAACGACGACAACTCACAAAACTTTACGTGGTCCTCGTGGTGGAGTCATTATGATGGGGAAAGATTTTGAGAACCCTTGGGGAGCAAAAACTCCTAAAGGTGAAGTGAAAATGATGTCTCAAATCTTGAACGGAGCAGTGTTCCCTGGTACACAAGGTGGACCTTTAGAGCATGTAATCGCGTCTAAAGCTGTTGCTTTTGAAGAGGCTTTATCTGACGGTTATATGGACTATATTGTACAAGTTGTGAAGAATGCGAAGGCTTTGGCTGCGGCATTGGTTGCAAAAGGTTATGATATTGTTTCTGGAGGTACAGATAATCACTGTATGTTAATCGACTTACGTAACAAAGGTATTTCTGGGAAACAAGCAGAAAACGCTTTAGTTTTGGCAGAAATCACTTGTAACAAAAACATGGTTCCTTTCGATGATAAATCTCCTTTCATTACATCGGGGATTCGTTTGGGTACGGCAGCTGTAACAACTCGTGGGTTGGTTGAAGCAGATATGCAAACTGTTGCTGACTTGATTGACGAAGTATTAATGAATATTAATAACGAAGAAATCATTGATGGAGTTGCAGATCGTGTAAATGAGTTTATGTCTTCTCGCCCATTATTTCAAATGAAATAAGTAGAAACTAAGTTTCGATTATAACAATAGAAAAGTCCTGAGCATTGCTTAGGACTTTTTGTTTGATATAAAACGTCGAGACATTTTACCTAAAACCTCCTTAGGTTTTAGGTAAAATTGTAATCTTCCCTAAAAAACGGAACGTTTAAAAATATAGTTTATTAACTTAGGGATAATTATGAAACAAAGCAATTTTACAGAAGTTCAGATCGTCAAGATCTTATCAAAACAAAATCAAGGCAAA
>NZ_JAAGKM010000072.1 GCF_019308355.1 Empedobacter falsenii | reverse complement strand
GAATGCCGATTAAGATTTTATGTTTTAAAAGTTTACAGCCGGACAACATCTGCCAAACCTCCTGTTTACTAAGCACTACAGGCAGTTTTTTCTCTTTTTTAATTTCCGGAAGACTCAAAAAATCATAACTTAAACCTTCCGATTTTAGCAGAAACCGAAGTCCGTAAACGGTGTGTTTAAAATACGATTGCGAAGGCGATTTAGATTTTTTCTGTAGATAAAAAAGGTAATCGTGAATTTGCTCGGTATCCACTTCTGTAGGAATTTTTCCGAAATGTAGCGACACTGCAGCGACGTGTCTGGAGTAATTTTGAAACGTACTTTGGCTCCTTCCCAACACCGAAACCGTACGTTCAAACCTTTGCAAAAGCTCCGCAAATCCCGGAACTTCCCGCTTTGCCTGATTGATCAATTTGTTTTCTCTGAGCTCTTCTAAACTCTTTTTTTTGTTGCCATTCTATTGATTTTTAATTAGTTTTACAAAGTAATCAAAAATATGCAGACGGGGCTACCGAAGGTTTAGTTCAACACGTGTTTTGTGCAATAGGGGCTGACGTGGTTAATTGAACATTTGTACTACTATCGGTCTATGTGGCAGGTTGAACGTTCCGCCTCCGAAAACCCCTACTGCACAAAGCACCTTAACGTTATCGGTAATGGCATTTGAACGCTTCGACACAAAATCAACGGACGAACAAAAAAGAAAAAAGTGCCAACGCTTCGCAAAAATTAAAAGAGGTGCAAGCCGACACACAAAGCCAACGCTATTGCACCACATTTAATTTTTCCCAACCGCACCCAAGCCCACCCACCACCCAATTTGTAAAAAAAATCAAACTAAAAAATTTGCCGAACTAAATTCTTTGTGTAAATTTGTCAAAATCGTCAAGATTTAAAATTCAAGACAATGGAAGCAAATTTTGGAGAATATATTAGAAAATTAAGAACCGAAAACGGTTTAACACTTACTCAATTAGGTGCAAAACTTGGTATTGATTCAGGTGCTTTGAGTAAAATCGAAACAGGCAAAAAAGAATTTGACGAAAAATGTTTAGAAAAATTAGCTAATACTTTTGGTCTTGACATTGAAGATTTGAAAAGTGAATATTTTGGCGACCAATTCGCTAAAAAAATGTATCAATATAACTGTTCTCCAAAAACTTTGATTGTTGCTGAAGAAAGAGTTAATTACTTGAAAAGTGTAAATGTAAAACAAGGAGAAATCAATTTTGATAATGAAAAATAGACCAACAGTAATAGACTTATTTTGTGGTTGCGGTGGACTTTCTTATGGGTTCATCGAGGCAGGATATGATGTGCTTTTGGGTATTGACCATTGGAAAGACGCAATTGTTACCTTTGAAAATACGCACAAAAACGCAAAAGGAATAGTTGCAGATTTATTTACTGAAACTCCAAAAGAAATTTCAAAACAAACAGGAATTGAAAATGTTGATGTAATCATTGGTGGACCGCCTTGCCAAGGTTTTTCCATTGCAGGAAAAAGAATTGTTGATGACGAACGCAATAAACTTTATAAATCGTTTGTGAATTTTGTAAAATATTATCAGCCAAAAGTTTTCTTAATGGAAAATGTGCCAAACATTGTTTCAATGGGAAAAGGTATTGTGAAAGACAGTATCATTGAAGATTTTGAAAAACTTGGCTATACCGTAGTTTATAAAATTTTATTGGCTTCTGATTTTGGTGTTCCACAAAACAGAAAACGTACGTTTTTTATTGGCACAAAAAAGAACAAAGAATTTATTTTTCCCAAACCGACAACTGAAAATCATATTACTTCAAAAGAAGCCATATCGGACTTACCAAAAGACACTTTGGAGGACGGAAGCAAATATCCTATCAAACCTCAAAATGAATTTCAAAAGATGATGAGAAAAAACTCCAAAGGAGTTTTCAATCATCAAATTACAATTCATAATGAGAAAACAATTGAAATTATTTCGATGGTTCCCGACGGTGGAAATTATAAGAGTTTACCAAAAGAACTTCATCAGACAAGAAAAGTAAATATTGCGTGGACGAGATTAAACAGTCAAAAACCGAGCTTCACGATTGACACAGGACACAATCATCATTTTCATTATGAATTTGACCGAGTGCCAACTGCAAGAGAGAGTGCAAGACTGCAATCTTTTCCCGATGATTATATTTTTAAAGGAGGAAAAACAAGTCAATTAAAACAAATTGGAAATGCTGTTCCACCATTATTGGCTAAAACAATAGCAGAAGAATTAATTAAATACATTTAAAATGTTCAATCCAGATATTCAATATAGATGCACGATTATTCGAGGTAAAGCACAAAAGGAATTAGACAATCTTTTACCTGCTTATGCTAACATTGTTGCAGAAATATGTCCTTGTACAAAGGAAATATTTGACCAAGAATTTAATGACAGATTATCTCAAATCATCTATAATGATGATTTTGAAAATCTTGGAGAGAATAATCAAAAAACAATCAGAAATCACATAACCGAAGTTGCAGGGAAACTTTTTGGACTATATTATTCTGACGAACATTATATTTATGAAAGTCCAAGTAACGAAAAACTTTTAGTTGATAACGACCAACCTGCATTTTTCAAAAACCTTTGTTTGAATTTTCAATTTCCAAACGGAACTCAAAAAATCCAAACGGTTGAAGAACGCATAAATGACGGTATAAAATTCAAGCCTTTTCATTTTGTTTTGGCTTTGCTTTCATTGGCTCAAAATAATGGAATTGTTCTTACCAAAGATGAAATTGGTTATTATGTATTGAATGCGAAACAAGTTTTACAAGGAACAATTTCCGTAGAAGAGGTTTTAGGTGTAATTCTAAAAGACAGAGCCGAAAATACAAGCAAAAAATTAGAATCAGGTTCTTTTCATACACAACACATAAGAGAACAATTTAACTTATCGGCTTTAGCCAACCTGATAATTATCGAAGGAGATAAATTGGTAATCAATAAAGCCGAACAAGAAATTATTGATGTTTTTATTTCAGAATTAGCTCAACCGTTACAATTCGACATTTTCAAATATGATTTGAATAATGATGATGAGAAAAAACAAATGTATTCTGATTGGTCTGCTTATTTCGGAAAAATCGCTGTTCCAAATCCTGAAATTTTATCAACCTCAATAGTAGCATTGCAACGAGAGGAAATCGAAAAACCGAAAGTTCCGCAAAAAGGAACTGACCAAACTATTTTAGGAGATGAAGGAGAAGATTTTGTTTTCAGTTTAGAAAAAAACAGAGTAAACACAACGCATCCACGTTTGGTAAACAAAGTATTGCTTTTAGGTAAACAAAGAGGTTTAGGTTATGATATTTCTTCTGTAGAAGCAGACGAAAACCGGGAAGAACCCGAATTTGCAAGGTTTGTAGAAGTTAAATCTACAAAACGAATTACCGAACCCGACTTAAACGACAATTCTTGGACTGATACAATCAACCTGACAAGAAAAGAATGGATAGCTGCAAAACAATATCGTTCTGCATATAATATTTATCGGGTTTATTTTACTCCAAATGCGACAATCGTAAGAAAAATAAACGACCCTTTCGGAAAAAACGAAAGCGGAATTATTACAGTTTTACCAACTCTGTACAGAATGGATTTTGGTTCTGAAAGTATAGACAAACAATATTAATTATGGAAAATAAAATTAAAGTAGCATCATTTTTTTGTGGCTGTGGAGGCTCGGATTTAGGAATACTCGGAGATTTTAAATTCCTAAAAGAACATTATGCTCCTCTCCCATTTGAGATAAGTTATGCTTTGGATTTTGACAAATATGCAGTTGAAACATACAATGCAAACTTTGAGCATCCTGCGGTTTGTGATGATATTAAAAACGTGGACATTAATCAAATAGAAGATTTTGATTTGTTGCTTGGTGGTTTCCCTTGTCAATCATTCAGTACAGTAAACCCAAACAAAGACACGAATGATGACAGAGCAAATCTTTACAAAGAACTTGTTAAAATTCTTAAAGCAAAACAACCTAAATTCTTTGTTTGTGAAAACGTGAAAGGATTAGTAACACTTCAAAAAGGAGAAATCCTTAAAAAAGTTATTACTGAATTTGAAAGTGTTGGTTACAAAGTAAAATACAAAGTATTACTCGCATCAAACTTTGGAATACCACAAAAAAGAGAACGTGTTTTTATTGTGGGAGTACGAAATGACGTAGATGTTGATTACAAATTCCCAACAGATACACATTCTGAAACCAATCTTTTCAGTACAAAAAAATGGGTTCCATTAAAAGAAGTAATTCCACAATTAGCCATTGAGGAAGAAAAGTATTATTTCTCAAAACGAGCTGTTGAGGGAATGAAAAACGCAAAAAATAATATGAAACGTGGTTTGTACCAAGACTTGAACGGACAATGCCTAACAGTAACTTCGCATTTGGCAAAGACAAGTTTAAATTCTCGTGACCCTGTTTTATTAGTCAATCCAGAACAAGAAATTTACAGACGTTTTACTCCAAGAGAAGCGGCAAGTATTCAGTCTTTTCCTAAAAACTTTGTTTTTCCTGTGAGTGAAACACAAGCCTATAAGCAGATTGGTAACGCAATTCCGCCTGTTTTAATGTGGCACGTTGCAAATGCTTTGGCAGAAAGTTGTAAAAAGACAAATATTTCTGTTATTGAAAAAGAGTTAGTTGAACAACCTTTTTAATATTTGAAAAATGATGTAATGAAAAAAGTAAAACTCAATAATATTGCAATTTTTGTATTGTTCATTACATCATATATTCCATTGTTTGGACTGTTGATTTTACGACAAGTCAAACAAAATATTGAGTATTTGAATTTTGGAGGATTTAGCCAAGAAAGTATTTTTTTAGCTTTTAAGAAATTTGGATTAAGTGCTTTTCTTTTTCTTTTTGCAATATTTGGGTATATCGGACTGAAATTTTTATTGACAAATTTAGACACTAAAAAATCAAATGGAGAACTTGTGAAAATTGTTGAGGTAGAAAACAAAAATAGTGAAAGCATAAGTTATATTTCTACCTACATCGTTCCGTTTATATTTCAGGATACCAACAACTTGTTTGACATTACTTCTATTTTTATTGTTTTAGTCATCATATTTTTCATTTACACCAAATCAAATATGATTGTAATAAACCCCATTTTGAGTATTACCCATACACTTTACCAAGTCGATTACAATAAAAAAGGAAAAACAAAAAAAGGGCTTTTAATAACGAAAGAAGAAGATTTGGAAAGCGAACAAGAAATAAAAATGAACCTAATTACGAAAAATATTTATTATGGATAAATCTCTATTAGTTGATATAATTAGTCAGGCAAGTGCGGAAAATTTGAAGATGTACTTTGTAACTCGTATTCTCAAAGAGGGAATGAAAGCCAACTCACGAGTTTTAGAAAAGTTTGATTTCAAAGTTTATCAGATAGAAATTACAGACGAAGTAAGAAAGTATCTTTATGAACTTTCACTAAAACAGTTTCAGAAAATTCAAGATAACGAAGATTTACATTTCTTTGATTATGATGTCATTGCAGATGAAACAGAACATTTGTTTACATATCAAATGCAAAATAAAGTTGGTTCATTTTCAGATGTTGTTTACAACCAATTAAACCAAAGTCCTCAAAAAATCACAGATTTAAACGATATACTTCAAGACGAAACTCTTTGGGCATATTGTGTAGAATTTGAAATTGACAGCGATAAATCTTTCTACACATTTAGAAAAATATCGCCAGGAAAAGTTGGTATTGAAAAGGAAAAAGACGGAGAAAAGAAAAGTATAGGAAGTACAATAAGAACTTTTTTTGACACCAACACTAATACATTATCGTTATTGAAAAGCGATACTGTTTATTTGGATAAACAAATAGATTGTATCTTCTACGAAGAAACTTTTTACGTTTTGAAAAAGTATTACTTTGAGCAACTTGTAGGATTGCAGGAAGAGTACAAAAAAGAGCTGAAGATATTGCAACTTCAATTTCCAAACACGAATGTTTTGGAGATGTAAAATTACTAAATGACAAAATAGAAACGAAAGTTGCTATTCATAAAAAGTTAATGAAATTGGAAAAAATAGGAAACTTAAACTCTCTAACTTCAAAGAACATCAAGAAATTGGAAACATTAGGCAAAAAGAAAAAAGCCCCAATAAACATAAAGGACGGTAAAATTCAATTCGAAACGGAAGAAGATATAGACAATGTAATCAAACTCTTATGTGATTATTTTAAAACAGGAGATTATTCAGGCAAACCATACGGAACATACGCAGGAAAATTACAAACGGCAGACTAACCCAACGCTTTTGGTAGCACATTTGCATTTTTCCAACCGCACAAAGCCATACAAAATTGCAAAAGAGCTACCAAGCCAACACACGACAAAGCCCCCGAAAACATAACGAATGAATTACCACTACCGATAATAGCTAAGTTTTCGTTGCGTGCGTAGCACGAACAATGAAAACCCTGTTGAACGGAAGCTTCGGCAGCTTTTGGTTGGGTATTTTCCCACACTATGGGTTTATCGACAAAAGATTTTTAGAGATACAAGAGACTTTGAAAGAGTCTCTTTTTTTGTGGGTGATTTTGGCGAGTTTTTCATGGTTTTATCGTGCTTTCCTTCACGTTAGGGTAAGATTTCCCTTACCCAAAATGCTAAATTTTAGGGGTTTCAAAATTTTGGCTCATCTCCAAAAACCATGTTGGCGGACCTCGAAGATCGAACGTGGCAATCGTTACCAAATTTCCAACTTTACAACAACTACATTTCGGCTGAAAAGCTTTTGGCGGAAGCTTTTCTTTGGGCTGGATGCCTAAATTTTGTTGCAGATTTTTAAGTTTGATACGCTTCCAGGTGCTGCTCAAAAAACCATAATGACGGATTTTTACAAATCTTTTCGGTAAAATATGCATCGCAAATCTTCGGATAAACTCTTTATGGCTTAAAACCATCTGCTTTTTGATGCCTTTTTGGCGGTAATCTTTGTAAGAAAAAGTTACCGTTTCCGCGTCAATTTTCCTGATTCTCTGGTTGCTGATGGCGATTTTATGCGTGTATCTGCCCAAATATTCCACCACAGATTTTGGGCTTCCAAAAGGCTTTTTAGCAAAAACCACCCAAGGTTTTTCCC
>NZ_JAAGKM010000071.1 GCF_019308355.1 Empedobacter falsenii | reverse complement strand
CATCCTAAAAATCCGTATTTTTTTTGTTAGTTTGTAGTCTAAAATTTAGAAAAACAACATGAACAAAAAAAGAGGCCTTTCTAAAAGTCTCTTCGGTATTTTTAAAAAATTTTACGGTAAACCCATAGTGTGGGAAAATACCCAACCAAAAGCTGCCGAAGCTTCCGTTCAACAGGGTTTTCATTGTTCGTGCTTCGCACGCAACGAAAACTTAGCTATTATGCGACCGCCCTTTTTCACGGTTTGTTTATTAAGTTTTTAAAATATCCGTAATCTTTGTCAACTAAAATTCTTCTATCAAGATAACAATTGAATTTTTCACAAGATGTTTCGGGCAACAATGTACAACTGAAACAAGCTGAAAGATTCAAGTTTGCTACGCCTTGTCCGTTTGTGTGATAACAAATAGGGTCTGTTGCACAATCAATAGCACGAATCATCGCGGATTCAATTAGTTTACCAATTTTATTGTCATCACAAATTGATGTTACTCCTCCGTAACTACCCTCTGAACCTGCGATTGTATAAATTAAAACTCCGTTCATTCCAAGTTCTTCGTCAATGTAAAGTCGTTCTTGAATAGACGTTGATGGATAACCACATAAATACTCTAATTCCTTGATGATTAAATGTGAAAAAGTATGTATTAAAACATATTTTGGGTTTAACTCAAAATCATCATTAAAGTTGGATTCAAAGTGGTTTTGATTTCCAATGAGAATTTCAATTCTTTCTTTTATTTTAGGATTATTCTCAATCCAATTATTTAGAATTTCATTGTTAAATTCAAAGAAAATTCCCTCACCAAAACTTTCAATTGCTGGTAAATATTTTGTTGTTTTACCAAAAGTTGAAGTGAATTTTTTTACAATGCTTTCTTTTGTTGCTTTTTCGGGGTCTTCGTCCTGTAAAATTTGACTTGATGAAATCGGTTCTTGTCGTGTGAACGAAGTTTGAACAGAAGAAATTTTTATTTTATCCATTTTGAAAATGGACTTTATTAAATCATCTGGATAAAATAACTTGTCTATTTTGTTGAAAATTAGTTTATCTTCAACTCGTTCACTGTCTTTTTCTGTAATGAATTTGTATTCATCGAACCTGTATTGATTTTCAGTTTTAGCAATTTCAAGTTCTCGTTCACTAAAATTGTTGTCAATCAATTTTTGAATAACTGCAGAATCAATTTCTATATTTTTATAGCGTTTTAGATTCCTTGAAATCGTTTGTGCATTGCTTCCGTCATTGTGTTCTTCTCTAATCAAATTGATTGAATACTCATTTAACTCATCATTTGCGGGAATGTAAATACTTGATAAAATATTTGGATAATAAACACTATTACTTGAACGGATAACAGGTTTGAATAAAATGTCTGTTTCTTTTGTGTTTGGTAATAAATCTTGAATTTTTACTCTTAAATTGAATAGACCCGAAAGTGTGGTAAAGTTTAATTGTTCACCGCTTTTTCTTTTTGCAATTATCCAAATACCTTTCAAATCGTCTAATTTGTCAGAGGTTTTATATTCAAAAATTGCATCTTCGGGAACTTGTATGTTCCCAAGTGTAATAATATCTTCTTCGCTTACTGTTTCAGTGGTTTCTTTTTTGTTGTCTTTTTTCTTGTTTAAAAACATTGCCCATTTATCCCAAGGAATATCAGCAATTTCTCCATTAGGCGATGTTAAGACAAAACGAACTTGTTCTAAATCAAAGAATTTTCTTTTTTTATCTCGATTTTTAACATAACAACTATAACATTTTGGTGGATAAAAATTCTCTTTGTGTTCTGAATTTACATTGTTTTCCCAATTAGTTTTCCATTTATCAATTCTATCAAAGCGATGACAATTATTACAATAAAACCATTCTGGAAAATATTTGGCTGACAAAAATGCGAATTTATTTTCAGGGTCAAATCCTTTTCTTAATTCGTTAACAGGGATTTTTACTAAGTGTTCTAATTCTTGAAAATATCTGCTTAAACGATTTTTAAAACGTTTATCAATTATGAAATTATGTTCTTCAAAATTTCCGTTTATGGTTTGGAAAAATGGCCATTCATTAAAATTATCAATCAGTATCGAACCGTCTCTTGTTTCTATAATAGAACCAACACCACCATAAGAACTAATGGCTTTTCTTGTTTGTATTTGCTCAAATTGTCCCATTACTTAATTTATTATTTTTACAATGCTGTTTGTATCTATTTCTCTCATTGACATCATCAAACTCCAATCATCTAAATCAGACATTTTTTTAATCAGAATTTTGTAAGTCAAATCGCCTTCTTTGGTTGTCCATTTTTCGGATAAAACTTTCAATTTTTCTAAAGCATATTCCAACTGCTTTTTGTTTTTGATTCGTTCTGAAATGAAGCTTTCAAGTTCTCTATAATCTCCTGTAAAATCTTTTGCTCGTTTGTCTAAATACAAACCTTGTTTGTGTCTTACATAACAAACCAGCAAACTCGCTAAAACTTTATCTAAAGCAATTTCTGTAAATGGCGTAACACTTAACGGTTCAACGAATTTGTAATAAGCGTTGTTGAACGGAACGTAATTTTCAAAATAGGATTTATCTCTTGAACGATTAGCGTCCAATAAATTTATTACAATTCCTTTGTCTTTTCGTCCTACACGGCTTGATGCTTGAATGTATTCAGCAACGTTTTTAGGTTGTCCGTTCATTAACATTACATTCAATCGTTCAATGTCAATACCAACTGAAAACATATTGGAAGCCAAAACCAAATCTACCGAATTTTGAACGAAATTATAACCATCTTTTGCAACCAAGCTAAATGGCATTTCTAATTCGTTTAATAGTTTTTTGATAGAATTACTTTCAATTCTGCTCGTCAATTCTTTTGTTCTTCCTGCAAGTCCGAAATAATTATAACCATAAGTTTGTTTTGGCAGTTGATAGCGATTATGTAAGAGTTTTAAAAAGTCTGAAATTTCCGCAGGGACTTTATTATAAACTTTTCCAACATCTCGCAAACTATTGTAGAATGAAACAATCGTCCAAAAATTATTTTCTCTATGTATTGCTTCTTCTTGCGTTAAACTTTCTTTTACTCTGTAATATTTAAACAATTTAATTCTTGCCAAAAGCAAATTTCCTAAAATTCGTATTTGCGAGTTTAAAGCCGTTTTCCCTGTTGGCATAAAGCCAATATGTTTTCGTTTGCTTTCAGTTGAAACATAAGAAAAGAAATTATCGTCATAAGTTACACCCATTGGTGGGAAAATGTTCAATTCTCTATTTCCATATAGCATTGCAACTTGTTGTTCAGTATTTCTTGTCGTTGCTGTTGATGTAATGATTTTGGGTTTTCTTTTTCCTTTTGTAGATAGTAATTCAACGATTGATTCGTATAAACCTGTGATAGAACCTAAAGGACCACTTAACAAGTGTAATTCATCTTGAATAATTAAATCGGGTGGTAATTTCTTTTCATCTTGTGAATTGAAAAGATGATGTCCTTCTTCTCTATGCGAAAGCATTGCGAATTTATCAACTGTTGCAAAAAGCAAAGTCGGTGGATTTTGATAGATTTTATCATCAACAAAATAAATTGGCAATTCTGCACTAAACGCACAACTTGGATTTAAGCAATTTGTTGAAAATGCTTTTTCAGTTGCTTTGTAACCTAAATCAAATCTTCCTGAATTATTTTGCGAAACCAAATTACAACCGCACCAAGAACAACTTGTAATAGGGAAAGTATTTGCTTTACGATAATCTCCTGCTTTTTTGTTATTCAGTTTTATTATTTCGTCAAATATTTTTTTGAATATTGTTTGAGCATCTTTATATGAATTTGGTGTTGTAGAAGCTCCAACCCACATTCCAATAGAAACTTTATCATCACCAAAGAAATAATCTTCATTTGGTTTGAAAAATCGTCTTAAAAAATCTAAAGAAAGAATTAATTTTGTTGCACGTTCAAACTGTTGTGCAGTCAGTAAACGCAATGTATATCGCATTATTACCGAAACTCCGCCCGAATCTTTTCCGTGTAAAATTCTTCTGCTAATTATCGTGAATGCTGTAATTGCCAAATACGCTTCTGTTTTTCCTCCACCTGTCGGAAACCAAAGCAAATCAACAACATTGTTTCTATCATTTGAATCTTCGTTGATTGTAGATTCTATGTTTAAAAGGAAAAATGCTAATTGGAAAGGTCTGTAATTTGGCTTAAACGAATGATTTTCGAAAAATTCTAAATCATTGTATTTAAAATTTTCATCAATTTCAGATAGTTCAATTCCTTTCTTTCCGAACAAATCTTTGTTTGAGATTAACATTTGAATATACATTGCTGTATTTGACAGTAAAAAGGATTTGAAAGCGATTTCGTTTTCATTTAGAAAGTCTATATTCTTGATTAGTCTTTCGTATGTTTTATTCTGCTTTTCTAAAATTGTGCTTAAAGATTTCTTGTAGTTATCTTCTGCTTTGGTTTGTTCTTGCTTTGAAATCCAACCTTTATACTCTTTTGCAAAGAGTTTCAATTTTTGAACGATTGTTTGTTTGTCTAAATCAGTCCAAATTGAAAGTTTTTTTAATTCAGTAATGTCTTTCAAATTTTCAGGAAAATCTTCTTTAAAAGCATTGCTGTAATTTTTAATATCAACTTCGGGTAAAAACGTAGTTTTTAATTCCGTTGGATTTTTATCGTCATTCCAATTAACCGCACAACCGTGTCCGATTGCAAAAGAGTGTTCTTTTCTGTATTGAAAGTTGATTAAGTTTAATTCTTCATCAAAAGGATTTGTTTCTGAAAGTTGTTTGTAAGGCAAAAACGTTACTCCCGAAATAGAAATTTCGCCTTGAAATATTGAATTTCTATTTAATTGTTCATTACTGAACGAGAATTTATTTTTCGGGTGGGTCAATCTGTTTGCCAATAAAATTTTTATGAATTTGCCGTAATGCGTTTCATAAATCTTTTTGTAATAGCAAGTAATAATTGAATTGTCGTCTTGATTTTGGTCTAAAGGATATTCTTTCGATTCATCAAAATTAATCTCTGTTAGATTTAGTTCAACAATTTTAGGTTCTATTTTTACTCTTTTCCAAAGTCGTCCTAAAAGTAATTCACCTTTTTTGTATGCAACGCTGTCAATTAACTCCGTTTGCTGTTCATTTTCTTTGAAACGGCTTCTATAATTTCGAACAGACAAACCTCCTTTGTCAAATTCTTCCTTGTTCAAGGACATTAGTCCGTTTTCGTACTTAAAATATTTGGTAACTGAATTGTATGGATTTTCAGAAAATTTTCTGAAGTCATTTTCTGAAATTTCTATAGTTGCAGAAGTTACTTCTATTTGTATGTACTTTGCGTAACTGAAAGTTACTGTTAAACTTTTTGCATCTTTTGGAACGCAAAAAGTCAAACCAAAATTTGTTGGGAAATATTGATTGGCTTCTGAATATTCTTTTTCGGGTTCTATATTTTTACTTTTGTCAATATCTTCATCAGAATTTTCGGTAGTGTTTTCTATTTCGGGAGTTTCTACTTCAATATTATCATCTTCAATTTCTGCATTTGCATCGTGTGTTTCTTTTTCTCCGATAGAAACTTCCATATCACGTTCAGGGAACAAAATTCCTGAATAATATCTACTCAATGGATAATCTGAAATGATTTCGTTTTCATTGTCAGAAACAAAAACATCAGAACCGGGACCAATCAAATTATCTTTGATTGTATCCCGAAATATCAATCTTGGCTCGTCTAAATAATTATTCATCTACCAAAGTTTTTTTTATAATTGTTTTTTCTTGAATTGTTGCGGTTAGTTTTTCTAAAATTCCATTAGGCAACTTTTTTAGCGAATCGCTTTTGTCTTCTTTGTTAGAAGCAACATAGTCTAACAAATCATTACCCAAAATCTTTCCTGCCTGTTGTCTTATGGAATGGTCTTTTTTAGAATAAACCTTGAATTTTTCAAATTCAGTAACGATTAAATCGTTTGAACGATTGTTCTTCAAACAAAAATCTCGAATAACTTCCAAAGTTTTCACTCTTGGAAATCTTGTTGATGATTTTTCGTCCAAATACAAACGAAAAGTATTGTAATTTATCTTGAATGATGTAAATAAAGCATCGAATAACTTTTCTGTGCTATTAAAATTCGTGGATAAATCTTTCAAAGTTTGTTTCCAACTGTCTGCATATTTATCAAACGAATCCAATAAATTTTCTGTGTCGAATATTTTTAGGATTTTTCTAAATTCTTCTTTGCTGTTGTTTTGGTAAAATCGAATAGTAGCATTTACATAGATTTCTCCAATTGTCGTTTTAATTTGTTCGTTATTTTCAATTAGAAAAACTCCTTTTGAAGAATCGAATTTATCTTTTGTCCCGTCACTAAACTCAATTTCATAAATTGCTTGTTCTTTCGGTAAATCAATAGTTTCATAAGGATTGTTTCTAAAACTTTCACTATTCAAGTCGAAAGCAAAAATATCATCTAATTTTCGTTTTTTAATTTCAGTTGAATGAGCAAAACTTGTTTTAAAAAAGACAAATCTATCTTTGTGATTTAGTCTTGTTTTTTCTTGATTTTGGTATGCCTGTTCAACATTGTCAAAAGAAATTTCATCCAAATTTTCGTAACAAAGAATTTCGCAATTACCTTTTATAGATTTGATTTTTGAATACAATTCTAGGTTATTCAAATAAGGAATGATTACTATTCGGCTTTCCGAATTTTGTTGTTCGTCATTTATCCATTTGTCTAAATAGAGCTTTGAATTATCAATTCTTTTGTCACTAATTATGCGAATGTTGTTTATCCTTTCGTTTTTTATTTGATTTAAAATAGCATCATAGTTTTTTTTCTCTATAACAACATAAACTAGTTTATGACTGTTTTCTTTTGCTGTCCTTTTGATATAGTCCCATTTCAAATTTTCATTTTCCAATATGCTGGAAATTTTTGAAAACAAATTGAAAATACGGTCAGTAAAACCTTTAATAGTATCAGGGTTGTAAATATCTTTTTCATAGAAAAGACTGTTTAATTCTTCTGAAAAAGAATCACTTTGAAAATAATGATTTAATCGGTCTAAATATTCTTGATAAATTCCTTTTGACAAATTAGTATTTACCAAAATCATCCTCAAAAAGAAATTAGTGTACTTCAAAATGAAAGCGAGGCTTACCTTGCTTTCAACTTTTATTTTCTCAATTTCTTTTGAAAGTTCTATAAATGATGAATATAAGTTGCTATTGTTTAATTTGATTTTTATCGTTTCGTTCGGTCTTTCATTGTTTGCAATTTTCACTTCATCATTTGACCACCACCATTCTAAAAATTGATTTTCGGAACTTGGCTTATCTGTTCCGATTACAATTATGTTTTTGTATTTATCTCTGTATTTATCTTGCAAAATAAAATCAAAAGAGTTTCTATACTTTGCATCGCCAATAATTATGATTTCGTCAAATTGTTGATTTTCATTTAAAAGAAAATTTTGTGCAGAATTGAAATCATTACAGCACTCAACTAAGTAGCTGAAAAACGGCAAATCATTGCTAATTTTTCCATTTTTATTCGTGTATCTAATTGGCAAGTATTTACTTTCCCTAAAAAATTGCTTTTCAGCAATTACCAAGGTTCTGTTTTTAAAATCGGTTATAAAAGGGAAGTTGTTGCCAAAAACATTATTTAGAAAAGTAACATAGTTGTCAATATTATTAGAGGTGTTTCTCCCATTTGATAAATTAGGATTTATTTTGTAAAATTTATGACCGCTAATTGTGAAACTTCCTTCTCCCTCATTTTTTTTAGGAAATTTATATTTTAGAGTTAAACCTGTTGGATTTTTTCTTAAAACTTGAAATACTCTTTTTCTTCTATGTGAATACACTAAATCACCTGATTCGATAGGGGGATTTGTTTTTTCGTAATTAAAATAATTCTGATATAATTTAATTAAAACGATTGAGTGAAAAATCGAAGCAAAAAAATTTTCTCTGTATTCTTCTTCAGGTACGCTTATAAAAAAGTCGTTTTTTTCAGAATTGTCATTAAGAATATATTGATAAATCAAATGAAAGTTTGCAAAGTCAAATACGCTGTACTTATCAAAATCTGTTTGTCGTAAATTGATTTCGTCAGCGTAACATTCCTGTATTTCGGAATGAATTAGGTCTAAATAGTCTTTGATTTGGTTTTTCATTCAATGTCATTCGTGTTTTCTACGCTGCTCGTTTAGGGTGTCGCATAACGGTTTGGGGCTTGCCGAAGGCGGGGGGGGTAGCACAAAAGTTCAATAGAATTACTAATCTTGAACCTTATATAAATGCTCAATCGAAGAACTTCAGCCCCGCATTTTGCAAAACCTATGTTGAACTAAACCTTCGGTAGCTTTCTCAGCGCTATATTTAGTTACTTTGTAAAACTAATTAAAAATCAGTAAAATGGCAACAAAAAAAAGAGTGTAGAAGCGCTTAGAGAAAACAAAATCATCA
>NZ_JAAGKM010000070.1 GCF_019308355.1 Empedobacter falsenii | reverse complement strand
TCATAACTCAATTCTACCGCTCGTAATTTAAATGAAGCATCGTAATGATTTTTTATTCCTTTCATAATTGTAAGATAAGTATTATATACCTTTTCTTACTCTGGAACTTTCGTTAGGATATCCAAATACCTCTTCTTCACGAATAGGGAAGTCCAATTGCTCAAAAATAAGTTTAGCATCATCATGTTGTAAGGTCAACGCATAATATCCATTCGCATCAGTTCGCACACTATTCTGTGTACCTTCTTCTGTTACTACCACGCCAGAGAGCAAATGGTTATGATCTTTCACCGTTCCAGTCACGGTTTTTCCTGTTTGTGCAAATAGGGGTGTAGCACAAACCAATCCCAATAGCACACTTAATATATGCCTATTGAGTTTAAAGTAAAATATTTTCATAATTTTACATAAGTTTTTTAAAATTCAACATTAGTTTTAAAAGCCACTCCTTTTCCAGTACATCGCGCCAACTTTGTTTTTGGGAAAGGGGTTTTTGTTTTTTTTACGTTATACGGTCTACGCTTAACGTTTTTATTCTTATTTATATTCAAATTCACTTTTTAATAACATTTGAAATTAAGAGGAGGAGCCATTGTATGGCTCAGGTATTCTTTTCTTTAATGTCACTTTTTTTCGTCAAAAAAACTAACGAAAAAAGACTTGTCTTTGATTTTCGACGGTCAAAATAAGTTTCAGTCATTCAATGTTTTAAATCATTTGCTACGCAAACAGTAAAACATTTTAACCATTTACTTCAACTTTTTGACACTCGCCTCCAAATCATATGACATTTTTCTAATCCTTTTTTCAATACTCAAATCCATTTATAACAACGAATTTATAAATCGTCATTGCTGAAAAGTCGAGTGTCAATTCGGCGTAAAGAGCGTTAAAAATGATTTATGTTCGTATTTCATATGCGAATGTTCTAAAGCATTTAGCGAGTAGCCGTTATTGACCGACTTGTAAGCACAGACTTGATTTTTTTGGTTCGTTTTTTCATCAAGGAAAAAATGAACATATAATTATTAATCAACTTGTAACAATTTTACCTAAGCTCCACTGGAGCTTCTCCTTTTAATTTCAAATGTTTTTTCATCAAGGAAAAAATGAATGTAAAATTCTTTCTATCACTTTTTTATTCATAGCTTATCTATTTTAATTATCGGAATTCATATGCCCTTCGGGGAAGAGAGCAAAAAAGTAATCAAAAAACTCTTGTCTTTGATTTTCGACGGTCAAAATAAGTTTCAGCCATTCAATATTTTAAATCATTTGCTACGCAAACAGTAAAATATTTTAACCATTTACTTCAACTTTTTGACACTCGCCTCCAAATCATATGACATTTTTCTAATTCTTTTTCAATATATAAACCGTCATTGCTGAAAAGTCGAGTGTCAATTCGGCGTAAAGAGCGTTAAAAATGATTTATGTTCGCATTTCATATGCGAATGTTCTAAAGCATTTAGCGAGTAGCCGTTATTGTCCGACTTGTAAGCACAGACTTGATTTTTTGATTACTTTTTGATCAAGCAAAAAGCAATAAATAGAGAACTTCTTATTATCGCAAATTCCATTTAGAATTTCATCTCTATTATCACGCGTGCGTGCATTCGCGCCTGTTAATCCTATATTCCTCCTAAAATATCCCCCTCCGACAGGTTTTAAAAAATACATTAATAAATGAAAAAAATTAACACTAATACATTTTATGAAGATCATTTACTTTCTTATTGTGTTGTCTTCGGGGGATAGAGTGTGAATCTGTTTACTCTTTCATAATTTTACATAAGTTTTTTAAAATTCAACATTAGTTTTAAAAGCCTCTCCTTTTCCAGTACATCGCGCCAACTTTGTTTTTGGGAAAGGGGTTTTGGTTTTTTATTTCAAATTTGTTCTTTATTTTCATTTTTTGAGCGCAAAAAACGAAACAAAAAACGCTTGGCTGTAAACCTCTCTACTAAAAATGTTTTCACTCCTCTAAAGATTTTACAAACCCTACGGGCTAAAACCTTTTTAACGTTGCACTCAACCATTTTCTTAACGTGAGAGTTTTAATGCCGGTTTTTCATCCTTTTTCAATATTCAAATTCATTGTCATATAAATTCTCAAATCCCGCACCTCGAATTTCGAATTTCGCGTCTCGAATCTCGAATCTAAAATCTAACATCTAATCTGTACTTTTTACTTAATACATAGTACATAGTACATCCTAACAATCCCTTCCGATACACGAACCACGAACAAACCATACGGAACGCATATACAATGGATACAGAATGGATATAGCGCGGATACATAACCGATACAGAAAAGTGTCATTTTCGATATACACCGATACAGAAATTTAACACTTTTTAACACTTTATTTTCTAATATTCTGTCATTTCAAGAAATCTAATCTGTACATAATTGAATTCTCTCAATACTAAAATCTCACATCTCACATCTAAATAATAGGTAGCAGAGCCCAATAAATTTGGAAAATGGCAATAAAGGGTTTACTTTTAATGTGCGAAAAAAAGAGTATAACCTAGCTGTCAAAGTCTCATTACCGAGGCTCTGATAGAGAGCGAGTAAAGAAAGGGGAACCTTTTCTTTACGTTTCGTTAAATGTTATAGAACGGAGAATTGTTCTTTAAAAGAATGGAAAAAACGAACAGACTTTGTCTGGAGGTTTTTTACGGATGAATTGAAATTGTTTCGTTCTCATTTTGTGTTGGGTTTTATGGAACGATGTTTCTCGTGTATGAAGAAATACTTGCAAAAAAAGCAAGGCGGCTTCACACTTTAGTACCGTGGGCGACCAAACCCAGCTTATAAACTCGAAAGTTTAAAAGTTACCCCTAAAGCATATGTGAAAACCGCCCATGCCGTATTACGAAAGTACAAAACTTTTGAGACATGGAGCAATTTCACGGTGTTCTCGATGGAAAATTGGTCGTTTTGACTCGAGATTCATCGTTTAATTATGACTATTAAAAGTCTAATTATCAATTTGCTTATACAAATATAATAATATTATTTTAATATCCAACAAGTTGGATAAACAACTTTTATTAAATGAAGAAATTATTTGATTTTGAAACTACTCAATTTGACTTTGACTTGATAAATCACGTGAAAAATCTTAGGAAGGAACATGGATTTACTAAAGATGAACTCAGTTTAAAAATGGGGGTTGCTAAATCTTTTGTTGGGAATGTAGAATCTGCTACACAGAGACACAAATACTCAACCCGTCACATCACTCTTTTGGCAAAAGCATTTGGATATAAAAACATTGGAGAATTGTTAGATTTTCCAACTCCTAAATATGATAAAATTAAAGTGACTGTAGAGCAAACTTATAATGAGGCAGGCACTAAAGTATTGAAAAGTGAAGTGGTGAAGGTTGTTGAGATAAAATAATATGTTAGATTTTACAAATTATCACAAAAAATCTAAAGGACTTGGTGTAGATTTTTTATCAATATCTGTAATGTGCGTATAAATCATGGTAGTTCTAATGTCGTTATGACCTAATAATTCTTGAACTACACGAACATCAATTCCACTTTTTATAAGATGAGTAGCATAGGAATGTCTTAATGTATGTACGCTGCCTTTTGATAAAACGCCAGCTTTACTCATAGCGTTTTTTAAAATTAATTGGACACTTCTTTCGCTGTATTGATCGCCTTTTGCGCCTTCAAACAAAAAGTCTTTAGGTTGATAAACCTTATAGTATTCTCTCAATAATAGCAAAAGTTTATCTGGCAAAGCAACTATACGATCTTTGTTACCTTTACTTTGACGAATAAGAAGTAAATTACTTTCTGATTTTATATCTGCAATTTTTAAATTTATCAATTCGCTTAGTCGCAATCCACAGCTATAGATTATGGTAAGAATAGCTTTATGTTTTAAATTTTCTGTTGCATTTAATAAATTTCGTACTTCTTCTTGAGAAAAGAAAGTTGGTAATTTATTAACTTTTCGTTTTGGATAAAGATAATTTAATTCGATTTTCTGATTTTCAACTAATTCAAATACTTTTTTAATTGCTCCAACCAAAGAACGTTGATAGGAAACACTGATATTTTCTTGAATTACTTTTGTATTGATAAACAATTCGATTTCTGAAATAGGAATTTCATCTAATCTATTGTATTTTTCCATCTGCTCTAAGAAAACTTGAGCGTAACCACAATACGATTTTATGGTATTGTTTGCATATCGTTGTAATTTTAATCGATTTTGCAACGTTTTTAGAATCGTTTCGCTATCCATACATTCATTATTACATTTTACATCAAATTACTTCGTGATACATGAATTTTGTTTTAGTAAGTGTCTAATTTACAAAAAAATAATTATATTTGTTTTTAATTTTACGTAATGTGGATATAGTTGATTTTTTACGAAATAAAAGCTAGATCAGTTTCGTGAAAAAGCAATGTTACAGGCAATACGCAAACGACCCTAAACAACATCAAACTACATATGCAACAATACAGTACAATTAAACAACTTGTTATAGACCAGACAATTTCTAATGGAGAAATGCCAAGCTATGAAACCTTGACACAACTTGTATTAGAACACTTCCCCAATAGTAAATGGAAGGAAACTCATTATGCTTGGTATCGTTCCAAAATCAATACAGGAAAATTTGATTTGTCAGAATTAATAGAAAACAATGACTTGAACGAAGATAAAATTATAGAGGAACAGACTGTAACAGACTTTGCAATTTCAATCGAGAAAGATTTACAAATTTATCTATCAAACAGATTGACAGAAATAGAAAATGGATTAACACTTGTAAGTAGAGAATATAAAACAGACGCAGGTTTTATTGACATACTTTGCAAAGATAAAAATGGCGACTATGTTATAATAGAGACAAAAGCAGGGAAAGCAAAAGATGCAGCATTTGGACAAATTATGGGATATATTGGTGCTTTAAAATCAAGTGGGGTGACGGAAAATATTCGTGGAATTTTAGTTGCATCGGATTTTGACGACAGACTTTTTTATGCCGCCAAAGCTATGACCAATATCACCTTGACAAAGTATATTTTGAGTTTCCGATTTGACAATGTAAATTAAGAGACAAAAATGTACTGCCTGTAACAGGGTATTTGCAATAGTGCGGCTTGACGTTAAATGCTCAACTTCGGTAATTCTATTTAACTTTAGTGCAAAACTCAGCTGACGGTACGCTATTTCCGCACCATCGCAAATACCTAATCCGTTAGCTGTAATAATTAAAAAAAAACATGAGATATTTATTTATAATTTTTATTTTTTTGTCTATAAACCTAAAATTACAATCCAATAAGTATAAATTGCAAGGATGTGAAATTGTACAACGGAACGATTTGGAATTGTGTCGAAAGAACTTGTAACGAATAAAACCCATGCTCTTACCGCCCTCTGTTTTGAAAGAGCGGTAAGAGATTTTAAAAATAATCAATATAAAAATAATCAATATGAAAAAAATCATTTTATCAGGATTCATCTTATTGGCGATGAATATTCATGCACAAGTAGGAATTAATACCGAAAATCCGAGTGGGACTTTAGATGTTGTGGGTAAACCCACGGATCCAACTATTATTGATGGAGTAATAGCTCCAAGGCTTACCGGTACGCAGTTAAAAGCAAAAGATGCATTGTACCTCTCCACACAAACGGGAGCAATTGTCTATGTAACACAAGCTTTGACACCTGCCAATACCTCTGCCAAAACAATCAATGTAACTTCAGCCGGATACTTTTATTTCAATGGTACAGTCTGGATGAAATTTGACCCGGGTATGAAAGGTCCCTGGTATAAAAAGTCACCCTCTACTGAACTGGCCGACGCAAACGGGCAAAATATTTACACCAACGGTTCGGTAAGCATCGGAGGGGTAAGTAATGTAGGAAAGCTTACAGTGTTGAATTCTACCGGAACAACTAACACGGTTGATTTCTCCATGATTGCCAACAGAAGCGCTGGCAATCCGGCTACACTTAATTTCATCAGTAATTTGGCTTCGGGTTCATTTAGTTCGTTGTCCAGAGCAGGAGATAAAGGACTTATCTTCTCTACAGATGGCGATGGGGCAGCTTACAGTAGAAACGGATTATTGATTGCGCCCCACACCTCTTCAGGGGGATCCAGCCCGTTTGGATTCAAAATTACAGAACAAGGATTGAGTACCATCAATGCTCCTGTTCCTACGGAAACATTTGATGTAAATGGAACATTCCGTGTGCGCCAACTGCCACTCAACGGACAGGAAAATGCAATTTTTACCCTTCCCAACGGAAATAGTTCTCTTCCAGAAAACGGAGCGATTAGTGAGATCACCCAAACACAGACATTTACAGGTTCACGAACGGTTATTTCTAACCAACATGGAGTTTTGGGATATGTGACGGGTCTTCCTGTTACCAAAACAGCAAGTGGTCAGGTAGTGATAGAGAATTTACCGGTGTATAAAGATAATGCAGACGCCTCATCATTGCCCACGGGCACAATTTATCGAACTTCAACAGGTGTTTTGATGGTGAAGTATTAATTTTTTGAAATGAATTTTAAAGAAATACATATAGGCCATTTAATTGAAAAGCGCGTTGAAGAATCTGATATTGAAATGTCCCGAATTTGTGATTTTTTGAAATGCTCTGAAGCAGAAATTCAGGAAATGTATAAAAAGGAAAGTATGGATACCTTCTACCTTTTGCGCTGGAGTAAACTATTAGCGTATGATTTTTTTAGAATCTATACCCGACATATCATTTTATATGCACCGATGGAAACTTTGAAAACAGACAAAAAAGAAACTTCGGTGTTGCCTAATTTCCGTAAAAACATTTACACGCAAGAAATTATAGATTTCATTTTAGAGCAAATAAACTCGAATCAAATGACGATAAAACAAGTGATGGATCGATACAATATACCGAAAGCGACCTTGTACCGATGGATAAAAAAACACGCAAAATGAAACCAAATTATGTGAGAATATTTACAGATGTTTTAGATAAAAAACATCCCCATAAGAAGTCCTCTGTTTTACCCCATTTGAGGAGTAATAATTTGACTCATTTAGAAATTATCCATATTAATCAATTAATATTTGAGTCTGATAAAAAACCCAACAATGAAAATCAGAAGTATAAAATTACCTGAGTTCGGTTTAAGCGATAGCTAAAAATAATTGACCGTCATTTACTTTTTCTAAATTAAGTGACGGTTTCTTCGGGAAGAAACAGTACGCAGTTAGACTTCCCAAGATATTGATCATAAAGTTATTAATGCTTCGGTGTCTGGTATGTTCCACTTGACAATGATTTTTTAACTCATCATTAATGGTTTCAATGATGGCTCTTTTTCTTAGCAAAATCTTGTCTTCCATTTTCATAATATGATTTTTCATATTTTTTCGGAGTTTGGTAAAGAGTTGAATACCATCGGCAAAAAGCATCTCCCAAAGTGCTTTTGAAAGATATCCTTTATCCGCAAAGAGTTTTCCAAAAAGTTGCTCGGTCATCTTTTTAATATGTTTTGGATTTCTGTCATCCACATTGCCTTTGGTTAAGTAGAAGGATAGAAGCTCTCCCTTTTCGTTGCAAACCAAGTGTAGTTTAAAACCGTAAAACCCACCCCATTGAAGATTTTCCACGCTCCGCCAAGCCTTTAAAAACTTTGTGATTATGGATTCTTTGATTTCTGCAAACTTTTAAAGTAGTACTGTCCATAAAGCTGATTCCGGTGCATTTTCCCAACCCTTTTTCTTTTAAAAATAATGCAAATACCATGAAGCATCTTTGTTGAAGCTCCACAAACCTATTGTAGGAAAGGCTGTTTGGGAACATATCCTTCCAATATCCGCAAACAATTTCCTGATAGTAGTGCTTGAAGGTTTTGTGAGCCCCTAAATGAAAACCAATCATTACAGTAATGATTTCAGAATCCGACATTCTACAAGACCTGTTTCTTCTTTTTTGGGAATCTCCCAGGGCTTCAAGTTTGATTTGTGTGTCAAATTCTTTACAAAAATCATCGATTTGTACAAAAATGTTTGTAATTTGGTCTTTCAAAATCATAAGTAATAATTCGTTTAAATATTTGAAATTCAGAAACTTAAATATATGAATTATTACTTTTTTATACAAATTTTTTACTCTTTTCTTATCCCGAACTCAGGTTATGATAATAATTACATCGGATTACCAACGTCAACTAATGAAAAAGACTATAAAATTATTTTTGGAAATCTAATTCAGTCTGATATGGGTGGAAAATTTACACCAATAAATGATGCATTTAAAGGTTTTGATTTTGATCCAGAATTAAATATTAAGGGAAAAACTATAAAATTTAATCTTCCATCAGACCAATTTAAAATTGATTCTATAAGAATTGAAAAATAAAAGAACTACAGCTAATAACTAAGCTTTCGTCTTGCCCGGAGGGCTAGAGATGAAAGCCCGTTGAACGGAACCGGAGTAGCTTTATGTATTATGGGGTTTTCGAAATGTGGCTTTAAGATATACAAGCAGTAATTTTAG
>NZ_JAAGKM010000006.1 GCF_019308355.1 Empedobacter falsenii | reverse complement strand
AACTTGTAAACGTGTGAACTTGTTAGCTTCTTCACTTCTTCACTTGTTAACTTCTTCACTTCTTCACTTGTCAAATTGTGAACTTGTAAACTTGTGAACGTGTGAACTTGTAACTCCTTCACTTGTTAACTTCTTCACTTGTTAACTCCTTCACTTTTTCACTCCTTCACTTCTTCACTTCTTCACTTGTTAACTCCTTCACTTCTTCACTTGTAAACTTGTAAACGTGTGAACTTGTTAGCTTCTTCACTTCTTCACTTGTTAACTTCTTCACTTCTTCACTTGTCAAATTGTGAACTTGTAAACTTGTGAACGTGTGAACTTGTAACTCCTTCACTTGTTAACTTCTTCACTTGTTAACTCCTTCACTTTTTCACTCCTTCACTTCTTCACTTCTTCACTTGTTAACTCCTTCACTTCTTCACTTGTAAACTTGTAAACGTGTGAACTTGTAACTCCTTCACTTGTTAACTTCTTCACTTGTTAACTCCTTCACTCCTTCACTCCTTCACTCCTTCACTCCTTCACTCCTTCACTTGTTAACCTTCTTCAATATCCCTTTTCAATGATTCGATTAATTTTAAGAGCATTCTTTTGATGTGTAAAAATTGTGTATCAAAATCATCTAAATTACTTATATAATTTAATCTTTTAGATATTTCTAATTGTGTTTCAATTTCATTCAATGAGCCTAAAGCGATGTACAAAAAATGAATAAATTCTTTTTTACTTTTTCTTCCAGCTCCTTCCGCAATATTAGAAGGGACAGATACTGATGCTCTTCTTAATTGGTTTGTCAAACCAAATTGCTCTTCTTTTGGGAAGCAATCTGTAATAGAATAAATATTTGTGACCAGATCTAATGATTTCTGATATACTAATAAATCCTTATGGCTCTTCATCTATTGTATTTTATGTGATTTTGTAAACGTGTGATCATGTAAACTTGTGAACGTGTAAACTTGTAAACGTGTGAACTTGTAACTCCTTCACTTGTTAACTCTTTCACTTGTTCACTTCTTCACTCCTTCACTCCTTCACTCCTTCACTCCTTCACCTCTTCACTTCTTCACTCCTTCACTTGTTCACTTGTTAACTCCTTCACTTGTCAAATTGTAAACTTGTAAACGTGTGAACTTGTAACTCCTTCACTCCTTCACTTCTTCACCTCTTCACTTCTTCACTTGTTCACTTGTTAACCCCTTAACTTTAAATTCTCCAAACGATTGTGCTTCTTGATCTTTTTCAGAGATTATCATTTTATCTGTTGGAATTTGCCAATCTATATTCAGTTCGCTGTCTAAAGGATTAACGCCGTCTTCTGACTCTTTATTATATCCATTGTCACATTTATAGAAAAATGTAGCTGAATCAGAAATTACTGAAAATCCATGTAAAAATCCTCTCGGAATAAATAATTGTCTTTTATTATCTGCAGATAATTCAACTGCAACTGATTGACCATAGGTTTCAGAACCTGGACGAACATCAACTGCAACATCTATCACTGCACCCTCTACAACTCGAACCAATTTTGCTTGCGAATGCTCCCCTGCTTGCATATGCAATCCACGCACAACGCCATGAGATGAATTAGACTGATTATCTTGAACAAAAGTTGGCTTGTATCCCAAAATTTCTTCTATTTTATTTTCGTTATACGACTCAAAGAAATAACCTCTCGTGTCTTCAAAAACAGTTGGTTCTAAAATAAAACAACCTTTTAATTTCGTTTCTGTTGCTTTCATATTTTATTATTAAATGGGTATATGGGTATAAAGTTATAAAGATAAATGGTAAAGTTAGGTACTCAGACTTTTAATTAATTTAGAAAGCATGTTCTTGATAAATCGTATTTTTGAATCTAGGTTTTTTATATCACTTATAAAATTTAACCGGTACGCTATTTCAATTTGTGTTTCTAGCTCACTTGCAGAACCTAAGGCGATATATAAAAACCTGCAATACTCTGCCTTTCCATTTCTACCAGCCCCTTCTGCAATATTACTTGGAATAGATAAAGCACTACGCTTCATTTGACTGGTTAATGCATAAAGCTCTTCCTTAGGAAAATGATTCGTTATTTTATAAATCTCTACAACTAAATTCATGCTTTCTTGCCAAACTTTTAAATCTTTATGACTTTCCATAATTCTTATTTAAATGAGTGAAACAAATATATCGTTAAACAGGAAAATAATTAAATGGATAAAGAAATATCTCTAATCTTATAACATTTTAACTTTTTACCCCTCTAACCTTTTAACCTTATAACCTTCTCCTTATTTATACTGTTTTTCGTAATAATTTTTGTAATCGCCAGATGTTACATTGTCTAACCACTCTTTGTTGGATAAAAACCAATCAATTGTTAGACTCAAACCTTGTTCGAACGTCACACTTGGTTTCCAGCCTAATTCTTCGTTGATTTTTGTTGCATCGATGGCGTAACGTAAATCGTGACCTGGACGATCTTTCACAAAGGTGATCAATTGTTCTGAAGTTCCCGCTTCTTTACCCAATTTTTCGTCCATTTGTTTACACAATTCTTTTACCAAATCGATGTTTTTCCATTCGTTGAAACCTCCTACATTGTAAGAACTTCCATTTTTTCCTTCATGGAAAACTAAATCAATCGCTTTGGCATGATCGATTACAAACAACCAATCGCGCGTATATTTTCCATCTCCATAAATGGGAAGTGGATTTCCGTTCAAAATATTATGAATACACAACGGAATTAATTTTTCTGGAAAATGATTTGGTCCGTAATTGTTTGAGCAATTCGTCATCACAATTGGTAAACCATAGGTGTCATGATAGGCTCTCACAAAATGATCTGAAGATGCTTTTGAAGCCGAATAGGGCGAATGCGGATCATAAGAAGTTTCTTCCGTAAAAAAACCTTCATCACCTAAAGCGCCAAAAACCTCATCTGTCGAAACATGATGAAAACGTTTTCCTTCGAAATTATTGTTCCAAATCGCTTTTGCAGCATTCAAAAGATTAACCGTACCAATCACATTCGTCATCACAAAATCTAACGGATTTGTAATCGAACGATCGACATGAGATTCGGCAGCTAAATGGATTACTCCATCTGGTTGATGTTTTTCAAAAACCTCTAAAATATGTTTCGCATCCGTAATATCAGCTTTTACGAATTCGTAATTTGATTTACTTTCGATATCTTTCAAATTTTCTAAATTTCCTGCATACGTCAACGCATCAAGGTTGATGATTTTCGTTTCAGGATAGTTTAAGACAAATTCTCTTACAACATGAGAACCGATAAATCCAGCTCCACCTGTAATTAAAATAGTTTTCATAGTATTATAGTCGTTTATCAACTTCTTCTTTAGGCAAAGCCCCTTTTACATCATAAATCACTCCGTTTTCTTTTAAATAATCAGTTAACTGAAGATTTAAAAATTCATTGTGTGATACTGTCAAAATAATGGCGTCGAATTGGTGAACTTGTGAATTGGTGAACTGGAAAACCTGATCCAATGTATTACAAAAAGTTATTCCGTATTCATGGTTTACCTCATCTGGGTTAGCCCAAGGGTCTAACGTTGTTACTTCGATTCCATATTCTTCTAATGCATGAATCACGTCAATTGCTTTCGAATTACGAATATCAGGGCAATTTTCTTTAAAGGTAATTCCTAAATTTAGAATTTTTGCGCCCTTTACTTTGATGTCGTTATTTATTAACAATTTAACAACCTGAGAAGCTACAAACGCTCCCATTGAATCGTTTAATCGTCTTGCTGCTAAAATTAATTCAGAATAATAACCAATTTCCTGTGCTTTTTGAGCCAAATAAAATGGATCAACCCCAATACAATGTCCTCCAACAAGACCTGGTTTGAATGGTAAAAAATTCCATTTTGTTCCTGCAGCTTCCAACACATCATTGGTATCAATATCCATTAGCGAAAAAATCTTCGATAACTCATTGATAAACGCAATATTGATATCACGCTGCGAATTTTCGATCACTTTCGATGCTTCTGCAACCTTGATTGTCGGTGCTAAATGCGTCCCAGCAACAATTACTGATTTATATAAATCGTCAATAATTTTTCCAATTTCTGGAGTTGAACCTGAGGTTACTTTTAAAATTTTATCAACCGTATGTTTTTTATCTCCTGGATTAATTCGCTCTGGCGAATATCCCGCATAAAAATCTTGGTTAAACTTCAATCCCGAAGAATGTTCCAATACTGGAATACATTCTTCTTCTGTCACACCTGGATAAACCGTAGATTCGTAAATAACAATATCATTTGGTTTTAAAACTTTACCTACCGTTTCTGAAGACTTTTTAAGCGGCGTTAAATCAGGTCTATTATTTTTATCTACAGGAGTTGGAACCGTTACAATAAAAATTGTTGCTTCCTGAATATCTTCTGTATTCGAAGAGCAAAACAATCCGTTTTGAGATTCTTCGACAAGATCAGAATGAGAATAAAAAGGGTTTTGTTTAACTAAAACATTTTGTAGAACATTATTTTCAACTTCTAAAGTTGAATCAATTCCATTATTTAATTCAGTAATACGTTTCTGATTGATATCAAACCCAACAACAGGGTATTTTGTTGCAAATAATCGAGCCAAAGGTAGACCTACGTAACCTAAACCGATCACCGCTATTTTATGTTGTTGATTCATTATTTCTTATAATATTTTCTGTACCATTGTACAAAGTTATACACTCCTTTGTCAACAGGATAATTTGGGTTATAGCCAAATTTATCTTTCAACTCTTGGACATCTGCCCATGTTTGATTGACATCTCCTGCTTGCATCGGATACATTTCTAAAATAGCTTTTTCACCTGTCGAATGCTCAACTTCTTTGATAAAATCCATTAATTGAACAGGCCTACTATTTCCTATATTGTATAATTGGTAATTTTTTTTTATTGTTTGATCTTCAAGTATTTTATCAATTCCTTGAATAATATCATCAATGTACGTAAAATCTCGTGATAAATCACCGTTATTAAACACTTTTAGAGGTTGATGATTTAAGATTGCATCTGTAAACAAAAACATGGCCATATCTGGTCGTCCCCAAGGTCCATAAACCGTGAAAAAGCGCAAACCTATCGTTTGGAAATTGTATAAATGACTATACGCATGCGCCATTAGCTCGTTTGCTTTTTTAGTAGCTGCGTATAAACTAATAGGATGATCAACGTTTTGATTTGTTGAAAAAGGAACATCTGAAGAGTTTCCGTAGATACTTGAACTACTTGCGTACAATAATTTTTTGACGTTATAATTTCGGCAACATTCTAAAATATTTAGAAAACCGACCAAATTACTTTGTCCATAGGCATCAGGATTTTCGATACTATAACGAACACCAGCCTGAGCTGCCATATTAACAACCGCATCAAACGAATATTCTTTAAAAAGTTGAGCCAATGACTCTTTATCTTCTAAATTCATTCGATAGAAAATCATCTTTTCTTCATGTTTAGAAGAAAGAACTTTCTGACCAAAATTTGAAGCAAATTCTTGATTGATTCCTAATTCTTTTAATCGATCATATTTTAACTGAACAGTGTAATAATCGTTAATATTATCAATTCCAACAACTTTGATATTTTTTACGATTAATTTTTCAGCTAAATGGTAACCTATAAAACCAGCTACACCAGTTATTAATACTGTTTTCATTATTTCTCCTTTTCAGAAGTCGCAACTACTTTTCTTAATCCAGAACTAGAGAAGCGATGTGTACGCTTGTTGTAGTAAATTTGAATATTATTATCTAAACAATATTGTTTTCCCGTAAAGTCGATATTTCGGTATTCTTCGCCAATAACTCTAACATTTATTGGTAAAGCACTTAGCATATCAAACAAATCTTGTTCGGTTTCGTAGGGAATGATTTCGTCGACATATCGACAACCTTCTAATTGAATATAACGCTCTACGATGGATTGCGTAGGACTATTTTTTGAAGGATCTACACTTGCAGGATCTGTATTAAGCCCTACAATTAAGTAGTCGCATTGTCTTTTGGCTTCTTCGAGCATCATCACATGACCTGCATGAAGCAAGTCAAATATACCGAATGTAATTCCCGTTGTCATTTTATAATACTATTGTTGGAGCAACAAATTTAAGGATTTATATTGAATTAATTTTAAGCTTTTTTGACATAAAAAAAGCACTCAAATCGAGTGCTAGGTATTTAAATTAATTCAGAATTTCTTTTTTCTAAATGCGTATAAACATTCTTTACTTCCTGTGAATATTCTTTTTGTAGAATTAAATTCGCGGTTGGGGTATTCACAAAAATAGTGTTTTGCAAACCGACAAAAGAAGTATACACATCTGTTCCAATCACCATGTTTCCATTACGATCGACATAATGTCCGTTCATCACAAAATAATCATACAAGGATTCGAAAGAACCTAAATCATTCCAAACAAATTTTGCTGGAACTACTTTTATCTTCTTGCTTCGTTCCATTACAGCATAATCGATACTATTTGATGGAATATTCATTGAAAGTTCTTCGTTCAACTCTCCGTTGATATTTTCAGACCAAGCAATTTTTGAAGCTTCGTAAATTTCTTTCTCAAATTTCTTTAGTTCTTTCAATAAGACACGTGCTTTGAAACAAAACATTCCACTGTTCCACAAAAAATTACCTTGCTCGATAAAATCTTGCGCCGTAATATGATTTGGTTTTTCGCGAAACGATAACACAGTGTCTTCTTTGTGCTCAATATAGCCATAACCTGTTTCTGGACGAGTTGGATGCACACCAAATGTGACAATATAGTCATTTTGTGCTAATTCGATTGCTCTATTCATCGCTTCTTGATAGGCTTCCATATCTTCAATCAAATGATCAGATGGTGTCACAATTAGAATATCATCATCCTCAACTGCTAAAGCTGCAAATGCAATTGCCGCTGCAGTATTACGTGGAACAGCTTCTACAATTTTCGTGTATTCAACATTCATTTTATCAAGTACTTCTTGACTTAAATGGTCATTATCTTTATTCCCAATCACCATTAATTTATCAGCAATTGGACGATTACGTTGAATCGTTAACTCAAATAATGATTGCTCATTAAACAAAGGTAAATATTGTTTTGGATGACTTTTACGAGAAAGTGGCCATAAACGACTTCCTACTCCTCCAGATAATATCACGTTATAAATACACATAAATTCTTCTAATTCGAACTTGTAAAGTTATTAAAAACTACTATATCATCGCATTCTATTATGATTTTTCTTTTAAACACAAAAAAAGCGTTCAAAATTGAACGCTTTAAAGTATTAGTATTGATTTTATTATATCATCGAAATACGTAATGTATTGGTAATTCCTTTCTCAAATGCTGGCATTGCATTCAGATTGATGATATAATCACCATATTCTACATAACCCGCATTTTTCGCCAAGATATTTACTTCAGTTACCGTTTGATCCGTAGATGTATCGCGAGGATCGTAATTGATTGCTTTTACTCCCCATAATAGGTTCAACATACGGTTAATACGTTTACTTGGATTGAAAACCAAAATAAATGAATTTGGACGATGTGATGAAATTTGGAAAGCGGTATAACCAGAATACGTCAACGTGGCAATTGCTTTCGCTCCTGTATCTTCTGCCATTTTAGCTGCATTGTAACAAACCATATCGGTTACGAAACGTTCGTTTTTGATCTTTGGTTTGTGTTCTGGTACATGTACGTGCTCATCATCTTCGACTGTTTGAAGAATCTTCGTCATTTTCTCGATAACTTGTACAGGATATTGCCCTACAGAAGTTTCTCCAGATAACATTACCGCATCTGCTCCATCAAAAACCGCATTTGCAACGTCAGAAACTTCCGCACGAGTTGGTGTTAAACTCGAAATCATTGTTTCCATCATTTGTGTTGCAACAATAACTGGCTTACGCGCTAATTTCGCTTTGTCAATTAATTGTTTTTGCGCTTTTGGAACGATTTCAAACGGAACCTCAACACCTAAATCTCCACGAGCAACCATTAATCCATCCGAAAATTCTAAAATATCATCGATATTTTCTAATGCTTCTGGTTTTTCAATTTTAGAGATAATTGGAATTTTTAATGTTCCATTTTCTTTGATAAATTCTGATAAATCTTTTACATCTTGTCCAGAACGAACGAAAGATAATGCAAACCAATCTACACGATTTTCGATTGCGAATTTTGCATCTTCTTTATCTTTTTCTGTTAAAGCTGGTAAAGAAATATTTGTATTTGGTAAGTTAACTCCTTTTTTAGAACGTAATGGACCACCTTGAATCGTTTCTGCTTTTACAGTATCTGTTCCGTTTGTCTCGATTACTTTGAAGATTAATTTTCCGTCATCAATCAAAATATTTTCTCCCACTTGCACATCTTGCGCAAACTTTTTGTACGTCATAAAAACTTTTTCTTTCGTTCCTACAACATCTTCGTTTGTGAAAGTTAAAATATCTCCTGGATTGATGATAAAATCTTCGTGTTCCATTTTTCCAATACGCAATTTAGGACCTTGTAAATCTGCTAAAATTGCTGTATTGTAGCCATGATCGTTATTTAATTGATGAATTGTTTCAATCTTACGTTTCACATCCGCATAGTCTGCGTGCGAAAAGTTGATACGGAACACATCTGTTCCTTTTCTCATCATTTCTAATAAAATCTCTGGACTATCGGTTGCCGGACCTAAAGTCGCAACAATTTTTGTCTTTTTAAGATATTGTCTATCGTAAATCATAATTTTTCCCTTTTTTTATGCACAATATTTTGTTAGAAAACCAATTGATCTGCATTGCTAATCAAATCGATATCTATTTTTTTGATCGTTTTTATAAAATCTTTTTCTACAAATGGTAGTTGAAGATATTGTAGTTCATCTTCCCAACCAGAGATTTTTACAACATAGTTGCAATCCTTGTAATTTGGCACAAGAATAACGCTCCCTTTGAAAAGATTTGATAAATCTACTTCATTTTTTTTAAAATCGTATTGATTTGGAGTATTTTTAATGATATGATAATCTATTTTATTTGCTTCATCTAACCATTGATAGGTTTCGAAAAAATAAGTGTGCTCATCTAACCGAATATCCAAATCGTGAATACGCTCAAAACGCGTATCAAAAGTAGAGTTGAGATGGAAAATAAATTGTGTAGAAGTGTTAAAACTAGAATTTACGCCTATGAGATGAAAATCTATCCAATCATCATATAAGAGTAATTCTGCCATGTTTCTAAACTTTTTCTATTTTCTTTTGTAGCGAATAATAGGCGCGTTTTGCTGCGCTTTCTTCCGCTTTCTTTTTAGAAGTTCCTCTCCCTTTCGAGATGACTTTATCATTGAGACGAATAACGGACACAAAAACTTGCAAATCTTCTGCGTTTTGCTCCTCAAATGTATTGAATCTTATCGTATTTCTCGTTTTTTGACTCCATTCCAAAATCAACGATTTGTGACTTGTAATCGTGTGCTCCAAACGATCTAAATCCGCATAAGGGTCAATAATTTTGACTTGAATAAATTTTTGTACTGCAGCTATACCTCCATCAACATAAATTGCACCA
The DNA here is from genome assembly GCF_019308355.1 of Empedobacter falsenii. Classification (GTDB taxonomy): domain Bacteria; phylum Bacteroidota; class Bacteroidia; order Flavobacteriales; family Weeksellaceae; genus Empedobacter; species Empedobacter falsenii_B. Next base: position 91,693 of record NZ_JAAGKM010000006.1, on the reverse strand, counting down.
ACCAACGCCTCCAACATATCACCATTTACATCTTCACCTAAATTGTTGTGATTGTTCATTGGATCCAAATAATCTAACAAGCCAAGTTGTTTGGAAACGGCATTCAATTGTTTACGCGAAACAATTTTAGAGCGCATTTTTGTCAAATAACCTTCTTGTTGATCGGGCGCTTTGTAGTATAAGTACATTGCTGCAGAAGCACCAAGTAATGCATCTCCTAAAAACTCTAATCTTTCAAAGTTTATACTGTTTCCATTTTCATCTTTTTTCTGTGCAGATCTGTGGGTAAATGCTTCTTTAAAAACCTCAACATTGCGAGGAGTATAACCCAAAATCGACTTCAAAAATTTCAAAAAAGGATCAGATGAATTTGAATCATCACGATGATTTTTAAAAGAAAATAATTTTTTTAAGAAAGACATTACTTATACTTCTTAAATATCACACAAGCATTGTGACCACCGAAACCAAAAGTATTACTCAATGCATAATCTACATTTTTCTCTTTTGCTTTGTTAAATGTATAATCGATTTTAGGATCAAGATTCTCATCATCCGTAAAATGATTAATTGTTGGTGGAACGATACTGTTATTGATTGCTCCAATAGCCGAAATCGCTTCAACAATCCCTGCACCACCTAATAAGTGACCAGTCATAGATTTTGTTGAATTGATTTGAATATTATAAGCATGTTCTCCAAATAATTTTTGAATTGCTTTAGATTCTGCAATATCACCTAATGGTGTAGATGTTCCGTGCATATTGATATGATCCACGTCTTCTACGCTGATATTGGCATCTAATAAAGCCTCTCTCATCACATTTAATGCGCCTAATCCTTCGGGATGTGGAGCTGTAATATGGTGAGCATCTGCTGTCATTCCTGTTCCTACTAATTCTGCATAAATGGTAGCTCCACGCGCAATAGCATGTTCGTACTCTTCTAAAACAATACATCCAGCTCCTTCTCCCATTACAAAACCGTCACGGTCTTTGTCGAATGGTCTTGAAGCAGTTTGTGGATCATCATTTCGTGTAGATAACGCATGTAATGCATTGAAACCTCCAATACTTGATGCTGTAATCGCAGCTTCTGAACCTCCTGTTACAATTGCTTCAGCTTTTCCAAGTCTTAATAACATATAAGCGTCAATAATTGCATTTGTTGAAGAGGCACATGCCGAAACAGTTGTATAATTAGGTCCCATAAGACCAAATTCCATTGAAATATGACCAGGCGTGATATCTGCAATCATCTTAGGGATAAAGAAAGGATTGAAACGTGGTGTTCCATTTCCTGTTGCGTAATTCGAAACTTCTTCTTCAAACGTTTTAATTCCACCGATACCAGATCCCCATATAACGCCGATACGCTCTTTGTTTACATTTGTATCTTCTAAGATTCCACTGTGTTTTATTGCTTCTCTAGCTGCAATAATTCCCAATTGGGCACAACGGTCAATTTTTCTTGCCTCTTTACGATCAAAATGATCTTCGATATTGAAGTTCTTGATCTCACAAGCAAATTGTGTCTTAAAAAGAGTTGCGTCAAAAAGCGTAATAGGCGCAGCGCCACTTACACCATTCACTAATCCATTCCAGTATTCTTGGTATGAATTTCCGATTGGTGTTAGCGCGCCTAAACCTGTTACTACTACTCTTTTTAATTCCATAAAATAGGAACTATTACTTGTTTAAGTCTTCGATGTATGTTACAGCTTGACCTACAGTTGAAATTTTTTCTGCTTGATCGTCTGGAATTTGGATATCAAATTCTTTTTCGAATTCCATGATTAATTCTACTGTGTCTAATGAATCAGCTCCTAAATCGTTAGTGAAACTTGCTTCTAGCGTAACTTCGCTTTCGTCAACTCCTAATTTATCTACGATAATCGCTTTCACTCTTGATGTAATGTCAGACATAATTTTCTAATTTTAATTGTTGTAAACTAGTGCAAAAATATAAAACTTATATTAAATACAAGCTTTTTTTTATATGCACGCATAAGAACTTGGAAATATATGGTGAATAAACATGCACGAAAACGTTTAAGTGAATGACATAAGTCAAATTTTTCACGCTTCTTTTTATTGTAACTTTGTACAAAGTTTTTACCTTTAAAATTTTAAAAATACTTTAAAAATCACAAAAATGAGCATAGAATTGGCATCTTACGGAATAAAAAATTCCAAAATTAACTATCAATTATCTCCTGAAGAGCTTACAGAGAAAATGATAGAATTAGGACAGGGAGAAATTACATCTTCTGGAGCAGTAAATATGTTAACCGGAGAATTTACAGGACGTTCTCCTAAAGATCGTTTTATTGTTAAAGACGAAATCACTGCAGAAAACGTTTGGTGGGATGGAAACATCAATATTCCTTTCGATTCTGATAAATTTGACGCTTTATACGATAAAGTTGTTGAGCATTTAAGCAACCGCGAAATTTATGTACGTGATGCTTTTGCTTGTGCTGATGATGCTTACAAAACAAAAATTAGAGCAATTACAGAAACTCCTGCGGCTAATTTATTTATCTATAACATGTTTATTCGTCCAACGGAGGAAGAATTAAAAAACTTTGGTGATGCTGAATGGACAATTATCAATGCGCCAACTTTTGTTGCAGATGCTAATGAAGATGGTACAAGACAACACAATTTCTCTATCTTAAATTTTAAACGTAAAATTGTTTTAAACGGTGGAACTGGTTATACAGGAGAAATGAAAAAAGGTATTTTCTCTGCCTTAAACTTCATCATGCCAGTATTCAGAAATACTTTACCAATGCACTGTTCTGCTAACTCAGGTGAAAACGGAGATACAGCAATGTTCTTTGGTTTATCTGGAACAGGAAAAACAACTTTATCAGCAGATAAAAACAGACGTTTGATTGGTGATGACGAACATGGATGGACAGAAGATAACACTGTTTTCAATTTTGAAGGTGGTTGTTATGCAAAAGTAATTAACTTATCTCCAGAAGGTGAGCCAGAAATTTTTGCTGCAATCAAAGATGGAGCTTTATTAGAAAACTGTAAATTAATTCCAGGGACTAACGAGGTTGATTTTACGGATACATCTATCACAGAAAACACACGTGTTTCTTATCCAATTGATTATATCGAAAATATTGCCGTTCCATCTGTAGGAAAAAATCCTAAAAACATTTTCTTCTTATCGTTTGATGCTTACGGAGTTTTCCCTCCAATTGCAAAATTAAACCCAGATCAAGCAGCTTACTTATTTATCTCAGGATATACATCTAAAGTTGCTGGTACAGAAGCTGGTGTTACAGAACCTCAAACTACATTCTCTACATGTTTTGGTGCGCCATTTATGCCGTTACACCCAACTAAATATGCTGAAATGTTGAGCGATAAAGTTGAAAAAACTGGTGTAAATGTTTGGTTAATCAACACAGGTTGGAATGGTAAAAAAGAGCGTATGTCTTTAAAAGACACTCGCGCCGTTATCAATGCAGCTTTAAATGGAGATTTAGACAACGTAGAATTCAAAAAAGATCCTTATTTTGGATTTGAAGTTCCAGTTGCAATCGAAGGTGTTGCTTCAGAAAAATTAAGTCCAGCTACTTCTTTTGATTCTACAGCAGCATACGAAGCAAATGCAAAAGAATTAGCCGATAAATTTAAAGCGAACTTCAAGAAATTTGAAGAGTTTGCAACGGCTGATTTATTAGCTGGTGGACCAACGATTTAAGGATAAGATTGAGGTTAAGATTAAGTTTTTAACTCATTTTGAAAATCAGAAATAAATATAAAACCGAGCAAATTGCTCGGTTTTTTTATGTTTTTAAATGTTGAATAAATCTTTACATAGATGCATAGAAATACAATTTTCTATTTGACATCAAAATCAGTAGTTTACTCATCGTTTTTCATCTTTGATGAAAATTACATTTTCAAGTAAAAATCCTTTGTCAACTGAATATAATCTTCTGTGTACTGATGGCGATCGACTTCGATGATTAATTCTTTTTCTTCTACTTCTTTTTCATGAAAACTAAATTCTAACAACACACGTTTTGTTACCGTTGTCGAATTCCCTTTGATACAAACGACTCTAGATAGTTTTAAAGCGTTTTGAGCCGCTATCATACAAAAATCACCCATTTGATCGTATGGAATTATAAAACTCGCTAATCCGTCTTTATGTAGTAATTCAGCAGTTTTTTTTATTAATTCTTCGAAAGTCAACGTTTCTTGCTGGCGTGCTTGTTTACGCGCATCAAAATCAACCGTATCATTCACCGTAAAAAAAGGTGGATTACTGACAATCAAATCATATTTTTTATTGGTTGAATAATCTTGAAGCGATGAATTAAAAATGGTTAATCGATCTGAAAAAGATGCATTCTCGAAATTTTCTTTTGCTTGTAAAAAAGCATCGTTATCAATTTCTATTGCCTCAATCATAGAAAGAGGAAAACGTTGCGCTAACATCAACGAAATTAATCCAGTTCCTGTACCAATGTCTAAAATAGTATTTCCACTTTTTAAATCAGCCCAAGCGCCAAGTAAAACACCATCTGTGCCTACTTTCATTGCGGTTTTATCTTGAAAAATTTCGAATTGTTTGAATCGAAAAGGTTTTCTATTCATTGTAAGGAATCAAAATGTAGAATGTTGTACCGACAGAAATTTCGGTTTCGAAACGAATGGTTCCATCATAATCGTCAATAATTTTTTTCACCATTGGCAAACCAATTCCCATTCCACTATTCTTTGTTGTAAACTTTGGAACAAAAATAGAATCTTGCGATTCGACAGGAATTCCATCCCCATTATCTTGAATGGTTAGATGTAAGAAACCTCCTACTAAAAACACATCTACTTTAACTTTCGCAATACGAGATTGTGGAATAGATTGAAACGCATTTTTTGTAATATTTGTAATAATTCGATTCAAATATTGTTTATCAAAACGCATCATGATGATGTTTGGAGAATAATTAAATTCGATGAACTCCATTGGAAATACAAAAAGGGTATTTTTGATAACATCAACTACATCAATTTTTTCATCTTTACGAGAAGGCATTTTAGCAAAATCTGAAAAAGCTTCGGCAATCGCAGAAATGGTATCAATTTGTTGCAATAAAATATTACCAGTTCTCATTGTTTTTTCTTCAAGATTTGGATCATTTACATCAAATTTTCGCATAAAATTCTGTAGCATTAATCGCATTGGTGTTAATGGATTCTTGACTTCATGCGCAACTTGTTTCGCAAAATCTCGCCATGCTTCTTCACGTTCTTGCTTAGCTAATAAATCTGATTGTTCCCGCAATCGGTACAACATATCATTATAAGAATCTACCAGAACCTTTATTTCATCGTTACCATCGTAACGAATCGGCATATTGTTTACAATAACTTCTGTTTCGCGAATACGATCTGCAAATGACCAAAGTTTATTCAGCGTACGTTTTGTAACAAAATAAACCGCTAACGTTCCAAACAAAAGAATAACTCCAAAAGCTAATCCATAACTACCAATTAAGGTAAACATGTCTTGCTGTAAAAAATCTTGGTTAGATTGATAAGGTAGACAGAGAACAGCAATATTTTCGTTGTAATAATTTTTGATATTACTATAAGACGAATAAACATTATTGTCGTCAGCTGTATCTTTATTCGTTACAATAAAATCATTTGACTTTTGTAGTTTGTCTAATATTTTTTGAGGCAAAACATTATAAGTCGTTGAAACCGGCTGAGTGGTTAAAATTTTATTACCACGTAAATCATAAATTACAATATCGGTTTTATTAATATCACCGATGCGAAGAAAACCATCTTCTAAAATCTCATGAATATTATCTTGGGTTGCAATTCCAGGATAATTATCCATTTCATAATCTATCGCAGATTCTACCGCTCTAACTTTTCGTTTGAGAATATCTTCGTGATATTGTTTAGTTTGTGCATTGAAATGATTGGCAGTAATCAGCAAGATAGCTCCTGCTGTAAATAACAAAATCGTTACCATATAAATGATAATACGAACGGGTAGCGATAGGTTATTTTTTTTTCTAATCATTTTATTTTTGGAATAATCTTTTGACGTATTTTCCTAAGATATCAAATTCTAAATTCATTGTATCGCCAACTTTCACTTGATTAAGGTTTGTAAACTCCCAAGTATATGGAATAATTGCAACCGAAAACTGCCCTACTTTACTGTCAACAACTGTTAAACTAATTCCGTTAAGACAAATCGAACCTTTTTCTACTGTAACATTTCCAGACGATGCTTCATCATATTCTACTGTAACAAAAAAGCTACCATTTTGGTTTTCTATCGAAACAATTTTTCCAGTTTGATCAACATGTCCTTGAACAATATGACCATCGATACGACCATTGAACTGCAAACATCGTTCTAAATTGATCAAATCACCTTCTTTTAAAGTGTTAAAATTTGTTTTTTGTAAGGTTTCCTCTATAGCAGTGACTTTGTAAAGACCATATTTGAAATCAACAACTGTTAAACACACTCCATTGTGAGCAACACTTTGATCAATTTTTAATTCATCACAAAAATCAGCTTCAATCCATAAATGTAAATTAGATTGCTCTTTCTCTGCTTTTATAAGCTTTCCTACTCCTTCTACGATTCCTGTAAACATGATGTTATTTTTGGTGAAATTAATAATTAATTTAAACTTATAAAATGAAAAAGGGATGATTTTAAAACATCATCCCTTAAATATATTATCTCTGTAATAATTTTTACTCTACAGTAACAGATTTTGCCAAGTTACGAGGCTGATCTACATTCTTACCTAATTTAACAGCAATCCAGTACGATAATAATTGTAATGGAATAGCTGTTAGGATTGGAGAGAATTCTTCTGCAGTTTCTGGGATTACTACGTAATCATCTGCCATAGCAGTTACTTGCTCATCACCATCATTAACAATTGCAATTACTTTAGCGCTACGAGATTTAATTTCTTGAATGTTAGAAACTACTTTCTCGTAATAACCTTTTTTCATTGCAATAACAATAACAGGCATATTTTCGTCCAATAATGCAATTGGTCCGTGCTTCATTTCTGCCGCTGGATAACCCTCTGCGTGGATATATGAAATCTCTTTTAATTTTAATGCACCTTCTAAAGCTGATGGATAGTTGTATCCACGTCCTAAATAAATTGCATTTCTGTTATCTTTGTATTTATCAGCAATTTGATCAATTACACCTTCACAGTTGTCTAAAATTTGTTGAACTAATTCTGGGATACGCTCTAATTCTCGTGTTAACAATGTAAATTTCTCTGTTGATAATTCACCGTTTTGTTTACCTAATTTTAAGGCAATCAATGCTAAAATTGTTAACTGAGCTGTAAATGCTTTTGTTGATGCAACACCAATTTCTGGTCCCGCATGTGTATAGGCACCAGCATCTGTAATACGAGCAATAGAAGAACCTACAACATTGTTAATTCCAAAGATAAATGCACCATTTTCTTTTGCTAATTTAAGTGCTGCCAATGTATCTGCTGTTTCTCCAGATTGAGAAATTGCAATCACGACATCGTGTTTATTGATGATTGGATTGCGGTAACGGAACTCAGATGCATATTCTACTTCTACAGGAATACGAGCGAAATCTTCGATCATGTATTCTGCAACCAAACCTGCATGGTAAGAAGTTCCACAAGCAACAATGATGATACGTTTTGCATTCAAGAATTTTTCTTGATGATCCCAAATACCAGCCATTTTAATAATGCCTTCGTCTACTAATAAACGTCCACGCATTGTATCACGAATAGAACGAGGTTGTTCGTTGATTTCTTTTAACATGAAATGCTCGTAACCACCTTTTTCAATCGCTTCAATATTTAATTGTAACTCTTGAACATCTAAAGAAACTGCTTCGTTATTTTGGATTGTACGTACATCTACTTCTTTGTCTAAAGTAATTGTTGCCATATCACCATCTTCTAAATAAACCGCATCTTTTGTAAACTCAATAAACGGAGAAGCATCAGAAGCTACAAAAAATTCGTTTTCTCCAATACCAATTGCCAATGGAGAACCTAAACGTCCTACAACAATTGTATTTGCTTCTTCTTTGTCTAAAACTGCAATCGCATATGCTCCAATCACTTCATTCAAAGCTAAACGAACTGCGTCAGTTAAATTTAAGTTTTGTTCCTCTTGAAATAATTGAATAAAGTTTACTAAAACTTCTGTATCCGTATCACTATGAAAAACGTAACCTTTATCTTTTAATAATTGTTTGATTGATTCATAATTTTCAATAATTCCGTTATGAACCAATACCAAACGTCCATTATTAGACATATGTGGATGAGAGTTTACATCATTTGGCACACCATGTGTTGCCCAACGTGTATGCCCAATTCCTAAATGAGGTGTTTTATCTAAATTTTCTGATTTATCTTCTAAATCAGAAACTTTTCCTTTTGTTTTTACCAATTCAAAATCGGTACCAGTAGAAAGAACTAATCCTGCACTATCATATCCTCGATACTCTAGTCTTTTTAGTCCATTAATAATAATTGGGTACGCTTCGCGATGTCCAATATATCCTACAATTCCACACATAATATTTTATAGTATTTTAAGTTAAATGCGTTAAATAATATAATATTTTCTATTTTTGAGAGTAATATACTAATAATTCTAGCTTTTTATCCGCTACTTCCGAATTATTTCCATGTAAAACAATTCTGTATGGATTATAAGCTCTATTATTTTGATAAGGATTTGTACTATTAATAGTTGTTGCATAACTAACAGATGTTATAAAATTACCCATTGTAATAAACATCGTTTGATCTTTAAACTCATTTCCTTTCTCTAACATGCTTTTTAGATGTTTCGTGATATCAATTGTATAATAATCCGTATCTCCTTTTACAATAGGATTAAAGTGAACTGATGTAGGATATGCATTATAGAATTCTAAAACGTCTGCATACAATTCATTTATAACTTTATCATCTTTTTTGTAATTATTCCAAGCCACTAAATAAGGAGGTTTTGGAAAACCTGTAGAACCATCAATATAGAATTTTAATTTTGCGCCAAGAATCACAATATTAGTTTTTGTCATCTCAGATTTTAATTCATCTAATTGAGTTTGATTGAATTTTAATTTTGCATAATTCCCACTCATTCCGCTTAAATACAATCTTGCATCACCATTCACTTCATCAGGTTTGATTGTAGAATAAGTAGACCCTATTGTATTATTTACGATTTGAGAAGCAATAATATTGGCATTATTTGCAGTACCAGAATTCCACTGATTTGTCATATCAAATGCATAAGTTCCACTCAAACGTTCTTTGTAACTTGTGTCTGAATCTGTTTTTGCAGTTGGATTTTTATATGAATAATACATATTCAAGTCAATTTTATTTGGATTAAAATTGACAATAAATCCATTTGATTCTTCTACAGAAAACTCTAAACCTTTGATATTTTCACGAATAAATGTTGCGTAATCAGAAAGTAATCCTGTTTTAGCATTTTTAATAATTTTTTCATCGAAATAATCTGGATCTAAAGAAACTTTGTAACCAGGAACAACCTCAGAAATATTAGAAGTTCCAGTTTTTTGTTTAACAACTTTTCCTGTTACTGTTTTTCCGATTGTAGCTTTTCCGATTACTCTTGAATTAACAGAAATTGGAGATTCAAGGCCACTTAATGTTGAAAAATATTTTGTGTCTTTATATAAAACCGTATTAATGTCTTTAATTTTCAACGTCATTGTCAAATCCTTATTCCCATACAAAGAGTCTACTGCATACTTTGTTGTAATTTGGATTGTATCTGTATCTTTTGGTTTCTCTCCAGGTTTAGAAAGATTGATCGTATCTTTAGAAATTGGATCTTTAGTCGTGTTGTAATAAACTGGAATTACCAAATTCACAGAATCTACTTTAGGTTCTGTTCCAAAATCCTGATCACCAATAGACGAAGGTCTAATTTGTGTATAAAACTTAGAGGATGTAGAACCAAAAATTGGTTCGTTGTACACACCAAAAGCTCCATTTTGAAGTACAAATTTATCTGTACGAAGCGTATCAAAATTTGCATTAAAAGCAATAACATCTAAGGATTTTACATTTCCTTCTGCCTCACCTCTAATCACATTGTTATCTAATCCTAGTGTTTCATTCTCACACGAAACAATTGCTCCCATTCCAATCATCATTGCAACAGACACAGAAAGGACATTCAAAAATTTTTTCATTAATCTAAACAGATTTTAATTAGAGTTCATTACTTCCTCAAGATAGAAGTTATTGTAAACTTCTTTTGCTTGTTCTTTAGAACAATAGTCTAATAGAGGAATATTTTGTTGGTTGATATAGTTTTTCACATCTTCTGGAATCATCTCTTCTCCTTTCGCAACTGCATCTGCATATTGTAAAGAAGCTTGAATCATACCCAAATGTGTAGGTTTTTCTAAATATGTTTGTACATCAGCTTCTACCTTATCAAAAGCTAATTTTTTAACTAATTCGTTATCTAATTCTCCTTCAAATCCGTTGTCAAATAAAGAAACAACAACTTTCGCATCTTGAAAGAAAGGATCGTCAGAATAATATTTTTTTAGATACAATGGTACTAAACTAGACATCCAACCCATTACGTGAACAACATCTGGTTTCCAGTTTAATTTTTTTACTGTCTCTAAAACTCCTTTTGCGAAGAAAATAGAACGCTCGTCGTTATCAGAAAATAATCCATTATCTTCTCCATAAACTTCTTTACGTTTGAAATATTCTTCGTTATCAATAAAATACACTTGTAGTCTTTCTCCTGGAACAGAAGCGACTTTAATGATTAATGGTTGATCCAAATCATTAATAATCATGTTCATACCTGAAAGTCGTATTACTTCGTGTAATTGGTGTCTTCTTTCGTTAATTGCTCCAAATCTTGGCATAAAGATTCTTACATCTGCGCCACTACTTTGCATGATTTTTGGCAAATCTAATGCTTGTGAAGACATCGGATTTTCAGGAAAGTAAGGTACCATTTCTGTTGTTACATACAATATGCGCTTTCCTTCCATAATTTCTACTCTCTTTTCCTAATGAATAATAAGGCACAAATTTACAAAAAAATGTTGATATATTATTTGCTTATAGTAGCTTTGCGAGATATTAGTTTTTTTTTAACAAATCAATGTTATGGTTATATTTAACGAAAAGGAAAAATTAACTCCCGCAATCGTCGAGTTAAAAAACCAAAACAAAACCATTGGCTTTATCCCTACAATGGGCGCTTTACACGAAGGTCACATGTCTTTAGTCAAAGCTTCTAAAGCTCAAAACGACTACACAATCGTCAGCATTTTTGTCAATCCGACACAATTTAATAATCCAGAAGATTTAGCAAAATATCCTCGAACTGAGGAAAATGATAAAGAATTGTTAATGAAAAATGGATGTGATTTTGTCTATATGCCTACTGTTGAGGATTTATATGATGCAAATGAAGGTGCAAAACATTACGATTTTGGCACAATAGACCAAGTGATGGAAGGCGCTTCTCGTCCTGGACATTTTGATGGAGTTGCCACAATTGTTTGCAAATTATTCAAAGCAGTTCAGCCAACAAGAGCATATTTTGGAGAGAAAGATTTTCAGCAAATTCGTATCATTCAAGAAATGGTAAAACAAGAAAATTTAGATGTCGAAATTGTTCCAATGCCAATTCATAGAGCAGATTCTGGTTTAGCATTTAGTTCAAGAAATGCACGTTTATCAACGCAACAAACTTCGGATGCACCACAAATTTATTCAATTTTATCGCAAGCTGTAACACTTAAAAAAGAAGGAAAAGATGTTGCTGAAGTAAAAGCTTTCGTCGAAAATGAATTCAAAAATTCACCCTTCGAATTAGAATATTTTGAAATAACAGATGAAGAAACCTTGTTGTCTATCGAACATTTTTCTGAGGCCTATAATATTCGTGGATTTGTCGTTGCCTATGCAGGTGATGTACGTTTAATCGATAATATTCAGTTTTAATTAAATATAATAAATTTCTCAAATCAATAGAAAAATATTGAAACAGGTTTTGAAATTTATAAATTCAGTGTAACTTTGCAAGATTATGATGGTAGAAGTTTTTCACTCTAAGATACATAGAGTTAAGGTAACAGACGCAAAATTAAACTACATCGGAAGTATTACAATCGACGAAGATTTGATAGATGCTGCCAATATGGTTGTGGGTCAGAAAGTACAAATCGTGGTACAAGAGAATGGCGAACGATTTGAAACTTATATTATAAAAGGTAAACGTGGAAGTGGCGAAATCTGTCTGAATGGACCTGCAGCGCGTAAAGTACAAGTTGGTGACACAGTTATCATCATTACGTATGCGATGATGGAGTTTGAGGAAGCCAAAACATACGAACCAACAATTGTTTTCCCTAACGAGAACAATCGTTTAGATTAAGAAATTAATTTTCAACAATTTATATGAAGAGTAAGATCAAACAATCGCTCTTCTTAATCACTGCTTCATTGTTAGCCGTATTTTTTGTCGTGGTAACAGTGAAGCAAATTGATTTCGAACGAGTTGCAAAAGTTTTAAAACAAACCAATTATTTTTGGATTTTTGCATCTATGGCAATCAGTATTCTCACATATTGGATACGCGCCGCTCGTTGGAATCTTCTTCTAAAGCCAATGGGCTACAACACACAAACCTCATCTGGTTTTTGGGCTATTGCATTTGCATATTTTATGAATTTGACCATTCCTCGAAGTGGTGAAGTGGCTCGTGCAACAAGTTTCTATAAAATGGAAAAAGTGCCGTTTGAGAAATCTTTCGGAACAGTAGTTTTAGAGCGTGTAATTGACGTTTTATTTTTGGGATTATTTTTCGGTTTAACACTTATTTTCAATTATGAAACATTCATCAAATTTGTAGAATTAGGAAACAAAGAAAAAGTACATCAACCAACAGCTGAACCTTCTTTCTTAAAATACTACATCACAATTGGAGTTCTTGTTTTAGGAATTGGATTAATCGCTATTTTCTGGAAAAAAATTAGTCAATTAAAGTTTTTTGAAAAAATCAAAACCTTTCTATTTGGACTTTGGGAAGGTATAAAATCAATCTCGAAATTAGAAAAAAGAGGCTTATTCATTTTTTATTCTTTCGCACTTTGGATTTGTTATTTCCTAATGACTTTCCTTGTTTTCTTTGCTTTTCCAGACACCAAAAATTTTAGTATACCAGAAGGTTTATTTCTATTGATTGCAGGATCTTTGGGAATGATTTTGCCTGTTTCGGGAGGTTTGGCTTATCCGTATATTATGTCGATTGCATTTTCGGCCGTTTATTTAGCAAAAGGCGGAGATCAGCACGAAGGACGAGCAATTGGCGATTATTTTGGGTTAATTCTTTATATTGCTCAAGTTGTATCGATGATTAGTTTTGGGTTGATTGCTATTTATAAAATCGCACGAATTCGTCGAGATTCTACACAATAATTTCGCATATAAAAAATTTTTATTTCTTTATCATTTCCATATACTTAGGCGCTTGTTCCTCTAAAGTTTCTGTGATTTTATCGTATTTATTTTCTTTTACGAGTTTTTCTAATTCAAAATTCGCATAACAATATCGCACATAATCGGTGACTTTATTTTCTGGAATATTCAACGTTTCGATGAAATAATTTGAGGTAAAATAATTCTCCAAATCTTTGATTCTATCTTCTTTTTTGAAATATTCATTTTGTTTTTTATCTTTTTTCTTTTGCCCAGAAATAGATGCTATCCACAAAGAAGGATCCAACAACCCATTATTATTAATTGTAAAAGTCATGTTAGGATTTATCTTTCGGAAGCGCAAATTTGGATCAAAACCCAAGTTCAAATTATCATACAATTTATCTACTTTTCCGTGTTCTAACTTGATGTTATTCTTAAAATTTTTGTCTAACGTATTAATTCGAGCCTCGGCAAGTTCAATCGTTTCAATATTCAAATGAATCGTCAGCATTCCTTTTGCTAAAATATCCGATGTAATTTTTATTGTACGTTCTTTGTAAAAATCGTGCGTAAATATCAATTCATCTCCCACAGAAGCTTTGATCGAAAACATTCCATTTTCGTTTGTCAAAACTCTAGCATTAGTCATTTCGTTCACAATCAAAATATGATCCACAGCATCTTGCCCAACAACACCATCATCAATTACCACTTTTCCAGTAATCAAAGTTGTTTGCGCAAAAGAAAAAGTGCTTATCAAACTAAAAATTATAACGTATAAAATTTTATTCATTCTTTTTGATTTTTGACAAATAAATCGGCGCTTGTTCCTCTAAAATCTGAGTAATTTTATCATAATTATTTGCTGCGACCAATTTATCTAATTCAAAATTCGCATAACAATACTTTACATATAATCAGTGACTTTATTTTCGGGAATATTCAATGTTTCGATGAAATAATTTGAGGTGAAATAATTCTCTAAATCCTTGATTTTATCTACCTTTTTGAAATATTCGTTTTGTTTATTATCTTTCTTCTTTTGTCCAGAAATAGTTGCTATCCAATTCGACGGATCCAACAATCCATTATTATTAATTGTAGAAGTCATGTTAGGATTTATCTTTCGGAAACGCAAATTTGGATCAAAACCCAAGTTCAAATTATCATACAATTCATCTACTTTTCCGTGTTCTAACTTGATGTTATTCTTAAAATTTCTGTCCAACGTATTAATTCGCGCTTCAGCAAGTTCAATCGTTTCAATATTCAAATGAATCGTCAGCATTCCTTTTGCTAAAATATCCGATGTAATTTTGATTTTTCGTTCGATATAAAAATCGTGCGTAAAAATCAATTCCTCTCCAACAGACGCTTTAATTGAAAACATTCCGCTCGCATTTGTAAACGCTTTCGCATTCGTCGATTCGTTTGTTACCAAAATATTGTCTACCGCATCTTGTCCAGCAATACCATCATCAATTACCACTTTTCCAGTAATCAAATTGGTTTGTGCAAATGTAAAAACGCTCAACAAATTCAATAATATAATGTATTTTATTCTACTCATTTTTCTTCATTTTTGCTAAATAAATCGGCGCTTGTTCATCAATCACGAAAAGTATTTCATCAAAATTATTATCTCTTAACAACTTCGGAAAGTCAAAATTCGAATAACAATAATCTAAAAAATCATTTATTTTTCCTTCAGGAATTTTCAAATCATTCACAAAATAATAGGTCGTAAAAAATTTATGAAGTGCAAGTATTTGATCTTCTTTTACAACTTTTATTGGAACAGGATTTTTAACACGTTTTTTTGGACTTTTAAAGAGATTCATTTTCCTAATAAATTTACTCCACCAACTTGTTTAATCGTTCTATTCACTCTTTCTTCGTCATGTTTAAGATTCAATTCTGCTTTAAATTCCGGAGAAACAAAGCCCATTTCATCATTTAATTTCTCTTGAAACGATTTCTCTTTTCCTAAATTCTTAAGTGCATCCTTATTCAATTTCTGAATATTCGTTTCTGCTAATTCAATTACTTCGATGTTCACGTGAATTGTAACAAAACCTTTAGCAATCATTGTTTCAGAAACCTTAATTATTCTTTCTTCAATTCCCGTATGTTTGATTAACAATTCATCATTCAAGTTCACATTGATTGAAAACAATCCATCATTATTTGCTTTGGTTCTAGCTTTAGTCGTTAAATTTTCAATCGAAGTTCCTTCCAAATCAATAACTTCATCTGCATCATCCACAATAATTTTCCCCGAAATTAAAGTCGATTGTGCATAGGCAGAAATACAAAAAATATAAAAAAAGCTAAGAAGTAAAATTCTTTTCATTGGCATTTTAAAATAGGATTAAAAATAATCGAGAAAATAATTGAAAATCAATATTTAACTCAACTTTATCTAAAGTAGATAATTTGTTAAAAAAGTAAATTATCGTTAACGTTTTTTGATTATTGTATTAAAATTTTTCACACTTATAACTCCATATCTTGTCGCGATAAAACATTATTTTTGTCTAAATTTGAAACTATGGCTAAAACAAAAACTACATATTTCTGCCAAAACTGTGGCACGCAAACCTCGCAATGGATGGGACAATGCAAAAGTTGTGGCGAATGGAATACCATTGTTGAAGAAATTGTGGACAAAGGCGACGAAAAAAAATCGTGGAAAGATAAATCGGATAAAAAAGAGAAAACTTTTGCGCTGAATATTCGCGAAATAAATCCATTAGGAGAAATAAGAATTTCAACGAAAAACCAAGAGTTAGACAGAGTTTTAGGAGGCGGAATTGTTCCTGGATCGGTGATTTTGGTTGGTGGAGAACCTGGTGTCGGAAAATCGACATTGATGTTGCAAGTTGCCTTAAAATTAGATACGATTAAAATCTTATATGTTTCTGGAGAAGAATCTGTTTCACAAGTAAAACTTCGTGCTGAACGAATTGGAATTGAATCGGATCAATGTTTTATTTTACCTGAAACCAATACGCAGAAAATATTTGCGCATGCCAAAGAAATTCAACCTCAACTAATTGTGGTCGATTCTGTTCAAACGCTTCAAACCACTTATGTAGAGTCGTCTCCAGGAAGTATTTCGCAAATTCGAGAAACAACTTTTGAACTGATTCAGTACGCAAAAGAAACCAACACACCGATTATTTTAATTGGTCATATTACGAAAGAAGGTGTAATTGCTGGACCAAAAATTTTAGAGCATATGGTAGATGTTGTGTTGCAATTTGAAGGCGATCGCAACCATATTTACCGAATTTTACGTGCAAACAAAAACCGTTTTGGCTCGACTGCAGAAATCGGAATTTATGAAATGCAAGGCGCTGGTTTGCGTGAAGTCACAAATCCATCCGAAGTTTTGATTACCAAAAAAGATGAATTACTAAGCGGAAATGCAATTGCAGCAACTTTGGAAGGTGTTCGCCCGATGTTGATTGAAATTCAAGCTTTGGTTTCAACGGCAGTTTATGGAACTCCACAACGTACTGCGACTGGTTTTGATGCCAAACGATTGAATATGTTGTTAGCAGTTTTAGAAAAACGTGCTGGGTTCAGACTGAATATGAAAGATGTTTTCTTGAATATTACAGGCGGAATTCGAGTGGATGATCCTGCAATTGATTTGGCTGTTATTGCAGCTATTCTTTCATCAAGCGAAGATTCTGCCGTTCCAGATAATTGTTGTTTTGCGGGAGAAGTTGGTTTGAGTGGAGAAATAAGAGCTGTAAATCGTGTTGAACAACGCATTACCGAAGCTGAAAAATTAGGTTTTGATGCAATTTTTGTCTCAAAATACAATAAAATAAAAGATACAGATTTTGGAATTCGAATCGTTAGAATATCTAAAGTTGAAGATTTATATCGAATGTTATTTCAATAATTTTTATGAAGAATATTTTTAAAATTAGTTTTATCAAAACTATTATTTTCAATTTTACTTATTTTAAATTTAATCAAGCTCTAAAATTTCCTGTATTGATTAGTTCTAATTTTCGTCTAAAATTTCTTTCTGGAAAAGTTAATATACCAAAAGACTCGTCATTCGGTTTGATTAAACTTGGTTTTGGTGATGTTTCCATTTTTGATAGAAAATCTTCAAAAGGAATTTGGGAAAATAATGGAATAATAAATTTTAATGGTCGTACAAATATTGGCCATGGGTCAAAAATTTCAGTTGGTAAAGATGGAATATTAACTTTTGGTCAGAATTTTAACATTACTGCGGAATCTTCTATTGTTTGTTACAATAACATTTCTTTTGGCAATAACTGTCTATTATCTTGGGATATACTTATTATGGATACCGATTTTCATAAAATTTATAATCAAGATAAAACTTATATTAATCCAAATAAAGCTATTCTAATTGGTGATAACGTTTGGATGTGTAATAAAGTACAAATTTTGAAAGGTTTATCTATTGCAAATGGCTGTATAGTAGGAAGTAATACCGTTGTAAGTAAATCTTTAAAAATAGAAAACGCTATATATAGTGGAAATATAAATACACCTATCAAAGAAAATATTTCTTGGGAAATATAATTTTTTGATTAACAGTATTTTTTTTACTTTTATTTCAAACAAAAAAACTTTATTATGGATTATTCTAACCAATCTACTCAAGATTTTAATCAACCTCAACAATCTTCCTTTGAAGAAATTAAACCGAAACCAGAAAATAACCTTGTCTTGGCCATCATCGGTACTGTTTTAGGACTTTGTTCTCCTTGTTGCATCGGTACTATTGTAGGTATTATTGCAATTGTTTTTGCAAATCAAGTGAATACAAAACACAATATTGGCGATTATACAGGTGCTGAACAAGCAGCTAAAAATTCTAAAATATTAGCTTACGTTGCAATTGGCTTAGGTGTAATTGGTGTTATTATAAATGTTGTGATATTAATTACAGGAGGTATGGATGCTTATATGGAGCAATATAAAAGTATTTTAGAAAGCTCTAACGGAAATTAATCATATGATAAAACGGATTTTGGTTTATGGACTATCAACACTTTTACCCATTTTGGTAATTGTCTATTTTTATAGTTATTACAGCAACCAAAGTCCGTTTTCTATCAAATGTATGTTTCATGAAATAACAGGTTTATGGTGTCCTGGCTGTGGCGGTCAACGTGCTTTTTCCTTACTTGTTCACGGACATTTTTTACAATCGTTACGATACAATCTTATTTTGCCTTTTGCACTTTACATTTGTGTACAATTGTATTATGCTATTATTGAAAATATTTTTTTAGGCAAACCAATGTCAGGCAAATTACATCTTCCCGAAAGTTTTGCTAGAAATTTCTTAATCTTCCTTTTGGTTTATTCTATTTTGAGAAACATTCCTCTTTCACCTTTTATATATTTGGCACCAGAAAGTTAGAAAATATGGGATTAGATACTGTTGAATTAATCATGGAATTTGAAAATCATTTCAATATTCGTTTTAAAGATGAAGATATTCAGCAAATAAGTCGAGTTGAGGAAATTTCAAACCTAATTTGTCAAATGATTGATATTACTTCCGAAAACAAAGAAGAATTTAATTCACTTTATGCTTTATTTCAGGATTATTTTGGAAATCATATTCAACTAGCAGATAAAATATCAAATTACTTACAAATAAATAACTTTCAAGATTTAAGCAATTTTTTAAATCTAAAAATTAAAAATTATTCTAATATTTTAAAATATATTTTCTTAGATTATCATTTTATTAAATGGGAAGAACTTACTGTTGAAGAGTTTATCAATGCAATTTTAATTACAAATTGTAAACATCTTTTTGATAACAATACACCTAAAACTCAATATCAAGTTTATTTAATTGTAGGAAGTATTATTTTGGACAGAATAGGTTGTCCAGTTTATGACATACAACCATACGCAAGTATTACGAGAAATTTGCGAATTGACTAAATTAAAAAAATCAGAGAACTATTCCTCTGATTTCTTATTTGCTGTTCGTGGATTTTGACGCTCCTCGCCTTCTTTCAATTCTCCTCGACGTATTCTATTTTTGTCCGAATCTTTGTCATCATTTGGTAAAGAAACTGGTTGATTTGCCTCTCCTAAAACCCAAGTTTCGGTCGCATCCCACATCGCTCTAATTTTGATTGGCTCTGGATACAAATAAATTGGTTCGGGCTGTTTACCTGATAAATAATCGCCAGTATCCCATTTTCCATTTTCGTTTTCATCAACCAATAAACGGAACAAATATTCTCCTGGCTCAATAAAATTGAACTCAAAATAGTTTTTATTTGCTGGATTATAAATTTCTTCAATTACTGTAAAATCTTTATCAGTCTTTAAAAACTGTAAAATAAATGGTTTTGATGGTGTATTTTGAAGCGTTAATTTTAAATGTCCAAAATCTCCACGCGTTCCCATTTTTATAGGATAAGCAAGTGTATCATTCTTCTCTCCTAACACGTCTGTCAACGCATTTGGATAGATATTAACTTCAAATTTTTCATCTAAATTTTTCTCAAAAGCAAAATTCAAATTCTGAGCATTCACTGTATCGATCGAAACTTTGAATGGAATGGAAACCGTATCCTTAAACACATAAATTTTAGATAAATCCAATGATTTTATTGGTGCATTTGCCTGAATTTTAAACGGTTTATTTGGTGCTAATTTTTGATCATTTATTGCTTTAAATTCTAATTTTCGTTCAGTATTCGATTTTGAGTATAATGCACTTACTTCATCAATTTGATCTTTATGTTGAACCTTGAAGTTCAATTTTGCACTTCTTCCTACAATTGTATCCACTTTTGGATTGAACCAAAAATTAATCGAATCTTGTCTTGGAAACTTCTGAATATAAGCCGTTTTGAATTCTTTCCCAACCGGCGTTATCGTAACATCATCCGTTGCTCCTGTCGTTTTAAAAACAATTAAACCTTCTTGTTTAAAACTCGCTTCAGGTTTACGATAATCTGGTTTTTGATTGAATAAATTCAAGTTGATTTGTTGATTCGCATTCAGCTCAATTGGTTCGTTATGAAAAGCCAAACGCTCTTTTCCATAATCGTACATCACATTTTCTACCTTATCCTCAAAAGCAATTAATTTATACTTACCCGAAGCCAAATAATTTAATTGATATTCTCCTTTATCATTGGCTCTCGCAATGTAATATGGTTTCTTTTGCAGAATGATACTGTCTTTGTATGTACTATCTACTTTATATAGCCCGACCAATATCTTTTCTGGTAATTTGAAATCATAAGACGAATTTACACGACCTGTTACCTTCAACGAATCGATAAAACTACCTGTCGAAAAAACATATTGAAAGTTTGATAACTTATTATTTTCGTTAAAATCTTGAATCGCATCTCCAAAATTGAAACTATACGTCGTATTTGGTAACAAGGGTTCTTGAAATTTAATCGAAATATATTTCTTCGCTAAAGCTTGCGGCGTCACAATTGGGGGAATCTGAAACGATGGCGAAACAACCACATTTTTGCTGTATTCTTTCAGAAGAATGTACTCATCAAAGTTGATTGTAGCCTCTTGCAAATTAAGATCTACATTCGTAGCCAATGTATCTGGATCAGCTTTTAGGAAAACTGGCGGAGTTTCATCTTTAGGTCCTCCCGTTGGTGAACCTTGTCTTGCACAAGAAATAACCGTCAAAATGGTTAACATCAAAAGCGAAAAACGTGTCGTCTTATTCATGGGCGCAAGTTAAGAAAAAGCTTGTTATTAAGCACAAGCAATGGTAATTACACTTATCTTAAAATTTTCTGAAAGATTAAACTTTTTTATTGCCGATGCAATTGTTGCACCAGTTGTTAAGACATCATCAATCAAAATATAATGTCCAGGTTTAAGATTTGGATTGATTTCAAACGCATCTTTCAAGTTATCCAATCGGTGTTTTTTGTCTTCATTTACTTGAGATGAATTGTATTTAGTTCGGATTAATCCATCCGAAAAATAATTTATCTGGTTGATTTCTGCCAACGTTCGTGCAAAATTTTCTACTTGATTGTAGCCTCTTGTTTTCAATCGTTTTGAATGCAATGGAATCGGAATAATTCCGTCATAATGACTCAAATCAAACTTAATCAATTGCGCTAAATCAATTCCAATTTCTGGACGATTCCTATATTTCATTTCATGTAAAATGGCTTGCGTGGTGTTATGATGTTTAAATTCTAACAAAGAAAATGCATTTTCGACCTCGCAAAAATTTCTCAATTTATCATAAGCGCGATTATTTTGATCGAATTTAAAATGTGTGAAAACAAGTTTAGTTGAGCACGAAACACACAGAAATTGCGAAGGTTGAATGACGTCTTGACAATCCAAACAACGCATCGGAAAAAATAAATCAACCAAAGAATTTACGATTGTTTTGATTTCCATTACCTTTGCAAATTAAAGTTTAGTACTAAATTTAATGAAAATCATTCGACTTACAAAAGCTTTTACGTTCGAAACTGCACATGCTTTGCATGGTTATGACGGAAAGTGTAAAAATATACATGGACATTCGTACAAATTATTTGTAACTGTGAAAGGAACACCTTCTGAAGACCCAAACGATGTGAAACTTGGAATGGTGATGGATTTTGGGGATTTGAAAAAAATAGTGAACAAAGAAATTGTAAATCTTTTTGATCACGCAATTTTATTGAACGAAAATTCGCCTCACAAAACATTAGGAGAAAAATTATTAGCAGAAGGTCACAATGTTGTTTTTACAGATTATCAACCATCTGCTGAAAATATGATTTTATGGATTGTGGATAAAATTAAACCACTTTTACCAACGAATATCGATTTGGTTGCTTTGAAATTACACGAAACTGAAAATTCTTATGCAGAATGGTTAGCGGAGGACAACCAATAAACATTCAGTTAGAAGCTGGTAAAAAAGCCTATTTTTCTTCGGATCATCATTTTGGTGCTCCGAATGAAAAAGATAGTTTGGTGCGCGAAAAATTGTTTGTAAAATGGCTTGACGAAATAAAAGATGATTGTGGTGTTTTATTTTTGATTGGCGATTTGTTCGATTTTTGGTTTGAATATAAACACGTTGTTCCAAAAGGATTTGTGCGTGTTTTAGGAAAATTAGCCGAAATTTCTGATCGTGGAATTCCAATTTATTTCTTTGTTGGCAATCATGATTTATGGATGAAAGATTATTTGGAAGAACAAATCAATGCAATTGTTTTTCGAGATAAACAAGATTTTATCATCAATGGAAAAGAATTTTTTATCGTTCATGGCGATGGAAAAGGACCTGGTGATAAAGGCTACAAATGCATGAAAAAAGTCTTTACGAACAAAATTTGTCAATTTCTTTTTTATCTACTTCATCCCGATTTGGCAATGTGGTTAGGAATTACAGCTTCACGAAAAAACAAAATGATTTCGGGTGACGAAGATGTTAATTTTTTGGGCGTTGACAACGAATGGTTAATCATGTATAGCCGCAAGCAATTGCATCGAAAATACTACGATTATCTAATTTACGGACATCGACATTTACCAATGGAAATTGCTATAGGCAAAGCACGTCACATCAATCTTGGTGATTGGATTAACTACTTTACTTATGGTATTTTTAATGGAAAAGAATTCGAATTAAAAACTTACCTCCGTGATCAAGGAGAAGAATCGAGGGATTCTATCATAAAAATTATAGATTAGCAAGCAAATCATAAAAACCCAAAGAAATGCCTCTTTTAGCCATTCTATTTTGGGTTTGCTTTCGCTAAAATATCTTGTTAACATCAACATAATGCTAAAACCTAAAAAAGCAAGATAAGCATCGTTATTTCCTCCGTAAAGAATATACGTAATCAACATTGTTCCAAACATAAAATGCATCAACAAAAAGATACGTTTCTTTTGTGCTGTCAATTTATTCACATTCTTGAAATGATTGATAATTGAATAAATTAGAATAATTGCAATTGGAACTAAAAACAATTGTTTCCATTCGAAATGTACCATTGTAAACATTAATTGTTCTTTATAAAAATCGAACATAAAGTAATAATCGAGCAGAAAACTAACTTGAGCAACGATTAATATTGGCAAAAGAAATCCTAGAAAACCAAGGATAGGAATTTTTGGTTCTACCACTCTTAAAGTCAAGAAATAAGTAAAAACTACAATTCCTAAGAAAATAAGTGGTGGACTTAATAAAATTGCAAAACTCATAAAAACGCCTATATCAAATGCATTGTACGTATCGTTTTTTTCGGACTCAAAATAGAGTAATTGCACTGTTACATAAGTCACAAGCAACAAACTTCCAGCAATTCGATAATCTGATAATCCTGCAATAAAAGGCATTATCCACAAAATATAAGTAAACGTTGGATAGGAAGAAGTCGAAATTAAATCATTTGTATTGTCGATATACCCTACAAAAGCAATCGTCAAAATTGTCAGGATTACCCCTAATTTTTCTAAATTACTCAGATCAATACTGTTAAAATTAGTAACTCCAAGCAATGTAAACAACACAATGATAAAAATCTGTATAAAAAAATTCCTTTTGTCAAGTAGATTAACCAACATTTTATTAACTTTGATGCAAATTAAGCAATAAACTAGAATATGGGAGTTATAACTGATTTATTTTTTGCGATTGGTGATATTTTCAAATGGACTTTTGAAAACTTATTATCTCCAGTTGGTGTTATCTTTGGATGGTTATTTACATTCATCGGATGCGCATTGATGGGATGGTGGTTATATAAAATCGCTAGCTTTGGAACCGAAAATGAAAAAAGATACGAAAGATAATTTATCTTATATTGTATAAAATATATTTTCGAATTAATTCGAAAAACCCTTTACAAAGTTGTAAAGGGTTTTTTTGTGGGAATAAATAGAATAAATCCTGTTTTTCAGCGTTAAGGAAGAAAGAAAAATAATAATTGTTTATTAAATTAGACATTCTAAAACTTAAAAATACATAAAAAACTCATGAATAATAATTCTACTCAACAAGAGAATAATGAAATTGACTTTGGTAATGTTATTTCAAAATTTTCTAAATCATTCGAAAAATTATTTATCAAACTAAGTCAGTTTTCCACTTATTTAATATCAAAAAAATATATTTTTCTAATCATACTTATAATTGGTGTAACCTTTGGATATATTTTAGATAAAACAACATGTAATTATGAATATAAATTATTCGTAAAAGCTAAATATGGTTATGTAGATAATTTATATAATAAAATAGATTTAATAAATTCTAAATTTACTTCAAAAGATACTGTTTTCTTAAAAAAGAATGGTTTATTGTACGATGGCATATCAAAGATTGAAATAGAACCTGTTGTAGATCCTTATGAATTTGGAGGGAGAAATGAGGCAAATTTAGAGTTAATGAAAACTTTTTCGGAAGATATTGATTTGAAAAAAATCATTAACGAAACAGATTTTTATAAAAACTATCCGAATCACTCGATTATAATAAAGTCCTCTTCACAGTATCCAATAGAAAAATTTAAAAAAAGTTTATCAGCTTATTTAAATAATAACCCTATACTTAATGAATTGATGAAAATTACGTTAACAAATGATCGTAACAAACTAAAATTCAACGAAAGTACAATAGCGCAAATTGATACTATTTTAAATGATATGTCAAAAAATAAAGGAAGTCAATCCTTAGTTATAACTGCTCAATCGCAGGTTGGAGATATGTTAGCTATAAAAGATAATTTAGCAAAAGAATCTACATTTATAAAAGTTGGAATGTTTGAAGGAAGTAGTTTTTATAATATCTTGGATAGTGATGATTCATTAAAAAAATTAAAATCTAACAATTATAAATTTTTAATCCCTGTTATTTTTCTATTCTTTACATTTTTCTATTTTTTATTGGTATATCTAAAAAAATCAATTAGTAAAAGAATTTTAGAAAAATCGTAAATGATTAATTTGGATAAAATAAAGACTTTAAAAGATACTAAACTTTATGAAGTATTTACTACCAGTGGTTTAACTTTCATATTTAGAATACTGGGTATGGGGCTAAGCTTCTTAATTATAAGAATTATAGCTAAAAATTTTGGTATAGAAATATTTGGAAGTTTCTCTATTATTCAAACCATTGTAAATATTTTATTAATTGTTTTTACACTCGGAATACAGAATACTTTATTAATTGAATTTAACAGACAAAAACTTGATAGTGATAGTCTTTTTTCTTTTGTTAATCATTCTTTTAAACTTGTATTCTATTTCATATTAATACCATCTATATTATTATTTTTTTTAGCAGATTTTTTAGCAGAAATTTTCAATGATATAAGTTTAACAGATAGTTTTAGATTATTAGGACTTTTATTATTTCCAGTTTTAGCGCACGACATTATTGTGTATTATTTTATAGCTATAAAAAATTATTTCAAATTTGGTTTTTTTATGTTTTTTCTACCAAATTTTCTATTTCTAATTTCATTATTTTTTTTACAAAACGAGTATAAAAGTATTACCAATATTAGTCTTGTTTATCTATTAAGTTATTTCATTACGTTTTGTATAGAATATATAAGTATTTATATAAAATCTCAAAAAAATAACACACACACTCCCAAATACCAAAATATTCTCAAAACCTCTTTACCTATGATGTTTAGTTGGTTAATGCTTTATTTATTAAGTTGGACAGATGTTATTTTATTAGGAATTATGTCAGATACAAAAGAAGTTGGAGAATATAATTTAGCCTACAAAATAGGCTCGCTTTTATTGATTTTTCTTAGCACTTACACGGCAGTAGCATTACCTAAAATGTCTGAATATTTTGAAAAAAAGGAGAACTTATTACTTAAAAAATATCTTAAAAAATCAAGTATGGGAGTAACACTAGTTACCTTACCTTTTTTCTTACTATTAATATTTTTTGGTAAATATATCATTACTTTTTTTGGAGAAGCAAATAATAATACCTTACAAATTTTAATCATCATATCAATCTCAAGTATGTTAAGTGTATTTTTTGGTTGTGTAGATCAAATTTTAAACATCTCTAATAATCAAAATACACTACTTAAAATAAATCTTTTTTACTTTATTGCGAATATTGTTCTTAATATTATTTTGATTAACAATTACGGCGCATTAGGTTCTGCAATAGCAACATTAATAATTACCATATTAATGAAGATAACTTGCGTATTTTTTATTAATAAAAAACTTGGTTTTTTCCCAATCGGAATTTAAAATGGAAAAAGATTTGTCAATAATCATTGTAAATTACAATGGAAAAAAATATTTTGAAGAGTGTATCCAATCAATACAAAATAAAATATCCTCTATTAATTACGAAATTATTGTTTTTGATAACAATTCTAATGATGATAGTATTGCATATCTAAACAATAGATTTCCTGAAATTATTACTATAAAATCTGAAAAAAATTTAGGTTTTGGATTAGGAAATAATGAGGCGATTAAGCATGCTAAAGCAGATACTATCCTTCTACTAAATAACGACACCATTATTTTAGATGATTTTTCTGAACTAATTAATTTCGTAAAAAGTAATCCTAAAGCTGGTGCTATCGGAATAAACATGTTGGATAAAAATAAATCATATTTAATTCCTGGAGGAAAGTTTCCAAATATCAATTCTTGTTTCAAAATTAAAAACGGAGCTTATTCAGGTGATTTTCAAACTGGTAACTTTACTAATCCATATTATAAAGTAGATTGGAATGGAGGTTCATTTATGCTTATGAGAAAAGAAATCTTTGAAAACGTTAATGGATTTGACAAAGACTATTTTATGTATGTTGAGGATGTAGATTTATGTAAAAAAATAACTGAAAAAGGTTATCAAAATTATTTTTTTTCACAATATGCATACATCCATTTTGTAGGATTTAATCCTAAAAAAAATCCTCTACTTATTAAAGGCTATCGTACATATTTATCCAAACACACTCATGGTTTAAATTACGTACTTTGTTCTATAGCTTTAACCATAAACAGTTTAGTGAAAAACATCAAATTAATTATTTCTAAATAATGACGATTTCTAAACAAAAATATTATTCTATTCTACTTATATTACTCATATTAATTCAACTATATATTGGGTCGTATAAAATGATCTTTGTTTTAGAGCTTATTCTGTTAATACAATATATAATTACAGAAAAAATTGTATTACATACGAAATTCATAAAAATTATAGGATTTCTATTAAGTTTTGTCTTATTGGGCTTTGTTGGTACTTTAATCTATGACTATTCTTTTATTGATATTATTAAAGATTTTATTTTCTTCCTTAAGCCAATTTTGGGAATAATCTTAGGATATTTATATGCAAGAAAAATTGATAATACTTCTTATTTTGCTAAAGTAATCATTTACTTAGGTGTAGCTTGTGCCTTAATTCACTTCTCTATAGTTTTTATTACATCTGATTTAAGAAGCGTTTCTTCAATGAGAGAAATAACAAGAGATAATTTTATTGAATGTTTTAGCTTTGTTTTCTTACTATTTTATCATTATTTTTTCAAAAAATCATTTACTAACAATAAGCTATTAAGTATTATTATATTCTGTATTCTAAGCTTTTCAATCTTTTTATATTTCTCCCGATTAATGTTCATTATAGTTATTTTAGTATCGCTAGGAGCATTAGGATTAACTCGATTAAACAAATTTAATCTTACAGTTATTATTGCATTATTCTTTTCAGTTATAGGCTTATTTTACTATCTAAATAATACTCCTATTAACAGAAATGCAAAAGGATTCGACGGCTTTTTGTTTAAAATTAAAATGAGTCAGTCCGAAATTTATCAATCAAAAGTTAGGATAGATGATCATCGAAAGCTTTGGGATCATTGGCGTGCTTACGAAGCCTTAAGATCAATACAATTAATCGAAAGTAAACCTGAGACTATCATTTTTGGTAATGGATTTGGTTCTCTAGTTAATCTCAAATTTCATGCTCCTTTAGATGGTACTAAAAAAGGAATGAAATATATTTCTCATACGCATAATGGCTACACATTTATCCTTTACAAATTAGGTGTTTTTGCATTAATTGCTTACTTATTTTTTATTTTCAGACTTTATTGGGTTGCTCAAAAAAACAACACATTCGAAGCAAAGTTTATTTCTGTTTTAGCTATTATTTATTTTTTTACAACACTTACAATAACTGGTATATACAATCAAAAAGATAATATGATTATTATTTTAGGATGTTTACTTTTCTTCTATTTTAATGCAAATAAAAAGTCATCTGCAGAAGTTGACCAAGCATAATTGACTTCTATTTCAGATTTTATTTTTTCTACATTTGATTGATTATTCAAAATGAAATCATCAAAGCATTGTTGAATATTTTTGTCTTCAAAATTGATTAAATATGGTTTAAAAAAGGTAAAATCATTCATAGCGGTCATGTTATTACACAAAACAGGAATTTTTGCAGCTGCAGCTTCTATTGGTGGAATACCAAACCCCTCATAAAGAGATGGATAAATAAAGAAAGAGGCGCTTCTGTAAAAATCAATCAAATCTTCTTGCGGAATTTGTTCAATGTAAACCACCTTATTTTTTATTTCTTCAGGGATTTTATCATAATATTCATCTAAAGAATTAGATTCTAATGATTTTTTTCCAACAAACACTATTGTAAAATTTTCGTAAATAGATGGGTTATTAGAAAACAATTGCAACAGTTGTAGTTGATTTTTACGTGGTTCTACTCTACTCACATACAAGATAAAATTTTTCAATCCATATTTTTTTGAAATTTTATCTTCTATATTAGTTTTATCATAATTTTCTAAAAATTTTTCGTTTACGCCATTTGTTGTAACAAAAATTTTCTGTTCTGATAAATGAAAATGTTTAGCAATTTGTCTTTTAGAATAATTAGAAACCGTCAATAAAATATCTGTTTTTTTTGCACTCCATTTAAATAAAATTGTTCTTGAAATTCTATACAATAAAGGAAATTGATTTGGATAATCTATAAAAAGAATATCATGAATTGTGTTGATATATCGACAGTTTTTATTCAACTTTCTAAATGGTATGATG
The DNA here is from genome assembly GCF_019308355.1 of Empedobacter falsenii. Classification (GTDB taxonomy): domain Bacteria; phylum Bacteroidota; class Bacteroidia; order Flavobacteriales; family Weeksellaceae; genus Empedobacter; species Empedobacter falsenii_B. The sequence continues at coordinate 62,046 of NZ_JAAGKM010000006.1, read as the reverse complement.
TATTGAAAATGCATATAATCATATGATAAAGATAGTTTCGGTAATTCTCCAAACATTCTTTTCCATCGATTTTTTTCTTCAAATTTGTATAAAAATATATTGTCAAATTCTGCAAACTCATTTTCAATCTCAGGTGTAACATCTATAACTCCAAAAGTTATCAGAATATCCTTTCTTTTTTTAGCTACCTCTTTGTAAAGCTCTACAATATATGTCCTTGTTCCTTGGTATTCTTTATTCAACAAATAGGCGTCAACAAATATTTTCATAAATAAATTTCAATAAAAGTACTACTTCTTTCAATAAACTATTTTCAAATACGTTTATTATAAAGAATTTAGAATATTTTAGATTCGAATATACATCATTTATGAAAATTGCCATTTTAGGAACAAGAGGAATTCCAAATTATCACGGTGGATTTGAACAATTTGCAGAATTTTTTGCTGTTTATTTAGCCAATCAAGGAGAAGATGTTTATGTTTACAACTCTTCTTTACACCCGTATAAAAAAAATACTTTTAACGGAGTTAAATTAATTCACTGCAAAGATCCTGAAGATAAAATGGGAACAGCAGGACAGTTTATATATGATTTGAATTGTATTTTAGACGCTCGTAAACGAAGTTTTGATATTATTTTACAGTTAGGTTATACAAGTAGTACTATTTGGTGGTGGTTAATGCCTAAAAAAGCGAAAATTGTAACCAATATGGATGGTTTAGAATGGAAGCGAAGTAAATATTCGAAAAAAGTTCAAAATTTCTTAAAATATGCTGAAAAATTAGGCGCTATACATTCTGATCATTTAATAGCAGATTCTTTAGGTATACAAACGTATCTGAAAAATAAGTACAATAAAAGTTCTACTTATATTGCTTATGGTGCAGATAACTTTACAAATCCAGATGAAGCTATTCTAAAAAAATATAACATCGAAAAAGAAAAATACAGTCTTTTAATTGCACGATTTGAGCCTGAAAATAATCTTGAAATGATTCTTGATGGAGTAACTTCTTCTTCAAAAAAAGAAACTTTTTTAGTTATTGGAAAGCATGAAACACCTTACGGAGAATTCTTGAAAGAAAAGTATAAAGCCTTTTCTAACATTATTTTTACAGGAGGAATTTATAATTTTGATGAATTAAACAATATTCGTTATTATTCACGTTTATATTTTCATGGACATTCTGTAGGAGGGACAAATCCATCTCTGTTAGAAGCCATGGCTTCTAATTGTCTAATTTGTGCAAATGATAACGAATTTAACAAAGGTGTTCTAAAAGAAAATGCATTTTACTTTTCTAATGCAAATCATGTAAAAGAATTATATAACAATTTAGAAAAGAAAAATGAATTGGAAAAAATTAATCAAAATAGAACAGCAATTTCTACAGAATTTAGTTGGAATATTATTAATCAGAAATATTATAATTTACTTAAAGAAGTTGAATAAATGTCAAAATATAGCATATCGCAAATGTTATCAATAATAAATAAATACTCTTCCAACATAAGCTTTTTACATACAATAAGTATTTCATTACTATTAGCTTCATTGCCTTTACCATTTGCATTTATTAATATTACATTCGGTTTGTTCTTTGTACTAACGCTATTAAATTATAAACAGCTTTATTTCAAATTTTCTTTTGCCTTGTTAATTCCTGTTTTATATTATTTACTTTGTGTAATATCATTAATATGGACAATAGAGATTAAAGAAACAATTAAGTATCTCTCGAAAGGACTTTTCTTTATTGCATTGCCTCTCCTATTTTCTTTTTTACCAAAATTTAATCGTACAAAAAGGGAAACAATTTTTAATAATTATAGCTATTTAATGGTCATTGCCACTATTTTTTATCTATGTAGAGCATTTTATCGATTTATTATAACCGGAGAATCACATCATTTTTTTTACCACGATTTAGTCACATTAGAGGTAAATGCCATTTATATATCATTGTTTATCTCCTTTGCATTCATCAATCTATTTATCAAAAAAAATAAAAAATGGTATGATATTGTTAGTGTAATTTTACTCTTTTCTTTCTTAATTTTATTGTCATCTAAAAATGTAATTGTCATTACATTGTTAGCTACTTTGCTTAGTTTCTTCTATACAAAATCTATCTTCAAAAAGAAAAACATCATCATTATTAGTGGTGCATTTATCTTATTAATGATTCCATTGAGTTCTAAAATAAAAGAACGATTTGATTTAGAAATTCAAAATACAACTCAAAATGAAACACTTGAAAATGGAATTATTAATGTTTCTCTAAAAAATGCTTGGGAACAAAAAGATTTTGGACCAGAATATTATTTTAATGGAACTGCTTTTCGATTGTATCAAGCTCGATTATTCAAAGAGTTTTTGAATGAATACCCTATATTTTGGAAAGGTTTTGGAGCTTCTGCTGGACAGGGTAAAATTGTACAAAAACAACAAGAAAATCATTTAGTTGACTATTATGGTACATTAAATTTTCATAACCAATACATACAATCTTTTGCAGAATTGGGTATTTTTGGATTGATATTATTAATGCTGATGGTTAGTTACAATTGGATAAAAGCGTTAAAATATAATGATTTTGTCTTTCTATTTTATGCGATTCTAACAACCTCAATTATGTTTACAGAATCTCTATTTCATAGACAAAGAGGTATTGTATTTTTCATATTATTGTATTGTATTTTTCACAGAACGAATCAAAATAAAAAAATCACTTCAATCCAAATTTGAGTGATTTTTGTTTATTTTAAATTGCGTTTTCGTCTCCTTTTATCACTAACATAATGGTTTGATAAATAATTTGTATATCTAATAAATACGACCAATTGCGCACGTAATATACATCTGTTCTAATACGTTTTTCCATGTCCTCATCAGAATCAATAGCTCCTCGATAACCTTTTACTTGAGAAAGACCTGTAATACCTGGTTTTACATAATGTCTCAAGTTATATTTTTCTATAATTTCTTTATAATAACTATCTTGAGAAATCATATGAGGGCGAGGGCCAACAATAGACATATCACCTAATAATACATTTATAAATTGTGGCATTTCATCTAAAGAAGTTTTTCTAAGAAAAGAACCTACCTTCGTAATTCTAGCATCATTACGAACAGTCGCTTTTATAGAATTTAATTTAGATTGACGCATTGTCCTAAACTTAATACAATCAAATTCATTCCCATTTAGTCCATTTCTTTTCTGTATAAAAAATATAGGTCCTTTAGAATCCAATAAAACAAAAATGGAAATAACCGGTATTAACCAACTCAAAATAAATATACAGATAAATAATGCAAAAACTTTATCAAAACAAAATTTAACAAATTGATTATATGATAAATCCAATGGAAATCTCTTTACTTCTAATATCGGTAATGTATCAATATAGTCTATTTTCAAATTTGTAAAATTATTATAAATAGAATATGGAATATAGTTTAACTCAATATGATTTTGTTCTGCTAAAATTGATATTTTACGGTAAACATTTTTATCAATTGTACCAAATTGAGAAATAAAAATTTGATGAATATCATTTTCTACAATAAAATCTTCTACATCTTCATTATCATAGAAAAGTCTATCATTTTTCAAATAAAATTTAGTTCCGTAAGAAAAATTACCCGAAAGTTTAAATCCAAGCTCTTTTCTTAATTCAATAATTTCGACAAATTTTTTAGTATTAATATTCTCATCAACAATCAAAATATTCATCAAATCTTCACCAGATTTATGTCTAGATCGTTTATAAAAAAACATAAACAATCGAAAACTAATCATTAAAACTAAGAGTATTGAAATGTAAATTAATCCCAAGTAAAATGACATCAGATCATACTCTTTCAATCCAGAAATTGCAAATAAAATGATTGAAAAATAAATCAATTGAAGAAAAACTCTTTTTATATTTTTGATTAGTTTCGTTTTCCTAGAGTCTTCATATAATTTTATGTTTTGAGCAATAACAAACCACGAAATTAATAATAATATCAATGCTTTGTAATGTGCTTCAAAAACTTCTATATAAGAAGGTATATGCATCAAAGGAAGATGCTCTTTGGGGTAAAAATATATATACTGAAGCCGAACAAATATGAGAAAAAAACTGATTACACAAATGAAATCAAACATTTGTGGTACAAAATACAAAAACCAGTTTCTTTTTCTATACATAGTATCTTTATTTTAAATTATTTAGCAGATTCTGAACTATATAATTTATTTAAAGATTTTTTTAATTCATCATTACTAATGATGAACGGATCATAAACATTGTTCTGATCTATTTTTAAATTAAATGATAAAGTAACTGGATTATATTCAATACTTGGGTTATTAGCAAAGAACTTTCCAACTACATCTTTATTCTCTATTTTAAATTCATTTTCATTAAATCTAAAATTAACTTCTTTAATAGTAGCTGAAGTTTGTGCTGGATTTGATCCTAAATCAATGCGAATAAAACTTGGTTTTGCTCCATCTGGAATTTCAAAAACAATTTTCTGTAACACTTGTTGACCAAAAACTGGAATATGAAGAGATTTTTTCTCATCAAATTGATCAGAATTAGAATAAAACAATTGATAAGTATCATTTGTAGGAAATACCCCTTCTAATGTTACTACTAAACCTTTTGTCGAATCTTTTTCTACTTCTTCAGTTTCTGACAAATCATTTCTTCCTCCTTTTTTGTCACCACAAGAAGATAATGTTAAAAACAAAGAAATTAATAAAGTGCTTAATAAAATTTTTTTCATACTTAATACAATAATTGGATTGTTTTGTTGATAAAACGCAAAACTTTTCCATTTGTTATACAATCAGCTTTATTTATATTTTTTACATTTCCCAACTAATTTATTCCGTAAATTTGTTCTCATATTTTAATCTAAATTATTTGAACTATGTTCCTCGAAAATACCTTTAATCATAACAAAAAAAGTGGATGGATAGAAGTCATCTGTGGCTCAATGTTTTCTGGTAAAACCGAAGAACTTATACGCCGTCTAAAACGTGCCGAATTTGCCAAGCAACGTGTCGAAATCTTCAAACCTACGGTAGATACGCGTTATGCTGACCGAGAAGTCGTTTCGCACAATCAAAATTCTATTACATCAACGCCGGTTGAATATTCTTCAGCAATTTTATTATTGGCTGATGATTGCGATGTGGTAGGAATTGATGAGGCACAATTTTTTGATGACGGTATTGTAGACGTAGCCAATCAATTGGCGAATGAAGGCAAACGCGTTATTGTTGCTGGTTTGGATATGGATTTCAAAGGTCGTCCTTTTGGTCCAATGCCCAATTTAATGGCGACTGCCGAGTATGTAACAAAAGTGCATGCAATCTGCGTTCGTACAGGAAATTTAGCCAATTATTCGCACCGAAAAATTGACAGTGATCGCCTTGTAGAGCTTGGCGAAGTACTAGAATACGAACCATTAAGCCGAGTTGCTTTCTGGGAAGAACATAACAAACACAAAGTTGAAAACTTATAATCTAAATCAAATTGCAAGTATCATCAACGGTACTTTGATTGGAAATGGAGACGAAATCATCGATCAAATTTTCTTTGATTCGCGCATGATTGTCAATCCAACTCACGGAATTTTCTTTGCTTTTCACGGAAACCAAAAAGACGGGCATTTGTATTTGCAAGACGCTTATCAAAGAGGAATTCGAAATTTTGTCGTGGAAAAAGCGTTGACAAATTTGCCTCATGCAAATTTTATCGAGGTCGAAAATCCACTACTTGCTTTACAAAATTGGGCAAAAATTCATCGCAAACAATTTCATTTTCCTGTGATCGGAATTACCGGTTCCAATGGAAAAACGATTGTTAAAGAATGGTTGAATCAATTGTTATGGAAAAAATTCTCGATTGTTCGTAGTCCAAAAAGTTACAATTCTCAATTCGGAGCAGCACTTTCTGTTTTGCAAATGGAAGAGAAAAACGATTTGGGTATTTTCGAAGCTGGAATTTCGATGCCAAATGAAATGCAAAATCTCGAAGAAATTATTCAACCTACAATTGGTGTGTTGACAAAAATCGGAGAAGCGCATTTAGAGAATTTCAAAAATCAAGATGAATTGATTCAAGAAAAACTGAAACTATTTTCTCATGTTGATAAATTAGTTTTCAATATCGAAAATGAAAAAGTACATCAAGCTATTCTTGAAAACGCTCATTTAGCACAAATAGATAAATATACATATGGTTACTCCAATTCTGCCACTGTACAAATCAAGCAAATACAAAGTAATCAAACTAATACACAAATTTCTATTTTACATAATCAAGAAGAATTCACCTATTCGATTCCTTTTATCGATGATGCTTCGATTAAAAATAGTTTAATTTGCTTAACAACTTTAATTAGTTTAAATATTGATTATAAACAACTTAAAAACGAATTTAGTCAACTTCTACCAATCGAAATGCGTTTGGAAATTAAAGAAGCGATTAATCATTCAATTTTAATTAATGATACCTTCAATTCTGATCTAAATTCATTAAAAATTGGTTTAAATGTGTTAAATCAACAACCACGCGACAAAAAATCGTTAGTGTTGACAGATATTTTACAAAGTAACTTATCTGACCACGATTTATATCAACAAGCTGCCGATTTAGTGAATCCTTATCATTTTGATGAAATCGTTTTGATTGGTGAAAAAATTTCGCAGTTCAAAAATTTGTTTCAATCGTATGTTCGTTCATTTAATTCGACTGAAGAATTCTTAGAACAGTTCAAACATCAAAATGTCGACAACGAAGCTATTTTATTAAAAGGTGCTCGTCCGTTCAAATTAGAAAAAATCTCGAATGAATTAGAAACACGTTCCAACGATTCTGTTCTCGAAATTAATTTACAACACCTTATCGAGAATATAAATGTGTACCGTTCGTTGCTAAAACCTACCACAAAATTGATGTGCATGGTGAAAGCGAACAGTTATGGAACGGGAAGTTTTGAGGTGGCAAATACCTTACAAAATAACGGTGTCGATTTCTTGGGCGTAGCGATTGCAGATGAAGGAAAAGAATTGCGCGAAGCTGGAATTACCGTTCCAATCATCGTGATGAATCCGGAACAAAGTAGTTATTCTACGGTTATCGATTATCAGTTGGAGCCGGAGATCTATAGTTTGCGCGTCTTGAAACTATTTATTCAGAAACTACAAGAAAAACAGATTTCTTCGCCTTATCCAATTCACCTAAAAATGGAAACAGGTATGAATCGTCTTGGTTTTCATGAAGATGATTTCGAAGAGCTAATTGCCATTCTAAAAGATAATTCACATGTCTATGTTCGTTCAATTTTCACGCATTTAGCAACTGCTGATATGCCTGAGGAGGAAGATTATGCAAGATACCAATTGAATCGTTTTGATAACAGTTATGCGGCAATTACAACTGCATTAAACATAAAACCAATCAAACATGCGTTAAATTCTCCTGGAATTGTAGCATATGGAGAGCATCAATATGACATGGTTCGCTTAGGAATCGGGATGTATGGCTACTCTGAATATACCGATTTTATGGAGAAATATTTGAAACCTGTTGTGCGTTTCAAAACGGTAATTTCTCAGATTTCTGAGATTGAAAAAGGCGAAACTGTAAGTTATGGTCGTCGTTTTACAGCGGAGCGTCATACCAAAATTGCAACATTACCTGTTGGTTATGCAGACGGTATTCGTCGTTCGCTTGGTTATGGAATAGGAAAAGTTGGTATCAATGGACATTTAGCTACAATTACCGGAACCATTTGTATGGATATGATGATGGTTGATGTTACCGATATTCCATGTAAAGAAGGTGATGAAGTGACTATTTTTGGTGATTCACCAACAATTGCTGACGTTACCGAATGGTTAGGAACAATTCCTTATGAAGTCTTGACTTCGGTTTCCCAACGAATAAAACGCGTTTATTACAAAGAATAATATACAGAAAGAGTTACTGAAAAGTAGCTCTTTTTTTGTATTTTTCAAAAAAATAAATGGATAAAATAATTAGATTAATTGAAGAGTATAATAATTCTGATGATTCATTAAACAATGAATTTGAATTAGAGATATCTACTGAACAAATCTTAAACCATTTAGATAATTTCATCTTATATGACGACGATTATCCAACAGAAATTTATGATTCATATCCACTTTCTGCTTCACAAATAGAAAAATTAAAGCCTTTTCTAAAAGTAAATAAAGCTTTTTTTCCCGACTTTTCGAAATTTTCATATCATTTAAGTTGTTATGAAAATAATGTTGAATAGTTAAAGTATCAATTCTACAACTTAGATTCAAAATTGCTATCTTTATTCCTCAATTTAGATCAATTCATGCGTAGATTTTTCACTTTCGTAATACTCTTTTCATCGATTTCTTTTGCACAAGAAACGAAGAATGATTCCACACGATTAAAAGTTGGTGTTGTATTGAGTGGTGGTGGCGCAAAAGGTTATGCACATGTTGGTGCTTTAAAGAAAATAGAAGAAGCTGGAATTAAGATTGACTATGTTGGAGGAACAAGTATGGGAGCGATTATCGGCGGGTTATATGCGGCTGGTTATACTCCCGATGAACTTCAAAAAATCATGTATCAACTGGATATTTCTTCTTTGATTTCACAAAATAAAGAACGTGCAGAAATTCCTTTTTTTGAAAAAGCATACAAAGAAAAGTATATCTTAGAATTACCTTTTGATAAGTTCAAACTAACCATTCCAAATGCTTTTTCTAAAGGGCAAGGTCCATTAGATTTATTAACATATCTACTACGCCCAGTTCACAATATCGACGATTTCAATCAACTTCCCACACCATTTGTTTGCATTGGAACAAATCTCGAAACTGGTGAAGAAAAAGTGTTTCGTTCAGGATTTTTACCTCGCGTAATTTTAGCTTCTGGCGCTTATCCTACCATGTTGGATCCTGTTACAATTGACGGAAAAATTTATGTTGATGGCGGCGTTGTCAATAATTTCCCTGTCAAAGAAGTAAAAGAAATGGGTGCCGATATCATTATCGGAGTTGAGCTTGGAGATGGTTTGCAAAAGGGTGAAGACCTCAATTCAGCGATTGATATTTTGAGTCAAATTATGACGATGAGCATCGTTAAAAAAACAAATGAACAAAAGAAATTAGTCGATTTATTGATTAAACCAGAGTTAAAAGAATATGCTGTCACGAGTTTTGACGAAGTAGATTCTATTTATAATCGCGGACTTATTGCTTCAGAAAAAGTGTATGATCAACTCAAAGAAATTGCAAAAAAACAGCATGCTTCGAACAAAACTCGAAACGAAATCAAACTTGATGATTATGTTTTGGTCAAAGAAATCGAAGTTGAAGGATTGAAAAATTTCAACACAAATTATATCGAAGGTAAGCTAAGAATTCGTACTCCTGAAATTATAAAATATGATGATTTAAAAGCTGGAATTTCGAAACTATATGCTTCTGGAAACTTCAATAATATCACGTATAAAATCTCAGAAATTAACGATGAAGAAAATTTATTAACGTTAAAAGTTCAAGAAAATAAGACCAAACAATCTATCCGATTTGGATTACATTACGATGATTTATTTAAAACAGGATTACTTTTAAACTTCACTTCAAAGAATTTATTTGTCAAAAACTCGGTGCTTTCTGCTGATGTTGTGGTTGGTGATTATGCGCGATATAACATCAATTTTTTCATTGATAATGGATATCTTCCAAGTATCGGCTTCAACTCTTTTTCACATTATTTTGATAAAGAAATTGATCTAAGAAACTTCTTTGGCCAGGATAATATCTACAAAAAAGTAAATTATAACTTTAGAGAATACATCAATCAAATCTACATTCAATCGACTATCAAAGAAAAATTTGCTATTGGCGTTGGATTAGAGCATCAATACACAAAAGTTTTCACGAATAATTTTATTGCTTCTAATGAGGAATTTCCAGCAAAATCCGAAGGTTATTATTGGAAAGCGTATGGATATATCAAAGCAGATAATCGAAATAATGCAAATTTTGCGCGTAGTGGTTTAAAATTTGATGGAAGTTTCAAGTATTTATTTGATTCTAATGTAACTGGGTTTGAAAATAACTATTTGTTAGAATCAAGTTTAGAGGCAAATTTTCCGTTAAATAATTTCCTAAGTTACAGATTTACTGCTAACTTTGGAACCTTTTTCAACGATAATGTAACAATGCCTCAGAAGTTTTATATCGGAGGTTATGTTGAACAAGATTTTTTCAATTACACTAAGTTTTATGGGCTTCCTTTTGGTTCTGCGATTGGTGATAATCAATTAATGTTTGGATCCCATATTCAAGCTAGAATTTTGAAAAATCATTACACAAGTCTATTTATGAATATAGCAAATATCACAGATAGATTTGAGCAATTGAGTTTAACAGATTACAAATATCTTGGGTACGGCATTACCTATGGCTACGATAGTCCATTAGGTCCTTTAAATTTTATTTGGAGTTATTCGCCTTACACAAAAAAAGGATTATTTAATTTAAGTTTAGGTTACTGGTTTTAGAACAATGATAGAATTATTTTACGAAACAGATTTTGAGCTAAAAGATGCTCAAACTTGGATAGATTGGATCGTAGAGAGTATGAAGAATGAAAGGAAAACAATAGAAGATTTAAACTATATTTTCTGTGATGATGAATACTTACTTCAAATTAATCGACAATATTTAGAACACGATTATTACACAGATGTTATTGGTTTCGATAATTCTATTGAAGATAAATTGATGGGTGATATTTTTATTAGCGTCGAACGAATCAAAGATAATGCTGAGCAAAATAATGTTTCTTTTGAAAACGAATTAGCTCGCGTTGTTATCCATGGGATATTACATTTTGCTGGTTATATGGACAAAGAACCAGATGACAAAGAATTAATGACTGCTAAAGAAAATCAATATTTAGAAACGTTTAGTAGCTATCTAAATCAATAATGTTCCACGTGGAACATTTATTATTTTAACAAGAAAAATAAGTTTACAAATCAAATGATATTTCAATCAGAATATGATGTAATTGTAGTTGGTGGTGGTCACGCAGGTGCAGAAGCAACAGCGGCAGCAGCCAATTTAGGAGCAAAAACGCTTCTTGTTACAATGAACTTACAAACAATCGGACAAATGTCTTGTAATCCTGCTATGGGTGGAATTGCGAAAGGGCAAATTGTTCGCGAGATTGACGCTTTAGGCGGATACTCAGGTATTATTACCGACAAAACTGCGATTCAATTCAAAATGTTGAATCAATCAAAAGGTCCAGCGATGTGGTCGCCACGTGCGCAATCAGACCGTATGCGTTTTGCAGAAGAATGGCGTTTATCTTTAGAGAGAACAGAGAATGTTGACTTCTTTCAAGATATGGTAAAAAATTTAATCATCGAAAATGGTAAAGTTTGCGGAGTAATTACAGCCATGGGAATGAAAATTCGTTCTAAGTCTGTTGTACTTACAAATGGTACTTTTTTGAATGGTTTAATTCATATTGGAGAAAAACAATTTGGAGGTGGACGCATGGGAGAATCTGCTGCTTTCGGAATTACGGAACAATTAGTTGATTTAGGTTTCGAAGCTGGACGAATGAAAACAGGAACTCCTCCACGTGTAGATGGTCGTTCTATCGATTATACGAAAATGGTTGAGCAACCAGGTGATAAAAATCCTTCAAAATTCTCATATACAAATACACAAAAATTAACGAAACAACGTTCTTGTTGGATTACTTATACCAATCAAGAAGTTCATGATTTATTGCGTGAAGGCTTTGATCGTTCTCCAATGTTTAACGGAACAATTAAATCGACAGGACCAAGATATTGTCCATCTATCGAAGATAAAATTAATCGTTTTGCAGACAAAGATCGTCATCAGATTTTTGCTGAACCGGAAGGTTGGCACACGATGGAATTCTACATAAATGGATTCTCAACATCTTTGCCAGATGATATTCAAGCAAGAGCTTTACGTTCTGTTCCTGGTTTTGAAAATGCAAAAATTTTACGTCCAGGTTACGCCATCGAATACGATTATTTTCCACCAACACAGTTAAAACATACGCTAGAAACTAAGTTAATTGATAACTTATATTGCGCTGGTCAAATTAACGGAACAACAGGTTATGAAGAAGCTGCTTCTCAAGGTTTAATGGCGGGTATAAATGCTGTGTTAAAAATTCAAGGAAAAGATCCATTTATCTTAAATCGTAACGAAGCTTATATAGGAGTTTTAATCGACGATTTGATTACAAAAGGTACAGAAGAACCTTATCGTATGTTTACGTCTCGTGCAGAATATCGTATCTTATTGAGACAAGATAATGCGGATGAACGTTTGACAAGAAAAAGTTTTGAACTTGGTTTAGCTTCAGAAGATCGTTTGAGAAGAATGGAAGAAAAATTTGACAAAGCTGAAAAACTTGTTAATTATTTCGAAGAAAATTCCATCAAGCCACAAGAAATAAATGATGTAATTGAAGAGCGCGAAGGAACACCTTTGAAACAACCAAACAAAATGATTTCGGTTATTTCTCGTCCTGAGTTAAAACTTTCTGATTTTACGAAATTAGATCGTGTAAAAGAATTTATTGAAACAAATGAATACGATCAAGAAGAATTAGAACAAACAGAAATTCAGATCAAATACAAAGGTTATATTAAGAAAGAACAACAGAATGCAGATAAATTGCATCGTTTGGAAAATCTAAAAATTCCGGCTGACATCGATTATCATGTCTTTGGTTCGATGTCGATAGAAGCTCGTCAAAAATTAACAAAAATAAAACCTGCAACGGTAGCACAAGCATCAAGAATTAGTGGTGTATCACCAGCAGATATTAGTGTATTATTAATTTACATGGGAAGATAATATGGAAAATGTTCCACGTGAAACATCTCAAGAAAATCCTTCAAAAGAAGGATTTTCTGGTATTAAGAAATTAGATTTAAAAGATTATTTTTTAACAAAAGAAAAGTTCGAAATTTACGAAGATTCAGAAACTGAAGTTTTGTATACTCTCCCCCAACCTATCGAAAATTTGGGAAAGTATTACGAAAGTAAAAATTACATTTCCCATACCGATGGAAAGAAATCTATTTTCGAACGTTTTTATCAAATGGCAAAATCAATCAATCTAAATAATAAATTAGAATTGATTAATAAAATTGGCAATGGTAAAAAGATTCTAGATTATGGTTGCGGCGTTGGAGATTTTTTAGAGCATCTACAAAAAAATGGTTACGATGTTTTGGGAATGGAGCCAAATGATTCGGCAAGACGAATTGCTCAATCAAAAGTAGGAATCGAAAAAGTTACTTCTACAGAATTAGAACAGAATACAGAAAAGTATGATGTGATTACCTTGTGGCATGTTTTAGAACACATTCCTAATCTTAAAGAAATAATTACAGAACTAAAGAAACATTTAACAAAAAGTGGTATCTTAGTAATAGCTGTTCCAAACCACCAATCGTATGATGCTAAATATTATGGTGAACATTGGGCAGCTTATGATGTACCTCGTCATTTATGGCATTTCACAGAAACCAGCATGCGAAAGTTATTTAGCAACTTTGGCATGAAAATTGAATCTATCCACCCGATGAAATTAGATTCATTTTATGTGAGTCTACTATCTGAAAAATATAAAGGTAATAAGTTAGGTTTTATCAATGCGCTTAGAATTGGTTTGAAGTCTAATACTCAAGCTAAAAAAACAGGTCAATATTCGTCTTTAATCTATATTATTAAAGCTGAAAATTAAAATAAGCGTTTTTAAAGAATGATTATCTAATCAGACGTATTAGGAATCGTTTTTTTTCTAAAACTTTATTAAATCTAATTTATAAAAGCCGTTTTTTAAGATTAATAATAGATAAAATAAATAGCTATGAAAAAAAGTATTTTATTATTTGGGATATGCGCTTCAGCATTTTTAACTTCTTGTGCATCTACAACCGTTGCAAAACAAGAAATACAAACAGGTAAAGAAGTAAGAGGTGCATGGACTTTGACAAATGTAGACTACCAAGGTTTAACAACAAACGAGGTACAAGGTAATGTAAAAATTACTGATGCAGTTGCGAAAGTTTTTGACACAGCAAATCCAGAATGTTATGAAGGTTCTACTTGGAACTTGGTTCAAAACAACAAAAAAGGAACTTACACTTTCAATAATGCAGGTGGAGATTGTCCTTCAGGAACGGCTAACATTATTTGGGATTTACAACAAGATGGTTCTACAACTTATTTCATCTTCAAAGATGTTACAGGAATCAAAGCGAAACAAAATACAGCAGGATATAAAATGCGTGTAGATTATGTTGATGCAAATTCGATGAAATTGGTACAAGATATCAATGCAAACGGAAAAATTGCTCAAGTGATTTATAACTTCGTACGTTAATCAACAATTTAAAAAACTTAGAAATTATGAAAAAAATAAATACTAAAGTAGCAGCTATAGTTTTAGGAGGATCTTTTATGTTTTCTTCATGTACAGCTGTACAAAATGCTAATAACACACAAAAAGGTGCAGGAATTGGAGTTGTTGCCGGTGGAGTTTTAGGAGGGCTTATTGGTAAAGGTGCTGGAGGTGCGTTAATTGGTGCTGCTGTTGGTGGAGCTGCTGGTGGTGTTATTGGTAACAACATGGATAAACAAGCGCAAAAAATTGAGCAAGTTTTACCAGGTGCAGAAGTTGTAAGAACTGAAGAAGGAATTAATTTAATTTTAGATGAAAACTCTAAAGTTACTTTTGATTACAATAAATCTTCATTAACAAGTACTGCAAAAGCAAACTTAGATAAATTAATTGAAGTTTTTAAAGAATATCCTGATACAGATCTTTTAGTTATTGGGTATACAGATAATGTAGGTTCTCAATCTTATAATAAACCACTTTCTGAACAAAGAGCACAATCTGTAAAAGATTATTTAATTTCGAAAGGAATTGCATCTTCTCGTCTAACATCTACTGGAAAAGGTATAGAAGATCCAATTGCAGATAATAGTACTGCTGAAGGTCGTGCTAAAAATAGACGTGTAGAAGTTACTATTACAGCTAACGAAAAAATGAAAGCGGACGCTGCTAAAGAAGCTAACGGACAATAATTCATTTCAATATAAAACAAGAAAAGCGTTCAGAATCTGAACGCTTTTTTTATGTTTAATAAGTTTGAGAATTATTTAAAATTAACCACAAACCATTTATTATTGATCTTTTCTAAAGTCACTTGATACGTCTTAGATGATTGATCTTTTAAGTTCGCTTGCACTTCTACCAAAGCTACTTTTTCATCCGCATCCAAAACTTTTGCATCATTAATTGTTGCTTGCTCTAAATTCTTAATTGATTCATCAGAAGAAAATTTTTGGAAAGTATTCCATTCGCCACTTCTTGTCAACGCAAAAGCACCAGAATAATTTTTCTTTGATAAATTTGTCATAAAACGATTCGAAAGAGATTTTACCATTCCAGCTTCTTTACTTACATGTGCAGGCGTACTTTCAACCAAAAGAGAATCTACAACCTCAGCAGCACCAACTAAATTCAACGGAACTTTTATCGCTTTACGATTCGTTAAATATCGTTCAGAATTCGGAATTCGAACCAAAATATCTAATCGATCACTCTTAATTTTAGAAGCATCTAATGACGAATATTTAATATTAATTGTATTTTTTCTGTACAAATCATCCATAGAATTTGGATCAATTGTAGAACGAAATGTGTACACAATACTACCTGAATTAAACACTTCTATCGTTGCCGTTACAGCTTTATCCAACTGAATTTCCTCTCCTTGTGCATTGTAGAAAAAAGGAGAAATTGAGATTCCTGTATCATCTTGTTTTAAACTAAAATCGAAACGTTGTACATTAGAAGTCGGTTCAGCAGGCGTTTCTACAGTTTCAATTGCACCTGATTTTGGAATTCCATTCACCAAAGGAACTTGATTTCTATTCCATGTAAATTTATTTTGTAACGCGACTTTTTCAGCAATATCAAAAACCTCATCTACCGTTTTTCCATCTAACAACGTACGCACAATTCCCCAACGCGCTTCATTATCCATTGATTGACTTGTGTTGTACTCGAAAATAATCTGTAAAGCTTCCTTAAATTTATCTTGTTGCATAACAGGCAAAGCCTTCGAAATTTTGTCTACCGTTTCACTAAAAGTTTGTACAGATGTAGAATCAATTTCAATGTTATCATTTTTACAACTGATAATCATTAAAGCGAAAGAAGCAATGATGAATAAACGTTTCATATAGTTTAGATTAAGTACGTTTTGAGTTAAAGTTATATAAGCAGTAAATATACTAAATACTTGTGTTGATAATGGTATTTTTTTAACAAAAAAAAAGCAAATTCCATTTCTGAAATCTGCTCTATATATAAAACAACTAAAACTTGAAAAAAATTCTAAATATCCATAGGAACTTCGATTAACATCAAGCGAGAATCTTTTGCTACATTAAACGAAAACTCGTTTGTATCTTTAATCTCGATGACATCTCTTCGTCCTAATTTGTTTCCATCAAATTCAACTTCTCCTTCCACAACCATAAAGAAAACACCATTTCCTTCTTTTTGTACTTTGTATGTTTCTTGTTTATCTTCTGTATAATTTCCTAAAAAAATCCATGCATCTTGATGAATCCAAACTCCTTGATCATCTGCATTTGGAGAAAGAACTTGATATAATTCATTTTCTTTTGCTACTTCACGAACAGAAATTTGTTGATAACGAGGCTCAACATTCATTTTATTTGGAATAATCCAAATCTGAAAAAAATGTCCTTCTTGGTTTTCATAAGCATTCATTTCACTATGAAAAACTCCCGTACCAGCGCTCATTACTTGTACATCCCCAGACTCAATTACAGAACCAGTTCCCATTGAATCTTCGTGAGAAATTCCTCCTTTTGTAGGAATTGTAATAATCTCCATATTATCATGAGGATGTTTTCCAAATCCCATTCCTCCGGTAATTATATCATCATTTACGACACGCAAAGCTCCAAAATGAATACGAGCTGGATCGTAATAATTTGCAAAACTGTAAGAATGTTTAGAGTCTAACCATCCGTGATTTCCTCCACCTCTTGATTCTGATTTAAATATTTGGTAATTCATAGTAATTTATTTTTATACAAATTTAGGGTGCAAAAAAAACTTATCTATTGACATGTGATAAGTTATCAATTAACACACCTAGAAGATGAATAAAACTTTTTTTAAATTATTAACAAAATGTTAAAAATAATTTATATTTTAGCATTCAGTTAACACATGAGACATATATATGCTATCAATTTCAGGCGAATCAACATTTAATGTTATACTTTGGATTCTACTCCAAATCGTTCTTGTTATTATAGTAGCAGTTATTTTGTATAAAGTTTACAAAAAACTTACAAAATGAAAAAAGGTTCCGAAGTTTCGGAACCTTTTTAGTTTATATCAATTAATCATTTTACTGATTATTCTTCCAATCAATTATTTTATCACGGATAAATTCTGCTAATTTCACTTTACTTTGATGTGTCCAACCAGCAATATGTGGTGCCAAGACAACATTATCCGCTTGAATTAAATACTGAAATTCTTCTGGTAATTCAGATGCAACTAATTTCTCGAAACTCGATTTTTCAAATTCTAAAACATCTAAAGCAGCGCCTAAAATTTTTCCTGTTTTCATTGCTTCGACCAAATCTTTTGTTACAACAGATTTTCCACGAGCTGTATTCACAAAATAAAATGGTTTTTTGAAGTTAGAAATAAATTCTGCATTAATCATTTGCATCGTTTCCGGCGTTTGTGGCGTATGTAAACTTACAACATCAGCTTGCTCAAAAAATTCTTCTAACGAAACTTGTTTCGCAAATTCATTTCCTTTGTTTGGCAAAATATCATAGCAAATCACATTGACTTCAAAGCCTTGTAAGCGTCTCGCAAAAGCATTTCCCATGTTTCCGTAACCAATAATTCCAACCGTTTTTCCTTTCAATTCATCTCCACGATTTTCTTCGCGTTTCCAAATTCCATTACGAACTTCGTTATCAGCTCTACGCAAATGATGCATCAACATCAACAACATACCAATCGCATGTTCACCAACAGAATCACGGTTTCCTTCGGGTGAATTAAATAAAACAATGTTATTTTCTGCTGCAAACTCTTCGTCAATATTCTCCAAGCCTGCCCCTACTCTACCAATAAACTTTAAATTCGTTGCTTTTGCCAAAAAATCTTTATCAATTGGAAATCTACTCCTTACAATCATTCCATCATATTCATTGATCTTTTGTTCGATGATTTCTTTGGGCGAAGTATAATCTTCATCAACAATAAAACCCGCTTCGCGAAGTCCATTATTCAGACATTCATGATTAGAATCGATTGCTAAAATTTTATAAGGCGTATTCATTGCAAAAATTTTAATCAAAGTTACAACGAATGCAAGTATTATTATAAAATTGAAGATAAAATTGGTTACAAACAAATCGTTTATAACTACGTTAATAATATTTTAATTTATTGAAAATGTATAATTTATATTGCTAATTAAATAATAATTGAAGTTTAAAAAATGATTTTTAAAGCATTTGGTAATACCTTAACTTTTACTTGAAGTGAATCGGTATTATGAATCTCTCCATCAAGCTGATACGTAATCGGATTATGATCTAAACTTTCAATCTTAAATTTCTTAACTTTTCGATACTTTGCTTTGTTCAAAAAATCAATCTTTTTGGCTAAAACCAATACCGAAAAATAAAACTGCTCGAAAACATCTAAATCTTCTATCATCAATAAATCCAATTCACCATCAGACAAATCAGCTTTGGGTGTAAAAGAGATCCCATAACCAGCAATGTTAGAATTAGAACAGAAAAGATAATAAAAACTCTTCTCGATAATTACATCATCTATATAAAGACGAAACAATTTAGATTGATAATTCAACAAGGTTTTCACAGAAGCATCAACATATCCAGTAATCGTACGCTTTTGATTTTCTTCATACGTTTTGATGACTTCTGCATCAATCCCAAAACCTAAATTGCTAAAAAAATACTTGTCCTCTACTCTACCAACATCAATTTTGTGAATAGCATTTGATTTGATAATTTCAATCGCTTTGTTAGCATCTTTCGGAATATTAAGATTTGTTGCCAAACCATTTCCAGATCCAGCAGGAATTATTCCCAACGGAATATTTTTTTTCACCAAAGCACTCGCCACTTCATTGATTGTCCCATCACCACCACATGCTACAATAACATCCGAATTTTCTGCAATCGCCTCCTTCACCAATTCTTTTGCATGAAATTGATAAGCAGTTTCTTTCAAAACGATTTCGTCTGAAGAATCAAATTTAGATTGTAAAAAATCGAGCGAAATATCGTGTTTTGCGTTTCCAGAATTTGGATTAACAATGAAAGTGTACTTCATTTTTTGGGAATTGAAATTTATCAAAACACAAAAATAAGAAATCTAAAAGAATCAAGCTATTTAACGTCTTTTTTTGAGGAAAAACTATCAAAAACTTTCTAACTTTGTAGTATGAAAATTAAAGAAATTCAAAACGAAATAGTAGACGAATTCTCATTTTTTGATGATTGGGAACAACGCTACGAATATTTGATCGAGTTAGGAAAAAGCTTAAATAATTTACCAGAAGAAGCAAAAACAGATGATAAAATCATAAAAGGTTGTCAATCTTCTGTTTGGTTAGATGCAGAATTGGATGGTAATACAATCGAATTTAAAGCTGATTCTAATGCTATTTTACCAAAAGGAATTGCCGCACTATTGGTGAGAATGTATAATCATCAAACGCCAAAAGATATTTTAGAATCGGATACAGATTTTATCAACGAAATTGGTTTATCAGAATTTTTATCACCAACTCGTGCAAATGGATTATTAGCGATGATAAAACAATTCAAATTTTATGCGATTGCATTTCAATCAAAACAAAATAATAGTTAGACACATCATCTAATCAACCTTATAAAATAATGAACGACTTTTTAGGCCAAGCATTTATTTTTCTATTTTCCGCTGTAATCTGCGTTCCTATTTCCAAAAAATTAGGAATGGGTTCGGTTTTGGGATATTTAATTGCCGGAGTTTTAATTGGACCTTATCTGCTGAAATTTGTTGGCAATGACGGTACAGACATTATGCACGCCACAGAATTTGGTGTAGTTATGATGCTTTTTTTGGTCGGATTAGAACTTGATCCAAAGGAATTCTGGAAGATGAAAAATAAAATCATCAACCTTGGTGGAATGCAAGTTTTGGGAACAATAATTATTGCAACTTTAGTCGGAATATTTGCCTTGAAAATGGATTTTTCTTTGGCTCTTTCTATAGCTTTTGCAATAACCATGTCTTCAACAGCCATTATTATGCAAACGCTTAGCGAAAAAGGATTGACCAAAACAAACATAGGTAAATCAACTTTTTCAGTTTTGTTGTTTCAAGATATTATGGTAATTCCAATCTTAGCAATTATTCCACTTTTAGTTGGAGATTCCTTGATTCAGTCCATTGGAGATGATTCTAAAAGTTTGTTAGTTGGTGGACCAGCGTTCATGAAAACCTTGGTTATTCTTGGTGCAATTACATTTATTTATGTGATTGCAAAATACATTATTACACCTTATTTCAAGTATGTTGGACAATTACAAGTTCGAGAAATTTACACCGCTTCTGCCCTACTTTTAGTCATTGGAGTTTCAATTTTGATGCAAAAAGTTGGAATTTCTCCTGCCTTGGGAGCATTTATTGCTGGTGTTGTTTTGGCGAATAACGAATATAAACATCAATTAGAAAGTGACATTGAGCCATTCAAATCATTATTATTAGGAATCTTTTTTATTGCTGTTGGATCAACGATTAACTTCAAATTAATTGCAGATAAACCTTTTATGATTCTTGGATTAACATTTGGAATAATGTTAATAAAATCATTGGTTTTATGGTTTATTGGAATCAAACATAAATTTGATTTTGATCAAAAATGGTTGTTCATTTTGCTTTTATCACAAGTCGGAGAATTTGCTTTCGTTATCTTATCATTGACTCGAAATTTAGATATTCTAAATAAAGAATGGTACGATTTGATGTTAGCTACAACTGCGATAACAATGGTAATAACACCATTACTTTTAGTCTTAAATGAAAAATTAATTCTAAAATATTTTGGTGTAAAAACAAAAGTAAAAACAATCATTGAAAACGATAAAATAAATCCACATTCAGCAGAAGGTGAAATAATTATTGCTGGTTTTGGTGATTTTGGAAACACAATTAGTCGTGTCTTGAAAAGCACTGGAATAAAATCGATTGTTTTGGATAATGATAGTGAGCGTGTAGAGAAAATGCGCAAGCAGGGTTTTAATGTTTTTTATGGCGATGCAACAAATGTTAACTTACTAAAATCGGCTGGTGCTGAACATGCAAAATATTTTGTAGCTGCTTTGGATCCGCCAGAAATTAATCAAAAATTAGTTTATATTGTTCGTAAAAACTTTCCGAATTTAGAAATTATTGTTCGTGCAAAAAATCGTAGTTATGCGTATAATTATTTGAAAGATGGTATAGACGAAGTTTATCGAGAAAACTTTTTCTCATCTGTTTACGTTGGTAGACAAATCCTTATAAAATATGGTTTTTCAC
The DNA here is from genome assembly GCF_019308355.1 of Empedobacter falsenii. Lineage (GTDB taxonomy): Bacteria > Bacteroidota > Bacteroidia > Flavobacteriales > Weeksellaceae > Empedobacter > Empedobacter falsenii_B. The sequence continues at coordinate 40,269 of NZ_JAAGKM010000006.1, read as the reverse complement.
CTGAAGAAGCGTCTAAAATTGGAGAAATTTTCATAAAAAGTGACCGAAAATCGTTGCGTAAAATTGCAAAACATGCCGAAAATTCTGATCAATATTTTGAAGCATCTAAGCAAGAATTTGAAAAGCAAATGAAAATGGTTGCAAAAGAAATTAACAATAGGAATAATGGAGAAAACGAATCATAAAAAACTATTAGTTTTACGTTTTTCTGCTTTGGGGGATGTTACAATGATTGCTCCTGTTTTACAAGAGTTTATTGAACAAAATCCTAACATCGAAGTTTATGTTGCTTCGCGCCCTTTTATGGGAAATATTTTCAAGCAATTTCCTCAAATCAAATTTATTTCGGTTGATTTGAACAAAGACTACAAAAGCTTTTTTAGCTTGTTCAAATTATACAAAGAATTAAAACAATATAATTTTGATTATGTAGCTGATTTTCACAACGTAATCCGATCAAAAGTCATTACAACTCTATTCAAACTTAACGGAACAGAAACGGCTACTTTAGATAAAGGTCGTGAGGAGAAAAAAGCTTTAGTCAATCAAAAAAATCGCGTTTTTAAGCAATTAAAATTAACAACTGAGCGCTATGCTGATGTTTTGCGTCAATTTAGTTTTAACGTCAATTTAAAGCATAAAATCGAACCAAAATCGATTAAAGAATCTAAATCAATTGGAATTGCGCCTTTTGCAGCCTTTACAAGTAAAATGTATCCCATCGAAAAGATGAAAATCGTTGCGAAGAAATTAGCTGAAAATGGGTACAAAATTTATTTATTTGGCGGTGGAAAAATTGAAATTGATGAATTAAAAACGTGGGAAAGTTTTAATCCTAACATCAAATCTTTAGCTGGAACAATCTCTTTTGAAGAAGAATTACAAGCAATTGCTAAATTAGAAGTAATGATTTCTATGGATAGCGCAAACATGCATTTAGCTTCGTTGATGGGAACACGCACAATTTCTATTTGGGGTGGAACGCATCCATTTGCTGGATTTTTAGGTTATGGTCAATCTATGAATGATGTGATACAAGACGAAACGATGAAAATTCGTCCAACTTCTATCTTTGGAAAAGATCCAAAAAAGTTTCAAAATTATGATTATTTTCAAAATTTGAGTGCCGAAGATATTTATGAACAAATCGTCGATAAATTAGAAAAATAATACTTTTAAAAGCATCATATCGATGCTTTTCCTATTTTTATAAGAAATTATAATCACATGAAGTATACATTTCTTATTCTTGCCTTATTCTCAAATTTTTTATTTGCTCAAGAACCGAAAGTTATTTTGGTTACGCTGGATGGTGTTCGTTGGAAAGAAGTTTTCCGAGGAGTTGAAAAATCAATTTTAAATGATAAAAAATACAACTCACTTATTGTTCAAACTAATGAAAAATATTGGACAGAAGATTCTATAAAACGTCGCGAATTATTGATGCCATTTACGTGGAAAACGATTAAAGACAAAGGAGTTATTTTAGGAAATCGTGATGAACAAAACTTTGTTAATTTGACCAACAAAAGATTATGGTCTTATCCTGGATACAACGAAATTATTACAGGAAAAGCTGATGATGAGCGAATTAAAAATAACAAAGATATTCCGAATCCTAATGTTTCAGTTTTTGAAATTGCAAATCAACAAAAGAATTTAAACAATAAGGTAATGGCTTTTGGAAGCTGGAGAATGTATACAAATATTTTCAATCAAGAACGTTCTAAATTGTTTGTAAATGCTGGATATCAAGATAGTTTTAATCAAAACAAATCTGAACGAGAATTGCTTATCGAACGTTTTCAATTAGAAACACCAAAACAATGGTGGGCAACTAGATTTGATATTTTTACGCACGAATTTGCGTTAGAAGCGATGAAAAATCAAAAGCCAAAATTACTTTTTATTGGTTATGGAGAAGCTGATGATTACGGACATGATGAAGATTACGATCAATATATTACTTCAATAAATCGCAATGATAGAATGATTGAGGAATTATGGAATTATGTACAAAGCGATCCATTCTATAAAGATCAAACAACTATTATTGTAACAACTGATCACGGACGTGGAAATGGAAGACAATGGCCAGAACATTATGATGAAATTCCTGGATCAGACGAAGGTTTTATTTTGATGATTGGAAATGGGATTAATCCTAAAAAATTCAAACAGAAACAAACTTATCTCAATCAAATTGCCTCTACAATTGCTGATTTGATGAAAGTAAAAACATGGAATTATAAGGATTCTGGGAAGTCGTTATTGAAGTAAGATTTGTCTGCTTTGGATATGCAGTTTAAAACGATAAAATATGCCTTTCAGAGCATTCCTAACTGTAAAATTATTTATTCAAAACTTCACTCTCACAATATCAATAATTTAACCTAAAAAAATATGAACAATCTTTATACAAAATCGGGAGGTCTTATAATAGGCTCTATTAGAATGTCAAGTTTACTTGCTCAAATAAATATTTATGAAGATAAGTTAATAATAAATTATTTGTTTTTCTTTAAAATAATCCTTTTAAAAAAAGATATTATAGATATAATTCCATCTAACGATTTTTTTGAAAAAGGAATTAAAATTCTTCATAAAAATCCTAAATATGATTCAAAAATAATTTTCAGAGTTTCTAATCCTGATAAATTGATAGAAGAAATAAAAAAAACAGGTTTTATGAATTGTAATTAATGCTAAAATACATATTTTATTACATCATTATCAACCTTATTTTGTACTTAATTATTTATTTTATTTTTCATGATATCAATAATCAATTAGATTATTTTTATAAAGTAGAAATAAAAAAACTCCCATCAAAAAATTTGATGGGAGTTTATATTTCTAACTTGTTTGTTCTTGATTAATGAGCTGATGCTCTATCCTTTGATCGATTTCTTTAAAGAATCCGAAACCTTTTAAGATAATGATTAATCCAAAGACTAAAAGACAAATACCAACTCCTTTTCGCACCATAAATACTTTTTGATCGGTAAAACGTTTCTGTAGCTTCCCTGCCAAAAATATTTTACCCAAATCTATTACAAAATAGGTCGTCAAAACAACGCCCATATACAGCATAAAATCGCTTGGATTTGGATATTGAATCATAATTGAAGAGACAATTACAAACCAAAAAACAATGACACCGATATTCAACAAATTCATAATAAATCCATTGATAAACGTTCTCAAATAATTGTTGCTTACAAATCCAGCTTCGCCTTCTATATGTAGCTTTGGTTTAGAGAAATACATGAAAATTCCGTAAATCAATACAAAGAAACCTGCAATGATATAAATGCGGTAAAACTTTGGATGATTGGTCACATAATCTGTAAAATCTTTACTTCCATAATAGGCTGCTGCAATACATAAAATATCAGCTGCAATAACCCCTAAATCTAGGACTACAGCGGTTTTCCAACTTCTACGCAAACTGGTTTCAATAAGTAAGAAAAATACAGGTCCAATAAGAATTGTACTTAACAAAAAACCTATTAGTATGGCCGAAAATATTATTTCCATAACATAATTAAGGTCTGCAAGATAAGTCTAAAATATGAAACTTAAGCATCAACTAATTCAAAATCTAATTGCTTCTTGATTAAATCAGCATTTAAAACTTTGATTCTAACCGGACTTCCTAACTGATATTTAACACGTGTGCGTTTACCTATTAAAGCATGATTTTTTTCGTCAAAAACAAAATGATCACCTTTCATAGCACGAGAACGAATCAAACCTTCGCAACGCGTTTCTGGAATTTCAACAAAGATTCCATAATCTTGTACACCTGTAATAAAAGCATCAAAAGTTTCGCCAACAAATTGCTCCATGTATTTTACTTGCATATATTTTATTGACTCTCGCTCTGCTTCTGCAGCAATTTTTTCGCGAGATGAACAATGTTTTGCTTTATCTTCGTAAACAGCCGCTGCAGGAGATTTTTTACCATCTAAATAATCTTGCAACAAACGGTGCGCAATCATATCTGGATAACGACGAATCGGCGATGTAAAATGCGTGTAATAATCGAACGCTAAACCGTAATGTCCTATATTCTCTGTTGTATATTTTGCTTTCGCCATTGTTCGCATTGCCAAAGTTTCAACCATATTTTCTTCTGGTTTTCCTTTCACTTCTGCTAACAACTTATTCATAGAATTGATAGTTGTTTTACGATCTCCAATCTCTAATTCATACCCAAATTGGCGAATAAAATTCTTTAAGTCTAATAATTTATCTGGATTTGGATCATCGTGAACACGATAAATATAAGTGTTCGCATTCTCTTTTCCATGTTTATCTAAACTAATGAATTCAGAAACTTTTTTGTTACATAATAACATGAATTCTTCAATCAATTTATTCGAATCTTTCGAAATTTTGAAGAAAATTCCTTGCGGATTATGCGTTTGATCTAAATCGAATTTTACTTCAACTTTATCAAAATTAACCGCTCCATATTTCATACGCTTTTGACGCATTGTTTTTGCTAAACGATCTAAAGTCAAAATTTCATCTTTAAAATCTCCATCTTTTCCTTCGATAATTTCTTGCGCTTCTTCATAAGTAAAACGTCTGTCCGAATGCGTTACTGTCCGACCAAACCATGTTTTTACAATCTTCGCATTATCATCCATTTCAAAAACTCCCGAAAACGTATATTTATCTTCGTTTGGACGCAAAGAACACGCAACATTCGACAACACTTCTGGCAACATTGGCACTACTCTATCCACCAAATAAACAGAAGTTGCACGCTTGTATGCTTCTTGCTCGATCAACGAACCTGGACGAACATAATGCGTAACATCAGCAATGTGAACACCAATTTCCCAGTTACCGTTCTCTAATTTTCGTATTGATAAAGCATCATCAAAATCTTTTGCATCTTTCGGATCGATTGTAAATGTCGTTATATTTCGCATATCTCTACGACGAGCTGCCTCGGCTTCATCTATCGAAGTATCCAACTGATTTGCTTCTTCTTCAACTTCCTCTGGAAATTGAGCTGGCAAATCGTATTCTAACAAAATTGCATGAATTTCTACATCCGTATCGTCTGGACTACCCAAAACTTGCGTGATTTCACCAAATGGTGAATTAGATCCTTCTGGCCAATTTGTTAATCGAACCACAACTTTTTCTCCTGGTTGAGCATTTTTAATTTTCTCTTTCGGAATAAAGAAATCGTGGTTACCATTTTGCATCGTTACAAAACCAAAATTTCCGTTCTTTCCTAACTCGAAAATTCCTGTAAATTCAGTTTTATTACGCTCGATAATTTCTACAATTTCTCCGTCTGCTCTCGATTGATTGGCATGTTTTTTTGGATAAACATATACGCGAACCGTATCGCCCATTAAAGCATTTCGCGTTTTTCCTTTTTGTACAAAGACATCTTGTTCAAGACCATCAATCATAATATAAGCGCTTCCCGAAGAAGTCAAATCCGCAATCCCAACCATATAATCATTGGTTGCATTGATTTTGTATTTTCCTCTTTCTACTTCAGAAATCTTTTTGTCAGCTAATAAAACATTCAAATTCTTAATCAATAATTCTGTATCAATTCGATTTGTTAGGTTTAAAGCTGCTGCAATTTGTTTATAATTTAAAGGTTTATTCGGATTTTGAAATAAAACTTCGATGATAGACTTCGTAAACTTTGTTATGTTTTTGTCTTTTTTCGCCTTTGTATTTTTAAAATTTCTTCTTGGCATAATTTGTTTTCTGTAAAATCTCTTCTTGTTTTTTCGAGATTTATTTTAAAATAGTTAATAAATAAACATCTTAATTATTTGATTATCAAATTGTTTTTAATAACTATTGATAAGATGTTAATAAACAACATATCCACTGCAAAGGTAATATATCCTTTTTCTAAAATAACAATTTACAGCCAATTCTATGTTACGGAAAGGATAAGATTACTTGTAATGTTTTGATTTATTGCGAAAATTGAGCCAAAAAAGCTATTTTTGCATTGATAATTAATTGAATGAAAACTAAATCATTATACCAGACCTACTTGATTAATCTTGATCGAGCTACGGATCGGCTTGAATTGATGCAAAAAGAATTCGAAAAATGTGAGATTACTTACGAAAGAATTTCTGCTGTAGATGCCAAAACTTTGGATTCGCCAACCTATAAAGTAAAAAATAAATATGACCGAGATTTAGTTCCTGGAGAAATTGGTTGTTATTTGAGTCATGTGAAAACGCTAGAAACTTTTTTGACTTCTGAAAATGATTTTGCTTTGATTATAGAAGATGATGCAATTTTGGTTGATGATTTTAAATCTGCTATCGAAAAAGCCATGAATCAATATAATGAATTTAGAAGTGAAGGATCATTGGGATATTTTGAAGTTATTTAATGGAAAACGAAAACATATAAAAATTGCTGATGTGGATAATAAATACATTATTGGTGCTTGTGGAACAAGTATTCCAATCACAACAATTGCAGCCATTTGGACAAGAAAGGCCGCCGAAAAATTTTTGAATAAAATTAAAATGCCACTACCTATGATTCAACGTCCAATTGATTGTGATTTGCAGCATGCTTGGGAATTTGATTTAAGAATTTACAACCTTCTTCCATCGCTTGTTAAACCAGCTCCAGTAGAAACGCAAATTCAGATTAATCGCAGTTTAAGAAAGTCTAAATTTCCAAAACAAATTCAATACGAATTGAATCGATTATTTCCTAAATATTTCTATTTAATTAATCATTATGGTTTCAAAAAATTCTATGATAGTTTTATTGTGAAGAAAAATGAAAGAATTTCTTAATCAACAATTATTACACTTATTAAGTTACTGAATTAAAATAAATTAACAACCTTTATCAACAGTTATAAACATTGTTAATTTCTATATAAAATACAAAAATAGCAGTTTCAAGACTTTGAAACTGCTTTTTCATTTATAATAATTCGATGCTTTCTTCTTTTAATTTTTCTTTTACTTTTCCGTCCCAAATACTCGCTTGTACTTCGCCAATATGTCGAGATTTCAACATAAACATACACATACGAGATTGTCCAATTCCACCTCCAATTGATTCTGTTAACTGATCATCTAACAACATCGAGTGAAATAATAAATTTTTACGATCCGAAAAATCTCTAATTTCTAATTGTTTGGTCAAAGCTTCTTTATCTACACGAATTCCCATCGAGGATAACTCGAAAGCAGATTCTAAAACAGGGTTCCAAACTAAAATATCACCATTAAGACCTCTAAAACCAGCACTGTTTTCTGTACTCCAATCGTCATAATCAGCAGCACGTGCATCGTGTAATTCTCCATTACTCAATTCTCCTCCAATTCCGTAAATAAAAACAGCTCCAAATTCTTTACAAATTGCATTTTCTCTTTCTTTCGGCGTAAGAGTTGGATATTTCTGTAATAAATCTTCAGACGAAATAAATGTAATTTGTTCTGGTAAAACAGCTTTCAATTGTGGATATTTTGCTTCTACATTTTGCTCCGTTTTTTTAATAACTTCATAAATCGATTTTACTGTCGAAAAAAGATAATCCAATTGGCGATCTTGCGGCACAATTACTTTTTCCCAATCCCATTGATCCACATAAATAGAGTGAATTGGCGAATAATCTTCGTCTGGACGCAAAGCGCGCATATCTGTTATAATTCCTTCGCCTGGCTCAATTTCTAATTCTTTCAAACGAATACGTTTCCATTTTGCCAAAGAATGTACAACTACCGCATTTTTATCATTCAAAGATTTTATAGGGAATTTTACAGGTCTTTCGATACTATTCAAATCATCATTAATACCTGTTCCATCCAAAACTACCAATGGTCCAGAAACTGGAATAATGTTTAATTCTTTTTGTAATCCTTTCGAAAATTCTTCTTTTACAAAAGAGATTGCTTGTTCTCTACGTAATAATGCTCTGCTCATCTTTTTAATCTTTAAATGATTTGTTTTTTTAACTGATGTAAAAGTAGAACAGCTAAAATCAATAAATATACTATTGACTTAAATTGGTTTAAAAATATTTAATTTTAAATATAAAATATTGTTTATACTTAACTATTTAAACTTTATAATAGTTTTAAATTTAATTTTTAAAATAAAAATCGGTAAACTCTAACGAATTGACCGATTTTATATCTTATAATAGATGTATAAAATTATCCGTTGTATGAACAAGCAATTTTATCTACGCGTCCTTGGTGACGACCACCTTCAAATTCTGTTGCTAAAAATGTATTCACAATTTCTTCTGCATATTCATACGCAATAAAGCGTGCAGGTAAAGTTAACACATTTGCATTATTGTGTTGACGAGCTAACTTGGCAATATCCATCATCCAACATAATGCAGCACGAATTCCTTGGTGTTTATTTGCAGTCATTGTAACGCCTTGCGCACTACCACAAATCAAAATTCCGAAATCTGCTTTTCCATCTTCCACAGCTTGTGCCGTTGGGTGTGCAAAATCAGGGTAATCAACACTCGCTGTTGAGAACGTACCAAAATCCTCAACCTCAAATCCTTGACTTGTTAAAAAGGGTACTAATTTCTCCTTATAATCGAACCCAGCATGGTCCGCTCCGATTGCAATTTTCATTTAATTAACAGGTGTTTTTGTTGTTTTTGTTTAAATAATTGTAAATCAAATGTTAAGTAAAAGTAACAACTTGTTAAAAGATGATTGAATAAAACTAATAACTTTTCGAGAGAAAAATTTGGAAATCTGATTCAAAAAATCAATTAGAAATAAATCAATACAAGTCAAGTAAAAGTTTTCATTTTGGCATAAAAGATTTACACACCGTTATGAATAGTTTTCACAAAACTTCTTTTTAACAAAAGTTGTTTATCAACCAAAATGATAAATTGTTGATAGAATATCTAACTCTTTCATTACAAAACAAAATTACAAATAATAGCTTGTTAATTGCTATTAAATAAAATTTATCTCACTTTAGTTATCCACATATTAACAGTGCTAATAATAGTAACATTTTTTTCTTTTTTTAAAATTTAAAAATTAATTAAACTATATATATTATTATGAATTGTTAATAGTTGAAAATTGTATTGAATGATTTTAAGTCTCAAAATGAAAGTTTGATTACTTTTGTGTAGTTCAAAATTTCAAATCAAAATATGAAAACAATCAACGACTACAATTTCGAAAACAAGAAAGCATTGATTCGTGTTGACTTCAATGTTCCGCAAGACGAAAATTTAAATGTGACAGATGATACACGTATTAGAGCTGCAAAACCAACGATCGACAAAATATTGAAAGATGGTGGCGCTGTTGTATTAATGAGTCATTTGGGACGTCCTAAAGGCGAATTCAATGATAAATATTCATTAAAACATATTGCATCAAAAGTTTCAGAAATTCTTGGTGTTGATGTGATCGTTGCGAATGATGTTATTGGCGATGATGCGAAACAAAAAGTTAGTAATCTAAAACCAGGCCAAGTTTTATTATTGGAGAATGTTCGTTTCCATAATGAGGAAGAAGCTGGAGATAAAGACTTTGCAAAATCATTGGCTCAATTTGGAGATATTTATGTGAATGACGCTTTCGGAACAGCACACCGCGCACATGCTTCGACTGCAATTATTGCTGAATTTTTCCCGGGAAATAAATGTTTTGGTTTGTTAATGGAACAAGAATTAACAGCTATTAACAAAGTGTTATCAGACGGAGAAAAACCTGTAACAGCGGTACTTGGAGGAGCTAAAGTATCTTCTAAAATTACGATTATCAACAATATTTTACCCGTTATTGATAACTTGATTATTGGTGGTGGAATGACGTATACATTTGTAAAAGCAAATGGCGGAAATATTGGAAATTCGTTGGTAGAAGATGATAAATTAGATTTAGCGAAAGAAATTTTGGCTGAATGTGAAAAACATAATGTAAAAGTTTATTTACCGGTTGACAATGTAATTGCTGATAATTTCAGTAATGATGCAAATACACAAACAGTTCCTTCGGATCAAATTCCTGATGGATGGATGGGAATGGATGTTGGTGAAGAATCGTCAAAAGTTTTTGCAGATGTAATTAACAATTCGAAAACAATTCTTTGGAATGGTCCTTTAGGTGTTTTTGAAATGTCAAATTTTGCAAAAGGAACTATTGCTTTAGGTGATGCAATTGCTGAAGCTACGGCAAACGGCGCTTTCTCGCTTGTTGGTGGTGGAGATTCTGTTGCTTTCGTAAAACAATTTGGTTACGACGACAAAGTAAGCTACGTTTCTACAGGAGGTGGTGCAATGTTAGAATCGTTGGAAGGTAAAGAATTACCAGGAGTTGTTGCGATTTTAAAATAAGAAAAGGAAAAAAATACTTAAAATAGTAAAAAATTAAGTCGAGCATTTGCTCGACTTTTTTTGTCTTAATTGTTAAGCTGAATTTATTTCAACTTCTCATCTTAATGATTAGGTTCTTCACTTTGCTGTCGTTTCGTTCAGAATGACATTTTTTTTTAGCATCAAATTTTCTGCCATTCCAACGTTAGGAGGAATCTCAATGATTCTAAAATTGTTAATAGTAATCACTTGTTATTTAATAAATTAACTACTTTTCAACTGAGTTATAAAAAGAATGTTTATAGCTTGATTAATTACTCAAATTGTTAATAGTAAACTATTCAATATAAATGAATTAAAAAGTTATGAATAAACTTTATTAAAACTTGTGAATAATGATGATTTTAGAACTAAATTGATTTAATAAAGTTAAAATTGTTAATTATAAAAACTTGATAAATAATGAATTAAAAAGTAATTAAGAAAGTTTATCAAAAATTGTTGAAACTGAAATCTCCCTACAATTAGCCATTTTATTTATAGAAAAGGATTGTTATATTCGTAATGATTTAATAATCAATCTATGAATGAATTTAACCAACGACTAAACGAAGTAGAAAATCATTTGCAGCACAATGATCTTGATTTGGGCTATCGCCGATTAATTGATTGCGTGTTGGATTTGGGTGAGAAATCTTTTTACAAAGAGATTATCTCCTATTCGGATCTTTATTACACCGAAAATTCTACGAACGAAAATAAAATAACGCAGGCTTTACAATTGGTGGAAAAGTTAAAACAAGCTTCTCCTCCTCCCTTTCAGAAAGAAGAAACATTGATATCAACCAACAATGTTGAAAAAGCTTATCATCGTCGAAATTTTAAACTCCATCCCATTACTTTTGATTTGAAATCACGAGAAGTTGTTGGATTAGTTGGAGAGAATGGAAATGGAAAAACGACTTTATTACGTTTAATTTGTGGTGAATTGAAACCAACTTCTGGCGAAATAATTTATCATTTTTCTAAAGCAAAACCGTTTAGTTTTGAGCTGAAAACAAAATTAGTTTATGTGCCGCAACGAATCGAAGTTTTATATGGTTCGTTGATGGAAAATCTGCAATTTACCTTGACATGTTATGATATTTACAACGAAGAAAATAGGTTATTAGCGAATGTTATGTTGGCGCGTTTGGGGCTTTGGCCTTACAAGGATTTGCAATGGCGACAATTGTCGTCTGGTTATAAAATGCGATTCGAGCTCGCGCGAACGTTATTGCGTCGTCCAAAAGTATTGTTGTTAGATGAGCCTTTGGCTAATTTAGATATTTTGGCACAACAAATTATTCTTGAAGATTTGAAATTTTTATCACAATCAATCCGAAATCCTTTTGGTGTTATTTTGAGTTCTCAACAATTGTACGAAGTTGAAAAAGTATCGACAGAAGTTCTCTTTTTAGAGCAAGGAAAGCTTAAAATACAAGGAGATACAAATGATTTGGAAGGTGATTTTACGATTGTTGAAATTGATGTTGAAAATACCAAAGAAGAGTTATTAACAGCTTTATCTAACATCGAAATTAAACAGATAAAATTCAATGGAGGATCATATATCGCATATTTTGATGATGAAATTTCGATGAATATGATTTTGTCTGAAATCGGAAAATCATTATTGAAAGTAAAATACATTCGAGATATTTCGAAATCAAGTCGTCGCTTTTTTGTCAATTAAAACCAACCAACTATGTTCAAAAAAATAAATCAAACTTTAATTACCAAATATCCATTGATTTGGAATCTGAAATTTATTTGGATTTTGTTGACGGTTTTAGTTTTCAACTTGATTGCATTTATCAATGGTTTTTTGTTTTTTACTAAAAAATCTCAACTGCAAGTAACTGGACTTTATGAAGTGTTTTTCAACTCAGGAATTGCAATTTATTACCTATTAATTGGTGACATTATCGGCGTTATTTGGTTGTATTTCTATATAAAAAATAATCGTTTCAAATCAAATTATCCAACCTCAAGAAATTATTTATTCAAAAAATTTTTTGGCCGTTTTCTTCATTATATTTTTGATGTTTTATGTACCAAATTCGTTCAAAACTGGTCTTAAATTTCGTGTTTCAAATTATATAACTGAAGAGCAATATTTGAAAGATATCGATATTATCAATAGAGCGCAAGGTTTTACGTTGCAACCAAATTTTGGGTACGATAATTATTCGAGAAATTTGCCTGTTCCAGCTTTTGATTCGTTGGTTTCGGAAAAAGAAACAAGAGAATTATATGAAAAAAATAAGAGAGAATATTTAAGAAAAAATCCAACATACTCATATGATGCTTTTTTGGATCCGTATTTCAGAAATCCTGAATTTGAAACCTTATTAAGAGATTATTTTCCGGATCGATTTAGTTATTCTAAAATTAATTTTAATCAAACGTATCAACCTCTTAAAAAGAATAATTCATCTACAGATTCATTTCAAGAAGAAATGGACTATCCTACTACAGTAGCTGTAGATTCAACTTATGCTGTTGTCGATTCTGCTGCAGTAACATTAAATTCTGGTGGAAAACCAGATGTTTATTACAACTTAGCAAGTTTGTATAATTATAGTGTTTTGGCTTTTAACAATCCGAAAGATTCTACTTTAAATCATCAATTTTATGATGGACAATGGATTGCTTTGTTGCAAAAAAATGATCGAAAAGTAATTGAAAATTTATTGAATAATTATACCGATTTATTAAAAAAGCAAGAAATTGGGTATCAGTTCAAACATAAAAAGTGGATTGATTATTTGCCTCAATATCCGTATTATTTCATTGATCATAAATTGAATTATATTGATCCTTATCAAACTGTAGATAAAAAACTGAATGATTATATCCACCAAGATAGTTTAAACAAAGTGTATGAAAATATTGAGTTTTCGAAATATAGTTCCACTTGGTTAGAACATATTCAGTACTATTTACTAATCGCTTTAGTTATTACCGTTCTTATTATTACATTCAGATTTAGTTCGTTCAAAGTTTGGTTAATTTCATTGATTGGCGCAGGAATTTTGGCAATTTTAGGAAGCGTTTTCGGAATTTCTATCGATGCAAGTATTGGTTATACACAATTCACACCTTATATTATTTTATTTGTTTTTTAAATTGCATTTATAGTGACTACACTAATTGGCTTACGTTCCAAAAAATATAAAGTTTTGACAGGTGTTAATCTTAATTGGTTTGTTGCGACCAATATTTTTATTGGAATTGTGATGCTTAGTTTTTACACAGATTTGCGTGAAGAAATGTTATATGAAGCAAATAAACATATGAATATTTATGAGTTTAGACAAACAAATAAAGAATTATTGCTGTTACAAGAATTTGCAGAAATTTTTCTTTACATCAATCCAATTTTATATTTAATAAGTTTTTATTTCATCATCAATCTTTACAAAAAATGGCAAGCAATGCCAGAAGAATAAAAAAAGAAAAGCGAGCTAAATCGGCTCGCTTTTCACTTGATAATTGAATGAAAATGAATTTTAAAAACTACTTTAAAAAAAACTTACTTATGAAATGAAATAACACATTGTGTTAATCAATAATAATTTTTAAACTCACACAAATTTTAAAATATTCTTTCAAAATTTAAATTAATAGAGGTTAACCATCAAAATTTGTAGGTTAACCCTAATTTTTATGATTTTATGCACATTTAGACGAAGGTCTATTTCCTTTCGCATCACGTTTTTTGTGCATACTAAATTTATTAGATTTCATACGCTTTTCACGATCTTGTTTGTATTGATTGAACTGATTTTTGTCTAAAATTTTCTCTAATTTAGTATCAAAATCGTTTGTACCTTTTTCTGGTCGAGAGCCTCTTTCTCCTTTTTGAGTAGAATTTTTGTCTCTGTTTGTAAACTCTTTTTTCATGTCAGAATCTCTACTCTCTAACAACGATTTTACTTTTTTCTTTTGAGCAGAACTCAAATTATATTGATCAAATTCTTTCAATTGTTGATCTACAGTTGGGCGTTCTCTTTGCTCTTTTCTATTTCCAGATCGTTCACCTTGTTGTGGTCTTTGTTGAGCAGAAACTGCCATAACCATCATTATATTTGCTAATAAAAATGCTTTTTTCATAATCTATGTTTTTGTTTACAACTAAATGTTAGAATTATATTCTTTTCATTTTTCTTGAAACAAAGTTGCAACACAAAAAAAAGACGTCAAAAATATTGAGGTAAACGAGTGTTAAGTAGCGGTGAAATAAAAGATTTATTAAAATTTTTAACAAAATTGTCAAATTTATTGAATAAAAAAATCCATTCGATAAAGAATGGATTTTGATGTATTTTTTTTGAAAGATTATTTTATTTTTTTCTCTAACATTTTAGAAAAAGTTTTAGCAGTTTTTGCGAATCCTTCTCCAATTCTCGATTCATCACTATAATTATTACCGAATTGAGTTCCTGGAGCTTCTTTATAATTGACAACAAATTTTTTATCTTCAAAATTATTAGAATCAACAATAGAAATAGTAGTAGATACTTTTGCAGCTTGTTTCATTACAAATGCATCCCAACCTGGATAAATCCAATCAACTTTAACAATCATTGTGTAAGGAGCATTTGTAGCGTTTTCAGAGAATGAAATTCCAGTAGATTTTGCACCATATTTAGTTAATAACTCCATAAATTTTGGTTCCCAGATAGACTCTTTTGCACCAGTCCATTTATCATTCCAAATATCTCCATTTCCAGCATTTTTGCCATTTAGATCAACAATCTTTTTTTTAACATATTCTGCTTCTGTAATGCTATCTGCATTAATTTTTAGATTTGAATAGTCAAAAATAACTTTCATTTTAGATTGTCCTTTTAAGAAATCAACAGTACCAGATTTTACTTTCTCTTTTTGAGCATAAATGTTAGAACCGAATACAATAATGATTAATAATAAATAGTTTTTCATAATAGTTTTAATAGATTTCAGTAAAAATATAAATATTATTTGGAAACGTTTATTGTTTATAAATAGTTTGTAAGTCTTGGAAAAATTTTACTGAAAATAATAATCAAAACGTTTGGTACACTACTTTTGTCTTAACAAAGTTTAACAATATTGTATGAAAGTTTTAATTTCTAAATCAATTGTATTTGTTAATTTTAGAGGAAATTTGAATCAATAATATAAACATTAATTTCAACGAAATTTTGGATATACAACAACTAAACCAACAAATAGAAGCAAAAAGCGAAAGCATTGCAAGGTTGACATCGGAAATAAATAAAGCGATTATTGGACAAGAAAAAATGATTGAAAGTCTATTAATCGGATTACTTGGAAATGGACACGTTTTATTAGAAGGTGTTCCTGGATTAGCAAAAACATTGGCGATTAAAACATTATCTGATGCTGTTGATGGATCTTTTTCTCGTATACAATTTACACCAGATTTGTTACCTGCCGATGTTGTGGGAACACTTATTTATAATGTAAAAGAAAACGATTTTAGAATCAAAAAAGGACCAATATTCGCCAATTTTGTTTTAGCTGATGAGATTAACCGTTCGCCTGCAAAAGTACAATCTGCCTTGTTAGAAGCAATGCAAGAGCGTCAAGTAACAATTGGTGATGAAACGTATCCGTTACAAAAACCTTTCTTGGTTTTGGCAACTCAAAATCCAGTGGAACAAGAAGGAACTTATCCTTTGCCAGAAGCGCAAGTTGACCGTTTTATGTTGAAAACTGTAATTACTTATCCGGAATTTGAAGCAGAACGTTTGATTTTAAGAAATTCGATTAATCAATCTTTTCCAAAAATTGAGAAAGTAATTTCTATTCAAGAATTGTTGGATGCGCGCGAAATGGTGAAACAAGTTTATATGGACGAAAAAATTGAAAAATATATTTTGGATATTATTTTCGCAACTCGTTTTCCAGAAAAAGTTGGATTAGAAAAATTGGTTCCAATGATTTCGTTTGGTTCTTCACCTCGTGGATCAATCAATTTGGCACAAGCTTCTAAAGTGTATGCATTTTTACGTAAACGCGCTTATGTTATTCCAGACGATGTACGTGCAATGGCAAAAGATGTGTTGCGTCACCGTATCGGAATTAGCTACGAAGCAGAAGCAGAAAATGTTACGCCAGAAGAAATTATAGACAATATTCTTAATGTTGTTCCAGTTCCTTAAACCACTATTCAAAATCATTTAAACTTTGGATGCAAAAGAAATCATCAAACGTGTAAAACGTATTGAGCTAAAAAGCAAGCGTAAAGCGAGCAACCTTTTTATGGGTGAATATCACAGTTCATTCAAAGGAAGAGGTATGATTTTTAGTGAAATTCGTCCTTATCAATACGGTGATGACGTTCGTAATATCGATTGGAATAAAACGGCTCGATATAGCGAACCTTATGTAAAAGTTTTTGAAGAAGAACGAGAATTAACCATGTTTTTATTGGTTGATGTTTCGAATTCTGAAAACTTTGGAACACGAAAACAAATTAAAATGGAAACGATTGCTGAATTGAGCGCTACATTGGCTTTTTCGGCAATTACCTATAATGATAAAGTTGGTTTGATATTATATTCGGATCAAGTGGAGAAATTTATTCCACCCAAAAAAGGAAAACAACATGTGTTGCGTTTGGTGAGAGAAATTGTTTCGTATGAGCCAAAAAGTAAGAAAACTGATTTAGCAGAGACTTTGGAAACATTTATGAATTTGGTTCGCCGAAAATCAAATGTTTTTATTCTTTCAGATTTTATTGATTCGTCTGATTATGAAAAAGCATTGCGAATCGTGGCAAAAAAACATGATGTGACTGGAATTAGAGTTTATGATGAAAAAGAACAATCTTTTCCAGATGTAGGTTTGGTTCATGTGCAAGATAACGAAACAGGTGAAATCCGCTTGATTGATACTTCATCGAAGAAATTGCGTCAACAATATGCGCAATATTATCGCGATTTAGATCAACGTTATCAATCTATTTTCAAAAAAAATCATTCAGGCGCAATCAGTATTCGTACCGACGAAGATTATGTTCGCCCATTGTTAAACTACTTTAAAAGTCATAAAGCCTAATGAAGAATTTATTGCTTTTAGTAAGTTTTTTTATCCTTCAATTTTCGTTTGCGCAAGAAATTACGCCAAAATTGGATCGCACGACAATCAAAATTGGCGAGCCAATCCAATATGAAGTAAAAATTGATTACAAAGAAGGAGATAAAGTTGTTTTTCCTACGATTTCAGATTCAATTAATCATCACATCGAAGTTTTAGGTCAAAAAATTGACACTGTAAAAACGGATGGAAAATCTGAAATTGTTCAACATTTAGAATTGACTGGATATGATGCAGGGAAATTTAATATTCCATCATTTATCATTCAGAAAAATGGAAAAGATTTAACAACAAAACAACTCGAAATTGATATTCAAGATATTGCAATTGATACAACGAAAAATGCAATTTTCCAGATAAAACCTGTGATGGAAGAAGAATATTCTATTGGAGATTATTGGAATAAATATTGGTTGTACGGCATTATTGCGTTGATTTTATTTATCATCGGAATTGTTTTGGTTGTATTATATGTTCGCGCAAAATCGAAATTATCTGGCAAAGATTCGTACAAAACGCCTTATGACGAAGCGAAAGCAAGTTTAAAAGCGTTGGATGCCAAGAAATATTTGAAACGAGGCGAACAAAAAGAATATTACACGCAATTATCATTTATTGTAAGACGATATTTAGGACGTATTTATAACTTTTCTGCATTAGAAATTTTGTCGGATGATTTAGTAAAATATGTTGCGACAAAACCAGATGTTTTACCAGAAGATGTACAGAAATTTAAACAATTTTTGTTCGATGCTGATTTGGTAAAATTCGCCAAACAAGAATTTGATGAACCAACAAATATTTCGCATCGAAATTGGGTAGATGAATTTGTAGATCGTGTAAAACCATTAGAAATTCCGGAGAACGAAGATTTGAAAAAAGATCAAGTGACGGGAGAAAAATATAAACAGTTTAATAACAATTAGGAATGCTAAATTTTGAGTTTCAAAATCCTTGGATCTTACTCTTATTGCTTGCTTTGCCTTTCTTTATTTTCAGAGAAATTCGCAAAACGAGCCAGAAAAAAGCATCCTTAAAATTACCTTCGCTCAAAGCATTTGGAGGTGCAAAAAGTTCGTTAGCGACGTACAAACCACTTTTATTTTTGATGCGAATTATCGCAATGGCTTTGTGCATTGTTGCCTTGGCTCGTCCACGTTATGTAGATGTTACAACAAAAGTAAAATCGGACGAAGGAGTTGATATTTTATTGACTGTAGATACTTCGTTGAGTATGTTAGCACGCGATTTGAAACCAGATCGTTTAACAGCGTTAAAAGAAGTTGCAAAAGACTTTTCAATTGGAAGAAAAACGGACAGAGTTGGTTTGGTCGAATATTCTGGAGAAGCTTTGACACGTGTTCCATTAACAACAGATCGTGATGTTTTGACGCAAGAAATCGAAATGTTACATTCAGGTAGTTTAGCTGATGGAACAGCAATTGGAGTTGGTTTAGCAACAGCTGTTAATCATCTCAAAAATAGTAAGGCAAAATCTAAAGTAGTTATTTTGATTACAGATGGTGTTGAAAGTGTAAATCCTTCTGGAGATTTAATGTATGTTTCGCCAAGACAAGCTGCTGATATTGCAGCTGAAAAGGGAATTAAAGTATATACAATCGGTATTGGGACAAACGGAATGGCACCTATGCCTTATGGTTACGATATGTTAGGTGATTATGTTTTTGATATGCGTCCTGTACAAATTGATGAAAAATTGTTAGAACAAATTGCTGATAAAACGGGAGGTTTATATTTCCGTGCAACAAACAATGAAAGTTTGAAAAACATTTATAACGAAATTGATAAACTTGAAAAAACAGAGATTAACGAAGTCAAATATTATAATTATACCGAATTGTTTGCACGATTCTTATTGCCTGCATTCATTATTTTGGTATTAGAAGCCATTTTACGAAGAACCGTTTTTAAAGAATTAATCTAATGCAGTGGGGAGAATTACATAATATTTGGTTGATGATTTTATTGTTTGTCGTTATTTTTCTATCGATAACAGTATTTCAATGGCGCGAACGTGTAAAGAAAACATTTGCAGATAAAGAACTGTTTCCATTTGTTTTTCCAATCACTTCTTCAAAGCGTTATGGTTTCAAAATCATTGCATTTTGTGTGGCTTTATTTTTAATGGTAATTGCATTGATGGATCCACTTTATGGTGAACGAGATGTGCAAGTAAAGCGCGAAGGAATTGATATGGTTTTCTTGTTAGATTTATCAAGTTCGATGAATGCACAAGATGTTGCTCCTTCGCGATTAGAAAAAGCAACAAAATTAATTACAGAAACATTACATCAATTAGGAGGAGATAGAGCTTCTTTGGTTGCGTTTGCAGCGAATGCTTACACGATTTCTCCATTGACAAATGATTATGCTGCAATCGAAAGTTATTTGCAAAATGTTAATACTGAGTTAATTTCGAGTCAAGGAACAAATTACTTAAATGCGATTCAGGAAGCTGCAAAAACATTCAAAGGATCGGCGAATACAAGTAGATTAATTGTGTTAATTTCGGATGGAGAAGACAACGAAAATACAGTTAATCAAGCTTCTAAAATAGCAAAAGATAACGGAATTCATATTGTATCAGTTGGTGTTGGAACAGATAAAGGAGCTCCAATTCCGATGTATTACAATGGCTACGCCGAAGACTATAAAAAGGACGAAACAGGTTCTATAGTTATTACAAAATTAGAAGATAAAAATCTTCGCAAATTGGCACAAGATACAAACGGAACTTACATTCATTTGGATAATACGCAAGATGCATTATCCGCATTATCAATGTATAAAGCCCGATTAGATAAAAACGAAATTGCTAACTCTACAACAAGAGATATGAATCATATTTATCAGTGGTTTTTAGCGGTTGCGGTTTGTTTACTTTTTGTGGAATTATTAACATCTGAATATAAGATTTTTAACAAAAAGAAATAGTAAGTTTGTATGGTAAAATGATGTACTTTTTAAAACAAATAGGATTTTTAGGAATAATGCTTTTATCCGTTTTTGGTTATAGTCAATCGAAAGCGAAAAGCTACATTATTGAAGGAAACGAGTATTATCAAAAAGGAAAATTTGATAATGCAGAAGTTGCCTACAAGAAAGCTACCATGGAAGATCCAACTTCTGTCAAAGCAAATTACAATTTAGGAAATGCTTTATTTCAACAAAAACGTTACAAAGAAAGTATAGCGCATTACAAACGTTCTGCTGAAGTATCTAAAACGAATAATGATAAACATTTGGCTTATCACAATTTAGGAAATGCTTTTATGCAGGAAAAAGATTATCAAAATGCTGTTGATAATTACAAACAAGCCTTACGAAATGATCCAAAAGATGATGCAACACGTTACAACTATGCATTAGCAAAAAAAATGTTAGAAAAAGAACGTGAGAAACAAAAAGATCAAAATAATAAGGATAATAAAGATCAAAACAAACAAGATCAAAATAATCAGCAAAAACAACAACAGCAGCAAAATAAACAGAATCAACAAAACCAAAATAACCAAAAGCAAAATCAGAATCAGAATCAATCTCAACAACAACAATCTGATCAGCAGAAACAGCAAAATCAAGGAGGAAACCCGAAAGTTGGTGGTGAAAATGGAAACAATAAAGGACAAGGAAATAATCAATCTCCAGAAATCAAACAAGGAAATAATGGAGACGGAAAAGAACAAGATAATGCAAAGAATAATTTGGGAGACGGTTTGCTAAAAGCATTGCAAAATCAGGAAGCCAAAACCCAACGAAAAATTATTCAACAAAAAGCAGAAAAACAACGAACAACAACATCTAAGGATTGGTAATGACAACGACAAGCGTTTTAAATAGCTTTTTAGTGTTTGCCTTAACGTCTATCACAGCGTTAGCACAACAAATTTCTTTTAAATCTGATGCAGATAAAACACAGGTCAGTTTAGGAGAAGCATTTAGCGTGGGCTTTTTTATCGAATCTAATACAGATAGTTATTCGATTGATCAACCAATGAAATATCCTCCACATAATGGATTACAAATTGTAGGTGAACAACACTCGCAAAATGTTTCTTATGTGAATGGAAAAGGAGTGATAGAAGAAGGAATTATCCTTGCTTTTGTTGCTGAAAAAGAGGGTAAATATCGCATTGGAGCTGCTAAGATTGTGATTAATGGAAAAACCTATACATCAAAACCTGTCGATGTTGTAGTGAAAGGAACAGGATTGACGCACAATAATTTTAGAAGTAATACTTCGCAGCCTGTTTTTCTACAAAGTAAAGTTTCGAAAACGAATCCTTATGTAAACGAACAAGTTGGTTTATCAGTAAAATTATACGTAAAAGATTTATCTTATCTTAATCGTAAACAAAACTTTCGTCAAGGAAATTTAGACGGATTAAGCCCAAAAATTGTAAAAAGCTCTCCCGAAAATATCAAGCAAGAAATTGTTGGAGGAAAACAATATTTCTCCGAAGAAATTGCACGTTATTATGTTTTTCCTCAAAAACCAGGAAAGATAGAAATCGATCCGTTTTCGGTAGATGTGGTGTTGCCAACAACGTATGGAGCGGAGCCTGTAGAAGTGCGTAGTAATCCAGTTGTGATTAATGCAAAAGCACTTCCAGAAGAAGGAAAGCCAAAGAATTTTAGCGGTGCAGTTGGTCAATTTAAAATGAACGCTTCGGTTGATAAAAAAGAAGTTACAACCAATGAAAGTGTAAATTTTGATGTTGAAATTATTGGAACAGGAAACTTTAATACGATTAATTTACCTGAAATTACGACGCCAAAAAATTTAGAAAAATTCGCACCGAAAAAACGCGATGCATATAAAACCTATGATACAGGAATGAAAGGAAAAGTTGCTGAGCAAACAGTTCTTGTCCCAAATTTTGGAGGAGAATATACGATTTCGCCTGTAGAATTTTGTTATTTCGATCCTGTTAAAGAGAAATATGTAACCTTGAAATCAGATTCGATTAATTTGTCTGTTTCAGGTTCTAAAACTTCTTCTGCAACGGCTGTGGCTTCTAATTCACCAGATTCGACAATTTCTGATAAAATAGAAGAAATGACGAACGATGTGAAAGAAGGAAAAAGCGGTTGGTTGTGGTTAACTGGTGGTGTAATTGCATTGAGTGCTGGAAGTTTATTTTTGATGAGAAAGAAAAATAACCCGACACAAAAACAAAAAATTGAACCAAAAATAAAACCTCTTAACGAGCAAAATAATTTTGAATCATACCAACCAAAAACAGAAACCCAAAAGTTTACTTTGGTTGAAAAACCAACGATAAATTCGAGTCAAATTTCTGCTGAATTAGATGAGTTGAAGCAAAAAATAAACGTTGAAGACCAAAAAGATTTTTATCAATTACAAGAAAATATTTTGTGTAATGCCGCGCTATTAAAAACGAATACAGATTTAGCTCATTTTTCTGACGAGGTGATTGCAAATAAATTGATTGAAAATGGTGTGAGTGAATTAGCCGTAGAACAATGGAAATTGTTGCTGAACAACGCACGACAAGCTAAATATGCCTTTGGTGGTTTGCATCAAAATTTAGAAGAAGTTTTCGAAGCTACGCAAAATATTTCCGAAGAATTATTACGAAAATAAATTTCAAGTTTTTTAGATAGTAAAAGGGACAATCTCAGTTTTGAGTTGTCCCTTTTATTTTTGCTCTTACAACTCATCCTCAAAAATTGACAATTCGGTAACATATAATTTCAAACAAGAAGTGTTTGTAAGAACTTTGACTCAACAAATAAAAAAACATAAATGATAAAAACAGTTTTCTTAACAATCGCAATTTTATTCACTGTATCAACTTTTGCACAAAAGAATTTTGAATCAGATATGAATAAAACTTTAACGGAATGGAACAAAGGAAATCATTCTTCTGAAGCTAATTTTAAGCAATTAATAAATGATTATCCAAATGAATGGTTGCCTAAATATTACTTGACTTTTTCTGAAGTTTTGAAAACGTTCGAATCAAAAGATATTACTAAAAATGAAGAAATTCTTTTGAATGTAAAAACTCAAATCGATGATTTAGTCAGAAATAATCCATTAAATGTAGAAATTCTCAATTTAAAAGCCTTGTATTTAACAGCAGAAATTGTGCAGAATCCAATGCAAAATGGAGCAATTTATTATCCAGAAGTAGTACAAATCTATCAAAAATCGTTGATGTTAAACCCTACTAATCCGCGTTCTGTTTTAGGTTTGGCTGAGTTCAATATCAATGCTGCAAAATATAGCGGAATGGATATTACACAAGATTGTAAAAATGTAAAAAAATCTTTAGCTTTATTCGATACTGAAAAGCCAAAGAATAATGAACCGATATGGGGAAAAGATCGTGCCGAAGCCTTGTTGAATAACGAATGTAAAAACGTACTATAATGATAGCTTTAGTTGCACAATTTATTCACGAAATTATTTTTTGGTTAATTAATTTGATTGCTTGATATGGAACCATATAATAAAAGATTAATAACAATTTTTTCTATTCTAATTTCATTGATATTATTTATATATATTTTAAATGAAAGTGAATCGGTATATCCTATAACATCATCTTTTGAGTTAGGTAAATTAGTTGGTCATTCTACGAAATTTATAGCCTTAGGATTTATTGTTTACAAATTCATTGAGGGAATTATTGTTTCTGACAAAAAGTTAATTGTTCGTAATATTTTGATTCTATTTGTAATCAATGTTTTGATTTATAGCGTGATATTTTTTACATCTCCAAATGTATCATTCAATCAATTTTTTCATCCAGAAGCTATCAAATATTTTATCGGATATTTTTCGTTCAGTGTTGCAGCATCTTTTGTGAATACAAGCGTTTTTAATGAATATAGAACAGATGTACCAGATTCGCCTAAACCAGAAAAAGTTTTAAGAAAGTATTTTTTACGTTCTATTATTTATACGTTGGTATTGTATTATGTATTCGTGGAGTTTGCGAATCTCCTTTTGCAGAAATATATTTTTTACGATCAATCGATCAATTATCTTTTAGTTGCAGTTATCACGGTTTTCTTTTTGTTTTTATTCTTTATTATCGATCGAAAAAAAAATAAATTAGAACGTAAAATTGTCATAGAATCAACAAAAGCAGAAACAGCAACGGCACAATTCGAAACTTTAAAAAATCAATTAGACCCACATTTTTTATTCAATAGTTTGAATGTTTTAACTGGTTTGATTGAAGAAAATCCAGATAATGCGATAGATTTTACAACATCGCTTTCTAAGATTTATCGATATGTTTTAGAACAAAAAGACAAAGAAGTTGTGTCGATTCAAGAAGAAATAAATTTTGCAAAAACCTATGTCAACCTTCTAAAATTAAGATTTGAAAATAGCATCGATTTCGAAATTGAACAAATAACTTTCTCTGAAACCGAATTTATTGTACCACTTTCTTTGCAGATTTTATTAGAAAATACGATTAAACACAATATTGTATCTGATCAAAAACCTTTGAAAATTAAAATTTATAAAAAAGATAATTATTTGATAATTGAAAATTCTTTCCAACCAAAAGAAACCATTAAAGATTCGATAGGAATTGGGCTGAAAAATATTATTAATCGTTATCAATTAATTTCTAACCGAGAAGTGAACATCGAAAAAAATGAACAACTATTTCGTGTAGAACTTCCCATATTAACACAAAAAAATACAACTATGAACACACAAAATTTTGACGAACAACAGGCTTATTTACGTGCAATAGAACGCGCAAAAGAATTGAAAAAGTTTTATGCACATTTAGGAACTTATGTTGTAATGAGTTTATTCTTTTTTATTCTGAATTTAGTTACAAGTAATGGACATTGGTGGTTTTATTGGCCAGTTTTAGGTTGGGGATTGGGAGTTGCATTAAATGCTGTCAAAGTTTTTGCGTATGGTTCTGGTTGGGAAGAAAATAAAGCCAAAGAAATCTTGGAAAAAGAGCAAAATAAAAAGTGGCAGTAAATGAATTTTATAAGTCAAATAAAGCAAACAAATTGGATTAGAATAATCATTTTTTATGGATTGATATTGATAGGAACTTTTCTGATTCGTAAATGTCCTAATTTTTTACAATTGATTTTTGGAGGTTTAGTAGATTTTCAACTGCCTTGGAATATGAATCATGGGTTGATTATTTTTTTGATTAGTTTACTTTTCTATAAATTCTCTAAGATTAAAAAAGAAGTTTCTCTTTTGGGAAAAGAAAGTTTAAAAACATTGATTTTTCCATTTATACTAATCATTGGTTATTCAATTTATGGGATAAGTAATGATTATGGAATTAATAAACATTTGTGGGCAGCGATTTTTATTTCTGTGACGTTGCTTTATGATATAATGGAAGAATATACTTGACGAGGTTATTTGAATGATGCTTTAGGCAATATATTTTGGATAATAAAAAGCATTATAACGGGAATATTTTGGGCAGTTTGGCACTTATTTATTTTTAAAGATTTCGATCAGTTTGGAGGTTTTGGAATTTTTATGTTATTGTGCATTGTTTTTTCTTTTGTATTAACTTTTTCAACAATTCGAACAAAATCGATTATCGTTCCAGCTACAATTCACGCTTTAATGGCTAAGACAAATCTTGCAACATTGATCATTTTTGTCATTATACTTGCTTTATTATTTGTTTGGAACAAAATTTTTGAAAGAAAACCGATTCGTGAATTAACTTAAAAAAAACTATGAAAATACTAATTATAGAAGATGAAAAGCCTGCAGCGCGTTTATTAAAGCGACGTGTAGAAAAATTGGGTTATCAAATACACGAAATGTTGCACTCTGTAGAAGAAAGTGTAGCGTGGTTGAAAACGAATCCAAATCCTGATTTAATTTTTCTGGATATTCAGTTATCAGATGGGTTATCATTTGAGATTTTTAATCAAGTAGATGTTTCGTCTGCGATTATTTTTACGACTGCTTATGACGAATATGTATTGAAAGCGTTTAAACTAAACTCGGTTGATTATTTGTTGAAACCTGTTGATGAAGAGGAATTGAAGTTTGCTATTGAAAAATTTGAAAGACAATTTCAGCAAGCATCTTCAAGTTTCAATCTAAATGAATTGAAAAGTCTTTTTTCGAATAATCAAACAGAAAAATTTAAAGAACGTTTTTCGATTAAAATAGGAACATCAATCAAAATTATAGAAATCGATAATATCGAATGTTTTTTTAGCGAAAACAAAGCAACGTATATTCATACAAAAGAAAACCGAAATTATTTGGTAGATTTTTCGTTGGATAAAGTGGAAGAACAAATCGACCCGAAAAAGTTTTTTAGAATTAATCGTAGTCAAATCATCCAAATCGATTCGATTAAAGAAATTACAATGTATTCTAATTCTAGATTAAAAATAATTTTAAATACTTACAACGAACAAGATATGATTGTGAGTCGCGAAAAAGTGGCAGATTTTAAGAATTGGTTGGATTAAGAATTGATTTATTGCTTTTTTATGAAAAATTGTTCATAAAAACTTCTATTTTTGCATCAACCAATTAATTATAACTAAATACGAATGGAAAATATAATATCATTTTTTCAGAAATTCTCTTTCAATCAAATCGGAACAACTTTCGCCGTACTTTTTGCAGTTATCGATATTTTAGGAAGTATTCCAATTATTGTAGGAATTCGGAGCAAAGTTGGACATATTCAGTCCGAAAAAGCCTCGATTGCAGCAGGAATTATGATGATTTCGTTTTTGTTTTTCGGAACAAAAATTTTGAAATTAGTTGGTGTTGATGTTCAGTCATTTGCTGTGGCTGGTGCATTTGTGATTTTTATCATCGCTATTGAAATGATTTTAGGAATTGAGATCCAGAAAGGAGTCGAATCTAACTCTGCATCCATCGTTCCTATTGCGTTTCCGTTAGTTGCGGGTGCGGGATCGTTGACAACTGTACTTTCGCTTCGTTCGCAGTTTGCAGATATTAACATTGTGATAGCGATTATATTAAATATGTTAATCGTATATTTGGTGCTGAAATTCGCAGGAAAACTCGAAAAATGGATGGGACCTGGCGTTTTATCGGTACTGAAAAAAGTATTTGGAGTAATTTTATTGTCAATCGCAATCAAATTATTTACGTCAAATATCGGTGCATTGTTTATGAATGAAATTAAAATTTAAAAATTCATTATCTAATGAAAACATATATTTATATCGCGACAATCGTTTTGTTGATAGGTTTAGGTTACAACCTATATGAGATGGATTATAAAGCTGGTTTTATGGCTGAAGAAAACTTTCGTAGCGTTTTAGGAATTGGAGCATCAGTTTGTGGATTAATTTTAGTATCTGTATACTTTAGTTTTTTCAGATTGCAAGCAAATCTTAAGAAATAAACAGTTTTACAACTTATAATAAATGAAAAAGATTAATCCTAGGATTAATCTTTTTTTGTTTGTATCGCTTCGTTTAATTTTTCTAATAAAGTTTTGACAGATTGTTCTATCACCTCAAAAGGTTGATGTTTTGTAGAAGTATAAATCATCACCAAATCAACCGAATAATTTTCATTAGGTTCAAGTAACAATTTATTCAATCTGTAAGCTTCTTTAGCACGACGTTTCAATAAATTTCGATCAACCGCGTGTTTGAATTTTTTCTTTCCAACACTTACTCCTACTCTTATATTGTAATCCGCTTTCGGTTTGATTTTGTAGACAAATCTAATCGGATGAGAAACAAATGTTTTTCCATCAGAAAACAATTCATCGAATGCTTTTCTGCTTTTAAGTTTCTCATTCTTACCAAAAGTCAATTTCATATTGCTAAATTCTACGTAAATTTGTAACTGCAAAAGTAAGTATTCTAAAAAGTTTTAGAATTATGTAACTTTGAAAATAATTTATTTTTATTTAAAACAAAAAAAGAACAATATGTATCCAGCAGAAATAGTAATGCCGATGAAGGCTCAGTTGACTTCTAATGGTTTTGAAGATTTAACTACTCCAGAACAAGTAGAAGCAGCAATCAAACAAGAAGGAACAACTTTGGTAATGGTAAATAGTGTTTGTGGTTGTGCTGCAGGTGCTGCAAGACCAGGAGTTGTAATGTCATTAGATAATGATAAAGTTCCTACACATTTAACAACAGTTTTCGCAGGATTTGATAAAGATGCTGTAGCAAAAGCACGTGAGTTTTTTGCTCCATTTCCTCCAAGTTCTCCAGCTGTTGCTTTATTCAAAGATGGTGAATTAGTACATATGTTAGAGCGTCACCACATCGAAGGACACTCTGCAGCAGCTATCGCAGAAAACTTAAAAGCAGCTTACAACGAGTTTGCTTAAGACTAAATTTGAAGGTTATTTCAAAAATATTTTAAAAAGTGGAGCAATTTGTTCCACTTTTTTTGTGTTCAAAATTCTTATAAAAAAGAGTTTTATAAATTTTAATTCGAGGAAAAGTTTAAAAACCTGAATTAACATCATAACATAAAATATATCATATCAAATTGATTGCTAAACCTATGAAATAGAGAAAAATGTATCAAAATAATCTGTAAATTAGCAATTCGAAATTTTTTAATATATTATTTAATAAACAAATGAGAATAGCAGTCGTAGGCGCTACCGGAATGGTCGGCAGAGTTATGCTCCAAGTTTTGGAAGAAAGAAATTTTCCAATCACTGAAATTATACCAGTAGCATCAGAAAGATCAATAGGAAAAACTATTGAATACAAAGGAAAAGAATACAAAATTGTATCAATGCAGGATGCTGTAGAAATGCGAGCTGATATCGCAATCTTTTCAGCAGGTGGAGAAACTTCCAAACAGTGGGCGCCTAAGTTTGCAGAAGTCGGAACAACTGTAATTGACAATTCATCGGCTTGGAGAATGGATCCAGATCGTCCGTTGATTGTACCAGAAATCAATGCAGATATTTTAACAACAAATGATAAAATTATCGCAAATCCTAACTGTTCTACAATTCAGTTGGTAATGGTGTTAAATCCTTTGCATAAAAAATATGGAATTAAACGTGTTGTTGTTTCTACGTATCAATCGGTTACAGGAACTGGTAAAGATGCAGTTGAACAATTGAATGGAGAAATTGAAGGACGTGATGTTGCGAAAGTTTATCCATATCAAATCTTCAAAAATGCATTGCCTCATTGTGATGTTTTTGATGAAGAAACAGGTTATACAAAAGAAGAATTGAAATTAACGCGTGAGCCTCGTAAAATTATGCGTGTGGACGAAATGAATATCACTGCTACTGCGGTTCGTGTTCCTGTGCAAGGAGGACATTCGGAGTCGGTGAATATTGAATTTGAGAATGATTTTGATTTAGCCGAAGTTCGCAAATTATTAGCAGAACAGGAAGGTGTAACAGTACAAGATAATCCAGACACAAATACTTATCCAATGGCTTTCTATTCAGAAGGAAAAGACGATGTTTTTGTAGGACGTATACGTCGTGATTTGTCTCAACAAAATGCATTAAATTGTTGGATTGTTGCAGATAATTTACGCAAAGGTGCAGCTACAAATGCAGTTCAAATTGCTGAATATCTAGTAAAACATAATTTAGTAGGATAAAAAATTCAATTAAAAATGAATATAAAGTCGCTCTTGTAGCGACTTTTTTTATGTTTAATGAATAAGTTTTCAGAACTTTAACAAATATTTTACGCTATCAAAGCAACCATAAGCGTAATTTTCGCATCTAAATAATAAGAAAGAAAAAGTATTTTGGACGAAAAACAACTCATAAAAGCTTGTATCAGCAATGATTCGAAAGCACAGCGGCTGCTTTATGAAAAATATGATGCGCGATTTTTTGCGGTTTGTAAACGTTATTTTACCGATATACAACAAGCGGAAGATGCGTTGGTAAAAGGATTCTTGAAAATTTTTCAGAATCTTGAGAATTATTCGTTCGAAGGAAGTTTTGAAGGATGGATGCGAAGAATTATGATTAATGAATGTTTGATGGAGTTGCGGAAAAATAAAATTTTTCATCTCAATGTTGACGATTACTCCTCTTCCATTTCATCTAACCAAGAAGCTTCACAACAAATCGAAGAAGATGATGTGATGAAACTCCTCGATTATTTACCCGAAGGCTGTCGTCTCGTGTTTACCCTCTACGTTATTGAGGGGTATAAACACAAAGAAATTGCCGAAAGCTTGGGCATTACAGAAGGAACATCGAAATCGCAACTTAATTTAGCGAAGACGAAATTGAAGGAAATGTTAAGTAAGAATGAAAATATAAAATCAAGTTTATCGTGAACACAAACGATCCAATAGAAGATTTATTTCGATCAAGAAGTACCGAAACTGTCGGCGAAAAGCCGAGAGATTTGGTGTGGAAACGTATTGAATCTGGTTTGCAGAACGAGGAAAAGAAAAAGAAACCTATTCGCGAATTTGTTTCAAGTGTATGGTTTTCTGCTGCAGTTTTCGCGTTGATTGCGATTCCTTACTTTGTACTTTTTATCGAGAATATTAATACTGAAAATAGAGAAAATTTACTTGAAATTGTCAAAACAAATGCCCCAGTTATTGAGCAATCACCTACTGAACAAGAAGAAATAGTTATTTTAGAATCGAAAGATAAAGATTTGGAAAAACCTCTAGAAATAGTAAAGAATGATAAAGTTAAAAAAGAGCCTGTTTATAAAGTAATTGAAGGACATTCTGCTGGCGCAATTGATGACGAAGGATATTTTCCTCAACTATCTAAAGCTTCTGCTCCAAATGCTCCAGTTACTTTATCAGCACCGCAAGCCATGGAAGCTCGTTCTAAGGTTTTAGATTCGATAGAAAAAGAAGGACAATATACTAAAGCAAGTAGTCAAAATTTTGGCTATACAAAAGATTCAGTCATTTCGGATAAGTTAGCTGGAAAAACTTATGGAGTGGTGGTGACAAATGGTGTAAGTAGACAAAATGCTAAATTAAAAGACACTTCTGATGTGATGAAAATGAAAGTTGTTGCAGAAGAACGTACTGCGAATGCATCATTAGAAACAGCTTCAGTGGTGGAAGTTTCGCCAAAAAAATCTGAAATTGACAAATATGCAATTGTTTATAAACCTTTAAAGTTTACAGTAAAATCGGATATTCTACGTACTAATTTTAAATTACAAAAGAAATCAAAAAATAAAATTTCGTTTGAAAGTACAACGAATAATCTTGTCATTACATTCGAAAAAGTAAATGATAAAATTGTTTTAACAACAAACGAACCAAAGGTTGATGCAACGCTTTTGGGAGTTTTGGAAAAAAATAAAAAAGAAATATTTAAATATTATAATAAATAGAGATTAAAAAAAGGTTCGCTTTTAGCGAACCTTTTTTTAATTATTTCCATATAATTTTATTGCATTTTCTTTGTCTTGATTCATCGCGATGATTAAATCATCTAACGAGTCAAATTTCTTTTCATCTCGCAAATGTCCTAAAAATTCAAGGCAAATTGTTTCTCCATAAATTTCTCGATCAAAATCCAATATATTCACTTCTACTCGATGTTCGCGAGAATTGGTAACCGTTTCTCGAAATCCGATACTTAATAAACCTAAATATTTTTGATTATCTACAAAAACATCAACCGCATAAACGCCATCTTTTGGAATCAATTTATTAGGATCAACTTGTAAATTAGCGGTAGGAAAACCAAGTGTACGCCCAATTTTATCACCATGAACAACTTCTCCAGAAAGTGGATAATGATAGTTTAACGCTTTGTTCGCATATGCGATATTTCCTTCGATAAGTGCATTTCTAATTTTTGTAGAACTCACCGCCACATCATTTTCTTCGACAGCTTGCAATTGAATCAAATTGAAACCATATTCTTTCGAAAAAACTTGTAATTGCTCGAAATTTCCTTCTCTATTTTTCCCGAAATGATGATCGTAACCAATGACTAACGTATCAATATTGATTTTATCAACCAATAAATTCTTGACAAATTCGACAGAAGTTACTTGTGAAAAATCTTTTGTAAACGCTTGAATAATCAAATGTTCTAATCCAAATTGACGTAAAACATTTTCTTTTTCCTCTAAAGTGTTCAAAAATTTAAGATCACAATTTGGCTGTAAAACCATTCTGGGATGTGGATTAAAAGTAATCAAAACGCTTTCTCCATCAATTTCCTTTGCAATTGTATTGAGTTGTTTTAGAATAGATTGATGTCCAATGTGTACACCATCAAACATGCCCAAAGTAAGGACGGGACGTTTGATAGGTTTGATTTCTTCTAAGGATTGATAAACGTTCACTAATATATGATTTGCTACAAATTTAAGGCTTTCAAATCGATTGACAATTTTATTTTTTAACAAGGTTAGTTCTAATTTATTGATTATTAGATAAAAAGATTAAAATAAATTTGGAATTATTAAATTCAATTATTAAATTCGAGTAAGTATTAACATTAAAAACATTAATTATGAAAAACTTATTCTTATTAGCTACTTTATTAGTAAGCTCTTTTACTCTGGCAAATAATTTAGAAAAGAAAGAGTCAAGCGAAACTTTTGAAAAAACTTATATAATTGAGTATAAACTTGTAGACAAAACTTGTTATACAAGAACTTGTTGGTTAGTTTCTGATGAAAGAAAAGAATGTACTGAATGGCAAGAAATTCCATGTGATGCTGTAAAAGTTATAGTTGAAATAAAAGAAGAACATTAGATATCAAATAAAATTTTAAAATAAAAAACTCATTTTAAAAATGAGTTTTTTTTATAAAAAAAAATAAAAATGAATAATAAATTAAATAATTTTTTTCTGATTTTTCTTTTAGGTTTTAGTTTGATAAATGCTCAGAATTATCATGTTATATATACTCAAAAAATAAATTTTGATAACTTTAATTTTGAAAATGTAAATGCTAAGTATTATGATTTGTATGTTAATAACAAAGAGTCTCTATATATTGAAAATAAAGAATTAAAAGATACTATTAAACTTAAAAAAGTTGATGGTGAAATAAATCTTACAAAGGAAAGAACTGCAACTCAAAAACTTTTTTATTTTAATAAAAATAATACAGATTTTTATATCAATAGTTATATTAGCAATGAAGATAATTATTTAGTTAGAGATGTTTTTGAACATAATTGGAAGATTGAAAATGAAACAAAAATGATTTTAAATCAAAAATGTCAAAAAGCATCAACAAGTTTTAGAGGACGAAATTATACAGCATGGTTTTCTACTAAAATAAAATATCCTTTTGGACCATGGAAAATGAATGGTTTACCAGGTATAATTTTAGAAGTATATGATGATCAGAATTTTTTCAAAATAGATGCAGTTAAAATATCAAAAGATCATTTTGATTTTGATGATTTTGTTAAAAATACTAATTTAAATTCAAGTATTACAATGCAAGAATATAAAGTAAAACAGAATCAGAAGAGTGAAGAAATCCTAAATCAACTTAGAAAAACTAATCCAAATATTAAGTTAGACAAAAACTGTGATACATGTAATAAAAGTTTAGAAATATTTTAATAATTATGAAGACTCTCTTAATGTTGTTAATTCCGATTTCATCTGTTTTCAGTCAAAATTATAAAGTTGAATATGAAAATAGAAGTTTTTTACCAGAAAAATATAAGAAAAATTTATCAGAGATGATTATAGAAGATTACGAATCTCCAAAATTATATGATTTATTCATCAATACAGAAGATTTGTGTGTTTATAAACAAAAAGAAAATTTGCGTAATTCTAATGTGGAGACTATAGGTAATTATATTCAAAATTTTGTGGTTACGAATCCTAAAGAGAAGACTGTCTATCAAGATATGAATATCGAAAATAGAAATTACAAAGTAAAATCTCCTTTGAAGTTAAGTGAAAGATGGGTGATGCATAGAGAAACTAAAATGATAAATGGTATTGAAGCGACAAAAGCAACGATGGAGACTTCTAAAAATAATACAGAAGTGTGGTTTGCCAAAAGTATAAAATCAAAATGCGGACCTAGTAATTTTGTAGGTTTTCCTGGATTAGTATTAGAAATATTGATAAAACCTAAAGATGAAAATGAAGCAACAGGAATTGTTAGAATGAAAAGTATTGAAACACTTAAAGATGATTCAATAATAAAATCTTATTTCAATAATATTTCTGATAAAACAATTTCGAGAGGACAATTTGATAAGATTTATGAAGATTATCAGAAAAAAGTACAAGAAATGTATGGCGGAAATGGAGTTGATAAGGATTGATATTTTTGTTTTAGAAGTTCGTTGTTTATAATATTCTGATTACTAATCAAAATATTATGACAAAAATCTTAAAAAGTATATAAATTATACAATGTTTTTAACTTACCTTTGCACCCAAATAAAATAAACTAAATCATTTCATATAATGGCAAATCAAAAGAAAGGTAAGATTGCACAGGTTATTGGACCTGTAATTGACGTTATTTTTGATAACGCAGAAGGCCTTCCAAATATTTATGATGCATTAGAGGTTCCTCGTCAAGGAAAAGAAACATTAATTCTTGAAGTCGAGCAACACATCGGTGAAGATACTGTACGTTGTATCGCAATGGATAGTTCTGATGGTTTACAAAGAGGTCAAGAAGTTATCGCTTTAGGAAAACCAATTATGGTTCCTATCGGAGAAAACATCAAAGGACGTGTATTTAATGTAGTTGGAGATGCTATTGATGGTTTAGGGAATTTAGACAAAGAAAACGGTTTACCAATTCACCGTCCAGCTCCAAAATTCGAAGAATTATCAACATCTGCAGAAGTTTTATTTACAGGTATTAAAGTAATTGACTTAGTAGAGCCATACGTAAAAGGTGGTAAAATTGGTTTATTTGGTGGTGCCGGAGTAGGTAAAACAGTATTAATTCAGGAGTTGATGAACAACATCGCAAAAGGACACGGAGGTTTATCTGTATTCGCTGGTGTTGGTGAGCGTACTCGTGAAGGTAATGACTTAATGCGTGAGATGATTGAAGCTGGATTAATTAATTACGGTGAAGATTTCATGCACTCTATGGAAGGTGGATCTTGGGATTTATCTAAAGTAAACAGTGAAAACATGAAAGAGTCTAAAGCAGCTTTCGTTTTCGGACAAATGAATGAACCTCCAGGTGCACGTGCTCGTGTTGCTTTAACAGGTTTAACATTAGCTGAATATTTCCGTGACGGAGATGGACAAGGTCAAGGACGTGACGTATTATTCTTCGTAGATAATATCTTCCGTTTTACACAAGCAGGTTCTGAGGTTTCTGCCTTATTAGGACGTATGCCATCAGCCGTAGGTTATCAGCCAACATTAGCAACTGAAATGGGTGCTATGCAAGAGCGTATTACATCTACTAAAAACGGATCTATTACATCTGTACAAGCAGTATATGTACCTGCCGATGATTTAACTGACCCTGCGCCAGCTACGACTTTCGCGCACTTAGATGCTACAACGGTATTAGATCGTAAAATTGCTTCATTAGGTATTTACCCAGCGGTAGATCCATTGAACTCTACATCTCGTATCTTATCACCAGCAATTATTGGTAAAGAACATTACGAAACAGCACAACGTGTAAAAGAAATCTTACAACGTTACAATGCTTTACAAGATATCATCGCGATTCTAGGTATGGAAGAGTTATCAGAAGAGGATAAATTAGTTGTACACCGTGCACGTCGTATCCAACGTTTCTTATCTCAACCATTCCACGTTGCAGAACAGTTTACAGGTATCCCAGGTGTTTTAGTAGACATCAAAGATACAATCAAAGGATTCAACATGATCTTAGATGGTGAAGTTGACCAATATCCTGAGGCTGCATTCAACTTACGTGGTACAATCGAAGAAGCGATTGAAGCTGGAGAAAAAATGTTAGCAGAAGCTAAATAATATAATTTAACCATATAAAGAGTGCTTACGTTTCTTTTCTTTTTGAAAGTTGCTAAGTACTCTTTTTTTTAAAAACAATAGGATTATGCACTTACAAATTATTACGCCAGAATTCGTAGTTTTCGATGCAGAAGTAGATGCTGTTACTTTACCAGGTAAAGATGGTGAATTTCAGTTATTAAATAACCACGCTCCTATCGTTGCAACTTTAGGTGAAGGAACAATCAAAATTAAAGTTCACACAAAAACTTTCGAAGATTTCGATAATCAATCTGGAAAAGTTTATAGTTCTCCATCTAATGAATCTACATTATTGTTAGATATCAAAGGAGGAACAATAGAAATGAACAATAATAAAGTAATCGTTTTAGCAAACTAATTACTTTTTTATCATAAAACTTAAAAGGAGATCAATTTTGATCTCCTTTTTTTATGTTTTCTACTTAATATTCTCTTTTTTACTTCAAATTTTATTCTGTTTAAATCCTTTTTATAGATTTCGAAAGAAATATTTTTAACTTTTTGGCATGAATATTCTTTTTAAATCAATTTTATAGATTTATTTTCTAAAAACTAATTATAAATTTTATTATTTAGAAAATTATTCTAATTTCACATAAAATATAAAACTACAAAGTGTAGTTAGAAATGAATAATTTTTAAAGATGAAGTACAATTCTAAAAAACATTCTTTTGGACACGGCGTCCTGCTTCACAGCATCTATAATTGTATCAATAGTAAAATTCGAATGTGCAGCTGCTAATTTTAGCTAACTAACCTACCTACTATTTATTAATCGTAGTCACATTCAAAACAATTTTATTATGTCAACAGAAAAACAATTACATTTCGATACTTTACAAGTACACGCAGGTCAAGAAGTAGACCCAACAACAGGCTCTCGAGCTGTTCCAATTTATCAAACATCTTCTTATGTATTTAATGATGCCGAACACGGAGCAAATTTATTTGCTTTGAAAGAATTTGGTAACATTTACACAAGAATTCAAAATCCAACAACCGACGTTTTCGAAAAACGTATTGCTGCGCTGGAAGGTGGTGTTGCGGCATTAGCTGTTTCATCGGGACAAGCGGCACAATTTATTGCTTTAAATAATATTTTAGAATCAGGAGATAATTTTGTTTCGGCTTCTAATCTTTATGGCGGAACATATAATCAATTCAGAGTTGGTTTTAAGCGTTTAGGTGTTGATGTTCGCTTTGCTGAAGATGCAGATCCAGCAAAAATTGAATCATTAATTGATGAAAATACAAAAGCGATTTATGCAGAAACGATAGGAAATCCGAGTTTTAATGTTCCAGATTTTGAAGCAATCGCTGCAATTGCACAAAAACACAACATTCCATTTATTGTGGATAATACGTTTGGTGCGGGCGGTTATATTTTCAAACCTTTAGAACATGGAGCAAATGTTGTCGTAGAATCTGCAACAAAATGGATCGGAGGACACGGAACTTCTATCGGTGGAGTTATCGTGGATGGCGGAAACTATGATTGGGGTAATGGTAGATTTCCACAATTTTCTGAACCATCAGAAGGTTATCATGGTTTAGTTTTTTCCGATGTTTTCGGAGTGAATGGTCCTTTTGGTAATATTCAGTTTATTATTCGTGCCCGCGTCGAAGGTTTGCGCGATTTTGGTCCAGCAATTTCACCGTTCAATTCTTTTTTATTGTTACAAGGTTTAGAGACGTTGTCGTTAAGAGTTCAGAAACATTTGGACAATACGTTAGAAATTGCGCGTTGGTTAGAACTTCATCCGCAAGTTGAAAAAGTGAATTATCCTGGATTAATTACTTCTCCAAGTCATCATTTGGCAAAAAAATATTTGAAAAATGGTTTCGGAGCTGTTTTATCATTCCAAATTAAAGGTGATGCAGACAAAGCGAATCAATTTATTGATAGTTTAGAATTGATTAGTCATTTGGCAAATGTTGGCGATGCAAAATCGTTAATTATTCATCCTTCTGCAACAACTCATCAACAACTGAGCGATGATGAACAAAAATCTGCTGGAGTTTTTCCTGGTTTATTGCGTCTTTCTGTCGGAATTGAATATATTGATGATATCAAAAATGATCTTCAACGAGCTTTTGATAAAATTAAGTAAACAAAGTATTATTAGCTATAAATTAATTCAGTGAATTTTTATCAATATAATTATACAAAGCCATTTCAATTAGAAAATGGTCAAATTCTCGAAAATTTAACCATTGCTTATCATACAGCGGGAACGTTGAATCCCGAAAAAAATAATATCATCTGGGTTTGTCATGCTTTAACGGCAAACTCGGATGTTTTTGATTGGTGGGCTGGTCTTTTTGGAGAAAATGAATTATTCAATCCAAAAGATCATTTTATTATTTGCGCCAATGTGATTGGTTCTAATTATGGAACGACAAATCCGTTGTCTACAAATCCTGAAACAAATTCGCCTTATTATCGAGATTTTCCTACAATTACGATAAAAGATATGGCAAATGCGCACCAATTGTTGGCAGATCATTTAGGAATTTCAACTATTCATTTATTAATAGGTGGTTCACTCGGTGGTCAACAAGCGTTAGAATTTACGTTACTTGATCAAGTTAAAGTGGATAATTTGGTTTTGTTGGCGACAAATGCGGTACATTCTCCATGGGGAATTGCGTTCAACGAATCGCAGCGTTTAGCTATCGAGGCAGATGCAACTTTTAACGATAAAACTGAGATTGGAGGAAGAAATGGATTGATTGCAGCTCGTACAATTGCGATGTTGTCTTATCGTACCTATATTATATATGAACAGAAGCAAAAAGACGAGGATTCTGTTTACAATGATTTCAAAGCGTCTTCTTATCAAAAATATCAAGGTGAAAAATTAGCAAACAGATTCAATGCTCATTCTTATTGGACACTTTCGAAAGCCATGGATTCACAAAATCTGGCTCGAAATAGAAAATCTTTAGAGAAATCTTTGTCTCAGATTTCTTCGAACACTTTAGTGATTGGAATTTCTTCGGATATATTATTTCCGCCAAGTGAGCAAAAATTTATAGCGAATCATATTCCAAATGCAAAATTCATCGAAATAGATTCTATTTTTGGACACGATGGTTTCTTGGTAGAATTACAAGAATTAAATACAATTTTGGAACATCTCGTATAATATTATGAAATGAATAATTATATGAAGCTCGATTTATTCTAGCTTTTTTTATTTATAAATAGATTCTACTTCGTAGAATTTCTCCCGAGTCGTTCCTTCAAAAGTATCCATTTTACTTTTCTTTTGTTCAAGAAAAGCAAAACGTCTAATCATTTTGTGCGGTAAAAACGGGCTTTTCTCGTCTAAAATCTCTTATCTAGCATCTCATATCAAAAAAAATCAAAAAATATTTTGCATCATACCAATCACTTAAGAACAGAATGTAAAATAAATGTAAATTATGTTTGGAAAAACGAATAATGCAGGCGTATATTTGCAATCTCAATACGAAAGACGAGTAGTATTGAAATTGACATAAGGACTTATATAGCGATAAAATTTATTTAAAATAAATTTGCGAGTTTAGAAATAAGTTTTACCTTTGCAAACCGATTCCGAAAGGAGTTTGAAAGTGAAAGTAAATTGACTTGTTGAAATAAAAATTTTAAAAAATTTTGAAATAAAATTTGTTAGTTAAAAAATAAGTATTACCTTTGCAACCGCAAATACCGAGAGGTTTTGCTAAGATGAGAAGTTCATTTGAAATTATAAAATATACAGAAGAAAAAATAGCCGAATAAAACGAAGTCAATCCTTGAATAATGGAGCTATAGGAAATTCGAAGTTGTAAAAAACAGGTACTAC
>NZ_JAAGKM010000069.1 GCF_019308355.1 Empedobacter falsenii | reverse complement strand
TTTTGCCTTGATTTTGTTTTGATAAGATCTTGACGATCTGAACTTCTGTAAAATTGCTTTGTTTCATAATTATCCCTAAGTTAATAAACTATATTTTTAAACGTTCCGTTTTTTAGGGAAGATTACATGACCTATACTTATTTTGACAAGGTAACGAGGATGACCTATACTTATTTTGACAAGGTAGCGAGGATGACCTATACTTATTTTGACAAGGTAACGAGGATGACCTATACTTATTTTGACAAGGTAACGAGGATGACCTATACTTATTTTGACAAGGTAACGAGGATGACCTATACTTATTTTGACAAGGTAACGAGGATGACCTATACTTATTTTGACAAGGTAGCGAGGATGACCTATACTTATTTTGACAAGGTAACATTTTAAGTAAGTTCATTTTTTTATAGAGCTTTATCTCTAACATTATGGAAGTGAAAAATCATCAGTAAAATAAAATATTAAAATTGATTGTTTTTTTTAACTTAATCTTTAACTTTATAAAGAATAATTAATTAACACTAACATATATGAGAAAAACTCTACTGTCGGTATTCTGTTTATTTTCTATGTATGGACTATCAGCACAACAGAATGTATTATGGGAAAAGTCTATAGGAGGAGAGCAAGCAGAATATCTTTATAATGCTATTTCTACACCTGATTATGGATTCTTGATTTTAGGTAGTTCTGCATCTGATGCGACGGGCGATATCCAAAAGAAAAATCAAGGAAGTTTAGATTATTTTATCTGGAAAATGGATGAAAATGGGAAGCAAGAATGGCAAAATTCATTTGGAGGAAACGGTTCTGATTTCTTATATACGGCTAAGCCTACTGCTGATGGAGGGTATATCTTAGCAGGTGCTTCTACATCATCAAAATCAGGAGATAAAACATCCAATATTCAAGGAGCTGAAGATATTTGGGTGATAAAAATTGATGCACAGGGAAAACTACAATGGCAAAATTCATTTGGAGGAAATGGAAATGATATTCCTGTTGATGTGATTAGAACCAATGATGGTGGTTATTTAATTGCTTCAAATTCCAATTCTGCTTCTTCTGAATTAAAGAAAAGTGAACATTTTGGAGGAAATGATTATTACATCATTAAGCTTAATCAAAAAGGAGAAATCCTATGGGAAAATACCTTTGGAGGATTGTTTGATGATAAATTAAAATCAGTTATTGAGACTAAAAAAGGATTTTTGTTGGTTGGAAATTCTAATTCTCCAGCAAGTGGCAATAAAACAATTGATCATGAATTCAATTCAACTTGGATTGTCGAAATTAATGCAAAAGGAGAAATTATTTCGGAGAATAATTTAGGTTTAAATGCGGAAAATTTTTTGATTTCTTTTCAAGAACAAGAGAATAATTATTTGTTTGCGATTAATGAGAAAAATGGAAGTAAAATTCAGACAAAAGTTATTCAAACAGATTTGAATCTTCAACCTCACAAAACAACCGAAATAGAAGAACAAAAAGATTTATCCATCACAGAAATTCAATCCATTAATGATACGTTTATTTTAACAGCCAATCAAATCTCAACTTTACAACAAAAAACGACAACTTCTTCTATTGAAAGTTATTACATCACAAAGTCATTTGATGAAAATGGAACAGAAAAATGGTCTAAAACTTTTGGAGAAAAAGGCTTTAATTACCTCGAAAAAGCAATCACTACTCGTGATGGGTCAATTATACTATTTGGAAATTCTACACAGCAAGCAAAAGGAAATAAAGGTCAATCCGATTTTTATTTAGTGAAATTAGGAGATAAATCTGTTACAGCAAAACGGGATTACATCGAAGCTTATCCAAACCCAACACAGGATATTGTGAATGTTTTAATCAATAAAGACTTCAAAAAAGCATTTATTGACGTTTATAATTTAACAGGTCAACATTTACAGACTAAAGAAGTGAAATATCGCTCTACTCCAATTTCTT
Source organism: Empedobacter falsenii (assembly GCF_019308355.1). GTDB lineage: Bacteria > Bacteroidota > Bacteroidia > Flavobacteriales > Weeksellaceae > Empedobacter > Empedobacter falsenii_B. The sequence goes on along the minus strand of NZ_JAAGKM010000069.1, from coordinate 7,208 downwards.
TAGGAAATTATCCTGCTGGCATTTACATCCTTAAAATCAACCACGATAACCAAACTGAATCGATTAAAATTATTAAAAAATAATGAAACATTTTTATTTTATATATTTATTATTTATTACTAAAATCTTAGCACAAGATATTAGTCTTAAATTTCCGACTACTCCTGAAATTCAAAAATTTAGTTCTAATATAGATTATCCTATTGACTTAAATACAGGGGGTATTTCTTATAATATACCTTTATTTTCTATACCATTGGAAAATAATGCTATCAAATTAAATTTAAATTATTCATCTCGCGGAGTAAAAGTTGGAGATATATCAAATGAATTCGGACATGACTGGTCTTTAAGTATCCCAAAAATATCAAGAGAAGTAAGAGGTATTCCAGATGAATTTACATTTGGCTATTTGCATCCAACTAAAGAATTTAGTGTTTATGATATGTATGATAAAACTAAAAATGGAATTAGCTTTATTGTGAATCCATCAGGAATGAAAACTTTAGAACAAGAAATCTATTTTAAAGCATATAATAAAGAATATGATTTACAGGCTGATAAATTCTATTTTGATATAAATGGGAAAGCAGGATATTTTATGTTTAAAGGTCAAAATCAAGATATCATATCATATCCTTTCAGCGATCTTAAAATTATTCCGAATTTGCCCCATTCAATATTAATTATCGATACTGATGGAACTGAATATCATTTTGGCGGAAAAGACAATTCAGCTAATGAAATATATAATAATGATGGTTTTGTTTCTTCTTGGAATTTAACCAAAATCAAAAAGAATAATAAAACGATTAATTTTAGTTACCTGAATAGTCTTAATCTTTATAAAACTTTTGTTAATGAACAATACTTATTATACAAATCCACACATTCAACACAAGGAAAAAATGATATTATTTATACTGTAAATAGAGTTAATAAACCTTTTATCAACCAAATAGCAACGACTAACCTAACCATTGATTTTACTTATTCAACTAGCAACCATGTAACTGGTGGAAGAAAAATCGATCAAATAGCTATAAATAGAGGAAAAAACACTTTAATCTATACGTTTGAATTTAAAAACTATTTTGCAGAAATTTTAAATGATCCTTCTTCTAAAACTGAAAGAATATTTTTAAATAAAATAAAGAAAGTAACTGATAAGATAGAAGATTTTTATTCCTTTGATTACATTACCCCTGAAGGATTACCAAGTAGACTATCACCTAAAATAGATTTATGGGGATATTTTAATAACCAAAATTATAATACAAGAATACCATCTTATAGAGTTGGATTAAATAGAACTCAAAAAGGAGATCGATTCGTCAATGAACAATATCTAAAATACGGTATATTAGAAAAAATTACATTACCTGAAAAAGGCGTTGTTAAAATTAATACAGAACCTAATACAGTTGATAAAAAAATGTTCAATCATCTTTCTATTGGATTATATAATCATTATTTAGACATTGATGAACCAGACGATAAAATAACCCAAGAATTAACTAGAATAATCACCTCTCCTTTTACTGGTCCTGACATAGACGATAATAATCAATCTTATCCTACATTTTATGAGGAAACATTTGAATTGACAGAAAAATCACTGGTTGATATTACTTTAGTAAAAGAATTCATAGGTCCAGATTGTATTTCGGTTAATACTTCTTGCCCAAGTGTTCATCTCAGAGGAAACAATAAATTTATCATTTTACAAGAGAGTGATAATAACAAAACTATAGAATTAGATGCTGGAACTTATTTACTAAAAGTTAGTAATCTAAGTCAATTTTTAAATGACAGAAAAAATATCATCGTTCGGCTCTCTAAACTAATTGATAATCCTTCCAAAATAAATAAAAATGTAAATGGACTTAGAATAAACAGTATAGAGCATTATGATGAAAATAAATTAGTGTTAAAAAAGGAGTATGATTATAATACTAGTAATAATATATCTTCAGGAGAGTTAATTTCAATAGCTCCATTGATTTCTTTTTTTTCAGATATAGGTTTTAATTATGAAAATTATTTTTCATATGAAGATAGTTATATTCTTTTAAATTCAAATTTTCAACCTTTTTTAGACTCAAATACAACAAATAAGATATTATATTCTGAAGTTACTGAAAAAATAATTGATGTCCCTCAAAATAAAGTATTAAAAACAAAAAACACTTATTACAAAGCTTTAGAAAGTTATATTATAGAAAGCGAGGAGGATATAAGACTTGCTCTTCCTTCTGTTCACAATAGTAATTTTTTAGATCTAAGAGAGATATATCATTATGTACCCGTTTGGAGACAAGGATTATTAAAATCTCAAGAATTTTACAGAAATAATAATAAAATAAAAGAGACTAATTTTTTGTATTATCAGTCGCTAAATCATGATAAGTATAAATATACTCTTAGTACTAGTCAAATGTATGGTCCAATGTCATTTATGTATAACAAAGATTATAGTGAACAACAATATTTATCAAGAACGATAACAGATGAATATTTTGATAATGGAACTTCCATTACCACAGAAACTTCTTACAATTATGATAGTCCAAATCATTTACAATTAACAAAACAATCTATAACCAACAGCAAAGGCGAAACCCTAACTACAGACTATCAATATCCTTCAGATTTGACAAGTGGTTACGAGCAAAGTGCGATAATGCAAGAAATGGTGAATCGTAATATGATTGCTACACCTGTTATTACAAAATCTAAAAATGGGTCTACTGTTTTATCTGAACAACGAACTTTGTATAAATATTTCCCTACAACAAACGGTAATCTAATTTTACCAGAATTTGTTTACGCTAAAAAAGGATCTACAACAACAGCTGCAGACCGCAAAATCACTTACAATAGTTATGACAACCAAGGTAATCTAACACAATATACCTTAGAAAATGGACTTCCAGTTTCGATTATTTGGGGATATAGTGGACAATATCCAATTGCTAAGTTAGAAGGCGTTGCTTTATCTCAAATTAGTGCTGCAACGATCACAACGTTAAATACCAAAACAACAGATGCCGACTTGTTGGCTGCTTTAACAAGTCTTCGTACAGCACATAAGGATGCTATGGTAACAGGGTATTTGTATAAGCCATTAGTTGGTGTTACTCAAATTATACAACCAAATGGAGTAGCTGAAAAGTATAATTATGATGCTTCAAATCGTTTACAATCTATCGTAAATGATAAAGGTGAAACGCTTAAAACCTTCCAATACAACTATAAACCTTAATGCTAGATCTATGAAACACTTTTATAAAAAACTAATTTATAGTACTTTTTTAGCATTAGGAAGTACTTATATTCAAGCCCAAACAACCACAGAAAACTTTATCAAAACACAAGAATGTTTAGATGCCACTTGTGCCACAAAAAAAGAAACCGTTGTTTATTTTGATGGATTAGGACGCGAAAAACAAGCTTTGCAAGTAGCAGGCTCTCCAACAGGAAAAACAATTGTCACACAAATAGAATATGATGGATTTGGTCGTCAAGCCAAAGAAAATTTACCCTTTCCAATTACAGCTGCTACCAATACCATTGTAAGTGCAGCAACTAATGGTAATACATTTTATTCCACTTTAACTGGAGATACCACGCCTTTTTCTGAGAAAACATTTGAGAATTCACCTTTAAATAGAGTACTAGCGCAAGCAGCACCCGGGAATTCTTGGAAAAAAGGAGCGAATGAGATTAAGTTTGATTATGCAACTAATACTGATGCGGATAAAGTACAAAAGTTTGGAGTGACTTTATCTGCTGCATTTGTCCCAACTTTAACTTTAAGTGGAAATTATACAGCAGGAACTTTATATAAAACTGTCACAATAGATGAAAATGGTCAACCTATCCAAGAGTTTAAAGACAAGGAAGGGAAAATTATTTTAAAACGAATTAATATACCTGCAATATCTGGAACTACAAATTCTTCAGGAAATCATGATACCTACTATGTATATGATATCTATGGAAATCTGACCTATGTAATACCACCAAAATTAGTAGAAGTAGGAACAACAGTATTGGCTAATTATACAGCTAATTTGGCTGAATTAGGTTATCAATACCAATACGATGATAAAAATCGTTTAGTTGAAAAACAACTTCCTGGCAAAGGAAGAGAGTTTATGGTGTATGATAAATTGGATCGATTAGTTGCAACAAGAGATAGTCAAAATGAGTGGATATTCACGAAATATGATAAATTTAATCGAATTGTTTACACAGGAACTTTACCCACATCAGCTAGGGCTACGTTACAGTCAGCTTATAATACAGCAACAATTTATCATGAAACAAGAGGAACATCTGGAGGATTAGCGAATAATGGAATCACAAATGGATTATATACCAATGTTGCCTATCCAACATCTTTTACAAAGATAACAACGATTAATTATTACGATGAGTATACAAATTTAGGTATAACTCCTTCTTCTATAGATGGACAAAGTGTCATAGGAGTAACAGATACCAAAACAAAAGGATTGGCTGTAGCAAGCTTTACTAATGTTTTAGGCACTACAATATGGGCTAAAAATTATACCTATTACGATGCAAAATATATTCGTCCTGTCGCAACCGCTTCTACAAACTATTTAGGTGGTTATACCAATACAGCCTCAAGTTTAGATTTTAGAGGAAAACCACTTAAAACAATCACAAAACACAAACAATTAGCAGCAAGTACAGAATTAACATTAACGGATGAATTTGTGTATTATCCAAATGAGTTATTAAAATCTCAAACGCATCAAATAAACAGTGGAGCGAAAGAATATATTGTACAGAATTCGTATAACGAAATCAATCAATTGACGATTAAGAAAGTTGGAAATTCTGTAGCTACAACACCATTGCAAACGGTAGATTATAAGTACAATATAAGAGGTTGGATGACGGATATTAATAATGTAGATGTAACAGAAACAACAACTTATCGAGATTTATTTTCGTTTCGATTGAATTATGATAAGTTAACTCGAGTAACAAATAATACTGCTGTAAAAAAACTACACAATGGTAACATTGCAGAAATCATCTGGAAAACAATTGATTTTAATACAAGAAGCTATAGTTTTGAGTATGATGGATTAAATCGCCTGATGAATAGCATTTATCTAAAAAACACTAATGAGGCTATTAATGCATACAATGAAACAATCAAAGGTTACGATAAAAATGGGAATATTACAGGAATTATTCGAAATGGGAACAATGAGATAATCAATGCTCCAGTGATAGATAATTTGAGTTATGTGTACCAAACAAACTCGAACAAGCTATTAAGTGTAACCGATGCAACGACGTTAACAGAAGGTTTTAATGATGGGAATAAAGTAGGAAATGATTATGCTTATGATGTAAATGGAAATTTAACAGTAGATAAAAACAAAGGAATAACAAAAATTAGTTATAATTACTTAAATTTACCAACAGAAGTTCTTTGGAATGCATCTAAAAAGATTAATTACACGTATGATGCAAGTGGTGTTAAGTTAAGAAAGGTTGTAACAGATGGAACTAGAGTAATCACAACCGATTATTTAGGAGGTTTTCAGTACCAAAATAATGTATTACAGTTTTTTCCAACAGCCGAAGGATATGTAAATGTAACAAACGGAACAGCGTTTAACTATGTTTACAATTACACTGATCATCTTGGAAATGTACGATTGAGTTACCAAAAAGAAGCAAATGGTACGCTAAAAGTATTAGAAGAAAACAATTACTATCCGTTTGGGTTAAAGCATAAGGGATACAACAATACAAATCTTGCGAATGCTAACTATAAGTACAAATACAACGGTAAAGAACTGCAAGACGAATTAAGCTTAAATTTATACGACTACGGCGCAAGAAACTACGACCCAGCTATTGGACGTTGGTTCAACATCGACCCGCTGGCTGAGAAATCAAGACGTTTTTCTCCTTACACTTATGCTCTTAACAATCCTGTATTCTTCATTGACCCTGATGGGATGATGGCTACTCCACCTGATTGGGTTGTTACAAATGGACAGACATTATACGATAGTAGAGTTAAATCTCAAAGTGATGCTACTTCAATATATGGAAGTAATGCTAAGCATGTAGCGAATGGAACTTCTTATACAGCCTCTGATACAGGAAATAATGTGACTCTTCAAGATAAAGGTTATTTTGTTTCAGGTGGAAAAAATGGAGCAGTTCAAGATCAAGCATTACTTGCAATGTATGATAATAAATCCGTTACAGGAGTTTCTACTCTAAACCCTAAAGATGACGCTTTATATTCTGGAAGTGTTAGAAGGGCTCTTGGAAATAGAGATGTAAATGGTCAAAATTTAATAGAAGCAGGTCAAATGTTTCAAACAGGAGGAGATGCTGCAACTGTAGCAGGTTTAGGTATGTCTGCAACTGGAGTTGGAGCAGTAGCTGGAGGTCCTTTAACGGTTATCGGAGGGATTACTTCAAATGTTGGTTTAGCTACTGAAATATCAGGCGATTTTATTAAAAATGGATTTAATAAACAAACAATTTTTAATAATTCACTAAAACTAGGATTATCATTTTTCTTTAAAGGATTAAGTAAAAACGGGGTAAATGCCACTAGAGCTGTAGCTGGTAGAGAAGCTGTACAAGCTGGGGAAAATAGAGTTAGTGAAGCTGTAATAGAGGGAACTGTTATGGGAGCTGAAAAAACAACAGATAAATTTTTAAATTATAAAAAATAACTATGGATTATGAACTTTTAGGATTGTCTATTCTATTAATTATAAGTGGAGTATATTTTATGTTAAATAATAAATTCTGGAAATTAGATATTACTGATTTAAAAAAAAATATAGAATTGAGTTTATTTTTATCAGGAATTATGGCATTAATTTTAGGCATTTCAGTATTTTTTTATACTATTAGTGGTGGGAATTAAGGTATAATACTATTCCAATCGTATTAATTCCAACCCAACATTCACAATAACACAAAAGGCAAACTATGGTTTGCCTTTTGTTATTTTATCGGTTTTAGTAAATCTTTAATTTCTTTATCGGAGATAGAATTTTGCTCGCTTTTATCGTAAAGAGAAAGTAGATAAATCGTTTCATTTTCAATAAAAAGATGCGTTATTACTCTTGCTCCGCCGCTTTTACCTTTACCTTTCGACTTTATTGCCAAACGTATTTTGTAACAAT
>NZ_JAAGKM010000068.1 GCF_019308355.1 Empedobacter falsenii | reverse complement strand
CTTTCATAACTCAATTCTACCGCTCGTAATTTAAATGAAGCATCGTAATGATTTTTTATTCCTTTCATAATTGTAAGATAAGTATTATATACCTTTTCTTACTCTGGAACTTTCGTTAGGATATCCATGATGGATGGGGAAAGAAAATTTACAGAAAAAGAAGAAAAGTTTCTTCAAATCTATGATCATAAAAATGGAAATAAAGCGAATATGAATCCTAGTCGATTTGTTGTTCTTGAAAATGACAAACGGCATCATTTTCCAAATTTTGCTGAAACTGTAAAATTTATAGAAAAAATAGATTTTTCTAATTCTAAAACTTATGTTGTTCAGGATCGTCAAAATGATTTGCAATTAAATATTAATAAGCTGATTGATAAGCACAAATTATTAGCCGATTTATATGCCAAAGAACTTACTCAAAAAACAGATTTAAGCTCCGGAATGACCAAAACACAGATAGATGAAAAACAAGCCTATCATTTCCGGAATTATGAAATTGAAGCTAAAAGGCTAGGAATAGAAATAACTCCATTTATTGAAATTGGTAAAACCAAATTGGACATCCAAAATAAAGCTTCAGAAATAGTAAATATTTTGAATAATAGTAAAAAAACACTGATGCTTGATGCTTCTACTCCTGGTATTGCAGGATCAATTACAGAGATTGATTCGCCTGAAAGTCTTGTAAAGAATTTGGAGAGACATTTTATTCCGGAAGGTTACAATAAATCAATTTCTATAAGACCATATGGAGAACATTCAATGCCTCCAATTTTTCATACAACTGACGAAGGTTTGAAAAACGAATTCGTTTCTAGTTTAAAAGAAATTCTTAATGGTAGAAATTTATCGGCTATTCGACCTGATATTTCTCATGAGTTCTCTAAAGATCAGATACAAGAACTATCAACGAAATTACAAACTCATTATGATAAAAATGAAATTCCTGGGTATAATTTCAATGAAAACGTTACAAAAAACATCCTTCCAGCTGCAATAGAAATTGCAAAAATGGATGAAGGATTAAAGAATACAGTTCTCAGTTATATACAAACTTTTCCACCTTATTATCCACAACAGGCAGATTTTAGGGATGACAGTTATGACAGAGGGGAAAGTGATTATCAAAAAAGTTTATTTGAATACAATAACGTTACCGAGCCTGAATACTCAAGTAAGCTAAATTCTTTATCAAGAACTCTTGAAGCCTCTAATATTAATGTTTCAAATCTGCCAGAGATGGAGAGTCAATTTGAGGCACATTATTTCTCGGAATTAGTTGATGAGTTAAAGAGAAATTTTTCCAAAGAAATATCAGAAATAAACATTCAAAATTTATATAACAATAAAACCCCAGAAATTATGGAAAAAGAATTCGACCAGTTAGAATATTTGAAAGCGCAATTCAGATATTTAGGTTTCGGAGGCGGAGAACAACTCCACAAAGATTTAGAAAAAGGCGTCAATTCCAAGAAACAGCAATTTGAAATTAAAACCACATCCGACAAAACATTGCCCGGAAACAAGGTTGATTTTACCTTGAAATTCAACAAAACTGAAAAAGGTGGCGTTTTTCTGAACTCTTACGATGCAAACCTGACCAACGAAAAGGGAGAATCCGTTTCCCAGAATTTCAGAGTAAGTAAGGAAAACTCGTATACAGCAAAAGAAGCGATCAATCTTTTAGAGGGACGTTCTGTAAAAATTGAGTTCGATAATCCCAAATCGAAAGAAAGAGAGCCAGCTTTTGTAAAGCTGAACTTTGGAGAGGAAAAGAACCAATGGGGCAACTACAATTTTCAGATTTTCTACAAAAAATATGGTGTAGATGCTGCCGACATTGTAGAAAAATCCAATTTGGTTTTTGATAAGCCGGAATTCAAAGCAGACACCATTAAATCTTTGGAAAAAGGAAATATCGTCAAGGTAAAATTTGAAATGGATGACCAAGTTGTTGAAGGAAAAGCGGTTTTGAATCCTCAAAACAGAAATTTGAAACTCTATGATTCTGATATGAATCGAATCAATACCAACAAACCATTGGAGGGATTGGAACAAGACAACAAGCACGAAAAAAACAATGTGAAAGAACAAAGCATTAAACGCTAAAATACTACCTGACCCATATCTGAAAGCGGTAGGTCTTGTTGATTTACCGCTTTTTTAAATCCATCTAAAATGAATAAAAATTTAATACTCCCATTTTTTGTTTTGTTTTTTTTCTTGATTTCCTGCCACAAAGAAATCAAGGCAGAAAAAGGCGGAATCGACCTTATATCCAATGTGTATTTTGATGCTTCCAAAGGTTTAAACAAAATGCAGACTTTCCACGTTTCCAAAATCAATTATCAAAATGATTCGATCATTGAATTGGTTCCCGATTTGGAGTTTCCGGAAATGACAATGACCACCTATTTCATCAAAGATTCAGTTTTTTATGCTTTGGAAAATGATAATGCTTCAGCAGTTTTATCAGAAATACAAAAAAAGCAAAAACCGATTTCTGTTTATAGCAAAACTTCCGGAGCAGTCTTCACGAAAGACCCGATTCTCAATTACAGGAACCGCCGGAAATTAAGCGATACCGTCCTTTTTAAAAAGAACTACAAGCGTTTTGAAATCAATTCACCTTGGAATTATACCCGATATTACATTTATCCGACTGACACTATTCTGCCTTATTCCTTTTACAAAGAAGTTGATGAAAATTATCATGGAAGAATTGAAAGAATAGATTCTTACGATAAAGAGAAAGATATTTTCGTATCCATGCAGCTGATTCCACGAAAAAACTGGGATTCGGAAGCCGAAGAACTATTCAGATTCAACCGCTTTATTGAAAGCAGGAAAAAGAAGTAACCGTATGAATTTTCCGAAACAAGAAGCCACAGCAGTTGCGGAGAATCAATCCTCTGCAAGAATCATCAGTCAGATAAGCCCCAACAGATATAAGCTCACAGAATATTTTGAAGAAAAAGGGATTTCAAAAAATCTCATTCATCAGAATACCTCCCAGGTTTATTACGAATATTCAGGGAAAAAATATCTCGGCATCGCCATACCCACTCATTCCGGAGGATTTGAAATTCTGTATCCGCAGAATCATAATTCAATCGGCAAATCCGGTATTTCTGAGATCAAAGGAAGCAAAAACGAAATGGTCGTTTTTGAAAATGCGTTGGACACCCTGTCTTTTCTCCGGCTTTTGGAAATGGAGAACAGGAAGAACAGCAGAACCTTAATCACACTGAATTCTACGGAAAATACGGATTTTCTTTTTGAACGGTATAAAAATTTTGATGGAAAAATAATGCTGTGCCTGAACGGAAATTCCACAGGAAATACCACAACCCAAAAGATTTCGGATTTTTTTGAGGGCAGGAATATTCGGGATGTCCGTTCATTTTACGGCATTTCAGAATCAGGAAACAGCAGTTTGCATCATTATTTGAGAAACAAGCTCAGCAATGAGCAGAAAATCACTAATTTTAGCACATTAAATAGTTCAAAAGATGAAAACACTGCAATTAAATCCGGAACAGTTCCCGAAACTCAGCAAGTGGAATCCGGAACATCTCGACAAAACGCTGGAAAGTCTTTCGAGGAAAGCCAATCCGTCCAAGACCGAAATAACACTTCAAGACAAGGAGTGGGCAGCGACGATGCTGGAAATGGACTTGCAGGCACAGAACGGAGCCATGTGGGAGGAGGACAACCAGGAAGATCCGCAATTAGCCCACAACAAAATCATGTTCGAAAAAATGAAGAAGGAGAATATTCCCTGGGAGGAATATTAGATCTGGCGACAGGAATACAGGAATTAGATGCTCTTATTTTACAATACAAAGGGCAAAAGCTTACCAATGAACAGGTTGCGGAAGTAGTTTCCGCAGCCTGCTTTGTTTCTGATGATCAAAAAATCCTGCTCAAGGAAAACCTGAGTATTACGGATGATTTAAAGAACATCTGCAACCAGTACAAATCCGGAGGAACAGATAAGAAAGGTCGTGGAATACTCGATGAATATTACACCGATTCCAAAATTGTCGATGCTGTTCAGAATCTCATCAGAAACGAATTTAAAGGGCAACATCACATCAGCGTTTTGGAACCGAGCATCGGAACAGGAAATTTTGTTTACGCTGCAAAAGGTCTTGATATAAAAAGTGATATTTCCGCCTTTGAAATCAACGAAACTACGGCAAAAATTGCCAAAATCTTTCATCCTGAAGTAAGCATCAACCTTCGTTCCTTTGAAACCGAATTTATCGGGGAAACAGGAATTAAAACCAATCCCGAAGAATTTAAAAATAAGTACGACCTTATCATCGGCAATCCGCCTTATGGTGACCACAGAGGCTATTACAAAGGATTAGGAGAAGAACCCAATATTTCCAAATATGAAGATTATTTCATAAAACGCAGTCTGGATGTTCTGAAGGACGGCGGAACTCTGGCAATGGTTCTTCCTTCTGCATGGCTGAACAGGCAGAAAAAATTAAACGGTGCCGAGATAACCAATGCGTTCAGGCTGCCTTCGGGAGTTTTTGCCGGGACTAAAATCGGTACCGATATCATTATTCTTAAGAAAAATACCCATAAACAAGCTCAGGATATTTCCGGATATTTTACCCAAAATAAGGACAGAGTTTTGGGCGAAATAAAAGAAAGAAGCAACCAGTTCGGAAGAATGGAAGCTTATGTTTCCGGAAACCTTGATGATGCCCTGATTCAAATTGAAAAAATCCAATCTCAAAAAAATACCGAAAGAATCGGAAATCTCTTTGAAGATCTTTTTGCTGATAACGGCACCAATAAGGAAGCTAAAGAAGCTTCGACTTCAGGCAGGACAGCAAAAAAAATACAGACCGCTATTTTGGATAAAAGGCAGGAAAGAAAAGCGTTGCTTACCAATGCTCAGAATAAAGTAATTGAAGTCCTCCAAACGCTCAATGATATTAAATTCAAATCTCCGGCAGTCAGTGCTGAAATCCGAAAATATGAAAAGTTAAAAACAAATGTCGACACTCTTTCCCCTGACCAGCTGAATAAGCTTTTTCAGAATGCAGAAAAAATACTGGAAAGAAATTCTGCAAAAAATGAAGAGTACAAAGTTCAGAATAAACCTGATATAAAACCAAGTATTCTCAAATACCAATTCAAAAAAGAAGATGCCATTGTCCCTACATCTTTGCAGAACAGCCCTGATATTTCACAGGAACTCATTGATGCTTTCAGAGATACCGATTATGACGGAACGCTGAATAATTACGGTAAACACTACAAATTTGCCAATTATATTGACGGACAATGGATTCACGATTTTTATTACGCTGAAGGAAATATTTACAAAAAATTAGAACAGCTTGAAATTGATTTTTCTGATAAATATGCTGTCGGAGGAACTAAAGACCAATATGAAAAACAGAAAGCATTATTGGAAAAAGTGCTTCCTAAAGCCAAAACATTAGATGAGATCATTATCAGTCCGAATCATGAGTTTGTGCATCAATTTCATCTGGGAACTGTTGAGAAGATGCGATATAATGCGGCTTTAAGGCAACAAGAAGCGTTCATTGAAAGTTACAGTCTTGCTGATAAATTCAAGGACTTTATCCTCGAGCTTCCTTCTGAAGCCTTTGCAGGTTCATCTTCATGGGAAGTCCGCCAGTTTGTCGATAATGAAACCGTTACCGGAAGCGACAAGGAGAGAAATGCCCTGATTCGGGAAAGGAGAAAAGAAGCCGCTAACGATTTATTCGGCAAATTTCTTCGGGAAGAATTGCAGGAAGATTTAAAGAAGCGTTTTGTAAAAGATTTCAACCGGAATTACAATAGTATTTACGTCCCCAATTATTCCCAATTTCCTTTGTTTTCAAAAATTCACCAAAATTTCAAAGGAAAGGAGCTGCGTTTAACAGAAGTTCAGAAAGGAGGAATCGGAAGAATGACCACAAAAGGTGTTGGATTATTGGCACACGAGGTCGGATTCGGGAAAACCCTTTCGGGAATTCTCTCGATGCATGAAGCAATGGAACGGGAAAATGCTGCAAGACCACTCATAGTTGTTCCGAACAATAGTATTCTCAAACAATGGGTGGATACGATTTTTGAAACCATTCCGGATGCGAAAGTAAACGTTTTAGGAAATCTCGGCAGAGATTACGATTTGTCAAAATTCGATAATAAGGACGGTGAAATTACGCTCGTTACTTATGAGGGTTTCAATAATATCGGATTCTCAAAGGAAATTACGGAAAGACTGGCTTCCAGATTTAATTATATCTCTGCAAGCGAGCTCAAAGGGATAACAAATTCCGAAAGGGATTTTCAGAAAGAACTGGAAAAAGATAAAGAGGTGCAGGGAAAGATGAAACGTGGAAAAATCTATGACTGGGAAGATTTCGGATTCGACCATATGACTTTTGATGAAGCTCACAATGCCAATCACATCATTGGAAAAGTAAGAATCGAAGACCGTCGTTTCGCTTCCGATTTCCGGAGCCAGAACCAGCAGACTTCCAAGCTCGGAATCAATACATGGATGGCGGCACAATACATTCAGGAGCAGAATGACGGAAGAAATGTTTCTCTTCTTTCTGCAACTCCTTTTACCAACAAACCTTTGGAGTATTATTCCATTCTTTCACTGATTGCCAATAACCGTCTTGAAGACTCCGGCTATTTCAATGTCAATACGTTCTTTGAAACCTTTATGGAAGCGGATAATGATATGGAAATTGACGCCAAAGGCGATGTGAAATTCAAAACCAATGTCCGCAGGTTTAAAAACAATTCTCTTTTTCAGCAGTTGTTATCGGAATTTATTGATGTTAAAGGCGAAGAAGACAATCAGGAACTGATTCGTCCAAACAAACTCAATAAGGAATATAAAATTGAGCAGAATGACCTTACCGAAGAGCAATACGATATATTGGCGAAAAATTTTGACGGTGGTCAAAAAGGAGCAATTCTAACCCACATTTTAAATGCAAGAAAAATTGCCATATCTCCATACCTGTCACCTTATTATGATGGTGAAATCCCTACGGTAAAAGAGTTTGTTGAAAATTCTCCGAAATTAAATGAGACAATGAATTTAATCCGGCAGAACAAAAAAGATATTCCAGAATCGGGACAGCTCATTTATTCTGAGCTGGCAGTAGAAGAATTTCCAAAGCTCAAAGAATACCTTATACAGGAATTGGGCTACAAACCCGAGGAAATTGGAATCATTACCGGAGCAACAAGCAAAGCAAACCGTCTGAAAATCCAGGATAATTTCAATTCGGGAAAAATAAAAATTGTCATAGGCAGCGAAGCCATTCAGGAAGGAATGAATCTTCAGGAAAATACCTCAGATTTATATTTACTGACTTTGCCGTATAATTTCACATCATTAAGACAAGTAGAAGGAAGATTTTGGAGGCAGGGAAACAAGCACGAAAATATCAGAGCAAACTTTATGCTGACCAATGACAGCATTGATGTTTTTATGCTTCAGAAACTGCAAGCTAAACAGGCGAGATATTTGGAAGCTATGAAGAAAGGCGCAGATGTAATCGACGTTTCGGACATTAATACGCAGGAACTGAAAACTGCCATTATCACCAATCCCGAAACCAGAGCCAATATTGAGATTGAGCTAATGAAAAAGCGGATTGAGAGCGAAAAGAATAAATTTCTTGCAGATAGTGCTTTTGTGTTGAGAAAGTATGAGGATTATAAAAAGGGAAAAATCACGAGGTCGGAACTGGCAGCAAAAGGGGTAAATGTCATAGAAATAGAAAAGCAAACTGAAATCACCGAAGCCAAGATCAAAGAGCTGGACTTACAGATAGAAAACCTGTCAGAGCTAAGAAAAGAATTAATCGCTCAATACAGATTAGAGAAAGAAGAATCCCTGAAAATCGCTAAAAACCGGGATTATGTAAAAGAAAGAGAAACGGATAATTCTGAATTATTTATACCTAAAGAACCTTATGCTGTTTTAAACAATAATCCCTTGATGGAAAAAGAAAATATTTTGAACGAACAATTTGAAATATTTTCAGGAAGAAAAAGGTGAAACTAAATCCCATTTTTATTCTATCATTCTGCCTTTGTAAGTAGACACAGGCATTTCCAAAAGTCACAATTCATATAAAAGAACCTAAAACAACTTGTATGTTATAGGAAAACTATCAGATCCCAATGTAATTTTTATTAAGAGTAATTATATAAGTTATACGAAAATAGTGTAAAATATTCACAGAAATTTTAGTTAAGAATTAAGAACAACACACATGATGGGAGTATTGCGGTGGATTCTGAAATAATGAAAAATTGTTATATATCAAAAATACTATATGCTGTAAAATATGATACCTACAGATAATATGTAATAAAAGGATTAAAATTTGTGTTTTTAATTACAAAAAAAAGTGGGAAGAAGTAACCCTTTCCACTTTTCCCTTATTGTTCTTACCAGGAAAAACAATCTATTCTGAAAGAGCCTCAATTACCAGTTGAGAGGCAAGGAAACTGCTGTGTTGCTGTTGTGCGGTAATCAATAACCCATCTCTTACAGCAAAAGGTTCTAATGCTCCGGCAACTTCAAAATTGGTGTTTGGATTTTTTCGTGCTTCGGTTTCGATAGTATAATCGTTTACTGTCATCCCGAACATTTCGTTAATCATATCTTCTTCGCTGTCTGCAAATCCCGTCCAGGTTTTTCCGTCGGCCAAAAGTTCTCCGTTGTTCAATCGTGTCCATAGCAATAAGGACGTGCCGTGGCAGATTAAACAAGTTACTTTACCCGCTTCATAAAAGTCTGCAATAAGCTGATGCAGTTTTGTGTCATCTTTGAAGGTAATCAATGGAGCTCCGCCACCGGCTACACAAACAGCATCGTAATCGTTTACATTGACATCACTGATTGCGATGGTATTTTGCATCCACCTCCCAAATTCTTTATGGTGTACAAAACCGATGCTGATCAAATCGTTGGGATAAGCTCCTTCGGGATTTTCGGGGTTGCTGTGTCCGTCAAACACAACTTTTCCGCCTTGGGGAGAAGCCACATCAACATCGTATCCTGCGTGGATGAAATCGAAAAATGGGCGTGTCATTTCTTCGGCAAAAAAACCGACTTCCATTCCGTGAAGTGGTGCGGCATTAGATACCAGACAAAGTACTCTTTTCTTTGGATAGGTATGCTGTGCTGATTTTCTGATTACATTATTTTGGCTGCTCATTTTTTAGAAATATTTTGTTGTTAAAAAAGAAAAAGGGAAATGGGTAAACAACCATTTCCCTTTATAAACTATCGGGTTGTATAACTGTAATCTTCCCTAAAAAACGGAACGTTTAAAAATATAGTTTATTAACTTAGGGATAATTATGAAACAAAGCAATTTTACAGAAGTTCAGATCGTCAAGATCTTATCAAAACAAAATCAAGGCAAA
>NZ_JAAGKM010000067.1 GCF_019308355.1 Empedobacter falsenii | reverse complement strand
TTGAAATATGGTAAGGTCAAAAATCCTAATGATTTTCCTACATTTCAAATTAATCAAAATAATAATACAATAATATTAAATAAAAACTCTACTTTTAAGTGTTCTTAACAAGGGGAAGATTACAAAATCACTTGACGTTTTTATTGAAATGTCTTGAGGAAATAATTTATTTCATTCTAACTTATAATAAGATTGAACTAATAAGAATTCTAATTAGATATATGATTACACAAATTATCATCCTGAATAAAGTAATAACTAAGTAGAAGTATTTCTTCAATACATATGTTAAAGAATAATTATTCAAAAGTGTTTTATAGATTTTTATTCTGAATGATAAATATAATTGTTAGAATCTATTAAAAGTTTTATTACTTCTTTATAATCTAAAGTAAACATTATAAAAAAAGCAACTTCGAGATGAAGTTGCTTTTCTATTTAAAATAATATAAGTCTTTGTTCTTACGCATTCAATGCTTCTGCACCACCAACGATCTCTAAGATCTCGTTTGTAATAGCAGCTTGACGAGCTTTATTGTATTGAATTTTCAATCCTTTTTGTAACTCGCTTGCGTTGTCTGTTGCTTTATGCATTGCAGTCATACGTGCTCCGTGCTCAGAAGCGTTAGCATCTAATACGGCTTTGAATAATTGCGTTTTCAACGTTTGAGGGATTAAGTCTCTTAAAATTTCTTCTTTCGAAGGGTTGAAGATATAATCTAACTCTGCTGAATTGTTTGCTTCTTCTTCAGTTTTCTCTAAAACGACTGGTAAAAATTGTTCGTCTTGTACAATTTGAACAGCTGCATTTTGAAATTGATTGTAGATAATTCTGATTTGATCAAAGTTACCTGCAGTAAATTTCTCTACTAAATCGTCTGCAATTTCAGCTACATCTGCAAAATTTAAATTATCCCAAATGCTTGATGCATTTTTATAGATAGTTTGTGTTTTACTAAAAGTATCATTAGCTTTTTTACCAATTGCTAAAATCTCTACGTGTTTACTTGCTAATTCGCCAGCTAATAACGCATTTACTTTTTTGATGATGCTTGAGTTGTATCCTCCACATAAACCTCTATTTGAGTTAATAACGACTAAAAGTACTTTATTAACTTCGCGCTCTTCTGTTAATGCACCTCCTACTTCAGCTTCTAAAGTAGAACTTACATTTTGTAAAAGTTCACGTAATTTATCTGCATAAGGACGTAACTGTACGATAGAATCTGTAGCACGTTTTAGTTTTGCAGCAGAAACTAATTTCATAGCACTTGTAATCTGCATTGTAGAACCTACAGAAGTAATACGGTTACGTATATCTTTTAAATTTGGCATAATTCTATTTGAGATGAAGGATTAAAAGGAACTTAGAGATTCGGAAACCTCTAAGTTTCATTTATATTTTATTAGTATTTAGAAGTAGTTTCTGTGATAACTTTCTTCAATACATCCATAATTTCATCAGTCCATTTACCTAAACGGATAGATGTTAAAGTGTCTGCATATTTGTTGCGCATTAACTCAACAAAGTCAGCTTGCCACTCTTTCACTTGGTTAACTGGAACGTTTTTCAACATACCGTTAGTACCCGCATAAATAACTGCTACTTGTTCTTCTACTGGAATTGGAGCGTTAACACCTTGTTTTAATAACTCAACGTTACGTTCACCTTTACCAATTACGTTCATTGTAGCTGCATCTAAATCAGAACCAAATTTCGCGAAAGCTTCTAACTCACGGTATTGTGCTTGGTCTAATTTTAATGTACCAGATACTTTTTTCATTGGTTTTGTTTGTGCAGAACCACCAACACGAGATACAGAGATACCTACGTTGATCGCTGGACGAACACCTGAGTTGAATAAATCAGACTCTAAGAAGATTTGTCCATCTGTAATCGAAATTACGTTTGTTGGGATATATGCAGAAACGTCACCAGCTTGAGTTTCGATAATTGGTAAAGCAGTTAAAGAACCACCACCTTTTACGATACCTTTCATAGATTCTGGTAAATCATTCATTTGAGATGCAATTGCATCATCTTTGATTACTTTTGCAGCACGCTCTAATAAACGAGAGTGTAAGTAGAAAACGTCTCCAGGATATGCTTCACGTCCTGGTGGGCGACGTAATAATAAAGACACCTCACGGTATGCAACGGCTTGTTTAGATAAATCATCATAAACAATTAACGCTGGACGACCAGAGTCACGGAAATACTCTCCGATTGCAGCACCTGCCATTGGAGCATATACTTGCATTGGAGCTGGATCAGATGCATTAGCAGCAACTACTACTGTATATTTATCTGCACCGTGGTCTTGTAATGTTTTCATGATACCTGCTACTGTAGAACCTTTTTGTCCTACTGCAACATAGATACAGAAAACTGTTTCACCTCTATCGTAAAACTCTTTTTGATTTAAGATTGCATCTAAAGCAACAGAAGTTTTACCTGTTTGACGGTCACCAATGATTAACTCACGTTGTCCACGTCCAATTGGAATCATCGAGTCAATAGAAACGATACCAGTTTGTAATGGTTCGTTTACTGGTTGACGATAGATAACCCCAGGAGCTTTACGCTCGATAGGCATTTCATATAATTGTCCTTCGATTGGTCCTTTACCATCGATAGGATTTCCTAACATATCTACAACACGTCCTAACATTCCTTCACCTACGTTAATAGATGCAATTTTGTTTGTACGTTTTACAGTGTCACCTTCTTTAATACCTTTTGAAGGTCCGAAAAGTACAATACCTACGTTGTCTTCTTCAAGGTTTTGTACCATTCCTTCTAACCCGTTTGAGAATTCTACTAATTCTCCGTATTGAGCATTGTCTAACCCGTAAACACGAGCAATACCATCCCCAACAGTTAGAACGGTTCCTACTTCTGCTAATTCAACTGATGAATCAAAGCTTGTAAGTTGTTGTTTTAATATAGCTGAAACTTCAGCTGGATTTATTTCTGGCATTTCTGAAATATTTAAAATTTAGGAATGTATTCGTTTTTCGAAAAATCTTTTTTTAATGTAGCTAACTTAGTTTTGATTGACGAATCAACTTGATTGTTTCCAATTTTTAAAACGAAACCTCCAATTAAAGATGCATCAATCTTGTTCTCTACTTTTACTTGACTATTTGCAGCTAAAGTTTGTTTTGCTTTTGCTACAATATTATCAATTGTATTTTGATCTAATTGTACTGCCGAAGTAATTTCTGCTGTTACAATATTATTTGCTAAATCGTATAATGAAATAAACTGATCTGCAATTTTAGACAAAATATTTTCTCTACCATGTCTTACGACTAACGAAATGAATGTTTGAGAAGTTTTTGATAAAGACTTGAAAATCTCACTCAAAACAGCTTCTTTTTTCTTTGCATCAATCACCGGAGAATTTAAGAAAACTCTTAAATCATCATTCTCTTTAATGACTTTGCGAACATCATTCATTTCAGCATACACTACGTCTGTTTGGTTTGCTTCATTCGCAAACTCCATCAAACCTTTAGCATATCTTTGTGCTGCTCTGAATCCTGCCATGATTAATTGAATTTAACTTGATCAATAACATCATTCACTAAAGCTTCTTGTGCAGATTTGTCTGACAATTCTTTAGTTAAGATTTTTTCAGCAATTTCAATTGACAACTGCCCAACTTGATTTTTGATATCAGCCATAGCCGATGCTTTTTCATTTTGGATAGCTGACTTAGCATTTTCAATTAATTTGTTTGCTTCTACAGTTGCAGAATTTTTCGCCTCGTTGATGATATTTTCTTTCATTTCACGCGCTTCTTTCAAGATAGCATCACGTTCAGCACGAGCTTCTTTCATGATTTTCTCGTTTTGAGCGTTTAATAAAGCAATCTCTTCTTTCGCTTTTTTAGCTGCGTTTAATGCATCCTCGATAGATTGTTCTCTTTCTTTAACTGCAGATAAAATTGGTTTCCAAGCTAATGATCTTAACAATACTAATAAGATGATAAATACGACCGCAGTCCAAAAAATAAGACCAACTGAAGGTGTAATTAAATCCATTGTGTGTATGTATTAAATTTTATTTTTTACTAATTAATTTTTTAATGAATTAGCTTCAACAACCAACCGTTATTGAAGCTAATTTTAATTCAAATATTATCCGTTACCTAATAACGCAACTACGATACCGAATAAACCTGCACCCTCGATTAAGGCTGCTGCGATAATCATAGCTGTTTGAATTTTTGAAGCCGCTTCTGGTTGTCTAGCGATTCCTTCCATAGCTGATCCACCGATTTTACCGATACCTAAACCAACTCCTAAAACTGCTAAACCAGCTCCGATTGCTGCAATACTTCCTGTCATGATAATTGTATTTAATTATTAAAAAATTATTTTTATATTTCTTTGTTCTTAATGATGATCGTGTTCTGCTACTGCTGTTCCGATGAATAACGAAACTAACATTGTGAATACGAACGCTTGTAATGCCGCTACTAATAACTCTAAACAGTAGATAAATAACGCTAATGGAATAGATCCACCTGCCATAGCTTCTGTTTGGAAAATAAAGATTAACGAAATTAACGACATAATGATGATGTGACCTGCTGTAATGTTCGCAAATAAACGAATCATTAAGGCGAATGGTTTTGTAATAATCCCGATTAACTCAATTGGAGCTAAGATTAATTTTACTGGAACCGGTACACCTGGCATCCATAACATATGTCCCCAGTAACCTTTGTTTCCTGAGAAATTAATTACGATTAATGCGATTAATGCTAATACAAATGTAACTGCGATATTACCTGTAACGTTAGCTGCACCTGGTAACAATCCTAATAAATTGTTGATCCAAATGAAGAAAAATAACGTTAATAAATAAGGCATAAATTTCGCATATTTTTTCTCACCGATATTTGGAATTGCTACTTCATCACGAACAAAAATAATAATTGGCTCGATGAATCCTGCAATACCTTTTGGTACCATATTTCCTTTTTTGTAGTTAGATGCAACTGCAGAGAAAACTAAGATTAAAATCACGAAAGAGATTAACATTGATGTTACATTTTTCGTAATAGAAAAATCTAATGGTTTTTCATTCTCTAAATGAATAGCTCCTTTTTCGTCTACGTGAGGTTTGATTGTACCTTGCGCATCTGTTTTGTAGATTTTTTCGTGGTAGTTGATATAGTAGTTTCCGTTACTTTCAACAACCGCTTCGTTGTGGTGAAATTTAGAAGACATAAAAACTTGTAAACCATTATCCCATAAAATAACAGGTAATGCAACTCCTACACTTTTTTCTCCTTCTCCCCATAAATGCCAATCGTGCGCATCTGCAATGTGGTGCATGATACCTGGCACTGGGTTAAATGTAGACTCGCCAGATTTCACTTTAGCAGCTTCCTCTTGACTTTTTACTTGCTCACTTTTAATTAACTCCTCAAACGTTTTTGGAAGACTTTCGTGCGGAACTGCTGTAGAGGCGAATCCGAAATTGAAAAGTAATAAAAACGCTAATAACGCTGAAAATTTCATGTATAATTCCTTTGTTTCTAAATTGCGTGCAAAATTATAGTAAATTAACCACTTACCAAAGTCAAATGCTAAAAATCATTAAACTTTTTTTAACTTTAAATTAATTAAGCGAATAAACACTAAAACTTCGGCTAGCAAAATTACAAAATAACTTATAATTAATTGTACAACATTTGATTTAATTTGTTCATTCACAACAATCAATGCTAATACAATTGCCATCTTCGCAATCATCCCTCCCATAAAGGCAAAACCAACATATTCTGGAAATTTTATCTTCACAAAACAACCAACTTGCAAAATCATTAATGTAATTAATCCAATTATTAAATACATTTTTGGAACAATTAGCGGATTTTCGCTAAAATTATAATGCTCAACAATTGCGTAATGAATACCACAAAAAATTGCAACCATTGCAATAAAAGAAAGTGCTAAAAGAATAAATTTCTTAATCATTAAAATTATTTTTTTGGTAATTGCTTCAACATCAAATATAATCCTGCAAAAACTCCCAGCAAAGATAAGCCAGCCGTCCATAATGGCTTGTCTGTTTCCATTTTTTTATCCAAAAAAGTTCCTAACCAAGCAAATAACGCAATCGTTACCGCCATCTGTATTCCCGTCGCAGAAAACTTTAAATATTGATTTACACCTTCGGACTTTCGTTCTTCTTTCATAAGTTTTATGTAATTTTGCAAAAAATTATTTCGTGGTAAAGATAGGAAACATAGAATTACCAGACTTCCCTTTATTGCTTGCACCGATGGAAGATGTGAGTGATCCGCCATTTCGTCGCCTATGCAAAATGCATGGAGCAGACTTGATGTATACAGAATTTATTTCTTCTGAAGGATTGATTCGTGATGCAATAAAAAGTCGTCAAAAATTAGATATTTTTGATTACGAACGTCCTATTGGTATTCAAATTTTTGGTGGAGACGAAGAAGCCATGGCAATGTCAGCTAAAATTGTAGAGACAGTTCAACCTGATATTGTTGACATCAACTTTGGATGTCCTGTAAAAAAGGTTGTTTGTAAAGGCGCTGGAGCTGGTGTATTAAAAGATATAGATTTAATGGTACGTTTAACAAAATCTGTTGTTGAAAGTACACATTTACCAGTTACTGTAAAAACGCGTTTGGGTTGGGATTCTGACTCGATCAACATTTATGAAGTTGCAGAACGTTTGCAAGAAACAGGTATCAAAGCTTTGTCAATTCACGGTCGAACACGTACACAAATGTATAAAGGAAATGCAGACTGGGAACCGATTGCAAAAGTAAAAGCTAATCCAAATATCGAAATTCCAATTTTTGGAAACGGAGATATAGATTCGCCTCAAAAAGCAATAGAATACAAAGAAAAATACGGTGTAGACGGTGTAATGATTGGTCGTGCGGCGATTGGTTACCCTTGGATTTTCGAGCAAATTAAACATTATCGAGAAACAGGTGAATTGTTACCAGAACCAACAATCGTAGAACGAATGGAAGCGGCTAAAAACCATTTAAATTGGGCGATTGACTGGAAAGGTGAACGTACAGGAATTTTAGAAACGCGTATGCATTATACCAATTATTTCAAAGGAATTCCAAATTTCAAACCTTATCGTACAAAATTAGTCACACAAGATAATCTTGTTGATTTGATGCAAACTTTCGAAGAAATCGAAAAAGAATTTATTCCAACATTAGAAGAAATTTAATCGTTAGAAATAATTCATTAATATAAAAAAATCCACCAAAAAACTTGGTGGATTTTTCATTTAAACTTGAGACTATAATTAATTACAATTATCTACAAGCAACACTTCTTCTGGATTCAGCGTATCATATTTCATCAATACAACTTCATCCACATCTGCTCTAGATCGTAAAGTAACTTCATAAACTTCATCATTTACAGGATATTGTATCGTTGCTTTCGGACGTTTAAATGTTCCGCTAGTTTCCACAACAACACCTTCTACGCATTTCCCAGTTTTAGCCAATTGATCTTCTAATTGACTTTTCGAATATTGACTAAATCCGAATGCTGCAAGACCTAAAATTGCGATGACGATATAAAAATATTTTTTCATAGAATTAAAATTTAATGTTTCGTATTAGTTTTGTTTGAAACAAATTTAGATTCAATTCTATCGTTATAAAATCCCTATTATTAGCTAATTTTCAATCTACAACATTTTTATTAATCATTAATTGATCAATACTAAATAAATACTGAGATTGTACAGCAAGTAAAAGTGCTGCTGTCGCACTTGTCCAAACAGAATAATCAAAAGTAGCTTTTACACCAAAGGCAATAGACATAGCTAATGCAAAAATTGTTAAAAGTAAAAATGTACCTAGTGCTGTAATCCTTGTTTTAAATCCTATTAATAATAAAATAGAAAATAGAATTTCTAAAAATGTCGCACCATAGGCTCCTAATTCACTTAAATATTTTGGAAGAAAAAAAGTTAACGTACGAGTATAATCTTCAAAAGATGCCCAATTCCCCCAAGACACGTTTTCAGTCCAAATTCCAAAACGGTCAGCAACTGCTGAAAGCATGGAAAAAGCCAAAGCTATTCTTAAAAAAAGCTGAGGAAGTCCTTGTTTTGTCATAAGTATAAATTATTATATACGACAAAACTAAATTAATGCTTCTTCAAAAATCTTAAACTAGATTAAGAAAGATTATTCGTAACTATTTTTCTGTTTCATGCTTCGTTTTCAGCGCATAAAGTGCAAAAGTTCCCAACCAATGACTTCCCATATAATCGTCATTTGTAATATTATTTAAGGAATAATTGAGATGATTTTGCGCAATTTTATTCAAATGTTTTAACTCTGGTAATTTTGCAGAAATTTGATACAAAGCCTTTGCACGACTAAAATTCAAACCATCCAAATGAACCAATTGCCCATCCGTACGATCCGAAACAATTCCAGGTTTTAGCTCATGTTTTTTATCAAACAATTGTGGTAAAAATGATTTCAACCATTTTTTATATTCATCATGCGGGTGAATTTTAGACATCAACAAAGCCTCTTCCAAACAAGCCGAAAGAAAATCTGATCCACTTGGTTCGAAAGCAATATTGCAACTTTTATCTTTTAAATAAAGACGATTTGCATTATCAGTAATCACTTTTTCGAATGTTTTATCATTCACAGAACGTGCATAATCGATCGCTAAGCTCAACCCAAAAGCTGTGTTATCATGCGTACCTGTACGAATTGGATAAACTAATTTCGGCAAATATTCTTTGTATCGAATAATAATCAAATCACTCAAAGGTTTCAGATTTTTTGCCCAAACTTGCGCATCTTTATCTTGCCAATTATTCAATTCCATTTGCAATTGTAACAACCAAGCCCAACCGTATGTACGTTCGAAATTCTTGTTATTTTTATCATTGAAAAAGGCCATTTCAACCGCAACATTTTCTGCTGTAATCAATTGATTTAACTCATTTCTAACCTGATTATTTTGATCCAATTCAGGAAAATCTTTCATCAATTTCACAATCGACCAAAATCCATGCACAGACGAATGCCAATCAAAACAACCATAAAAAATTGGACGCAATTGCTTTGGCGTTTTAAGATCTGCATCACTTCCCAAAACATTTCCTAATTTGTTCGGATACTCAGTCTTGATACAATGCGTTGGTAATTCAAATATTTTTTTGGCTTGATCTAAGTGTAATTCTTGCGCAAAAACTGTAGATGATATAAAGGTTGATAAGATAATAAATCGTTTCATGAAGATTGTTTTTACTAAGATAGAAATTATTCTTTGCTTATACCAAGTTGATGATAATTCTACTAAAAATAGTCTTTTATAAATTAAATCTTATACCTCCCATTAAATATCCAGATAAAGTTTTAAGATTTACGTAACCTTGATAATCTGTTGTAGAAATATTTTTTAACATAGAATTTTGATTAAGATTAATAAAATTAAATCCTTGAATAAATAGATCAAAATTTTTTAATTTATAATCAATTTCAGTGTAAAAGTTCCAGTTTGTATTTTTTATTACTTCTATATTTTTAATAATTTGATTATCATTTAAAACTCCTACTTTAATT
>NZ_JAAGKM010000066.1 GCF_019308355.1 Empedobacter falsenii | reverse complement strand
TCAATTCCTCGCTTTTGTAAGTCTTTGAGAAAGTTTTGGAGTTCATCGCCAGTTTTAAACTGTTTGAAAAAATCATCCGGAAATAGGTCTTTTGTTTCCATAAATATGTAAATATTAAATGTATAAATAAAATTCTGCTCGATTTTAACCCAAGCAGAATTTTATACTTACACAGTTTTTGGTACAGTGTCAAAAATAAACTAAAAGCCGCTCATTGAGCGGCTTTTTTTTATTCACTAAATTTATCTCCTCTGAATATTTTCACAGGATTCCCTCTTGCAATAGACGTTTGATTATTCCATTTTTTTTGAACCAAGTCCTTCAATTTATTGGTTTCAAATCCTTGTAATTTCAATAACAAACGAGTTGTTGCAGTTTTTTTGTTCTGATGTTGTGAACGTAAATCCATCGAAACAGCCGAAATTCCACTTGGTTGATGTATCGCACGAACAGCCGAATTTACTTTGTTTACATTTTGTCCACCATTTCCAGAGCTTCGCATTGTTTGGTATATAATTTCATTCGGATTGATTGAATTTTCTTTCGGAATTTCTAATTCAAAACAACCAATAAACCAATTTTTTCGTTGATGAAATTTTCGGTATGGACTTTTACCAATCCATAAAATTGCTCCAAGCCAAGTTTTTAAAAACGTGTTTAAATCATTTCCTTCAAGTTCTATAATCACAGATGAAAGTTGATGAAAATCTTTATCCATTTCTCTTTCAATTATGTCAAACTTAATTTCAGATTTTGTGCACGCTTCCGAAAACTTTTTAAAAACATTAGTCACCACAAAATTGCATTCCGCTGGTCCTCTACCCGATGTAAGTTGAATAATTTTTTTCCTCATCATTATTTATCCATTCGTACAATTTTCGGTGTAAAAGTTCCCAACACTTTCACTAATTCAGTCTGTAAATTCATCACCGTTTTTATGTTTTTATATGCCAAAGGTGCTTCATCTACACTTCCGCCAATCAGCTCAATTCCTGCATCTTTCAATTGTGAATTCATAAAACTTTTAGTAATTGTTGATTTACATTTCGCACGCGACATTTTTCGTCCCGCACCATGCGAAGCCGAATTAATACTCAATTCATTTCCCAAACCTTCAACAATGTAACCGTTCGCGGTCATCGAACCTGGAATAATTCCTAAAATTCCTTTTCCAGCTGGCGTCGCTCCTTTACGATGAACAATTCGTTCCGTTCCTTCAACCATTTCTTTCCACGCAAAATTGTGATGATTTTCGATGTTAAAAACGATACGTTTTCCCAAAGCTTTCGCAATTCTTCGGTGAATATCATCGTGACAAGCCTTGGCATATTCGCCAGCCAAATTCATCGCTGCCCAATATTCTTGGCCATCGTACGTGTCCAAATCTAACCAAGCCAAATGCTGAACTTGCTTCGGAAGTGGACATTGTTTCGTCGCCAAATACGTATAATGTTTTGCAATATTTGCACCCAAACCACGCGAACCACTATGCGATAAAACAGCCAAATATTCTCCTGGAATCAAGTTCCATTCAGGTTTTACCTCATCTAATTTCACAATCCCAAATTCAACAAAATGATTCCCTCCACCAGAAGTTCCTAATTGTTGATAAGCTTTTGTTTTTAAACTTTTCAAGATTGGAATTTCATCAAAAATAGAACGTTCAAAAATTTCATGATCCGCTTTTAGTTTATGCGTTTCATACATTCCGAATTTGGTATGATCTTGCAAAATCTGAATCAATTGATGCGATTTTCCTTTCAAAAAACTAGCTGGCAAATCGTAAACCGAAAGACTCATTCTACAACCAATATCCACACCAACTCCATAAGGAATCACCGCATTATCCGTCGCTAAGACACCTCCGATTGGCAATCCATACCCCGAATGCGCATCTGGCATCAAAGCTCCTTTTACCGAAATTGGCAATTTCAATGCATCATATAATTGAAATTTTGCTTGCTCGTCAATTTCATTTTCTCCAAAAATCGAAAAAGGTGAACGCGTTGTTTTTAATTCTTGTAATCTAACCTCAACTGGTTTTATTAATCCTTCCGCAACTTTTCCCCAAATTCCGTGACCGATGTATTTTTCTGG
Source organism: Empedobacter falsenii (assembly GCF_019308355.1). Lineage (GTDB taxonomy): Bacteria > Bacteroidota > Bacteroidia > Flavobacteriales > Weeksellaceae > Empedobacter > Empedobacter falsenii_B. The sequence goes on along the minus strand of NZ_JAAGKM010000066.1, from coordinate 7,627 downwards.
CTCAAGTAAAACTTCTTTTGCTTCGTTAATAATCGTTTGTTTCTTTTCTTTTTTTCTGTATCGATGAATTTGCCCAATTGCAATATTGATCGAATTATATTTTGGAAAGCCTATTTTTATAAAGTCCTTTCCAGAGATTTTATTTCCCATGATTAATATCTTTTAGATAACTGATGTTCTTTTTCCATCAGCATTTCAGCGATTTCAATCGCTAAATTTTTATTATTAAAAAATTTCCTTTTTGTAAAAGGATTTTTAAATTTTGGTTTTCGTTCATACGAATACCCTCCTCCAACTATTTTCTTTAAAAGGATTCCTTGATTTTTATACTTGTCAAAAAAATGATCGATTTGCGCTTCTTCGCGCTTCAAATCAATATCAAGCGGTTTGTAATACGTAATCATATTTGGTTTTATAATCAATCGAAAACGCCACGGTTGTAGAAATTCATAAATTCCTTTGAAACGTTTTGTCTTGGGATCATACACCTGAATACACACAAAATATAGACGTTCTTCATCATTCAAAATTGAATACGGACCTGAATATTCGTAAGGTTGCAATTGTTTCAACTCTTGAATTCTCTGAACATAAATTCGCTTTCCGTTTCGTTTTCGTTTTTTTACAAACTTTCGCGTTTCTGCATATTGAGAAGTATTTATTTTCTTTAGAATTTGAGTAAAAAACTCAATCTCATTTTCTTTTTTAATATCTTCTCTCAATACAATATATCGCTCAAAACCTTTTTGACACGGCTCTTTTAAAAGAACAAGCGGAATTTCTTTTTGTTCTTTAAAAATTTCTTTTTGACGTTTATATTTCTCTCTTACATTTTTTTCTTTCGTTGTTTTTACACTTCTTTTCCTCGCTCTTTTTGTTCGTAATTGAGTAGAAAAGAAAATTGAATCTTCCATAAAATGGATTATTTGATTGCAAATAATTATTTTGAAATAATTAGCGCTAACTATTTCTTCTTCGGAAGTTTTTAGAAGTTATTCTGAATCTAGAATGGAATAATAAAAGAAAAAGCCCGAAGAATCCTCCGGGCTTTTGATATAATAAGTAAATTATTTACGATTTATAAGCACGAAGAATGCTCATTGCAAAATCTGTTGCAATAGCTAAAAACTGATATGTCGTTTCTTTGAACATTTTATTTCTTCGTTATTAAATTGTTATACGTTATGATTTTTATCAGTGCAAATTTAAGTCAATAAAATTCACATTTCCAAATCCTTTGTGAAATTTCACTAAAAATAGGGAGAAAAATATTATTGATTTTTAACATTCATTTAGTTGAAGAAGTTCCTTTCAAAATTTCATCAGTTAATTCCATTATCTTGGTTGAAGAATTTGATAAAATAATTACATCTTTATCATTAGTCCAATGTTTATTTCCATTAAAATCTACCACAGAAAATTTTACTTTTCCTTTCAAATCTTTCAATAAGTCATTTACGATATAAATTTTGTACACATTTTCTTCTTTTTCTACTGAAATTAGCACATTTTCGAAACTTCTTTTCACTTGATAATGTAACGCTTTCCAATTTCCTAATTTATCCAAAGACGACCACGAAGTTACTGGCCAAACGTCATTCAATTGCCAATACAAACTTCCCATATTATAAGGTTTTGCACGTCGATGTGCTTCAATTGCCAACTGAATTCCGCGTGCTTGTAACAATTGAGAAACGTAGTTGTACTGCACAAAATCGGTCGGAACAACATAATCTCGCTGCATATATTCGTTGATTGTTTCCCAACCTTTTGGATGTTTTTGATGCGCTAAAATTATTGCAGAATTTTTACTCAATGTATCTTTTTCAGAAAACATTGATTTCACCGTTTCCAACGTTGGCATTCCTTGAAAACCATATTCAGAAGCAAAACGTGGAACTTTTTTTTCATACGTTTCAAACGATTCCATTCCCCACCAAACGCCCCAATAATGCGAATCTCCTTGCGTCAAACTTTCTTTTCTTCCCCAACCAATCGAAGGTGAAGACGGCCAATAGCGATTCTCTGATTTTGGTAAAATCGAATCTAAAACATTCGGAATAATATGATGAAAAGTCGTTTGATAATCTTTCCAAATACTCAACGAATCTTGTTTCGACCAGCCCATTTGTTTCTGATATCCCCAATTTTTCCACGCTTCATCAATTTCATTATTTCCACACCAAAGCGCAATAGAAGTATGATTTTTTAGGCGATTCACTTGATCAATTGTTTCTTGTTTTACATTGTGAAGAAAATCTTGATCGCCAGGATAAAAAGCACAAGCGTACATAAAATCTTGCCAAACCAACAAACCTTTTTCATCACATAATTCATAAAAATAATCGTTCTCATAAATTCCACCACCCCAAATACGAATCATATTTATATTGGCTTCAACCGAACTATTTATCAACTTTTCATAATCATTTTTTGAAACTCGTGAAACAAAATTATCTTGCGGAATATAATTTGCACCTTTCATATAAGTTGGAATCCTATTCACTTTAAAATAAAACCTAGAGCCAACTTCGTCTTTTTCTTTTACCAATTCTATCGTACGTAAACCAAATTTTAAATACTTAAATATCTGTTCATTTCCTTGTTTAATTTTGAATTGATAATCGTATAAATACTGTTCGCCCATTCCATTTGGCCACCATAATTTTGGATTGTGAATCGTTTCATCAGTCGAAAAATGATTAATTCCTTTGGTTAATTTTTGAGTGATTATTTTCTGATTAAAATTAATTTCTACAGCTGTATTTTGTTCCGATTGGATAATAAATTTAAACTTTACTTTCGCTTGATTTTTATCCAATTTGACAATTTCATAAGACAAGTCATTCAGTTTTAAATTATTCCAAGAAATAAGTTCAATTGGTTTATAAATCGCAACCGTTACCAATCTTGGTCCCCAATCCCAACCATACTGATATTGCGCTTTTCGAGTAAAAACACGCTCACCTTCTGGTATTTATATGGAAGAAGATTTGCTAATCGTTTTCCTTCATTAGGCGACGATTTGAATTGTATTTCGAGCAAATTATTTTTATCTTTCAGTAAATCTTTGACCGAAACTTCCCAAATTCGAAACATATTATTCGCATCCAGAATTAATTTTCCGTTCAGAAAAACTTTTGCATATGTATCCAATCCATTAAATTTTAACTGAATGTTTTGCGCTTTTCGTTCGGCTTCAGTCAAATCAAAAGAAGTTTTGTAGTTCCAATCTTCGTTTTCTACCCATTGCACTTTTGCATCATTAACGTCTTTGTAAGGATTTGGAATAATATTATTTAACATCAAATCGGTATGAACAGAACCAGGAATCTCAGCTTTCAGCCATTTTGAATCTCCTTTTTGTTGAAAAGTCCAATTCTCTAAATTCAAATTTCGAGTCGTTTGAGCAGAAAGTTGAATAAATGTAAAAAAAGTAATAACAAAAAATAGTAATCTCCTCATTTTGTGCTGATTTTCATAAGGATAAAATTAGGTTTAAAATTCATATAAACACAAAAGAGATTATTAAAAACAATTTCTTTTGTTGAATACATAATATAGGCTTCGTTAATTATGGGAATAACGAATATGCTAAACTTAGGTTGACTCGGCTATATTTGAATTTCAGAAAAAAGCAACTGATTATTCAATCGATTTGTACAATCAAGATCAAGCGGAAACTACAAAAAAATGGAAATGATTCTTCTATCAATTTAAAACAAGTTATGCGAGAAGAAAATTTAATGGATTATGATTTTGAAAGTGCTAAATTTAGAATTCAAGAATTACATTCAAACTTTTTCAAAACGCTAAACGAGCATTCTAAGCAAAAACTAACACCTCTTAATTTGAAATATTGTTCGTATATCTATCTTGGTTTAGACACCAAACAAATTGCAACTCTTCTTAATATTGAACCAAAAAGTGTACGAATAACAAAGTATCGTTTGAAACAAAAATTTGGTCTAGTAAAAGAAGATAAATTATATACTTTTTTTCATCGGATAATTGCCTAGATTTATTTTTTAGTAAAAAACACACTTCAACTCTCGTTAATTTATTAAAATATAATTCATAATATTTTTCAAAAAACTTGCAGTCTGCTCGGAAAAGATTATTTTTGCCTATTCGACAAATAGAATATGAAAAATATCCGTAATTTCTGTATTATCGCCCATATTGACCATGGTAAAAGTACCTTGGCCGATCGTTTATTGCAAGTAACAAACACGATTTCTGATCGTGAGTTACAAAATCAAACATTAGACGATATGGATTTGGAACGCGAACGCGGAATCACAATTAAATCGCACGCCATCCAAATGGAATATGAAAAAGATGGTGAAAAATATATTTTAAATTTAATTGATACTCCTGGTCACGTGGATTTTTCTTACGAGGTTTCTCGTTCAATTGCCGCTTGTGAAGGAGCTTTGTTAATTGTAGATGCTGCGCAAAGTATACAAGCACAAACCATTTCTAACCTTTATTTGGCTTTAGAAAATGATTTGGAAATCATTCCAGTTTTGAACAAAATCGATTTACCTTCTGCAAATCCAGAAGAAGTAACAGACGATATTGTTGATTTGATTGGTTGTGATCCCGAAGATGTTTTGCGTGTAAGTGGAAAAACAGGTGAAGGAGTTTTAGAATTGTTACATACAATTATCGAGAAAGTTCCTGCACCAGTTGGTGATCCAGATGCACCATTACAAGCCTTGATTTTTGACTCTGTCTATAATCCTTTCCGAGGAATTGAAGCTTTTTATAAAGTGGTAAATGGAGAAATCAAAAAAGGGGATCAAGTAAAATTCATGGCAACCAACAAAAAATATGGTGCCGATGAAATTGGAACGTTAAAACTGAATCAAGTTGAGAAGAAAGTCATTAAAACTGGAGATGTAGGTTATATTATTTCTGGAATTAAAGAAGCTTCTGAGGTAAAAGTTGGAGATACAATTACATTAGTAGAGAATCCTGCAAGCGAAGCTATTGATGGTTTCGAGGAAGTAAAACCAATGGTTTTCGCTGGTATTTATCCGGTTGACACAGAAGATTACGAAGATTTGCGTGCATCTATTGAAAAGTTACGTTTGAATGATGCTTCATTAACTTTTGAAGCTGAATCTTCTGCTGCTTTAGGTTTCGGTTTCCGTTGTGGATTCTTAGGAATGTTACACTTAGAAATTATTCAGGAGCGTTTAGAACGTGAGTTCAACATGACGGTAATTACAACTGTTCCTAACGTTTCCTATGAAGCATATTTGGAGAAAGATCCAGAAAAAATGATTCCGGTTCATAATCCATCTGAATTGCCAGATCCATCAGGATTAAATCGTGTTGAAGAACCATATATTCGTGCAGCAATCATTACAAAATCTGAATTCGTAGGTCCTGTAATGAGTTTATGTATTGAGAAACGTGGTGAATTACAATCTCAAAATTATTTAACTCAACATAGAGTAGAAATGATTTTCAATATGCCTTTGGCTGAAGTTGTTTTCGATTTTTATGATCGATTAAAATCTATTTCAAAAGGATATGCATCGTTTGATTATGCACCTTCTGGAATGAAAGCTTCAAAATTGGTGAAAGTTGACATCATGATTAACGGTGAAGTTGTAGATGCTTTATCTGCCTTAATTCACGTTGATAATGCCTACAATATTGGAAAGAAAATGTGTGAAAAATTACGCGAATTAATTCCTCGTCAACAGTTTGATATTCCAATTCAAGCCGCGATTGGTGCAAAAATTATTGCACGTGAAACAATCAAAGCATTACGTAAAGACGTTACTGCAAAATGTTATGGTGGTGATATTTCTCGTAAACGTAAGTTATTAGAAAAGCAAAAAGCTGGTAAGAAGAAAATGCGTCAAATTGGACGTGTAGAAGTTCCACAATCTGCTTTCTTAGCTGTATTAAAATTGAACGACTAAGTTTTATTTTATATAAATTATTTAAAGCCACTCATTTGAGAGGCTTTTTTTTATAATAATTGGTAAAATTTTTATACTAATAAACTAAATACCAATCGCATGAAAAACTTACTAAAGCTAGAACAACTTGCTGTATTAATTTTTATGTTAGGTTATCTTTTTGGAAATAAGATTGGTGCAATATCTTATAATTTTATTCATAACAATTACATTGATTCTCATTAGCTATTCTTTACACATTGAATGGTGTTTAATGATTGGATTTATATTTTCCGCTCATATTGCGTTCGATCGTTTTTTAGGGTTTGGTCTCAAAAAATATGATGGTTTCAAATCCACTCATTTAGGAGATTTATAACATCACAACCTCATCTGTCGAGCCTTTTTCCAAAATTTCTGAAATACTTCGCATCGTAATTTCTGAAATTTGTTCCAACGCTTCTTGTGTAAAAAAAGCTTGATGCGCAGTTACCAAAACATTTGGAAAACTCATCAATCGCTGAATCATATCATCCTGAATAATTTCTGCTGATAAATCTTTGAAGAATAATTTTTCTTCTTGTTCATAAACATCAATTCCCAAATAACCAATTTTATGATTTTTTAAAGCTTCAATCGCTTCATGTGTATTGATTAATCCACCTCTACTCGTATTAATAATCGTTACGCCATCTTTCATCAACGCAATCGTTTCTTGATTAATCATGTAATGATTTTCTGGCGTCAACGGACAATGCAACGAAATAATATCTGAGCTTTTAAACAACGTATTCAGTTCCACATATTCCACGCCATTATTCATCAATTCTTGATCTGGATACAAATCATAAGCAATAATCTTACATCCAAAACCTTTCGCAATATTGATAAAAGCCTTTCCTATTTTTCCTGTTCCAACAATTCCAATCGTCTTCTGAAAAAGATTAAAACCAAGTAAGCCGTTCAATGCAAAATTTTGTTCACGAACACGATTATAAGCTTTATGTGTTTTTCGATTCAATGTTAACAACATCGCCATTGTATGTTCAGCAACAGCCTCGGGAGAATATGCAGGAACACGACAAACTTTAATTCCAAATTCTTTCGCAGCTTCCAAATCGACATTATTAAAACCAGCACATCTCAATGCAATAATTTTAACGCCTTTTTTTGCTAAAACTTCAATGACTTGTCGGTTCACTTTATCATTCACAAACACACAAACAGCGTGCTCATCTTCAATCGCGTTTACGATATGCGGACCTAAATGTGTTTCATAAAAATTAAGTTCAAAACCATAATTTTTATTTTCAGCCTCAAAAAAAATTTTGTCATAAGGCTTAGACGAAAAGAAAGCTATTTTCATTGAATTATTTTTAACTAATTTATGTTTTTAATTAATTGTAATTTACTTTCTACTTGATTATTATAAAATTTTAAATCATTCAAAATTAATTCATCCTCTATTTTTGATATTTTACTAAAAGCTATAAGCTGATGAATAAAAATTTCTAACTTCGTGAAAATTCAAATTCACACATGAAAAATATACTTTTGTAATCTTCCCTAAAAACCGGACCGTTTAAAAATATAGTTTATTAACTTAGGGATAATTATGAAACAGAGCAATTTTACAGAAGTTCAGATCGTCAAGATCTTATCAGAACAAAATCAAGGCAAAACAGTCAATGAAATTTGTCGTGAAC
>NZ_JAAGKM010000065.1 GCF_019308355.1 Empedobacter falsenii | reverse complement strand
TGTTCTTGGATGATTTGTGTTACAGATTTTTTCATAATAAACTGTGTTTTATAAATTTAATAAAATTAAATAAGGTGGATTACTAACCCACCTTATTTTATGTTTACACAGTTTTTTGGACACTGTCTCCAAATTAAATTATTGTATTTTTTTTGAAGCGAAAACCTTCTTTTATCTACAATTTCAGAAAAACCAAATATTCCAAACTTCTTAAATTCATTTTGTAAAGCATCTTCAAAAGTTATAGTTTCATTTATTTCCCATTGTTCTTCAATTCCACAAGCCAAATGATCGGCTAATTCCAATTGCAAATCATAATACTCAACATAATGCTGACGCGTAAAATCGATTAATTTTTGAACTTCAAAAGCAGAAATTTTTCTCATGATTAAATCAATTTAGGGTTCAATAATTTTTGGATTTGTAGCATTGTTTCTGTTAACAATTGAATTCTTTTTACAGATTCTTTAGTTCCAAACTCAGTCAACTTATAATATTTTCTTATTCGACCTTCTACTCGCTCAGCTTCCACTTCAATTATATTCTCAGCTTCCAGCTTATGTAAAATAGGATACAATGCACCCTCTTTTAACTCAAATTCATCTTGCGTTAAAATTCTAATTTTTTGAATGATTTCATAACCATACATTCTTTTATGATCTTGTAATAGTTTTAAAATAATCGGTTGCAGAGTTCCTTTATAAAATTGAACATCTTTCATATACCTAAGTTTCTTATGTAATTTAAGATAAATAATTCAATTAAAAACACTTTAACTAAAATTTATTTCAAAAACTCATCTGTAAAATGTTGTGTTTTCTTTTCTGAAGAAAATTTCGTTTGATTATAATCTGCTGATTTATTCTTCGGAATCGAAAGTGAATTCCATTCATTGTCCTTTATTAATTTTCCTATAAAAACAATTTGACCAACATCATACGGATAATGCGCCAATTGACGATTAATCGCTTCTATTACTGTATGTCCTTCATTTCGGATATAAATAATTTGCTGTAAATCTTCGTCGGTTTTAATTTGTGCTAAAGCATCAAACAAATACTTCCAACCTTTCTCCCATTTATCTAAAAGTTGTTCTTTAGTTTTGATTCTATCTTCAAATTCTTCATCACGATTTCGCCACTCTTTTTCACCATCTGTTGTCAAAAAATCAGTCCAACGCGACAACATATTTCCTGAAAGATGATTCACGATAATCGCAATGCTATTTGAGTTTTCATTGTATTGCCAAAACAATTCTTCATCCGTTAATTGTGAAAATGTTTTTTCACCCAAATGTTTATAATACTGGAATTGTTTGATAATCCCGTTTACTAAATTATTTTCCATATTCTGTTAATTAGTTCCTTGCAAATTTTTGTGATTATGCTTGCGTTTATAATGCGTTTCCTTAAATTGATTTTTATCCGTTGTCACTATTGAGATATTTCCATCAATCTCCATCATCGCCAATTTCACATCTTTAATATGTTCTACACCATGTTCGCGCATTGCTTCGTTCAATTCTTCCGAATTAATTCTCAATTTGCTCAACATTGTAAAATCAGCTTTTCCATTATGGATTAAAATTTCAGATTTTTGTTCAATTAAGTTTCCTAAAAATTTATTTTTCAACATTATTCTTTTGACAATAAAATTTAAAAGAAACAATACAAAAGCTGCTATCAATCCTCCTTGCAAACTCGAATCTGAACCAACCATTGCATTTTGTACAGCGTTACTAATTAATAAAATTAAGATTACATCAGCCGTATTTAATTGGGATAATTGCTGTTTACCAAAAATTCTAAGTGCAATTAACATAAAAAAATACACCGAAATACAGCGCAAAACAATTTCTAAATAACCTTCCATACATTTATTTTAAGTAAATAAAAGGTACTAAAAAATCCGTTCTGAAATTGGAACGGATTTAAAAATTTATTTTGATTTTCTAAGAATAGAAATTCTGGAAACTCTTAAAATTAAATAGATAATTGCGAGATAAAACTTTTTCTCATAAAACAATTCAAGACCTCTTATTGGGAAAAATTTTTCTGATAAAAACGCTAACAATAAAATTACAATAACCGCAATACTAACAATATTAATTGCTTTATCCATTAGTTGTTATATTTTGGTTGAATATTTTTCTTCATCATTTCGTATAAAGAATGTCCAATTCCTTGTGTAATCTCTGACAGATTTTCGAAATTAATCACCGAAACTTCATCGTTTTTTTGATGATAATGATGTTGATTCTCCATGTTTACAGAAGAAAGCGCATGCGATACCACTTTATGATTCACAAAATTTACATTATCCGAACGATAAAATAATTGTTGCTGCAAATAAGGGTCGTTTTCAACTTTGAATGTTTTAGTAGAATTATTATTCATCAAATTCATCAAATCCGAACGGTCGCTACCTGTCATATATACTTTTCCTTCGCCGAAAGCAGAAACAGTTCCAATCATTTCTAAATTCAACATCACTTTCATATTTGGTAAATAAGACTGAAAATCTGTGTTTTCTACCAACATTTTAGAGCCAATTAATCCAATTTCTTCCGCATCAAAAGCCATAAACATCATAGTTTGCTTAACTTTTTTGTTTTTGAAATAATCAGACAAAGCCATTACAGCCGAAGTTCCACTTGCATTATCATCTGCTCCATTAAAAATTTTATCCTCACCTTTGTCATCTGTTCCAACATGATCAAAATGCGCACCTACAGCGTAAATATCAGACGATTTACCTTCTTTAATTCCGCAAACATTTTGTCCTGTTTTGCCTTTATATTCAAATTCGATTAAATATGAATCACCAACACAAGGTTTTAATTTATTTTGTTTGAATTTTTCAGCAATCAATTCAGCAGCCAATCGATTTTCGGGCGTTCCAAATTTTCGACCCTGCATAGCATCAGAGGCTAATTCTTCGACATATTTCTTTTGATTTTCTTTAGAATACTGCGCGTTTGCTTGATTGAAAGCAAGTAATCCAATTGCAAGTAAAGTATATTTTTTCATTTTTATATGTGTGATTAATTTGACGGAAGATACGAAAAATTAACTTTTCTTCTCAAACATCAATTCTTTTACTTTTTCTTTGTCTTCTTTTTCATTCTTTAGATCGAACATTGTTCCGAAAATACGATCCCAAAAGGTATTTGAAACGCCAAAGCCTAATTCTTCGTCTTTATAATGATGCAAATGATGATTGCGCCAAAGTGGTTTCATAAACTTGAAAGGTGGTGCAATAGCATGAATCAAATAATGCATAGATGCATACAATAAATAGCCAATCATAAACCCCGGAAAGAAAGCAAAGGCATATTTCCCTAAAATTAAATATTGAATCAAGAAAATGATTGACGCCAAAAGAATACTTGGAACTGGAGGCATAAACAAACGTTGTTTATCGCGCGGATAATGATGATGATTCCCGTGAAAAATGTAAACAATTCGTTTTAGACTTGGTTGTTCGGCTGTCCAATGAAAAAGATAACGATGTGCAAAATATTCGAATAAAGTCCAAAATAACATCGCTCCAAAAAATAGACTGACAACTGTTAAGACTGATAAATCGTAACTAGAAATTCCATAATAAATACAATAGGAAAGTAGAGGAATGTACATTCCCCAAATAACTGCGGGATGACCTTTTGTCAACATTTCGAGGTATTTGTTTTCGAAGATTTGCGCTTGACCTTTATTATGTATTTTCTCAAATTTCATGGTTACAAAATTTAATTTACTTAAAAATAAGGTTTTAACATATTTTAAACAAACAATCTCTAAAAATTAATTGTTAAAAAAAATCCGAAAATCAAAGTTTGATTTTCGGATTATATGATAAATAAGAAAATTCTTATCTGTTTTCAATTTCAACGTAATCACGTAATGGTGCTCCTGTGTATAATTGACGAGGGCGACCAATTGGTTGATTTGTTTCGCGCATTTCCATCCATTGTGCAATCCATCCTGGTAAACGTCCAACAGCAAACATAACTGTAAACATTTCAGTTGGGATATCTAACGCTTTGTAGATAATTCCTGAATAGAAATCTACGTTTGGATATAAGTTTCTTGATTTGAAATACTCGTCTTCTAAAGCAGCTTGTTCTAATTTTTTCGCAATATCTAAAATAGGATCATTGATTCCTAATTTCTCTAAAACGTTATCCGCAGCTACTTTGATGATTTTCGCACGAGGGTCAAAGTTTTTATAAACACGGTGTCCAAATCCCATTAAACGGAATGGATCGTTTTTATCTTTTGCTTTAGCTAAGTATTTTTCAACATCTCCACCATCATTTTTGATCGCTTCTAACATTTCTAATACTGCTTGGTTAGCACCTCCGTGTAATGGTCCCCATAATGCAGAAATACCTCCAGAGATAGAAGCAAATAAACCTGCATGAGAAGAACCTACTAAACGTACACTTGATGTAGAACAGTTTTGCTCATGATCTGCGTGTAAGATTAATAATTTGTCAATTGCATCAATAATAACTGGATCTAAGTCTAATTCTTGACCTGGTTTTTTGAATAATAATTGATAAAAATTTTCTACATAAGATAATTTATCGTTAGAGTAGTTAACTGGTAATCCTTTAATTTTTCTTTGTGTCCAAGACGCTAATACTGGGAATTTACCTAATAAAGTAACTGCCGCTTTGTACATATCATCTGGAGAAGTAACATCAACAACTTTTGGGTTGAATGCTGATAAAGCAGCTGTTAAAGATGTTAATACTCCCATTGGGTGAGCAGAACTTGGGAATGCATCTAAGATTTTGATTAAATCTTCTGACACATAGTTATACTCATTAATATCAGCGATAAATTTATCTAATTCAGCTTGTGTAGGTAATTCTCCTTTGATTAACAAATACATTACTTCTACGAAAGAAGATTTCTCTGCTAATTGTTCAATAGGATATCCACGGTACATCAACTTACCTTCTTCACCATCTAAAAATGTAATTCTAGATTCGCATGCCCCTGTATTTTTGTAACCTGGATCCATTGTGATTAATCCAGTAGCACTTCTTAACTTGGAAATATCAATAGATTTTTCATCCATTGTACCAGTTGTAACAGGTAGCTCCAACTCATTTCCGTTGTAATTTAATATTACCTTATCTGACATTTTATAGTTTATATTATTTATTGCGTAATTTACACTTTTTTTATTAATTTGAGACTGATAAATATCAGTCTCAAATTATTTTATCGCTTAACTTTAAAAGCCTTAAGCCCTGGAAAAATTGCAGTTTCTCCAAGAATCTCTTCAATACGTAATAATTGGTTGTATTTCGCCATACGATCAGAGCGAGAAGCAGAACCAGTTTTGATTTGTCCTGTGTTCAAAGCAACAGCTAAATCTGCAATTGTAGCATCTTCTGTCTCTCCAGAACGGTGAGACATAACTGCTGTATAACGTGCATTTTGCGCCATTTGTACTGCTTTGATCGTTTCTGTTAACGTACCAATTTGATTGAATTTTACTAAGATAGAATTTGCTGTTTCAGCATCAATTGCTTTTTCTAATTTAGTTACATTCGTTACCAATAAATCGTCTCCAACAATTTGAACACGTTTACCGATTTTATCTGTTAAGATTTTCCAACCTTCCCAATCGTTTTCATCCATACCATCTTCAATAGAAATAATTGGATATTTCTCTGTCAATTCTGCTAAATAAGCTGCTTGCTCTGCAGAAGTACGGATAGCTCCTTTCTCTCCTTCGAATTTTGTATAGTCATATTTTCCATCGTGATAGAATTCTGATGATGCACAATCTAATGCAATCATAATTTCTTCACCTGCTTTGTAACCTGCTTTTTCTATTGCAGAAATTACAGTATCTAAAGCATCTTCTGTACCGTCAAAAGTTGGTGCAAAACCACCTTCGTCACCTACTGCTGTAGATAAACCACGGTCGTGTAAAATTTTCTTTAATGCATGAAAAACTTCTGTTCCTTTGCGTAACGCATCAGAAAAAGATTCTGCCTGAACTGGCATAATCATGAATTCTTGAAATGCAATAGGCGCATCAGAGTGAGAACCTCCATTTACGATATTCATCATTGGAACTGGTAATGTGTTTGCATTAACTCCTCCGATGTATCTAAACAATGGTAAACCTAATTCTTCTGCTGCAGCTTTTGCTACCGCCAAAGAAACACCCAAAATTGCATTAGCACCCAATTTAGCTTTGTTTTCAGTTCCATCTAAATCAATCATTACTTGATCGATTAAATTTTGTTCGAAAACAGAAAAACCAATTAATTCTGGAGCAATCACTTCATTTACATTCTCGATAGCTTTCAAAACTCCTTTACCTAAGTACAAGTCTCCACCATCACGTAATTCTACTGCTTCATACTCTCCTGTAGATGCTCCTGATGGAACAGCTGCACGACCTAAAACACCTGATTCTGTATACACGTCTACTTCTACAGTTGGGTTACCACGAGAATCTAAAATTTGTCTTGCATGGATATGCGAAATAATGCTCATTATTAATATTTTTTAATTGATAAAATTTTGATTTACCAAAAATAATGGATTTGAGTAATCTTTACAACGAAATTATCTTTTTTTAAAAATAATTTAATTCAAAAACAATTCGAAAAATTTATGCATGCATAATAAAGAAGTATAATTTCGATGCCTGCAAAGATTATTATTTTTTGAGTGAATTAAAAAAACTTTAGATAAAAAATTTAATTCGTTATTGTAAGCGTTCCATTTGCATTTACATACACTTGGTATGTTCTTGGCGCTCTATTCGCTACTTTTGTAGGTTGTCCTGTCAATAAAATCCATTCAGAATTATCTGCATCACACACAATACTGATGTCATTCTTTACATACAGAGTGGTTTCTGCACCAGGACAAATATGCGGTGCATTACGATCGTAAGCTTTGAAACCAGAAGCTGTACGTACCACAATCAAACCTCTAGAACCTGCTGTTGCTCCATCAACATATACCCATCCTCCTGGATTATTTAGATTAGAATATAATGGTAAATTGATATTGATTGATACATTCACAATTGTATTTGGCACACAACTTACTGTACCATCATCTGAATTGCAGCCTTGAAATAAGCCAGCAAAAACACAAACCAAAATAACCTTATTTAGAATCGTTTTAATAAATTGTTTCATTTTTAATTTGCTGTATTTTTTTTATTATCTTTGTAGTACAATAACTAAATAGTCCTGCGCATAGTATTACATATGTGTAGGATTATTTATTTTATAAGACCTATTTAATAAAAAATTAATTAAACATTGTTGTTATGGCAAATATACAATATGTAACGAAAGAAGGATTAGAAAAGTTGCGTGAAGAGCTTCATCAGTTAGAAACTTTTGAGCGTCCAAAAATTTCGCAACAAATTGCTGATGCGCGTGATAAAGGAGATTTATCTGAAAATGCAGAATACGATGCTGCAAAAGAGGCTCAAGGAATGTTAGAGATGCAAATTGCTAAATTGAAAGAAGTTGTAGCATATGCACGCGTAATTGATGAATCTAAATTAGACCATTCTAAAGTATCAATATTATCAAAAGTTAAAATAAAAAATACAGCGAACGGACAAGAATTAGTGTACACTTTGGTACCTGAATCTGAAGCTGATTTAGCTAAAATGCGTATCTCTGTGAATACTCCAATCGCAAAAGGATTGTTAGGAAAATCACTTGGAGAAGTTGCAGAAATTAAATTACCTAACGGAATGACTTTAAATTTTGAAATTTTAGAAATATCTTTGGACTAAGATTTCAAAAATTAAAAAACATATGGCAAGCATTTTCACTAAAATAATAAACGGAGAAATACCATCATACAAAATTGCCGAAAACGATAAGTACATCGCTATTTTGGACGCTTTTCCTTTGGTAGAAGGTCATGTATTGGTTATCCCGAAAAAAGAAGTCGATAAAATCTTCGATTTAGACAAAGAAACCTATTTAGGTTTAATGGACTTTTCTTACGAAATTGCACAAGCTATAGAAAAAGCAATACCTTGTTTACGCGTTGGCGTAGCTGTTGTTGGTTTAGAGGTACCACATGTACATGTGCATTTGGTTCCTCTAAATACAATGCAAGATATCAATTTCTCAAATCCAAAACTTCAATTATCTGCCGAGAAAATGATCGAAATTGCAGATAATATCAAATCATATTTATAATCGATGAACAAATACATTAAATTAGTAATCGCCGCTGTATTAATCGTTTTAGCAATCTTTTTGTTTACCATTCGCGAATACGGTTGGGGATTTGTTTCGTTATTAGTCACTGTATTTCCAATTTTATTCTATTTCAGAAACGAAAACATCTTGTTAGCTTTCTGGTTTTTACGTAAAGAGGATATGGCAAAAGCGAAAAAATGGTTACAAAAGATCAAAAATCCATCATCAGAATTAATTCCTAAACAAATGGGATATTACCACTACATGATGGGAATTACTGAAGCGCAGGACAATGTAGGGGTTTCAGAAAAATATATGAAAGAAGCCTTAAACTACGGTTTATCGTTTGATCATGACAGAGCAATGGCTAATTTATCTTTGGCTGGAGCTGCAATGTCAAAAGGTAAAAAGAAAGAAGCGGAAGGTTACATTAAAGAAGCGAAGAAAAACGATTCGAAAGGAATGTTTACAGATCAAATCAAAATGATGAATGATCAAATGAAACGTTTCAACGTAAGTAATTCGCAATTACAAAACCCACATATGCGTCACAAAGGACGTAAATTCTAAATGGATATATCAAAAATTACAGAAGAATCATCATCAAACACCAACAAGTGGAAACTGATTGAAGAATTCTTTCAACAAAATTTCACAGACGGTGAAAGACCAGATTTAGATACGATTCTTTTTTTGATCGGTGTTCAAGAATTAGGACAAGGAAAAAAACGATTCAAAAAAGATGATAAACTCAATTTATTACACATTGCAGTTTGTCGCGTGTTAGAACCTTTTGGTTTTTATCGTTTCGATGGATTAGATCCAGATGGTTGGCCACATTTTGAGTTGTTGGAAGATTTACCACCTCTCAAAACAAATGAACAAACCTTGTTAATGAAATACGCCGTTATACAGTATTTTGATGATCAAAAAATAATAAACTTCGAGTCTTAAGATTCGAAGTTTTCTTTTTTATACAAATCAACTACCACTTTATCTGCGTCTAACGTAAATTTCTCTACATTCAATTCTTCTTTGGATAACCACAACAATTCGTTGATATCCGCATCCAAAACTTTCAATTTATCCAATGCTTTCTCTGTAATTGTCGCTTTATAATAAATCAATAAAACCTGTTCTGTCGAATCAAAAGCATTCAACACAAAAAAATCTTGTGTATAAAAATGTTCATGAACTTCTACTTTCAAATTCAATTCCTCTTTTATCTCTCTCCTTATACAATCTTTTGTTCCTTCACCAAACTCCAATCCACCGCCAGGAAACTTATAAATTAACTCTCCCTGAAACGGCTCGTGAATCACCAATACCTTTCCCTTGTGTTCCAATAACGCATATACACGCACATTAAATGGTTTCATATCCTGTTTACTTTAAAACCTAAATATATAAAAATTCTTCATTCAAATGCGTATTATTATAGCGTTCCCTTCGGTCGGGCTATCCGTTGCAATCTTTTGTAGAAGAAAATTGGAAGTGATTACAGGAAAATCCAATTTCTACAAAAGGATTTCCACTACTATCCCTAACGCGGGTTGTAAGTTCTGAGTTTTGAGTA
>NZ_JAAGKM010000064.1 GCF_019308355.1 Empedobacter falsenii | reverse complement strand
AATTCAGCTGTTAAGACAAGACTGATGAGTTCTAAATCAAAAAGTTTAGGTCTTCTACGTTGATAAATTAAAAGTGTATCTGTTGATATTTTTCGAAGAACTTCCAATATTCTTTCGTAATTTGCAAGTAAGTTGTTCATTGTAAATGTTTTGTAGTTAAAACAATTTACTGATTTTCAATCAAATGAACAACTTTATTCTTTATTAATCAAAATGCACAACGGGTACATTACTATATAATACTATTGAGATTTAATTTATATTTACCGAATCTTGATAACGAACTTGAATTTTACCTTATTATGAAAAAAAGTGCTACAATATATGATATTTCTGAAAAATTGAATATTAGTGCTGCTACCGTTTCGAGGGCTTTAAACGATCATCCTAAAATTAGTCAGAAAACGAAAGAGTTGGTTATGAAAGCTGCTAAAGAGCTTAATTACAAACAAAATACTTTAGCGCAGGCTCTAAAAAGTGGGAAGACAAATAATATTGGGATTATTGTTCCTTATATTAATACAAATTTTTTCTCATCTCTAATTCGTGGGATAGAAGAGGAGTTGTCTCCACATGGTTACCATGTTATTATTTGTCAAAGTCACGAAGATGTAGATTTAGAAAGAAAACAACTAAATACATTATTGAATGCACAGGTTGATGGTATTTTTATGTCTGTTTCTAAAACGACGGAAGATATTTCGCACATAGAAACTGCAAAAGAATCTAATACTCCAATCATATTTTTTGACCGTAAAAAAGATATTGCAGGAATCAGTACTGTAACAATTGATGATTATAAGGGTGGATATTTGGCAACCGAGCATTTGATTAAACAAGGTTGTCGTAGAATTTGTCATTTATCTGGAGATTTGCGTTTAGAGATTTATCAGAATCGTTACAATGGTTATATCGATGCATTGAAAGATAATAAATTAGCTTTTAAAGAAGAATATGTTTTTTCAATTAAAAGTTCGATAGAAGATGGGGTTGAAGCAATAAAAACATTATGGAATTTATCATCGCCACCAGATGGTATTTTCTCGGCCAGTGATTATGCAGCGTTGGGAGCTTGTCAACAATTGAAAAAGAAAAATATAAGCATTCCTGAAGATGTTGCAATAATAGGTTTTAGTAATGAGCCATTTACGCAATATATGGAATTACCTATTAGTAGTGTAGATCAGACACCAGATGTAATGGGAAAAATTTCCGCTCAAGTATTTCTGGAATATATGAACGAAAATTTTTCAGGGATAAGCATAGAAAAAAAGGTTGTTTTAAATCCTCAAATTCATATTCGAAAATCTTCGAAAAGAAAATAGGTTATAAAGAAACGCCTCTTTTCCAAGGGATAAAATCGTTTTGATTTAAAATCTTAGCTTTTACTTTGACTTCACCGCTTGCAACTTTTATGATAAATTCTAAAAGTTCGTTAGCGGTTTCTTCAATTGTTTTATTTCCAGTAATGATTTCTCCCGTATTAAAATCGATAATATCAGGCATTTTTTCTTGTAATGCTGTGTTCGAAGAAATTTTTACAACAGGGGCAACAGGATTTCCAGTAGGCGTTCCTAAACCTGTAGTGAACAAGACGATATTAGATCCAGTTCCGACTAATGCAGTTGTACATTCAACATCATTTCCTGGTGTACATAGCAAATTTAAACCAGGTTTTTTGATATATTCTGTATAATCTAAAACATCTTGAATAGGAGAGGAACCCCCTTTTTTAGCTGCACCAGCAGATTTCATCGCATCTGTTATTAATCCATCTTTTATATTTCCAGGAGAAGGATTCATGTCAAATCCAGAACCAGCGGCAACAACAGAATCTTCGAAATCTTTCATTAATTGTAAAAATCTTTCGGCATCTTTTTCATTCACACAACGATTGATTAATTCTTGTTCAACTCCGCACAATTCGGGAAATTCGGACAAAATGGTAGCACCTCCAATTGCAGCCATAATATCTGATAAATAGCCTAAGGTTGGATTAGCAGAAATACCAGAAAAACCATCTGATCCTCCACATTCTAATCCTAAAACTAATTTAGATAATGGAGCTGGTTTACGTTCAATTTCATTGGCTTTTTTGATTGCTTCGAACGAATCTTTAATAATACCGTTCAACATATTATCAACTGTTCCAGATTTTTGTTGCTCGTAAACGATAATTGGTTTTTGATTATCAGGATTGATTTTATGTAAAGCTTCTTTAAAAATATCAACTTGTAAATTCTGACACCCAAGACTCAGGACTGTTACACCAGCGACATTCGGATTGTTTACATATCCAGCAAGCAATCTTCCTAAAGCTTCAGCATCTTGTCGAATTCCGCCACAACCTCCTTGATGTGTAACGAATTTAACATCAATATTTTTGAATACTCTAGTGTCTTCTTCATCTGTGTCTTGCTCGTTTTCATCAGAATTCTGAATTAACGAACGTAAAAGCAGTTGATGTTTTGATGGTTTTTCGAATAATAATTCTTTTTCGAAAACATCTTTCAAAATTTCAACATTTCTATTTTCGCAAAAAACCAAAGGAAAAAACAACCAAATATTTTCCGTTCCAACTTGTCCGTCTTCTCTGTGATATCCCATAAATGTTTTGTCTTTCCATTTATCGATATTTGGAGGAGTCCATGACGTTGTAGCTGTTTTCTTTTCGACTTTAGAACTTTGATGTTTTACATTTTCAGTCGTAATAACTTCACCTTTTTTTATGTTGCAAACGGCTTTTCCGACAGTAATACCATACATCGTAATCGTGTCATTTTCTACAAAATCTATTGCAGCAAACTTGTGTTTCGCATTCGTATCTTTCTGAATTTCATATTCAGCATTATCAACGACCACAATTTCATTTACTTTTAGGTCAACTAATGCAACAATTACATTATCCGTTGGATTAACTTTTATAGCTTTTTTCTGCATTTTTTTCTCTTAAATCGTTTGGTTGCTATATATTTCATAAGATTTTTCAATTCCATATTCATCAATTAGCCGAAGAGCTTTTTCAATTTCATTTTCTAATTGATTAACCTTTGTCAAATCTTGTTCCCAGAAATTTATATTCTTCAAAACAGAATGACTTATTTGTTGATAATCATTGTTTTTCCAAATATTTCTGAACTCACTTATAATCGCTTCGTCATCATTTATAGGTAATTCTTCATTGTTCCAATCACCTTTGTAAAAACGAATTAAACAAGCCAAAGAAAATGTAATTCCTTTCGGAATTTGATTGAATTTCTCTACATAATCTAATAAACTTGGAAGAACACGAACTTTGAATTTAGAGATAGAATTTAACGCTATACTCGATAAATAGTGCTTGATAAAAGGATTTCTAAATCGATCTAAAACATCTTCTGTATATTCTTTTAATTGTTCTTCTGGTAAATCAAGGATAGGAATGATTTCATTATAAATAATATTTTTAATAAAATCTCCAGCTACTTTGTTATCGATTGCATCACGAACAGTTTCTATACCTAACATAATAGAAAAAGGAACCATTGAAGTGTGAGCGCCATTTAAAATTCGAACTTTAGAAGTACGATAAGGTGCTATATTTTTGACAAGCAAAATCTGTTCATTTGCTTTACTAAAAGGAATTTTTTCTTCCAATTTTTCATCGCCTTCAATTGCCCAAAATAAGAACGCTTCTGAAACGACAATCAATTCATCTTCATAATCTAACTGATTTGTGTAGCTTTCTAAATCATCTTTTGGAAATCCAGGTACAATTCTGTCTACTAATGTATTATGAAATTTATTTGAAGTGTTAATCCAAGTAATAAATTCATTTTCTAAGTTCCATAATTTAGCGTATTCTAAAATATAATCTTTCAAAATAATGGCGTTATTCTCAATTAATTCACATGGAATAATTGTTAAACCTTTGTCAGTATCTCCATTAAAATAAAGATATCTTTCATATAAGAACGCAGTTAATTTTGCAGGAAAATTTTCGTGTGGAGCATTTTCTAATTTATCTTCTGAAGGATCAAATACAATTCCAGATTCTGTTGTATTAGAAAAAACAAATTCCAATTGTTCCTCTTTCGCTAAATTCAAAAAATCTTGGTATTCTTTATAAGGATTAATCGATTTTTGAATCGCAGAAATAACACGATTTTCATCAATCAACTCACCTTTTTTAATTCCTCGAATAAATAAAGTGTACAAATTATCTTGTTCCTCAAAAGTATGAAATGAACTTCCAGAAGGCGTAACTTTTATGTTTGCGATTCCTGCATTAAAATTGGCATCTTTATTCAGTTTATCGATTACATAGTCTGTAAAAGCGCGCATAAAATTCCCACCTCCAAATTGAATAATTTTTATAGGAAGTTCATTTTCTTGATGATATAGTTTTTTATTTAATTTTGTTTTCAAGTTATTGAATTTAAATTGATTATTTAATCACTTTGTATTTTGGTACTAATATTTTCATGACAATCCATGCTGTTAAATATGCAACTCCACAAATTGTAAAAATGATCATATAACCTTTATTGATTCCATCAACTATAATTGCTCCTGATTTTTCTAGATCTGAAAGTAAATTTTCTGGTAATCTTTCGTTAATGTATTGAGGATATTTTTCTAATAATGGTGTACCATCGATAGTTGTCCAGTTTTTGTGCGAATAATCAAACAAAACTCCTGATGATTTGTTGATCAAAAAAGAACCAATTCCACCAGCCATACCACCGATTCCAACTATTGTAGCAATAGCGCTTTTAGGAAACATGTCTCCAACAGTAGAGAAAATATTTGCAGACCAAGCTTGATGTGCTGCTCCAGCAATACCGATGATAATTACAGGAACCCAAAAAGAGGTTGCACCAAGAGGTTGAGCTAATAATGCCAATAATGGAAAGAAAGCAAAAATTAACATTGCGCGCATTCTTCCTGAATATGGATTCATATTTAATTTATCAACAAAATATTTTGGTAACCATCCTCCAATAATTGAAAGTAATGTGATGATGTAAAGAACAAATAAAGGTAAGGCACTTTGTGTACTGTCCATCTTGTAGACTGAGCTTAAGTAGGCTGGAGTCCAGAAAAGATAGAACCACCAAACGCCATCTGTCATAAATTTCCCGAAGATAAAAGCCCATGTTTGTTTGTATTTAAAACATTCAGAAAAACTTAGTTTTCTACCTTCTGTAGATACTCCTGTATTTTCTTCTATATCTTGTTGAATATATTCTAACTCAGCACTATTAACCTTTGGATGTTTGTGTGGTTCTTGGTACAAATAAATCCAAAATCCCATCCAAATAAATCCTAATGCACCGATGATGATAAAAGCCATTTCCCAACCCATCGATTTTGCAATAAATGGAATTGTAAGAGGAGCAGCTAATGCACCAACAGTAGCACCAGCATTGAAAATACTTGTAGCAAACGCGCGGTCTTTTTTCGGGAAATATTCGGCTGTAGCTTTGATTGCTCCAGGGAAATTTCCTGCTTCACCGATTGCTAAAATTAATCGAGCAAAAATAAATAAGCTAACACTTGTTGAAATAATTAATGAGGTGTCACTTACTTTTTCTAAGATTTCTTTTGCTCCAGCAAATCCAATAAGCCAGTTATCTGTAATAAATCCTGCAGTTGCAATTCCACAAAAAGCGTGTAAACATGCACCAATCGACCAAATTGCAATAGCATATAAGAAACCTTTTTTAGTTCCCATTTTGTCAATAAATCGACCCGCAAATAACATACTTACAGCATAAAATATTGAAAAAAGAGCGGTGATATTTCCGTAATCATTATTATTCCAGTGAAATTCTGGAACTAAGTAATCTTTCCAAGTTAATGATAAAACTTGACGATCTAAGTAATTTATGGTTGTGGCAACAAATAGTAAACTGCAAATAGTCCATCTAAAACTACTTGGTTTAATGGAAGTTTCGTTCTTCATTTAGTGTGTTTTTGTGATTTATTATTTTGACTTCTTCCTTTAAATCATATATTTTTTAATTCTTTATAGATTTGTATTGATTCTCCAACTGTTCGTTCAATTTGTGAGTAATCATATTCATTAGATGAATTTTTTGTGAACAATTGTGATCCAATTCCAACACAATAAGCGCCAGCATTTATCCAACTTGCTATGCTTTCTTTTGTAGGCATAACACCTCCGCTTGGCATAATATCCGTCCAAGGCATTGGTCCATTTACAGCTTTTATAAAATCTGGCCCTCCAACTTGGCTTGCTGGAAATATTTTGATGATTTCAGCTCCTAATTCTTCTGCTAAAGATATTTCCGATACAGATCCACAACCAGGCATCCAAGCTACTTTTCTTCGGTTACAAACTTTTGCTACTTCAGGATTTAATGAAGGTGCAACAATAAAATTTGCTCCTAATTGTAGATATAATGCAGCAGTTGATGCGTCTAAAACAGAACCTATTCCTAAGATTAATTCAGGTAATTCTTTTGCCGCATATTTATTTAATTCAGAAAAAACTTCGTGCGCAAAATCGCCTCTGTTTGTAAATTCAAATAATCTTGCGCCACCATCGTAACAAGCTTTTATAATTTTTTTAGAAATTTCGATGTCTTGATGGTAAAAAACAGGAACAATTCCAGTTTCTTTTGCTTTTAAAGCGACTTCTATTCTTGTAAATCGTGCCATTTTTATCTTTTTATTCTTCCTCCAAAATTTCCATTAACTAACTCTAAAATATCATCAACAGAAGCTAAATTTGTGTCACCTAAAATAGTATGTTTCATTGCGCAAGCTGCGTTTGCAAAATTTAAAGCAAATTGATCATCGTGATTAATCAAACCATAAATCAAACCTGCAGCAAATGCATCGCCAGTTCCAATTCTATCAACGACATGGTTGATATGAATTTCTTCTGTTTCTAAATATTCATTGTTAATCCAAGCTCTACCTTGTGTTGCTTGCGAACTTGCATTAATTCCAATTCTAATTTTATCAAACACTTTTTGAATTGATGGAATTTCCTTCATCAATGTTTTAGAAGCTTCAATAAACCCATTTTTATCCGTTAAGAAGTTTGTTTCTAAAATTTCATTAATTTCATTAACACCTCCAATAAAAATGGTTGAATATCCGATTAATTCTTTCAAAATATCTTGTCCTTTTTTACCGTAATTCCATAAATTACTTCTGTAAGCAGGATCAGTTGTGATATGAATACCTTTGGAATAAGCGAATTGTAAACCTTGTTTTAAAGTTTGATAAGCAGATTCTGAAATTCCAGGTGTTATTCCTGTCCAATGAAAAAAGTTACAGTTTTCTAAGGCTTTATTCCAATCAACTTCGTTTGGTTTTATATTTGAAAAAGAACCATTTAATCGGTTATAAGCGATACGACTTGGTCTGACATCAGAACCAACTTCTAAAAAATATAATCCAAGTGGATGTTCATTTTTTTTAATAAATGAAACATCAATTCCTAGACTTTTCATGTAGGAAATAGCTGCATCTCCAACAAAATCATTCGAAACATTTGAGATGTGTTGCGTTTTACAACCAAAAGTAGACAAAGAAGCTGCAACATTCATTTCTGTTCCACCAAAAAAGAATTCTACTTCTTTACTTTGTTGCAAAGTTTTATGATTTGATGGAGAAATTCTCATTAAAACTTCTCCAAAAGTCAAAATATTATTGCTCATAAATAAATCTAAAAATCAAAATATTCTTTTGCATTGTAATAACAGATATCTGATATTGTTTTTCCAACTAATTCAATATCATTTGGTAATTCGCCATTTGCCATTTCTTCTCCGAATAAATTACAGATTACTCGTCTGAAATACTCATGTCTAGGGAAAGATAAGAAACTTCTTGAATCTGTTAACATTCCAATAAAGCAACTTATTAACCCCATATTAGATAGGGCATTTAGTTGTTTGATGATTCCATCTTTTTGATCTAAAAACCACCAACTCGAACCAAATTGCACTTTTCCTTTTACGCTTCCATCATTGAAATTTCCAATCATTGTTGCGAAAATTTCGTTATCAGCTGGATTCAAATTATAGATGATTGTCTTTGTTAATTTATCATTTCCGTCAAGTCTATTTAAGAATTTAGAAAGATTAGCCGCTTGTTTAAAATCTCCGATAGAATCCCAACCTGTATCAGGACCTAAAATACGATGCATACGAGCATTGTTATTTCGAAGTGCGCCTAAATGATATTGTTGAATCCATCCAAATTGGTGATATGTTTCCCCTAAAAATAGAAGTAGGGCAGTTTTGAATTGCTCGATTTGAGTATGATTTAACGGCTGATTATTTCTTTTTGATTCGAAAATTGTATTAATTTCAATATCAGTAAATTCTACGTAAGAAATATTATTCAAACCATGATCACAAATTTTGCAACCGATTGCATTAAACGCTTCAATTCGATTATATAACGCATCTTTCAAGTTTTGGAACGAATTAATTTCGAAACCAACAACTTCAGAAAGTTTATTGATGTAAGAATTGTAATCCTGATTTTCAATTAGAATCGCTTTATCTGGTCGAAAAGCTGTACTAACTTTTGTCTTGAAATTGCTTTTATTTAACGTTATATGATATTCTAACGTATCTGTCGGATCTTCAGTTGTGCAAACCGTTTCAGCATTTACTAAACTTAATAAACCTTGACAAGATTTATCTGCTTGTTGTAATTGAGCGGAAGTATTCTCGAAAATTTCTTTTGCGTTATTTTCGTTCAATAATTCATCGATTCCAAAATATCGTTTTAATTCTAAATGAGTCCAGTGAAATAAAGGATTTCGAAGC
Organism: Empedobacter falsenii; assembly: GCF_019308355.1. GTDB lineage: Bacteria > Bacteroidota > Bacteroidia > Flavobacteriales > Weeksellaceae > Empedobacter > Empedobacter falsenii_B. Next base: position 1,099 of record NZ_JAAGKM010000064.1, on the reverse strand, counting down.
GTATGAGGAACCGTTTTCGCCCACGCTTCAAATTTTTCTAAATCAGAAGCATTTCCTGTGATGCAATTTTCGTTAATTCCTAACGTTCGCATTGCACGCCATTTGTAATGATCTCCAGCAATCCAAACTTTCGAAATATTTTCAAAAACTCTATTTTCTGCAATATCTTTTGGCGATAAATGATTGTGATAATCTATAATAGGAAGTTTTTCAGCATAGTTGAAATACAATTCCTCGGCATATTTATTTTGTAATAAAAATGTATCAGTTATAAATGATTTCATATAATATTTAAATTTTACTCGTTTGATGGTTTACCTATTGTTGCTAAAATTCCTCCATCGACATAAATGATTTGTCCATTAACAAAATTACTCGCTTCCGAAGCTAAGAAAACCGCTGTTCCAGCTAAATCTTCGGGATTTCCCCAACGACCAGTCGGCGTTCTGTTGATAATAAATTCGTTGAAAGGATTTCCGTCCACACGAATCGGCTCTGTTTGTGAAGTTGCAAAATAACCAGGTCCGATTCCGTTTACTTGAATGTTATGTTTTGCCCATTCTGTAGCTAAGTTGCGCGTTAACATTTTCAATCCACCTTTTGCCGAAGCGTAGGCAGAAACATTGTCTCGTCCCAATTCGCTCATCATCGAACAAATATTAATTATTTTTCCAGTTTTACGCTCAATCATTCCTTTTGCAACCAATTGCGACATGATGAAAGGACCAACTAAATCGACATCGATAACTTTTCTGAAATCTTCGACATTCATATCTACCGCAAGAACGCGTTTTATAATTCCAGCATTATTCACAAGAATATCAATTTTACCATGATTCTTTTCGATCAATTCAACTTGTTCTTTTGCTTGTGGTTGATCAGTTACATCAAAAATATATCCTGTTGCAGTAAATCCTTTACTTTTATAATATTGTAAAGCTTCTTCTAATTTTGAAGGAGTTGTACTTGTAATTGTAATCTTCCCTAAAAACCGGAACGTTTAAAAATATAGTTTATTAACTTAGGGATAATTATGAAACAAAGCAATTTTACAGAAGTTCAGATCGTCAAGATCTTATCAAAACAAAATCAAGGCAAA
>NZ_JAAGKM010000063.1 GCF_019308355.1 Empedobacter falsenii | reverse complement strand
AGATTTTTGCTGCTCTTGATGCCTGTTTTACCGCCCACTGAACGCCTCGTTGTGAGTAGCGGGAATCAAACTCTCCGCCGGCTCTTCCTTCTCGTGGCATTCCAAAGAGATAATCTTCTGGTTTTTCAGCTTCGATATACTTTTTGAGTCCCCGAATCAAATGATCGGAAAGTGGCAAATAACGGTCTTTTTTGCCTTTTCCCTGAACCACTTTCAACTGTTTTCTGTCAAAATCTAAGTCGCATAAACGGAGATTTCGAACTTCCATACATCGCAATCCGCAGCCGTAAAGAATGCCGATTAAGATTTTATGTTTTAAAAGTTTACAGCCGGACAACATCTGCCAAACCTCCTGTTTACTAAGCACTACAGGCAGTTTTTTCTCTTTTTTAATTTCCGGAAGACTCAAAAAATCATAGCTCAAACCTTCCGATTTTAGCAGAAACCGAAGTCCGTAAACGGTGTGTTTAAAATACGATTGTGATGGAGATTTAGATTTTTTCTGTAGATAAAAAAGGTAATCGTGAATTTGCTCTGGATCCAATTCTGTAGGAATTTTTCCGAAATGTAGCGACACCGCAGCCACGTGTCTGGAGTAATTTTGAAACGTACTTTGGCTCCTTCCCAATACAGAAACCGTACGTTCAAACCTTTGCAAAAGCTCCGCAAATCCCGAAACTTCACGCTTTGCCTGATTGATGATTTTGTTTTCTCTAAGCGCTTCTACACTCTTTTTTTTGTTGCCATTTTACTGATTTTTAATTAGTTTTACAAAGTAACTAAATATAGCGCTGAGAAAGCTACCGAAGGTTTAGTTCAACATTGTATTTGCAAAAGGCGGGGTTGAATATATAATAGAAAAACCCGATGCATTTAGTCGCAACTTGCTTTTCATATTACAATTTTTTGTAGATTAGTAATCTGAAAAAGCAATTTGCTTCGTTCGGTCGAAATTGAACTTTCAGTTAAATTTAGCCCGCCCTTCGCAAATACTTTTTCCGTTATAAGCCATTTTAGGACGACTACCGAGCAAACATCAACCGACAGACAGAAAGGACGAAAAAAGCCAACGCTTCACAAAATTAAAAGAGGTGTTTGCCAACGCACAGCCGACACACAAACACCACATTTAATTTTGCCCCAACGCACCCAAGCCCACCCACCACCCCAAACTGAAAAACATTTTAATCATTTGATTAAAATATTTGGTTAAATCAAAAATTAGTTTTTATATTTGCAACGTAAATGAAATTTTAAGCAATGGCGGCTAAAAAAGATACAAAAATACTCGACACATCAACAGAGGCAAAAATCAAAAATGCTGCCCGTACTGTGTTTCTTAAAAAAGGCTATGCCGCTACACGCACAAGGGATATTGCCGAAGAAGCAGGTATCAATCTTGCTTTACTCAATTATTATTTCCGAAGCAAGGAAAAATTATTTGACCTGATTATGTTTGAAACCATTTCCGGTTTTATGCAGCGTATGAGTTTTGTAATGAATGATGAGGCTACATCATTGGAACAAAAGGTTACTTTAATTGCATCTAATTACATTGATTTTTTGAGCAAAGAACCCAACATCCCTATTTTTATGCTTAGTGAAATTAGAAATCGTCCTGATAACCTCTTGGAACGTCTACCTTTAAAGCAATTGGTTTTACAATCTGCATTTTTCAAGCAACATCAGGAAGCATTTTCAAAAGGCAAAATAACCGAGCCTAATCCATTACATTTTTTGATGAATCTTTTAGGGCTTATAGTTTTTCCTATTCTTGGTAAACCTTTGTTACAAGGTGTAGGTGGATTAAACGATGCTCAGTTTGATAAACTAATGCAGGAACGAAAAAAATTAATCCCCATCTGGATTAAAGCAATAATGAAATCGAAGTAAATTTTTTTTATCCATTGATTAATCAAATGATTAAAATATAAAATTAAAAAGAATGATTAAATTACTAATTAAACAAAAATCAAAATGGCTCATTGTCTTAATGCTGATATGCGGCCATTGGTCAATGGCACAGCAAAGCAATTCATTGAGCCTTGATAACTGCCTCGAAATGGCAAAGCAGAATTATCCTTTGATAAGGCAATACACGCTGATAGAAAAAACAAAAGAATATTCTATTGCCAATGCTCAAAAAGCGTATTTACCGCAGTTCAATGTAGCAGGGCAGGCAACCTATCAATCGGCAGTTACGCAAATACCAATCTCATTGCCCAGCGTGGATATTCCGACAGTGAGCAAAGACCAATACAGGCTATATGGCGAAGTATCACAATCCATTACTGACTTGTTTACTGTGAAAGACCAAAAAGAATATATCAATACCAATTCTGAAATAGAAACCCAAAAGACGGAAGTGGAATTGTACAAACTAAGAGAGCGTATTAACAACCTCTATTTTGGGATATTATTGATTGACGCACAAATTAAACAAAACGAATTGGTCAAAAAGGATATTCAAAGCGGTATTGAAAAAACCAACGTTGCCATTGCCAACGGAGTGGCTCTAAAAAGTACAGCAGATAACCTTAAAGCAGAATTATTGAAAGCCGAACAGCGTACCATTGAACTAAGAGCCACACGCAATGGATATGCAGATATGTTGGGGTTATTTATCAATAATCCGATTGATGAAAAAACGATACTTGAGCAACCGCAAAGACAAATACTTACCAACACAATCAATCGACCAGAGCTAAAATTGTTTGACCTGCAAAAAAAATCTTTTAACGTGCAAGAAAAGCTTATTAAAGCCAAAAACCTACCACGGCTGAGTGCATTTTTACAGGGTGGCGTGGGCAGACCCGGCTTAAATATGTTGGATAATGATTTTCAAGCTTACTATATCGGTGGCTTACGGTTGAGTTGGAATATTACAAGTATCTACACTTATAAAAATGAAAAAAAAATACTTGCTAACAACCAAAGTATGATAGATATACAAAGGGAGACTTTTTTATTCAACACTAACCTAACATTGAAACAGCAAAATGCAGATATAACCAAAATGCAGGAATTAATCGAAACCGACAAAAGTATTGTATCGCTTCGCGAAAGCGTTAAAAATACCACACAAAACCAGTTAACTTATGGTACAGCAACAACAAACGATTATCTCATTGCCGTAAATGCCGAAGACCAAGCAAAGCAAAGTTTGATTTTACACGAAATACAGCTTTTAATGACAGAGTACAACGCTCAAACAACAGCAGGAAATTAGTAACAATAAAAAAGTAGAACAATGTATAAAATAAAGACAATCGCATTAGTGGCAGGCATCGCAACAATGCTTACAGCTTGCAACGACAACAAAGTTTCGTTTGATGCTTCGGGAAGTTTTGAAGCAGAAGAAACCATTATTTCATCAGAAGCCACCGGAACAATCGAACAATTCAGTATTGAAGAGGGGCAAACATTAGAAGCAGGACAAACTATTGGCTACATAGACAGCTTACAGTTGTATTTGAAGAAAAAACAATTGGAAGCACAGACAGTAGCCGTCTTAGGGAAAAAACCCAATATACCTGTTCAACTATCTGCTCTGCAGGAACAATTAAGAACTGCCCAAAGTGAGCAAACGAGAATAACCAATTTGGTAAAAGGTGATGCAGCAACACCGAAGCAGTTAGACGACATTAATGCACAAATTGAAGTGCTGAAAAAGCAGATAGAAGCACAAAAGTCTACATTAAGCATTTCAAGCGAGGGTTTGAGCAAAGACATTGTGCCGTTGCAGGTGCAGATTGAGCAACTGAACGACCAGCTTGCAAAATGCAACATCATCAACCCGACTAACGGAACAGTGCTTGCCAAATATGCCGAAGCCAACGAAATGACGGCAACAGGTAAACCTCTGTACAAAATTGCCGATTTGTCAAACATTATCCTGCGGGCTTACATCACAGGCAACCAACTGCCACAGGTAAAGCTGAACCAACAGGTAAAAGTGCTTACCGATGACGGCAAAGGCGGTTACAAAGAAACAACAGGTACAATAGTTTGGATAAATGACAAAGCAGAGTTTACGCCTAAAACCATTCAAACCAAAGACGAGCGGGCAAATATGGTATATGCAATCAAAGTGAAAGTAAAGAATGACGGGGCTTACAAAGTGGGTATGTATGGGGAAATAAAATTTAAGTGATATGGCAGACGTTGTATTAAATAACATTGTAAAGACCTACAATAAAGGCGAAGTAAAGGCAGTAAACGATGTATCATTTGAGGTAAACAAAGGAGAATTGTTTGGTTTAATTGGAGCAGATGGTGCAGGAAAAACGAGCATCTTCCGGATACTTACAACCTTAGTGTTACCCGATAGCGGTACAGCATCCGTAAATGGTTTTGACGTAGTAAAAGACTACAAAGCCATTCGTAAAAATGTAGGTTATATGCCCGGTAAATTTTCCTTATATCAGGATTTAACTATTGAGGAAAATCTCAACTTTTTTGCAACAGTGTTTAATACAAGCGTTGCTGAAAACTACGATTTGGTAAAGGATATTTATGTTCAGTTAGAACCGTTTAAAAATCGCAGGGCAGGAAAATTGTCGGGAGGGATGAAACAAAAATTGGCTTTGTGTTGTGCTTTAATCCACCGTCCTACCGTATTGTTTTTAGACGAGCCTACCACAGGTGTAGATGTAGTTTCAAGAAAAGAATTTTGGGAAATGCTGAAAGGGTTAGAAAAACAAGGCATTACCATTTTAGTTTCCACGCCTTATATGGATGAAGCCACACTTTGCGAACGCATTGCATTGATACAGAACGGCAGCATTATGACGATAGATACACCCGATAATATCATAAAACAATTTCCAGACAAGTTATTTGCTGTAAAAGCAGACAATATGAGCAGGTTACAGAATACTTTAAGAAACAACCCGCAAATAAAAAGCTGTTTTTCGTTTGGCGACTTTCATCATATCATATTTCAAAATGACAATGAGCGTTCGCAAAACGAACTGATACAAACCTTGCAGGAAGCCAATTTTCAAGACATTGAAATAAAACATATCACACCAAGCATTGAAGATTGCTTTATAAATCTGATGAACTAATATGACAAACGAAGTAGTAATAAAAACAGACAAACTTACCAAGCGTTTTGGAGATTTCATCGCTACAAATGAAATAACATTTGAGGTATATGCAGGCGAAATTTTTGGCTTTCTCGGTGCAAATGGAGCAGGTAAAACAACCGCAATGAAAATGCTTTGCGGACTTTCCAAACCCTCATCGGGCGATGCTACCATTGCAGGGTTTGACATTTACACACAAACCGAACAAATCAAAAAGAACATTGGCTATATGAGCCAAAAATTTTCGCTGTATGAAGATTTAACAGTAATGGAAAACATACAATTCTTTGGTGGCATATATGGCTTAACCGATAAACAACTAAAAGCAAAAAGTAATGAACTCATTGACACATTGGGATTGCAGAGCGAAGCAAAAAAGTTGGTGGCTTCATTACCGTTGGGTTGGAAACAGAAATTGGCTTTTTCTGTCGCCGTAATACACGAACCTAAAATTGTGTTTTTGGACGAACCCACAGGAGGAGTTGACCCGATTGTCCGCAGACAGTTTTGGGATTTAATTTATCAGGCATCAGACACAGGCATTACCATTTTTGTAACTACGCATTATATGGACGAAGCCGAATACTGCAACCGTATTTCAATAATGGTTGACGGGGTAATTGAAGCATTAGACACACCCGACAATTTGAAAAGGCAATTTTCTGCAAACACAATGGACGAAGTGTTTTTTGAATTGGCAAGAGGGGCAAAACGAAAATCAGATTAAAGATGAAACAGTTTTTATCATTCGTAAGAAAAGAATTTTATCACGTTTTCCGTGATAAGAAAACACTATTGATGTTGTTCGGTTTGCCCATTGTGTTGATTGTACTGTTTGGGTTTGCGGTAACCAACGAAATTAAAAATGCAAAAATTGTGATTTGCGATTATGCCAAAGACCAAGCCACACAGCAAATCATCAACAAATTGGAAGCAGGAAATCAGTTTAAGATTACAAAAACAATAATGAGCCACTCCCAAATTGAAAATGCTTTTAAAAAAGAAAACATCAAATTGGCAATTATTTTTCCTGCAAACTTTAATAAGGATTTGTTACATCTGAATAAAGCTCAAGTACAAATAATTGCAGATGCCTCAGACCCAAACACAGCCAACACATTGACAAATTATGCAACGGCAATTATTATGGATTATCAGCAGGAATTGATGGAAAACAATACTATCCCGCTTCGGATAGATTCCGAAATAAGAATGCTGTACAATCCGGAACTGAAAGGAGCAACCAACTTTGTACCGGGAATTATGGCATTGGTACTGTTATTAGTATGCGTACTGATGACAGCTGTGTCCATAGTTCGGGAAAAAGAAACGGGCACAATGGAAATTTTGTTGGTTTCGCCCGTTAGTCCATTTTTGGTCATCATTTCAAAAGCCATTCCTTACTTTTTTTTATCGCTTATTAACCTTTCCGTTATACTTATATTAAGCGTTACACTGTTGGGAATGCCTATAAATGGGAGCCTTTGGTTATTAATAGCTGAAAGTACTTTACTAATCATTTGTGCCTTGTCATTGGGCTTGCTGATTTCTAATAATACAAAATCGCAACAATCGGCAATGCTTATTTCAATGATGGGAATGTTAGTGCCTACAATGTTGTTTACGGGTTTTATGTTTCCTATTGAAAATATGCCTGTTCCATTGCAGCTAATAACAAATTTTGTTCCATCAAAATGGTATTACATTATTGTAAAATCAATAATGATAAAAGGCTTGGGATTTTCAGCGATATGGAAAGAAACACTTATCCTATTGGGAACAACCTGCTTCTTGCTCTTTGTCAGTTTAAAAACTTTTAAAAACAGATTGGTATGAGAACGCTGAAATTTTTATTGCAAAAGGAATTCAAACAAATTTTTCGCAACAAAGCATTGTTGCCCTTGATTTTTGTTGTTCCTATTATTCAGTTGCTTATACTTCCGTTAGCAGCAGATTATGAAGTAAAAAATATCAACATTTCCATTGTAGACCACGATCACTCTACCTATTCACAACGGTTGATTTCAAAAATCACTGCTTCGGGATATTTTCAGTTGGCAGATTATGGCACATCATTCAATCAGGCATTTCAGCAAATAGAAAAAGACAAATCCGATTTGATACTGGAAATTCCGCAGGGCTTTGAAAAGAATTTGGTGCGTGAAAATTCAGAAAAATTGTTTGTCGCCGTTAATGCAATCAATGGCGTAAAGGCAGGTCTGGGCGGTGCATACCTCAATCAGATTATTACGGAATACAATGCTGATATTCGCTTGCAATGGCTTCAACCCGATAAATTTAATGCGACACCTGTTATCAGTATTGCTTCATCAAATTGGTTTAATAAATTTTTGAACTACCGTTTTTTTATGGTTCCGGGAATATTGGTTGTGTTAGTAACAATGGTCGGTTCATATATGTGTGCATTGAACATTGTAAAAGAAAAAGAAGTAGGAACGATAGAGCAAATCAACGTTACACCCATCAAAAAATATCAATTTATTTTAGGTAAACTCATTCCGTTTTGGGTAATCGGGATGTTTATTTTTAGTGTAGGATTGTTCATTGTAGCACGCTTGGTTTACGGTATCGTACCTGTAGGCAGTTTGCTTTTACTGTACGGCTATTTGGCTATCTATCTCATTGCTTTATTAGGAATGGGCTTACTCATTTCAACCTTTGCCGAAACACAACAGCAAGCAATGTCAATCGCATTTTTCTTCATTATGATTTTTATGTTAATGAGTGGATTGTTTACCTCAATCGACAGTATGCCGAATTGGGCTTATTATATTGCAAAGGGTATTCCTGTAACATATTTTATTGAAGTTGTACGAATGATCATTTTAAAGGGAAGTGGTTTTTCCGATATGAAATATCATTTCCTGATTATGGTAGGCTTTGCGTTATTTCTTAATGGTTGGGCGATTTTGAATTACAGAAAAACGAGTTAAATAAATATTTTTCGCAATTTTGCAGAGCTATGGCAAAAATCAATGTAAAAGATACGGAAATAACGATTATATCGGTTGAGGAAAAGGATTATATTTCGCTTACAGATATGGCAAACGCTAAGGAAAGTGAAAGCCGTGCTGCCGACATCATAAAAAATTGGATTAGAACCCGTTACACACTTGAATTTTTAGGAACCTGGGAGCAAATCAACAACCCGAATTTTAAAGTGGTGGAATTTGACCACTTTAAAACGCAAGCAGGTTTGCCAAGTTTTGTATTGAGTGTTTCGGAATGGATTGACAAAACCAATGCTGTTGGTATAATTGTCAAGAAAGGCAAGTATGGCGGAACGTATGCCCACAAAGATATTGCCTTTGAGTTTGGCTCTGCAATCAGTGTTCCGTTTAAGTTGTATTTGATAACCGAATTTCAGCGACTTAAAGAAGAAGAACAAAAACAACTTGGTTGGACAGCAAAGCGAGAACTTGCCAAACTAAATTACCATATTCACACAGACGCTATCAAACACAACCTTATTCCAAAAGAACTTTCGGCTCAACAAACATCAATCATTTACGCAAACGAAGCAGACGTGTTGAATGTTGCTTTGTTTGGAATGACAGCCAAACAATGGCGGGAAGCAAACCCAAACCTGAAAGGAAACATCAGAGATTATGCGACAATTAACGAACTGATTTGTTTAGCGAATATGGAAAACCTGAACGCAGTTTTCATCAACGAAAAAATGCCGCAAAAAGACCGACTGATAAAACTGAACAAAATAGCCATTCAACAAATGAGCATTTTGCAGGACGTTGACAAACGGAAATTATTGAAGTAACCAAGACAGCCAACGCATTTGGTAGCACATTTGCATTTTCGCAAACGCACAAAGCCAAACAAAAAATGCAAAAGAGCTACCAAGCCAACGCACCGACAACCCGACAGACAAATTAACGAGAGAAGAAAAACGGCTTATAATAGCTAAGTTTTCGTTGCGTGCGTAGCACGAACAATGAAAACCCTGTTGAACGGAAGCTTTGGGAGCTTTTTTACATGTTTTTTCAAACACTATGGATTTATCGTAAAATTTTTAGCGAATATTTCAAGAGAACAGGACGTTCTCTTTTTTTTAGGCATTCGTTTTTGGCGAACTTTGTCGGTTTTATCGTGTTTTCCTTCATGTCGGGGTATAATTTCCCTTACCCAAATCCGCTAAAATGCAGATTTAGGAGCAGGTAAATTTTGGCTCATCTCCAAAAACCATTGTGGCGGACCGCGCAAATCGAACGTGGCAATCGTCACAAGATTTCCAACTCTGCAACAACTACATTTCGGCTGAAAAGCTTTTGGCGGAAACTTTTCTTTGGGCTGGATGCCTAATTTTTGTTGTAGATTTTTAAGTTTGATACGCTTCCAGGTGCTGCTCAAAAAACCATAATGACGGATTTTCACAAATCTTTTCGGCAAAATATGCATCGCAAAACGGCGGATAAACTCCTCGTGGCTCAAAACCATCTGCTTTTTGATGCCTTTTTGGCGGTAATCTTTGTAAGAAAAAGTGACCGTCTCCGCGTCAATTTTCCTGATTCTCTGGTTGCTGATGGCGATTTTATGCGTGTATCTGCCCAAATATTCCACCACAGATTTTGGGCTTCCAAAAGGCTTTTTAGCAAAAACCACCCAAGGTTTTTCCCACAGATTTTGCCTGATTTTGGTATATTCTTTAAGGTTTTTATCTTTTAATTTCTCACAAAATTTAGCCCTGAAAACTTTGCTCAAAGCCTTTACAGAAAACAAAAATTTACCGTCACTTCTGATGTTTTTCCAAGCTCCGCTTTCATCCACACCACCGCCCGGAACAATGCAGTGCAAATGTGGATGAAGACTCAGATTCTGTCCCCAAGTGTGCAAAACAGCAATCATTCCCATTTGGAGATTTTTGTTTTTGCCAAACGTTTGAAGCGTTTCCCAAGCCGATTCAAATAAAATATCATACAACATCTTGGGCTCGTGAAGTGCGGTTTTGTTCAATACATCCGGAAGCGTAAAAACCACGTGAATTAAGCGAAGCGTATCACGAATACAATTAAAACGAATAATAAAAAATGAGTAAAATAAGGTACCGGAAGCAGTTCGGTTTCCCGATTTTCAATCCATTGCTCTCG
>NZ_JAAGKM010000062.1 GCF_019308355.1 Empedobacter falsenii | reverse complement strand
ATTGAAATATGGTAAGGTCAAAAATCCTAATGATTTTCCTACATTTCAAATTAATCAAAATAATAATACAATAATATTAAATAAAAACTCTACTTTTAAGTGTTCTTAACAAGGGGAAGATTACACCCAAATAAATATCTGACCATAATAAGGAAATATTCAAAATTATATTTATCATCATTTTTAGAGAAGATAACAATTGAATCAGAGAAGTTAACGATATACACTTCAGTATCACTATAGCATCCATCAAGATGAGTACTATAATTTGTTTTTTCTATACTTTTTTTGAATTTGTTAATAGAGGTTAATCTAGAATAAATTTCATCATGAGTATTTCTCATAATACTATCTTTGAAACCTAATATATCTAAAAAAGCTACAAAACGAAAATCAGTTGTTTTCCAATTTGTTTTTATTGTATTAGTCATTAAATCTTGATTTTATTTACTTTTAAAATAGTTAATAATATTTTTTTTTACACTCAAATATACCAAAAAATCACAATCAAACCCCTTATTGTAAAACTACAATCCTACAAATTTTCTCCCACTTTTGCTCGTGTTTTCTTTTACTAATTGTCAAAAAAGAATATATAAATAACGTTGCATAACCCAAAAAGCTCCTGAGAGGAGCTTTTTTTGTGGAGTATATACTATTTTAAAAACTAAGGTTTTCACTACTTCGCATTCTACGTAAGCATAAAAAAAAGCAGTAATCATATAAAATACTGCTTATATAGCTTAAAACTAAACTTCGATAACTCCATAAGAATTAAAAGCTAACTTCGGTTCCGTTCAACAGGCTTCCATCTCATGCCCTCTGGGCAAGACGAAAGCTTAGTTATTGTGCGACGTTTTTATTCTAAACAGATGTGTTTTAACTTACCCGAGTCCTCGGTTGATTATAAACAGGTGTGTTTTACCTTATCCGAGTCCTTGGTTGATAACAAAGAAATTTATTTTTAACTATAATTAGTGAGTTTTAGACGAATTAAAACGTTTATTTTTGGCGTAATATTAATTGAGACTTTCTAAAAAATGAAAAAACTATTTTTATTGACAACATTCTTTATGGTGTCAGCACTTTTTGCTCAACAAGCGACTAATACGTTAGAAGGCGTTTTTACAACAAAAGCAAAAGATGAATTATATAATCCATTGAAATTTGATGGAAAAGGAAGAGTAACAATCGGTGAATTTGATGAGGTTGGTTACGAATTTACAGAACGCAATGATTCGGTTATAATATTTGTCGAAAAAACGGTTTTTATCTTCAAAAAAGAGAAAAATCAATTAAAAGGAATTTCAGATTGGGTGGATAAAAAAGTGTATAAATCAAATTTGAAATCTTTCGAAAATAAACCTCAATCAGATTCTAAATTAGCACAACGTGCAAATTGGATGGCTCAGAATTATGATATCAATTTTAAAAATAATGCAAGCTATTTATTTGATTTTGATGAAGAAAGTTTAATTAAAAAATTAAAAGAAAATGAAGCTGCAAATGCAAAATTGTGTAAAGAAGGTTTTGATGAAAGTTGTAAAGTAGTTTTTGCCTATAAATTTGCTGAACAATCTGGTGGTGTTTTCGAGACATTAAGTGCAACAGAAGAGTTGAAATTAAAACCTAATAAAGAGTTACAGCAATTGGCCCAACGTGTATTAGATTTAGGAAATCCAGATGGATACGGATTATTTTATACGTATTACTATTTTACAGGAGAAAAGGAAAAAGCGGAAGAGTTTTTACAAAAAGGATTAGATTTAGGATCTAAGTATTGTACAGAGATTTCATTAAATTCAGCTTTAAGTGAATTTGGAGAAGGCTTACAATCGGAAGTAGAAGAATCAGAAGATTAATTCGAACAAATTATCATATAAAATAAAAGCTCAACATTAGTTGAGCTTTTTGTTATTTAGTCAATAAATATTTTGCAACAGCATGATAAGCTGGTAACGAATACGGGTCGTTCGCACTATTCGATGCAACCGGATTGGAAGCAAATCGCACAATAACCATTTCCGCTTTTGGATCAACATAAATCGCTTGACCATGAACGCCACGCGCCATAAATGCTTGATGCTCATTATTCGTTACCCACCACATATCTTTGTAGCTCCAGCCTTTTAGAAGTTTATAATTTGCCTTTTCAAAAGCTTTTTGATTTCCTCCTTTTTTGATTTCCTCAACCAATTTTTTAGGCAAAATTTGATGATTATTAAAGTAACCATTGTTTCTTATCATTTCTCCAAACATCGCTAAATCTCGAAGGTTTGCATTAAAACCACCTCCTGCAAAAGCAATTCCAGCACCATCAATCTGGTAATATCCATCAAAGTTTGTTCCCAATGGTTCCCAAAATTTTTCAGATAGAATTTGAGCCAAAGGTTTATTCAATACTTTTGTAATAATCCAACCCATCACATCAGTATTCACCGTTTTATAACCAAAAGCTTCACCATGTTTACCATTTTTCTTGACTGTTTTCAAATAATCATAATAATTTGTAGGTCCATTATAATTAGCAGGTTTAGGAAAAGGATTTCCAGCAGCCGAAAAAGCCCACACTTCAGCATTCGGATCGCTGTAATCTTCACTATATTGCAAAGCAGTTGTCATATCCAAAACTTGACGAATCGTAGCATCACCAAAAGCTGAGGTTTTCAATTCAGGAATATAATCACTACATTTTTTATTCTCATCTAGAATACCTTCGGCAACTAACATTCCGCCTAAAGTTCCTGTCAAGGTTTTACTCACAGACATCAAGGCATGAGTTCCATTTTTGTTTAGTTCTCCAAAGTAATTCTCATAAACAATAGCACCTTTGTGTAAAACAATAATTCCATCGGTATAATTTTTTTGCAAAGATTCTTTCCATGTCATAGTTTTTTTACTTTCTAAAGGAGTGAAAGTCACATTATCAATGGATTGATCCAATTTAGTTTTCCAAGTATATCTGTTTTCTTGTGCCGAAGCGACATTTACAGTTGGGAAAAATTCGCGCATATGACAAACGCTATATCGTAAAGCTGGAAAGTTAAAAAAGCTACCATCTATAGCGGACAAAATATCTTCTTTTGCAGGTGGAAACCCTTTTATCCAATTAAAATTCTTTGGATCCGATTGTTCTGCAGTCAAAAATTGTTGTCCATAACTCATTTGCGTCATCACTAAAATTAAACAAACTAATATTTTTTTCATAGTTGTACTATCTATTTGGTTGATAAATGAAGTAGAGGAGAAGCTTGCTTCTCAAATTTACGAAAACCATTTTAAACTTTATTTTATTAAAAATCGGTGAATTCGAAAGAATAATAAGGTCAAATAACAAGACGAATTCACCGACAAGTTTTGAAGTATTCGATTGATTAGATCTCAACTTCTCGTTCAGAATTTGTGCAATTACTATGAACGATATAATCGATTAGTTTTCCGTTTTCAAAACACAACATTAAATCTTCTTCATAAATTGATGTATGTGTCAATTGGTTAAATTGTAATAATTTTCCTTGTGAGATTTTAATGATTCCAGAATACCAGCTCGCAAAAACTTCTTCTCTTCTCGGAAACAAATAATTCAATTCAACTTCATCCAAACCATCCAAATATCCTCTGAAATTAATCAAAAACAATTCGTCATTTCTCAATTCCCATTTCCCATAATATCCTCTCCAGCATGTTGGCGAAGGTGGAGTAAAATAAGGTGGATGATTTAATTCTCTAAAATAATGATGTAATGGTTGTTCGGCTATAATATATTGTTGGTTGTCGATTAATAAAATTTCTCCTATTTGCGCGATCATTTTTTCTTATGGTTTATTCAAATGTAAAATAGCCATTCGAATAAATGAAAAATCAATAGTGCTAATTTATCAAAATAATAAAAATTGACCGACTAAAATAAATAGTTGAAAATTATTTTGTCTTTAAATGATAAATTCGTATTTATTATTTATTTAAGAGTTATTCTTTCACCTTGTTGAGGGAAAATATAATTGATGTTATATGGATTATCTTTTAACAATTCGTCTTTAATTTTTTGCTCATAATCATCTTTTGGCTTGATATGAGTAACGATAATTGTTAAACCTTTCAACCTACTTTTTCCAACTTCTTTCGCTAATTCGCCTAATTCTTCGTTCATTAATTTTGGGGTTAAATGACCAAATAATAATTTTTCGGGTTGAGAATTCGGAAAAGAAACTTCTAACATCATTGTTTTTAATTTTCCTGATTTAATTTTAGGTGAAATTGCTTTCCAAATAGTTGATAAGTTTTGAGTTTTTTCGATACGATCAGCTCCTGTATCACCAAAATATAAGACTGCATTTGAACCATTTTCGACTAATATTGCTGAACTTTTTAAAGGGTTTACATGACTCAATTCGTAAATAGTTCCTGTGAAATTAGTACCTTCTATTGTGAAAGGTATTCCTATTTCTGCGTATTTGTAGTAATATTTATTCAAAATTGGCGATTCACCTTCATTGGCAAAATTTGCCCAAGCATCATTGGTAAAATATTTATTTTTTAAAACTGAAATTGTTTCAGAAATACCATAAATAGGCTTGTTAGAATCTTCTGGAGAATTAATAATCATCCCAGAAAGATGATCCAAATGTCCATGTGAAATAAAATATCCTTTGATATAGTTTTTCAGAATTTTATTGTTTTGTTCTTCAAAAGTACCTTTCTCTATTGCTTTATTGATTCCAGAAAGAATTGTTCCTGCATCCAATGCTAAATAGCTGTTTGTTGTTTCTTCACCAATCAAATAAGATGAAAGATTGCTTTCATTGCTACCTCCATAAACACCAAGTGGAACAATCTGAATATTTTGTGCTGATGCAATCATCGAAATTCCGAATCCAATACTTAATAGATATTTTTTCATAAAAAGAATTTTAACAAAAATACAACTGAAAAGTATTATTAAACTAAAATATCCCCATAGTTTCTAAAAACTTTAGTATTTTCACATTTCTTTAAAAATTAACGCATAAAAATTAGTTAGAATGAAATCGAAATTATCTACTAAAATATTGAAAAATTATGCGACTCAACTGATGATGAAAAAAGCAATGTATGCAGCTGCAATTGCTTTATTGGCAACGAATGTTGATGCGCAAAAGAAACCTCTTGATTTGACTGTTTTTGATGAATGGCAATCAATCGGAATGAAAGAATTATCAAATAATGGTTCGTGGGTTGCTTATCAAGTATATGCACAAGAAAGCGATAATACATTGAACTTTTTTGGTTTGAAAACAGATAAAAATCTAAGTTTTCATCGTGGTGAACAAAGTGTTTTTACAGCAGATTCTAAATTTGCCGTTTTTAAAATTCGACCTTTTTACAAAGATTTGAAATTGGTTCGAATCAAAAAGAAAAAGGAACATGAAATTGCTAAAGATTCAATCGGAATATTAAATCTTGCAACAAATCAAGTCGAGAAATTACCAAATATAAAATCATTCAAAACACCGAAAAAAGGAGGTTCTCTTTTAGCTTATTTATTAGAAAAAGAAGAAACGAAGAATGATAAAAAAGACAAGTCAGATTCTACAAAAACGAAGGATAAAGTTGCAAAATCAGCTGGAAAAGATAAGAAAGATACGCCGTTAGAATTGGTGTTGAGAAATTTGATTTCAGGTCAGAGAAAATCATTCAAAAATGTGATGAATTATGAGTTTAGCGAGAATGGTAAGCAATTAATTTTTTCGACTAAACAAGAGAAAAAAGATAGTTTAGATAAAACTAAATATGGTGTTTTCTTAGTGAATACAGCAACGTTTGTTCAAAAACAATTGGTAGATACAATTGGTGATTTTAAACAATTTGCGTTTGATGAATTAGCAAATAAAGTCGCTTTTGTTGGAACTTCTGACGAAGAGAAAAAGGAAAATAAAACATATTATTTATATTATTCTACAACAAATAATCCGCAACAAATCAGGAAATCTGAATTGTTAGGATTGAAAAAAGATTGGCAAGTTTCAGAAAATCGTCAACCAAAATTTAGCAAAGATGGAAATTCTTTGTTCATTGGTTTGATGCCGAAATTAGCAGAAAAAGACACAACTTTGATTGCTGATGATCATGCAAAAGTGGATGTTTGGAGTTACAAAGACGATTTTATTCAACCACAACAATTGAAGAATCTTGAGCGAGAGAAAAAACGTTCGTACCTATCTGTGATTGATTTATCGAATCCTGTAAAAGTGACACAATTAGCGGATTTGGATATGAATCAAGTCGAGATTTTGAACGAAGGAAATTCAAATTTTGCTTTAGGAACTTCTGATAATGCCTATCGATTAAGCTTGAATTGGGATGTAACAGGTCGTAAAGATTATTATATCATTAATACGAAAACGGGAGAGCGTGAATTATTTGCAAAAGCTTTGGCTGGAAAAGTGGAAATGTCGCCGAATGGAAAATTTGCTGTTTTTTATAATGCCGAAAATGGATTATGGTCGAGCTATAATATCGAAACAAAGGAAACAAAAGTTCTGAATAAAAAGCTGAAAGTGAAATTTTATGACGAAGAAAATGATTCACCAACTTTAGCGCAAGAATATGGAGTTGCCTATTTTACTGATAATGACGAAACGGTTTTAATCAAAGATCGATATGATATTTGGGAGTTTGATTTGGTTGGAAAACGTCGTCCAGAAAATATGACAAATGGTTTCGGTCGTAAACATAATATTACGTTTGATATCAATCAATTAAATGATGATATTAAAACAATTAATCGAGATAATTTAGTTTATTTAGGTGCTTTTAATAATCAGAATAAACAATCAGGGGTTTATCAAACAATCATTTCGAAAGCAAAAAATCCTGAAGAAGTTGTCATGTCGAATACTTGGGGAACGCAAAAAATGAAGAAAGCGTTGAATGCCAACGAATTTATTTATACAAAAGAATCGTTCCGAAATTCGCCTGATGTTTATGTTTCAACAAATTTTAAAGATGAGAAAAAGATATCTGCAATCAATCCGCAACAAAAAGATTATTTATGGGGGAATGGTGAGTTGGTAACGTGGAAAACGTATTCAGGTAAAGATGCAACAGGAGTTGTGTATAAACCAGAGAATTTTGATCCAAATAAAAAATATCCGATGATTGTTTACTTCTACGAAAAACTTTCGGATAATTTGAATCGTTATCAAGCGCCTGCGCCAACGCCTTCTCGTATTAATCACACATATTTTGTAAGTAACGATTACATTGTGTTTACACCAGATATTTCATATACAATTGGTCATCCTGGTAAATCTGCCGAAGATTATATCAATTCTGGAGTAGAAGCGTTGAAGAAAAATACGTGGGTAAATGGAAGTAAAATCGCTATACAAGGACAAAGTTGGGGAGGTTACCAAGTTGCACATTTGATCACTGCAACCAATATGTATGCTGCTGCTTGGACGGGTGCGCCTGTTGTTAATATGACTTCTGCTTATGGTGGAATTCGTTGGGGGACGGGTATGAGTCGTCAATTTCAGTACGAACAAACGCAAAGTAGAATCGGTAAAACCTTGTGGGAAGCGCCGGAATTATATATCGAAAATTCGCCTTTGTTTAATATGCCAAAAGTTACGACGCCAGTTGTAATCATGCATAACGACGAAGACGGTGCTGTTCCTTGGTATCAAGGAATTGAAATGTTTATGGCATTGCGTCGTTTACAAAAACCAGTTTGGATGTTAAATTATAACGGAGATGATCATAACTTGATAAAACGTGCGAATAAAAATGATATTCAACAACGACAAGTTCAATTTTTTGATCATTATCTGAAAGATAAACCTGCTCCGAAATGGATGACAGAAGGTGTTCCTGCAATTAATAAAGGTATTGATTGGGGATTTGATCTAGAGAAATAATTATAGTAAATATTTAAAAGCGACCAATTTGGTCGCTTTTTTTGTCAAAAGAATTTCTTACAACACAATTATATTGTTAAATTTACATTTCATGTATAATTAACTTCTTGAAAAAGTTTTAATTTAGAGGGATAATTGCACTGAATATGAATACTAATAATCGACAAATTGTTTATATCCATGGACTAAATAGTTCGGCAAATTCAACCAAATTCAAAACTATTCTAAAAAATTATCCTTCAGCTATTTGTATTGAATGGAAAACGGAGGACAATATTGCAACTATTTTATTTGAAGCTTACGAACATTTAAAAGGTTTGGTAAATGATTTGGCAATTATAGGAAGTTCTACTGGAGGGAATTTTGGTTGGCAATTGCAACAAAAATTAAAGGAAAATGGAAAATCGAGTGAATTAATTTTGTTAAATCCTTTGGTTGATGTGTCGATGAAAGTCGAAAATAATTTTCCAGAAAATCTTTCGCAATATTTAGTGGATATGAATCGTTTCGAAAATACAACGGTTTTTCTTTCTGTACATGACGAAGTTTTGGATTTTGAAAAACTAAAAACTTTCTTTGAAATTCAACAAAATATCTTTCCACAACAAATCGAAATCATAGAAATTGATGACAATCATCGAATACGTAACTTCGAGTCATTGTTAACGTTAATTTAATTTACGCATTACAATTATTTAATTTTATTAACTGCATTTTTGCACACGAATCAAGAAATAAATAAACATGAGGCAATTTTTAATATTAATACTTATTGTATTTTCAATCAGTTCGTATGCGCAAGTAAAAGATTCTACAGAATCTAAAAAGAAAACTGTACAGGATTTTAAGAATATGATGTCGCCTTATTACAGCTATGGTAACGGATTGGGAATTACTTCTCCAGATAGTCTTTATCAGGTCAATATTAGATTTCGTATGCAAAATCGCATTAGTTATAATCATAATGATGGAGAAGAAGATAATATTGATGGACAAATTCGTCGTTTAAGATTGCGTTTTGATGGATATATCGGAGATCCAAAATTTGGTTATTCGATGCAATTATCTTTTGCAGCAGGTGATGTAGGAAAAGCAGAAGAGGGTAAGAATACAAATATTATTCGTGATGCGATGATTTTCTATTACCCAAATAAACATTGGAGTTTAGGATTTGGTCAAACAAAACTTCCAGGAAATAGACAACGTGTTAATTCTTCTGGAGCATTACAATTAACGGATCGATCTATCAATAATGCAGATTTTAATATCGATCGCGATTTTGGATTTCAAGTCTTATACAATAAAAGAAATCAAGAAAAATTCTCTTATATTTTGAGAGGAGCTATTTCTACTGGTGAAGGGCGAAATTGGACAAGTTTTAAGGATACTGGTTTAGCTTATACAGGAAAAGTTGAGTTGTTTCCACTTGGAGAATTTACAAAAGGTGGAAGTAATTATGAAGGTGATTTAGTTCACGAACAAACACCAAAATTGATGATTTCGGGAGCTTATAGTTACAATGATAGAGCACATAGAACAGCAGGAATGTTAGGAGATGATATTGTAGGTGGAGGAACAGCTAATATAAAATCATTGTTTTTGGATGCGATGTTAAAATATCGTGGATGGAATTTGATGTATTCTTATATGAATCGTAATTCTGATAATGTGTTATTTTATAACCCTACAGATATTTCTGATTTTAATTATATCTATAATGGAGAAGGAATGGATTTTCAAGGTTCATACACATTCCCGAAACACTGGGAGGTGATAGGACGTTATTCAACTCAAACAGTAGATAAAGAAATTTTTGAGTTTACACCGAATACAAATCAATACACATTAGGTTTGACAAAATATATTTGGGAACATGCTTTCAAATTACAAGCAGAATTTACGTATGAACAACAAAAATTCTATAATTTAGAAAAGAAAAACAACTGGTACGCGCGTTTTCAGATAGAAATTGGGATTTAAGATATCTTATTGTAAATTAAATATTTTAGAATAAAATAAAGGTTTGATATTTGATAATATTTAATAAATTTGCAGTCAAATATCAACCTATGCAATCCAATAAAAAAAGAAAAAGTTTAAACCGAAATGTAGAGTTCGGAACTAAAAAAGTGCAATTTAAAGATGTAATTATTGTCGCAATATTAATCTTCGTAATTGTTTTAGCAATTTTGAAATTTATAAATTAATTATAAAAGACACTGTACCAAAAACTGTGTAAGTATAAAATTCTGCTTGGGTTAAAATCGAGCAGAATTTTTTTTATACATTTAATATTTACATATTTATGGAAACAAAAGACCTATTTCCGGATGATTTT
>NZ_JAAGKM010000061.1 GCF_019308355.1 Empedobacter falsenii | reverse complement strand
TGCCTTGATTTTGTTCTGATAAGATCTTGACGATCTGAACTTCTGTAAAATTGCTTTGTTTCATAATTATCCCTAAGTTAATAAACTATATTTTTAAACGTTCCGGTTTTTAGGGAAGATTACAGTTATTATAACCTTTAAAATAATAGATGGGATATGCTGGATAAGGTCCTTTTTCCAGTTCAACCAAAACATGTTTTAAAGAAGAATAATTTTCTTTTCTTTTAAGAAACCTTACCAATGCAAAAAATGTATAAGATTCTTGTCGTTCTTTAAGTCTTAAAAATGCTTTATTATTCTCATCTTTATTGGGTAACAAATCAATAATAGCTTTAAAACGATTTGCGGCATAAAACATATCTCTGTTTATTTTTTCATTACGTTCTTTGTTTACTGTCTTAACTGTAGAATCTGGATTTTCAAAGTAACAATATACCTTATTATTGTATACGCGCCCTTTTTGTACTTTTTGAATAAGTTGAGCTGTAAAAATACCGTCTTCACAAAGTCTATCTTCTTCAAATAACAAACCATCTAAAATTGATTTTTTAAAAATATACCACCATGGGCCGTTATTATAATTGTGTTTTTCTAGTAACTGAACACCATCTCCCTTAGTTAAAAAAATTAACTTCTCTGGTTTTAAATTAATGTCGAATCTATTTTTTGTTCGCTCACATTCAAATCCTAAAAAATCTAATGATTGACTTTCAATAATATTCAACAAATTTTTTAAATATTGTGGTTTTAAGTAATCGTCAGAATCTATAAAAAAGATATATGATCCTATTGCATGTTTAAGTCCTACATTTCTTGCTGTACTTTGCCCTTTATTAGGCTGATTAAAAAGTCGAATATTAGAATAGCTATTTACCAATAACTCACAAATGCTTAATGAATTATCTGTAGAACCATCATTCACTAAAATAATTTCATATTCATCATCTGTTAAACTTTGAGAACGTATGCTTTTCACACATTCTTCAATATAATTTTCGACATTGTATACAGGAATAATTATTGATAATTTCATACTAATTTAATTTTTTCCGTTAAACATTTCCATAGTTGCTTGACCGTCTTGAGAAATCCCTTCTCGAACAACAACTTTTTTGATAGTTAAGAAAAATATTTTTATATCTAAAATAAAAGATAAATGGTCTACATACCAAATATCTAATTCAAATTTCTTAGTCCAAGAAATGGCATTTCTACCATTTACTTGCGCCCAACCCGTAATACCTGGACGTACATCATGACGACGTTTTTGCTCTTTATTATACAAAGGTAAATATTGTGGTAATAAAGGTCGTGGACCTATGATTGCCATATCCCCTTTTAAAACGTTGATTAATTGTGGGATTTCATCCAACGATGTTTTTCTTACAAATGCGCCAATTGATGTTAAACGATCGGCATCAGACAAAAGATTTCCTTGTGCATCTTTTTTATCGTTCATGGTTTTGAACTTGATGATTTTAAAAATGCGCTCGTTTAACCCTGGACGTGCTTGAAAAAAGAAAGGTTTTCCTTGATTGGCAAAGTATAAACCTATCATCACGACTATAAATAGCGGGCTGAGTACCAACAAGCCAAAAAAAGCGGCAAAAAAATCGAATAGGCGTTTAAAATAGTTTTTGTACATTTTTTTCTGAATGTAAGTTTTTATAATATTTTAGTGCTTGAGCAAGTACATCATTGTGATTGTATTTTTTTATAGCATTTTCTCTACAAAAAGATTTCATCTCTATCAGTTGATGTCTATTTACATAAACTTCATCCATTTTATTTTGTAATGCATCTTTATTTTTAGAAGGGATTAAAAATCCATTTTTACCTTCTCTAATAATTTCATTATAACCTGTTATATTAGAAGCTATTACAGGTACTTGCATTAAATTAGCTTCTAATAATGATAACCCAAAACCTTCTCTATACGATGGTGAAACAAATACATCTATAATTGAAAGATATTTTTTCACATCCTTTTGAAAACCTGTTTCAATTATATTAAGATTAGATTTTATTAAATACTTTGTTGATTCTTTAATTGGGTCTAAATTTTCTTCATAGTTGCCAACTAAAATTAATTTAATATTATTATGTATTTTATTTAATTCATTAAAAGATTCTACCAATTCGTTAATTCCTTTATCACCAACAATTCGCCCTACAAAACCATAAACAAAATCATTCGCTTGTATATTTAGCTCATTCCTTGTTTTTTCGTTATTATAATTTGTTTCTAAAAAATTTTCAATCACCATCCCATTCGCGCTTCCATTATGTATAACAGCTATATTTTTATTGGTAATTTCTTTTTGTGCTGTTTGTTTTATACCATGACTAACCGCAATGATATTTGTAGCACAAAAACAAGAAATTTTTTCCATCCCTATTAATAGCTTACGTTTAAATCCAAAAGTACCTTCGTACCTAAATCCATGTATATAGTAAATACGATTTGGTACTCTTGTAAGATAACCTGCAATAAGACCCAATAAAGATGCTTTAGGTGTATTACAATGTATAATTTGCGGTTTATATGAAATAAAATATATAATTAGTTTTAATAAACTGATTAGATCTGAAATGATAGAAATTTCTCGTTTCATTTCAATACCTTTATAGTTTACATGTTCACGATCGGCTATTTCTTTCAATAAAGGACTAGGCGAACTTATAAGCGTTACATCATAAATTTCGTTTAGGCCATTAATTTGATTTTTAAAGAAATTTAATGAATTGGGTATTGTTGTTAGTATTATAAATTTGATGTTATTATTTCCCATTCAAAATCAGTTTTATCATAAACAATCCTAAAGGTATTTTTAATATTCTCCTAAACAAATCCTTTTGATTATGTCTCAAGACACCATCAAGATGAAATAAATTATTCGTCTTAAGTTCATTAATTTTTTCATTTAAAAACACACTACCCAACTTATTTTTTAATGAATGATAGATTATGTCTACTGTTAACCAAGTTAATCTATCGTTTACAAAGGTTTGATTTGTTATCTCTATTTTGTTTGCAAAATTTTGAATCGATTTTGCTACAATTAGCATATCATTCACTAATTTAATTTTTCTAGTCTTATCATTATTTCTTGTGATAGAATTGGGCATTTGAATAAAATGTTGTACAACCTCACTTGAACTTTTAATAGATTGTGATAACAAAAATGCGCGTGTATTGAATTCGAAATCTTCAATATATATATGTTCTTTAAAATATAATTGGTATTTATTTAAAAAAGCATTAGCATATAATTTATTACAAGCAGAAAACATCGATGGATTATTTTCATAGTACGATATACCATCTAATTTAGATAGTACATTATTTGCTTTAAATACAGAAATTATATTATGATTAACATCAATATTCTTCGAAGAATACTCAATAACATCAGCATCTTCATTTGCTAAAAACTGATAATCTTGTTTAATTAAAACATCATCTGCATCTAAAAATAAAACATATTTACCTTTTGCATTCTTAATCCCTAAATTTCTTGCTCCTCCCAACCCTTTATTCTCTTGGGATAATATTGTTATATTGGGATTATTCTTTTTTAATTGATTTGCAACTTCTAATGAATTATCTGGCGAACCGTCATTTATCATTAAAACTTCGTAGGCAACATCTTTAATTTGTATATTGTTTATGCATTTCTCTAAATAATGAGCAACATTATACATCGGTATTATTATAGTTAATAGCATTTTATTATTTTATTACATTCATTAAAAAAGTAAATCCAAAATATGCCAAAGTGATATAAACAATCGCCATATATTGATTTTTAAATAGTTGTTGTTTTAGGAGTGGATAAATAATCACCAAAGCCATCATGAACCACGATAAATAGGCAAATCGATTGGAGAAATTGGCTTTGATTACTAAAATCCAAAAAGCATTCGCTATTACATAAGTCCCATAAATGATGCGGTAGGTATTATCTGTAAATTTCTTTTTGAAGATATAGAACCAACCTGCATAAATAGCAGCGGCACTATATAAGACAAAATCCCAACGGAAACCAGTACTAGCAAATGCACTTGCATCTGCTTCTTTAGTTAAATAAGATGTACGATCGTCTTCCATTAGCCCCGCAAAAAGAGCTTGTATAGGACCACCAGCTACTAAAGAAATAGGGATACATATAAACCAACCAATTAATATATGTCGTGGATTTTTATAAAAATAAGCCACTAAAAAAGCTAACGTTGGAATTAACATAGAGCTATGAAATTGTATGGCTATAAATAAAATTAACGCTTGTAATCCTTTTTTATTGGTTGTAAATACTAATAGAAATATAGAAGTAGCTATCCCATTACGCATCCCATTAGTCCCATATGCCCAAAAAGAGAAGGAAGCTATAAATAAATAAAAAGCGTAGAACCCATATTTTTTAAACAGTTTTTTGGACACTACATATAAAGGTACCATATACAAACAAGCTAACATAAAAAAATATTGATTAGCTGTTAATACCTTAGAACAATAATACGTTAAATACCAAAAAAAATAATCACTCTTTATTCTATCAGAAGGATTGTCTGTATATTTAAAAAACTCAAATTCGTAGTTATAAGTTGTCATATCTATAAACCTGCCATGTATTGGCCTAAACCCAATATATAAGAGAGAGAAAACAAGTAATGCATTACATAGCAGATTAACATTAAGCAGATTAACCGCGCTGTTTAATTTAAACGTATTGGCGTATAGGATTACCAAAAACAATACAGCTAATAGTATAAAATTGTATATATTTTGATATAAATCTATTGGTACAAAATCAAACATTTTAAGATAATTGGTTGAAAATAGTAAGAAAGGTAGTTTATTTTATTTATTTAATTCTTAACGATTCTCTATTTTTTTATTTTTTTAAACAATTCATCCCACACTGGCATGATCTGCTCAGGCAAATAACGCTTTGCATTATCTTTAGCATTCCTTCCCATGATAATTCGTTTATTTTCGTCAAGTATTAATATTTGTAATGCATTAGCTAATGCCTGAACATCTCCATTTGGAACCAAAAAACCATCTTCCTTATCTGAAATAATATCAGAAGGTCCATGAGGACAATCAAAAGAAACACATGGCAAACCACACGACATCGCTTCAATTAACACCATACCAAAACCTTCAAACCTTGAAGACATAACATAAATAGATGATTCCAAATATTTTTCTTCAATAGATGAAGTAGGAGGATAAAATGACACTCTATTTTGGATACCTAATTGCATAGCGAGTTGATGTAAACCTTCTTTAGGTTCTTCTTTTCCATATATTTCTAATTCCCAATCCGAATTTTCTTTACAAACAACCTCCCAAGCTCTTAATAGTTGGTCATAACCTTTTTGATATCCTTGCTTACCTACAGCAATTACCTTTTTATTATTAAGTGCTGCTGATTGTTCAGGATAAAACGATGTTGGATTTGGAATAACTTTTAAATTACGCAAGTTAGGCCATTCCTTTATATTTCCATTTGTTAAAACCACAAAAGCATCAAACTTTTTTGCCAAAGTAGCCATTATAGCCCATTTCAATTGAATACTTTTCTTTTTTAAAAACGAATCGCCTTTAGTATTCTCGACTTCCTTTGAAATATGGCGTTCATAAATTGTTGGAATTTTATTTCCAAGAATGATTGGCAAGAAAAAACCTTTTAGCCCATCATCACAAACAGAGATAATATCTGGTTGTACTTGCTTTATAATTCTTTTTATTCCAAATATATAGTTCCAAATATAGTTAAAAAGGTTTCCTTTAACCATAATACTATGTAAGTGAATGTCTGGTAAAAAAGTATAAAAAGGATTAAATTGAGTTTCATTTAATGAAACAATATGCACTTCATAATTTAGTTTTTCCGATAAATAAGAAGTTTTTATCGCTAAAACACGTTCTAAGCCGCCTGCACCATTTATGCCATTAGTTACATATAACAGTTTCATAATATTTTTCTTAAAGTTAAATATAAAAAAATACTTTTATTTAGCAGTTTAAGATAAAGTTGATTTTTAAAGTCTAAACCATCAATGTCTTTAAACGGGTAGAAAATGTTTTTTTGTAATTCTTTAACTATCATTTTTTTTTCATTATCAGTGTGATTAGAGAAATATTTTGGCTGAAGAATAGTTAAATAAAAAATAAAAACTCTTTTTCTTATAAAGTTTTTATATTCAATTTTTATACTTTCATTATCAATTAATTTTTCAAATAAATTGATAATTAATAATTTATCAAAAGTTGATTTTGATTTAAAATTAGTCATGATTGACCCTGAATTTTCAAAATAGTGGTAGAAAATTTCATTAAAAATTAAAACCTTATCTACCAAATATAAAGCCCTAACAATAAACTCTTCATCTTCATGATAAATACCTTCATAAAAAAAGAGATTATTATTTAATAAGAATTCTTTATTAAATATATAATTCCAAGACATCGGCTTAAAATTATCTAATTCTATGTAATCTTTAATTTTAATAAAACCAACTTCATTTTCATTTAAAGCATCAGAAAAATAACTAACAATTGAATTGTCTTTTAAAATAAAATCAAATCCAATCTTAAGAATTTTTGACTGTTTTATTATATCATAATTCTCTATAAAACTTGAAATTGAATTTTCTGAAATTGAATCATCAGAATCTACAAACCATATAAAATCACCTGAAGCATTTTTAATACCTGTATTTCTAGCTCCACTTAATCCTTTATTTTCTTGATAAATTATCTTTACATTATTAATTCCTTTGAGTATTTTTTCACATAAAATATCACTACTATCTTTAGAACCATCAATTACAACAACTAATTCAATATTTAAAAAATCTATATTATTTGAAATAATACTTTTCAAACATCTTTCAATATAGTTTTCTACATTATATACGGGAATAACAATAGATAGTATCATAATTTTTCTATTTCATTTTTTAAAATCCAAAATTGATCTTCGAAACTTAAATTAGATGCTTGATTATTAAAATTTTCTTGAAGAATAATATCATGGAAACTATCCAAATTTACAGCTAATTTAGTTTTTTTAGAATCTTTAATCCAATTATAAAAATTAGTTAATTTATGGTCACATGTTGGAAGAGCTATTACATTTGAATTGGTTATATAACTAAATATTAACCCATGTAATCTATCTGTTACTATTAATTTAGCGGTAGAAATATTCTCTATTAATTGATCAAATGCTATATCATTTGGAATATTGCTCTTTCTATTAATGGTGTCAAACTCACTCAAGTTTTGATATTTACTTTTTATAAGGTTTTTAATTTTTTGTTTTTCATTGTCAGTGAAATTAGATTCTTTATCATCTCTTAAGCAAAATAGCACCTTATCCTCTCTCTCCTTTTTATTATTATAATTGAGATATAAAACAGAATCTGGTAATAACACAACTTTTACATTAAATTTTGATTTAAAAAAGTCATATGATTTTTTATCTCTAGCTGTTAATAAAATTTGATTTCTATTTTTTTCAAAAATATATTTTGAAATCTTTAAAACAGCTTTTCCTTTTAAACTATTTTCATAGCTAGCAGATTGTGGTAATTGAATTCTCTTGAACTTTCTGAAAAAATAAAAGATAGCCTGCCTGTTAAACTCTTCTGTTAAATATCTACTACCCATATTCCCTCCACCAATTAAAAAAACTAAATCAGTTTCTTTACTCATTAAATTTCTATAATGAAATATTTTATTTGGCATTTCAGATATTTTTAACTCTAAAATATTATGATTTGGATAAAAATCCTTTATCATTTTTTTTGCAGAAATATATAAAGCATAATCCCCTAAATTCTGATGTGTTGGTATTAAGCCAATCAATATATTACCGCTTGAAGAATTAGCTTTTTGTTTTTTATATTTTATTAGTAAAATAAAAATACTTTTTCCCAAAAAATACATCTCGAAAAAATCTTGAGCTAATTTATTACCAAAAATTTTTTTTATTATTTTATACATTTCATTTACTCCTTTTATTAATAAATTCTTTTAAATTTTCTTTATTTAGTATAAGTAAAGTCAATACTGACATTATTACATTTAAAAACAGAACATACTTATTCCCATAATTCAAAGCGGAAACTAATATCAATAAAAAAGTCATTATTATTACCAATTTATATGGAAAAACAATTGAAAATATATTCTTCATGTGAATGATTCTTATGACCAATAGCACTAAATAGCCAAATAAGACAGCAAAACTTGCCCCAAACAATCCAAACTTAGGAATTAGTAAAAAAGACAATCCCACTGTAACTAATCCACCAAACAAACTACTCGTTAATGCGCCTCTTGTCTTCTTTGCACTAAGATAACCTGTACCATAAAACCCTGCAATTGAACTAAGAATTATACTTAATAACAATATCGGAGTATACTGCCAGGCTTCAAAAAATTCTTCGCTTACCAAATAGGTTAGAGCAATTTTATTTGTGGCAACTATCAAAATAGATAGGGAAAATAAGATGCGAACGTATTTCTTTAAAACAGTGCTGTAATATTCATCTCTACCCTCCCTTTCATAACTTAATATTGATTTTTCCTGCCAAGCCAAATAAAAAATATTAACAAACATAAGTAAAATAGTTGGAAGTTTAAAAGCAATAGCGAAGATTCCATTTGCAGCGGCTCCCAAATACAATAAAATTATGTAGCGGTTAGCCGAAGAAATAGCCCACCAACTCAATGAATTAGGAATCAACGGAATGGAGTATTGAAGTAATGTTTTTCCAAAAGCAATTGATATACTTTCTTTATCCCACAAACTATATAAATTTCCTGAAAACAAAAGAATCAAACTAGTCACAATTCCCGAAACCATACTGGAATAAAGTAAGCCTTCAACTTTAAAATTAAAAACAGTTAACGAAAGAATTGCTAATCCAACATAAATAAAAGTATTGATTAGTCCCACACCAACATACATTTTGTTTTTACCTAATCCGCGAATGCATTGTAAAAGAAACAAGTAAATAGATTGAAAAAAAACCAAGAAAAAAAGTAAATGAAAGTAAGCTATTGGCGAATACCAATTATATAGATACATCAAACAATACAATCCTAAATGCGAAAAAACTAAAATGAAGGAAATAGTTGAAAAAACTCTTTTTTTATTGTCAACTGTATCATTATCTAATAACCATCGTAAAGCTGCATCAGTCAATTGAAATGTAACAAAAGGACTCAACAAACTCAATGTGATTAATATTAAATCATAAGCGCCAACATCTTCTTTTGATAGATAAAATGTAGTAAAAAACACCAACACGAAACTTATTACCTTTGAAGAAAGGTTTCCTATCGTGTAAAGAATAGTTAATTTTAATAAACTCTTATTATCTTTCAATTGTTTTTCTGTTAGTTTAATTTAACTAATTGTACAAGGCTACTTAGTAATTTATATTATTTCTCTTTTTTTTCAACAACACTACAAACTACATTATATACACCAAAATCTTCAACTCCTAAAGAATTCAATACAACTCTGTAGGTGTATAAAGACACAACCATCGTTAACATCATTCTAAAATAAAGGAATAAAGTATTTTTAGCTATTTTTTTGTTTTCTGACACTCTAAATTAATATTTATTTACAAATATTCATTAAATACTCCCCATAACCACTCTTCTTTAATGGTTCGGCAACTTTCATTAATTGTTCTTTATTAATATAGCCCATGCGGTAGGCTACTTCTTCAATGGCACCGATTTTCATACCTTGGCGTTCTTCTATCACTTGTACAAACTGCCCCGCTTGCATTAAGGAAGCAAACGTACCGGTATCTAACCAAGCGGTTCCACGATCGAAAACACCAACTTTCAATTTACCTCTTTTCAGGTATTCAGCATTGATATCGGTAATTTCTAACTCTCCACGAGGAGATGGTTTTATATTTTTTGCTATTTCAACTACATTATTGTCATAAAAATATAATCCAGGAACAGCATAATTTGATTTTGGTTCAGTAGGCTTTTCTTCGATTGAAACGACTTCATTCTTCTCGTTAAACTCAACAACACCATATCGTTCGGGATCGCTCACTTGATAAGCAAAAACTACACCACCATCAGGATCTGCTGAGTCTTGTAATAATTTTGACATCCCTGATGCATAGAAAATATTATCTCCTAATATCAATGCTACTTTATCATCGCCAATAAATTCTTCTCCTAATATAAAAGCTTGCGCTAATCCATCTGGACTTGGTTGCTCTTTGTATGAAAATTTACATCCGATAGTAGATCCATCACCCAATAATTTCTCAAAATGAGGTAAATCGTGAGGCGTAGAAATAATCAATATTTCATTTATCCCAGCCAACATTAATGTCGACAACGGATAGTAAATCATTGGTTTGTCATAAACAGGCATCAATTGCTTGCTTACAGCCAATGTTAATGGATGTAATCTCGTACCAGATCCTCCTGCTAATATTATTCCTTTCATGTTTTTTTTTATGTTGTTAAAACGGTTAGATGGTTAGATGGTTAAAGGGTGAACTTGTGAACTTGTAAACGTGTGAACTTGTTAGCTTCTTCACTTCTTCACTTGTTAACTTCTTCACTTCTTCACTTGTCAAATTGTGAACTTGTAAACTTGTGAACGTGTGAACTTGTAACTCCTTCACTTGTT
>NZ_JAAGKM010000060.1 GCF_019308355.1 Empedobacter falsenii | reverse complement strand
TTTTAGGCTTTAAAACAAGGATACTATCTAAAATACTCACGCTTACTATTATTCAAACAATAAACAGAAACCAAAATAGAAATATTAACAACTTAAAAATTAATATTATCTAAATGCACTACGGGTAAACTCTATATTATTTATCAATTCATCTTTTTGACTTTCCCTTAAATCCCATTTCGAGATTTTTTCATCATTAAATATATTTTTTCTAAAATCAGTTTCGACAAATCCTGTTGGCGAAATATAAGTATCTTCTCCTTGATGAATTTCTTCTTTAAATCTTTTATTCAAACCAAAAGTTTGACGAAATCCAGAAAAAATTAAAGTATTATACGCTAATAAATTATGCACTTCATTTGCCATTTCAATTGAATTGATATCAATTTTATTATTACTCAAAATATCCAAAGAAGATTCAACTCCATCAATATTCATTGTTCCTGCATAAGCTTCATAAACGACCAATTTTGGATTAATTTGTTCTAAATATTGATGTAATAAAACTTTTGTATTGATTGGAGTTTGAGCACTTGAACCTAAGTTGAAAGCTGTAATTCCATCTCTTTCTAAAATTCTAGGATCAATTCCTCTATACGCGTGAGAAGAACCTACAATCAAAACATCTACATTTTTAGTCTTCTGTGCATCTTGCATTCGTGTAAATGTATGTCCATAACATCCCATACAACTTCTTACATTTTTAGACATATAGAATGGTAAAGCTGAACTCCAAATTGGCATTATAACAATATAAAATACAATTGCAAATAATGAGAATAGACCTATGTTAATTAAAAATTTCTTCATCTTTTAAAATTGAAAATAAATAAATGGACTTTCTTCTGTTTGTAAAAACAAACCGATTAACATCACAACAAAAGCATAAAAACACCATCTTACCCATCTTGGTTTAGAAATTAAGAACTTCTCTATTCCATAATTATTTCTTCTTCCAATCCATTCAATCACCAATAAAAATGCAACTAAAATTAACGTAGCTAAAGCACTTTTACGTAAAGTTGGAAATGAGAAAAGTGATTGACTAAAAATTCCTCCAATATATTCGAAAGCATGAGTAACTGAATTTGCACGGAAAAATATCCAGGCGAAAACGGTTAAACTAAACGTCAAAATCATATTAAATAATTCTCTGAAATTTGGCAACACCCTATCTTGCGCAACAATTTCTAAATTATTTCGATTTGTTTTCAGCAGAATTGATGGCATTATAAATAAAGCATTCAAAAATCCCCAAAAAATAAAAGTCCAATTGGCTCCGTGCCAAAAACCACTTACAATAAAAATGATAAATGTATTGCGAACACGCATCCAATTTCCGCCTTTACTTCCTCCTAACGGAATATACAAATAATCGCGAAACCACGTTGATAACGATATGTGCCAACGTCGCCAGAATTCTGCTATATCACGAGAGAAATATGGATAATTAAAGTTTTTCAATAAATTAATTCCAAACAAACGAGCTACGCCAAGCGCGATATCCGAATATCCAGAAAAATCTCCATATATCTGAAATGTAAAGAAAATAGCTCCTAAAACTAAATTAGATCCAGATTGCGATTCTGGATTCGAAAAAATTTCATTCGCATAAATTGCACAATTATCTGCAATTACCATTTTCTTAAATAACCCCCAAAGTATTTGACGCATTCCGTCCACTGCTTGAGAATAATCAAAAACTCTCTTCTTTTTGATTTGAGGTAAAAGATGAGTTGCTCTTTCTATAGGTCCTGCAACTAACAATGGAAAGAAACTTACGAAAACTGAATAATCTACAACATTTCGTTCTGCTTTTATTCTTCCGTAATAAATATCAATGATATAAGATAAGCCATGAAAAGTATAAAATGAAATTCCTACTGGTAAAATAATATGCAATGTCCAAGGATGAACTTCTAATCCAAATCCATTTAGCATTTCTGCAAAAGAATCTGCAAAGAAATTGTAATATTTAAAGAATCCTAAAAAACCAAGATTAATTCCAATACTAATTGTTAACCAGATTTTTTTAAGATTTTGAGAAGTTGCTTCTTCTATCTTGATTCCAGAATAATAATCTAAGAAAGTTGAAAAACCTAACAAAAACATGAAACGCCAATCCCAACATCCGTAGAAATAATAACTCGCTACAAGAAGTAAAATATTTTGAAACTTCATATTCTTTCTCAATAACCAATAAAGAGTAAATACGATTGGTAAAAAAATCGCAAAAGAAATAGAATTAAATAACATACTTTACTTCAATTTTAAATATAAATACGACAACGGATAAAGCAATACTGACAACAATTTAAACTGTTTCAATCCTTTATTAATTTCTGATAAACTTTTATGATTAATTATCGAATAAATTTGATAACCAACCAAATTACGGATTAAAGCTTTTGGATATTTGAAAAGTTTAGTCCCGTAAGAATTAAGAAAAGAACGATAACCTTCCATCAAGCCAAATGTGTTTTTTCCTGTCCAACGTGTATTGGAAACAGAAATTTCATCCGCTTCATCCAAATGATAGTTACGAACAACTTTATTAACAAATCGTGTTTTTACTCCATTCGCATCATATGTATTAAAAAATACCGATTGTGGAATGTAACCTTTGCTTTTGTAAGGTGAATAATTAAAGTTTTTCAACAATTGTTGATAAGTCTTTGTTATAAAAATTCCAAACTTATCTCCACGCACTTTATACTTGTAACGCATATCGAAAATAGAACCATCAAATCCATTATTTGGATATTGATTACCAACTATTTTTCCATCTGTATATTGCGACAATCCCATTACAGAAATATATTCGTCTTGACTTTTGATATTCTCTACCTCATCAAATAATGTTTGTAAAGCATTCTCTGGATAAGAATCGTCCGAATCGACAATCATAAAGTATTTAGAAGTAACTTTTTTAATTCCTTCAAAAACAGTAATGAATTTATGTTGATTTTCATTCCAGAAATATTCAATATCAATTAAACCTTCTGATTGAAAATTTTCAACAATTTCTTTGGTATCATCAGTAGAACCATCGTCCATAATAATCCATTTAAAATCTTTGAATGTTTGATTTTTTAACGAATCATACACACGCGTTAACGTATGCGCACGATTATATGAAGGCGTGACAATGGTAATTTTAACCTCGTTCATTCTCAAGTTTGATTTGATATTGTTGTTCGAAAACTTCAGAAACTTGACGATAAATCTCTTTTTCATCAAATTTATTGTACGCATTTGCAGTTCCATCAACAATTTTAGACACTAAGGTAGAATTTGTCATAAAAGATTTCATCGATTCGTACATTTCATCTTCATTATATTGAATTAAAACTCCATCTACTCCATTATCTATCATTTCTGCAATTCCACCAACATTTGTCGAAATAATTGGTTTTCGCATGCACATTACTTCGCCTATAACCAATGGATATGACTCAGATTGTGTTGGCAAAATAAAATAATCAGATGCTTTAATATAAGGATAAGGATTGGTTTGAGAATCTAACAATAAAAAAGAATCTTCAACATTTAGTTCTTTACGTTGATTGATCAAATTTTCCATTTCGTTTCCTCCACCAATTACCGCTATTTTATGATTAAAACCATCATCTAATAATCGTTTATGCACCCTCATCAATGTATGATAACCTTTGCGATGATGTAATCTTCCCATAGAAGAAAAAACGGGTAAATCTGTTTCATAAGAATACTCAAAAAGCTCGGCTTTTTTCAAAACCTCATCCACTTTTATCACATTATAAATAACAGTCGATTTTGGATAGGTAACTTGATACAAATCCTCGATTACTTGACGTGTTTGCTTCGAGCCAAAAATCATAAAATCAAAACGTTTCATTTTTTCAATTCTACTCAAAACACGTTCTTGATCTTTATCATATCCAACATCTGTATGAAACCAGCCTATTTTTCTTGATTTTTTATCAGGAGAATTTAACACCATATCAAATTCTGCATAACCAGGCGAAACTTCAATATCGTATTTTTCTGGAACTTTTAATTTGTATAAAATTGAAGGAAATTTATCGTAAACTTCTAATTTCATTCGTCGCCAAATTAATTGTAATTTCTGTACAGAAGAATTAGAGCTCATCTGTTCTTTTCCTTTTTCTACAACAATTAATTTTATATCAGTCGGAATTTCTTTGATTAATTCGCCTTGATATAAATTAAGCATCAAAGTAAAATCGAATTTATCTTTTGGTAAGTTTCGCAATAAATCTAAAACTACTCTAGGAACTCCCCCCATTTCTAACGAACGAAGCCTAAAAAGTACTTTTATTTTTCTAGGTTGATTTGACATTTGGTTAGTTTAATAGACAAAAATACAACATTGATTTTGAATTGAATAATACAACAATCTAAAAACTCATGAAATAATTCTTAATTTTGCAGAAAAAGTAGAAAATGTTCAAAATTGGAACAAAAGTTAAAGTGATAGATGATAATATTTCGGGAACAATTACCAAATTGAAAGGTGATTTTGTTTACTTTAATGATGAATTTGGTTTTGAATATGAGTATCATCAAGACGAAATCATCAAAGATATTGAAATTGACTATGAAGAATATCGCGATGAGGAAATCAAAGAATTTTCGAAACCAAAATTTAAGACTTTTCGCAAATCTCATCGTCATCCGTATTTAACGCGAGAAATTGATTTGCATATCGAGAATTTAGTTGATAATTGGCGTGATTTGGATAATGCGCAAATTATACAAACGCAATTAGATGTTGCTCGAAATGAGGTGGAACGAGCCATGTTCGAAAGTCAAATTCGATTGATTTTAATTCACGGTTATGGAAAAGGAATTCTGAAAAAAGAAATTACCGAATTATTATATCGTTATACGAATATCGAATTCTATGACGCCTCATTCAAGGAATATCACGGCGACGCCATAGAAGTTAAATTTATTTAAATATCTTATAATGATGAGAAGCTGAATTTAATTCAGCTTTATGTTAAAATCTTTTGATCCAATCCATCAAATCATAGTAATTTTGAGGAACAATTCCGTGTCCACTTCTGTATTCGTGGTATTCAAAATTAATATTCAAGGATTTTAAAAACTCGTCACCCATTCGTCCTAATTCAATTGGCAATACAACATCTTCTGTTCCGTGCGAAACAAAGAAATTTAAATTCAAAAAATCTTTTGATTGATCAAAATCTCCAATAATTTTAGCTTCTGGATAACCACTTAAAATCGCCACGTTTTTAATCTTTTCAGGATTATTTAGCGAAATCGCATAACTCAATATTGCACCTTGGCTAAAGCCCATCAATGTTACATTTGCTGCATCTAAATTTTCTTGTTGAACAATTGCATCAATAAATTCGACCAATTTATTACGAGATTCTATCGCTTGCGTTTCATCCATCCATTTTTCATTGTTCACAAAATTGATATCATACCACGCATATCCGCCATACACAATATCATGCAACGCACGTACACTTATAATATGCGCGTTCTGCGGTAAATCTTGTGCAAACGAAAACAAATCTTCTTCGTTGCTTCCATAGCCATGGATCAGCACAAAAAGTGGCGTTTTCTCCGTCGAAACAACAGGTAAACGTTCGATATATTTTATTCCATTCAATTCTTTCATACAAACTTATTTTTAGCGAATTTAATTCTATTTTTTCTAAATAAAATTATTTTCAGTTCAGTTAAAACCCTTCAAAAACACCCAAACCAAATAAAGCAAAATCGTATTTCACAGGATCATTTGCATCCATTTCTCGTAATTTTGTATCGAGTTCTTTCAATGCTTTTGCATCATTTTGTTTTCGAGTCAGAATATTTAATTTTCGTGCGACATTTCCCGAATGCACATCCAAAGGACACGAAAGAATAGAAGTTGGAATAGATTTCCAAATTCCTAAATCTACACCTTGTTTGTCATCACGAATCATCCAACGCAAGTACATATTGATTCGCTTTGCAGCCGAATTATTCAACGGATCTGAAATATGTTTGGTTGTTCGAGTTGGATGCTCTATTTCGAAAAAAGTTTGTTTGAAATTCGAAATTGATGCTTGCATTGAATCTGAAGTTTGATGTTTTGCAAAAACTTGTTCCAATCCGCCATGATTTTGATAAATGTTACGAAGCGATTGCATGAAAAATTTCAAATCTTCACTATTGAATGTTCTATGAACAAATCCATCCAAATTGTCTAAATGATTTTCAGAGAAATTCATTACAAAATCGTAAGGTGAATTCCCCATCAACTGCATCATTTTATTCGCATTATTGATAATCATTTTACGATTTCCCCACGCAATTGTTGCTGCTAAAAAACCAGCAATTTCGATATCTTCTTTCGCAGAAAATCTGTGCGGAATTTGTACTGGATCAGAATCGATAAAGTCTAATGTATTATATTGAAGAACTTTTTCGTCTAAAAAATCCTTTATTTCTGTCATTTAGCAAATATACTAAGAAGTATTATATGTTATAGAGGATTAGAATTTCAATCCTAAACGATTATCTATTAACTTTATTAAATCATTTTAATCGAAAAGATTTTACATACTATCAACAAACAAACCATCAGCCATTACCAATTTTCGATCGGTCATATTTGCTAATTCTTCGTTATGTGTCACAATGACAAAAGTTTGTCCAAATTCGTTTCGAAGATTGAAAAATAATTCGTGCAATTCTTCAGCATTTTTAGAATCTAAATTACCAGAAGGTTCATCAGCAAAAACGACTTTAGGTTGATTAATCAACGCACGAGCTACTGCTACACGTTGCTGTTCTCCTCCAGAAAGTTGATTCGGTTTATGTGTTAATCGTTGCGAAAGTCCTAAATAGGACATCAACTCTTTTGCACGTTTTTCAGCATCAGCTTTTTTTGTTTTTTTGATAAAAGCTGGAATACAAATATTCTCTATTGCATTAAATTCTGGCAACAATTGATGAAACTGAAAAATGAATCCAATGTTTTCATTACGAAATTTAGATAAATCGCGATCGTTTAATTTCGTGATATCTTGTCCCGCAATCTGAATAGAAGTATTATATTTCTTTGGCTCAGAACTTTTTTCTAATGTTCCTAAAATTTGAAGCAAAGTTGTTTTTCCTGCTCCAGAAGCACCAACGATAGAAACGATTTCTTTTTCTACAATCGATAAAGAAACATTTTTTAGCACTTCTAATTCACCAAATTTCTTAACAATATTTTCTGCTTTTATCATGAGGTAAAGATATAAATTAAGTACTAAGTCTTAAATCATAAGTGATAAGTTTTTTTTGAATTAAAATTATAAAATCAATCATCCGTCGAAAATGCTTTAAACCCAAAACAAACAAATTTTAGTGTACTTGGTACGATTTAAAAATTATATAACAATTGTTTTGACTTTTTAAATCATTAATATTCGTATCTTGTAACCTCTAAATAAACAATATTAACCACTTTTTTAGCATAAGCTGATAAAATTAATATGGCAAAATTTAGAATACATCAACAATATTTTTATTTTTGTAATTGAAAAATCAAAAAAAATGAATCTTCACGAATATCAAGGAAAAGAAATTCTTAGTAAATATGGTGTGAAAGTACAACGTGGTATCGTTGCTACTACACCAGAAGAAGCTGTAGAAGCTGCTAAAAAGTTAACTGAACAAACTGGTACAGGTTGGCATGTCGTAAAAGCACAAGTACACGCAGGTGGTCGTGGAAAAGGTGGTGGAGTAAAGCTTGCTAAAAACTTGGACGAAGTTAAAGAGAAAGCAAACGAAATCATCGGAATGCAATTAGTTACGCCTCAGACTTCGGCTGAAGGTAAAAAAGTTCATCAAGTTTTAATTGCTGAGGATGTTTATTATCCAGGTGAATCTGAAACTGAAGAATACTATGTTTCTGTATTATTAGATCGTGCTACTGGTAAAAACATGATTATGTATTCTACTGAAGGTGGAATGGATATCGAGGAAGTTGCTGAGCACACGCCAGACAAAATCTTTACGGAAGAAATTGATCCTGCTGTAGGAATCCAAGGTTTCCAAGCGCGTAAAGTTGCTTTTAACTTAGGATTATCAGGAAATGCTTTCAAAGATGGTGTTAAATTTATCACTGCTTTATATAATGCATACGTTGCGATTGACGCTTCTATGTTCGAAATTAACCCAGTTCTTAAAACATCAGACGATCAAATTATCGCTGTAGATGCTAAAGTATCTATCGATGATAACTCATTATTCCGTCATGCAGATATTGCTGCTTTACGTGATACAAGAGAAGAAGATCCAACAGAAGTTGAAGCTGGTGAAGCTGGATTAAACTTCGTAAAATTAGACGGTAATGTAGGATGTATGGTTAACGGAGCTGGTTTAGCAATGGCAACTATGGATATCATCAAATTATCTGGTGGTAACCCTGCAAACTTCTTAGACGTTGGTGGTACTGCTGATGCTGAGCGTGTAGAAAAAGGTTTCCGTATTATCTTAAAAGATAAAAACGTAAAAGCTATCTTAATCAACATTTTTGGTGGTATTGTACGTTGTGACCGTGTTGCTCAAGGTATCTTAGATGCTTACAACAATATGGGTGACGAAATTAATGTGCCGATTATTGTTCGTTTACAAGGAACAAATGCAGAAATCGCTAAGAAAATGATTGATGAATCAGGTTTCGCTGTTCACTCTGCTATCACATTAAAAGACGCTGCTGATAAAGTAGAAGAATTAGTAGGTTAAGATTTAACTTATTTACAATATATAAAACCTCTCAAAGGATTCTTTGAGAGGTTTTTTTATTGATAAAATTTTGTATTTTTATGTATACTAACAAGCTCTAATTTATAGTAACCAATATCTAAAGAATTTCTTTGATTTTATCTTATTCAAAGTCAAAAATAATACCTCTGTCAATCAGCTTAGTAATTTAGATTTCTATACTCATTATTGTATCATACATTTAGTTTCAATATTTGTATTGATTAAGATTTGAAATATAAATAGCCTTTCTTCCAGTTGTTTCTTCTGAACTCACCACCTCATCGTTTTTTAAGTTTCTCATAACACCAGCGATAGCAACAGAAGTTATATCCTTTGGCACTAATTTCAACCGAACCAACTCCTCTTTTATTTCAGCAATCGTTTTACCTTGATTTAGAAAATTAGTATTTAATATATACTCTTTAACTTTATAAGTTAAACTTATTTTTGATTTTTTATCTTCTTTTAACTCTTTAAGAGGTTTTAATTTAATCCCGAAACCAGTAAGAGTGTTTAGATCATATCCTACAGCTTTTGAATATTCAATAATAAAATCAATATTTGAACTATCTCCATTTTCTACATTGATAATACTACTTTTAGATACTAAAGTCATTTCTACAATATCATCTAAAGAATATTCTAGTTTGATTCGTTTTTTTCTTAAAATACGTCCTACTTCT
Source organism: Empedobacter falsenii (assembly GCF_019308355.1). Taxonomy (GTDB): domain Bacteria; phylum Bacteroidota; class Bacteroidia; order Flavobacteriales; family Weeksellaceae; genus Empedobacter; species Empedobacter falsenii_B. Next base: position 1,241 of record NZ_JAAGKM010000060.1, on the reverse strand, counting down.
TTTCTGAAAATTAAACCATCTTCTCTAAAATTTGACATTATAGATTAATTTTACATGTTATTTAATTGTTGTTATTAAAAATAATTTGCATGTATAATTATTTTTAATATATTTGTATAAGCGAATTGATAATTAGACTTTTAATAGTCATAATTAAACGATGTAATCTCGAACCAAAACGACCAATTTTCAACCGAGAGAACTGTGAAATCGCTTCATGTCTCAAAAGTTTTGTACTTTCGTATACGGCATGGAGTGTTTCTCACATTAGCTTTAGGTTGAAGCTTTATAAATTTTCGAATTTTAAAGCTGGGTTTGGTCGCCCATGGTTCTAAAGTGTGAGAGCGCTCCTTGCTTTTTTTGCAAGTAATTCTTCATGCACGAGAAACATCGTTCCATAAAACCCAACACAAAATGAGAACGAAACAATTTCCATTCATCCGTAAAAAACCACCAGACAAAGTCTGTTGGTCTTACTAATTCTTTTAAAGGACAATACTCCGTATTTATAGCATTTTTAAAACACGGATCGTAAAGCAAAGGGCTATCCTTTCTTTACACGCTCTCTATCAGAGCCTCGGTAAGGAGACTTTGACAGCTAGGTTATACTCTTTTTTTCGCACATTAAAAGTAATGCCTTTCATATCATTTTCCAAATTTATTGGGGCCTACCTTATTATTAGTATTGAGATGTTAGTATTTAGATTTTAGAGTTGTACGATGTAAAAAGTACATTGTATTATGTATTTGAGGTTGAGACTAAGGATGGGATTCTGAAACGAGTTCAGAATGACAGCGAATTTGAATATTGAAAAGGATGTAGAAAATGTCATATGATTTGGAGACGAGTGTCAAAAAGCTGAAAGTCATGGTTAAAATATTTTACTGTTTGCGTAGCAAATGATTTAAAATATTGAATGACTGAAACTAATTTTGACCGTCGAAAATCAAAGACAAGAGTTTTTTGATTACTTTTTTGCTCTCTTCCTCGAAGGGCACATGAATACCGATAATTAAAATAGATAAGCTATGAATAAAAAAGTGATAGAAAGATTTCTCGATACCTCGAAATGACATATTGAATGCGATTCTGAGACAAGCTCAGAATGACAGCTTGGATATCCCCCTGAATTTTCCAGTGTAAGTTAAGCTACATTTTTTAAAAATTGTAAATTATTATTAAACTCAAAAATAGTTTTATAATTCAAAGCTTTATGTCTTCTATTTCTGTTATACCAAAT